>DASZCS010000078.1:0-156118 GCA_035942855.1 Pyrinomonadaceae bacterium | reverse complement strand
CCCTCCGTGTCCTCTTTGGTGAAGATCAGAACGTTAACCACAGAGGACACGGAGGGACACGGAGCAAATGAGAGAGTTTCAGTCAATCCAAATTCAATCTTCCGGCTTGAAAGAGTTGAGCAACTCTTCGACGCTCGCTGTGGCCGTGCCGAGCTTACCGACGACGATCCCGGCGGCGTGATTGGCGAGCGCGGCGGCCTCCGTGAGCGACGCCCCGGCGGCACGCGCTGCGGCCAGAGTGGCGATCACGGTGTCGCCCGCGCCCGTCACGTCGTAAACCTCGCGCGCCACGGTCGCCACGTAGACCGGCGCACTGTCGCCTTCCAAGAGCAACATGCCCTGCTCGCCGCGCGTGATGAGGACGGCTTCGCAGCCGAGACGTGCGCGCAAAAGGCGCGCGGCCTCGGCCATCCCCGCGTCCGTGTCGTCTTCGGCGTTCGTCAGGCGCAGAGCTTCGTGATGATTCGGCGTGACGAGCGTGGCCGGGCGATACGAATCGAAGTTGCGTATCTTCGGATCGACGAGCACGGGAATTTTTCGCTCGAAGGCGCGCGGCAAAATCGTCGCGAGCACGCGCGGCGTCACCGCGCCCTTGTCGTAATCGGAGACCACGAAAGCATCCGCCCCGCGCAAGGCCGCGTCGAGCGCGTCAATGAGACGTTCCTCGGTCGCCGCATCGACGGGCGTGCGTCGCTCGCGGTCGGCGCGCACGACTAGTTGGTTGTGTGCGATGATGCGCGTCTTGAGCGTCGTCGGGCGCGTCTCGTCCGTAACAAGATGCACGATGTTCGCACCCTGCGCACACGCTTCGTCCAAAGCGGCCTGCAACTGTTCGCCCGCGCGGTCGCGCCCGACGACGCCCACAACCGTTGCACGCGCGCCGAGCGCAATCAAGTTTGCGAGCACGTTGGCCGCGCCGCCGAGCCGCACCGACTCGCGGCGTATGTCCACCACGGGCACAGGTGCTTCGGGCGAGATGCGCGCCACGTCGCCCCAGACAAACTCGTCGAGCATCACGTCGCCCCACACGACGACGCGCCGCCCCGTCATGCCTGCCGCCAACTCCGCCGCGCGTTGTGCTGTGATCAGTTCCATCCGTTTCAGTTAAGGGGGCGAGCCGCCGTAGATTCTACATGATGGAATCGCATCCAACGCCCCGCAATGATTAGGCGTACTAAGTGACAACAATGGGGAATATGCTTTCAGTCAGTCACTGTAGTTTTAGACGCTGGTATAGGCACACGAGCAACAGTCGCAAACCAATCCAGATCATAACTATTCCTGTCTTCGTATGGCAGCCAACGATTAACCCTGCATTGTAGTACCGTGCCATCGCAAGCAACAGATGTTACAAGACCGCTTAGATGACCCGGTGTAAATTCCTGCAGCGTGATTGCTCCGCCACCGCGACCCTCTTCCAGATGATATTCTAGCCAGTAAAAACTTCCTTGCTTGTGACCCGTTACCTTAAATATTTTCGCGGTATCTCCCTCTGCGGCAGTAGTTCTCGTTCCTGAAACCGCTCCTGATTCTGAAATCTTTAGTTCAAGCACCTCGTGATGAATACGATTGAACTTCCAACGGGTATACCACTTCTCGCGTTGGGACACCTTTTCCTTACGGTGTGTAGCGAGATAACCAACTAAAGCTGCAAGAAGTGTTGCCGCCCCGCCAATGATCGCACCCGTCACTTGAGCGTCCATTAGATTATCTCCCAAACACAAAGAATAACGCTTCTAAAATATACAAACTCACGCGCTGCTCAAACGCGTCATTACCTATTGCGCCTAGCACTTATGAGGCCGCTCCGAGCACGCGCTCGACGGCGGCGCGCACGCGTTCGACCGTGACGCGGCGGATGCACTGTGCCTCGGCGAATTCGCCGCAGGTGTAACCGGCGCAGGGGGCGCAGGGCATCTCTTCGCGGACGACCTCGGTGGGCGCGTCCGTCCAGGGACGCCAGTGCGCGACGTTGGACGAGCCGAAGACGACGACCGAAGGCGTGCGGACGGCCGCAGCGATGTGCGCGATGCCGCTGTCGTTGCCGACGAACAGGCGCGCGCGCGCCGCGAGCGCCACGACTTCCGGCAGAGAGAGATCGTTGAACGACACGACGCGCGCACGCTCCGTGCTCGCGGCGAACGCCTCAATAACATCCGTCTCGCCGGGCGCGGCGACGGCGATGGCGGTGAACCCTCTTGCGTCGAGATGGTCGGCCACGCGTGCGAAGTTGCGCGCGTCCCAACGCTTCGAGTCGAAGGCGGCGGCCGGGTGAAAGAGCGCGAAAGGATGCGAGGTGCTGACGCCCGCCGCGTCGAGACGGCGCGCGAGGCGCGCGTCTGCTTCTTCGTTGACGAAGAGACGCGTGGCCGGACGGTCTGTGACGGGCACGCCCGTCCAGCCGAGCAGCCCGAGTTGTTGTTCGACCGAATGGGTCTTCGCCTGTTGCCAGAGGTCTGTCGCGGGCGGCGCGGTGTGGTTATGAAGTTTGGCAAAACGATAACTCTCGTAACCGACACGTCTCTGCGCGCCCGATGCGCGTGTGAGCAGCGCGGCGGTGCTTCCGCCGTGCAGGTTGAAGGCCACGTCGTAACGCGCGGCGCGCAAGTGTCGAATGAGCGCGAGGCGCGAGGCGGTGCTGTCGCGGCGGACGGTGAGGATGCGCGAGGCGTCGGGGCTACCATTAAGGAGCGGCGCGACCCAGTCTTCGAGTAAGAGATCGATCTGCGCTTCGGGCAGGAAGCGGCGCAGCGCGTAGAGCGAGGGTGTGGCGAGCACTGTGTCGCCGATGGAGCGCAGGCGTACGACGAGCACGCGACGCACCCCGCTCCAATCCCAGCGAGGGGACGCGAGCGGCTGCGGCTCGATCTCAAAGGCGCGCGCGCCGCGTGCGGAATCGTCGGCGCGTCGCGTCGTCGCTGGCGTTTCGAGAGCGTTCATTTCAAGCGCGCGTGTTGCCGCTGTTTGTGGTGGCGGGTGCGGAGTCGTCTTCAAACGTCGCACGGTCGGGCAGCATCATCGGCATGTCGTCTTCAATCGGATAGACGCGGCGGCAGCCCACGCACTTGATCGCGCCGCCATCCTCGCGAAGATGCACCTTCGCCCCGCAAGCCGGACAGATCATTATCTCCACAAACTCTTCTGTGATCTTCATGCACGCAAGATTAGCAAACGGCAGGGGCAAAGGGAAAAGGTGAAGGGGAAAGGGCAAGACCGTGCGCCGCCGCTTTCATTTCCGGCGCGCGGTCTTCTCCTTTTACCTTTACCCCTTCACCTTTTCCCTGCTTTCTAAAATGACCCTGACGCCGTGTTTCGGGCGGAGTGTGATGCGCGGGTGTTCGACGACCGGATGATCGGGGACGAGGCGCATGCGCCAGCGACGTGCGATGGCCGCGACGAGGAGCGTGCCTTCCATCCACGCGAAGCCCTCGCCGATGCAGCGACGCGCGCCGCCGCCGAAGGGGAAATATGAATACTGCGGGCGCGCCTCTTTCGCTTCCGGCGCGAAGCGTTCGGGGTCGAAGCGCAAAGGGTCTGGGAAGAAGCGCGGGTCGTGGTGCATCACATACTGGCTGATCAAAATGAGCGTGCCCGGCTCCGCGACCTGATCTGCGACAGCGTAATCTTTGACGGCGAGACGGCCGACCACCCACGCGGGCGGATAAAGTCGCATCGCTTCGGCCAAGACCATCTCGGTGTAACGCAGGCGCGGAATATCTTCGACCGTCGGCATACGACCTTCTTCAAGCACCTCGTCGAGTTCGGCGTGAAGACGACTTTCGGCTTCAGGGTTTTGCGTGAGCAGATACCAAGTCCAGGCGAGCGCGTTGGCGGTCGTCTCGTGCCCTGCTAGAAAGATGGTCAGGGCTTCGTCGCGCAGTTGTTCGTCGGTCATGCCGCCGGTCGCCCCTTCTTCATCCTGCGCGAGCAGGAGCATGGAGAGCAGATCGCCGCGATCACGTCCGCTCGCGCGGCGCTCGTCGATGATGCGATAGATGACGGAATCGAGTTTGGCGCGCGAGCGCTTGAAGCGCCGGTTGGCGGGCAGCGGCAGGCGTTCGAGATATTCGGAAAAGGGCAGCAGAAGCATCTGGAAAAGTTCCAGCATCTCGGTGAGCGCGCGGCCGACCTCGTCTGCGTCGGATTCCACTTCGGCGTCGAACAGAGTCTTGCCGACGATGGAGAGCGTGAGGCGCGTCATCTCGTGCGCGATGTCGAGCGTTTCACCATGAGTCCAGCGTGCGCTCTGGCGCGCGGCGTGTTCGACCATCACCGCGCCGTAACTTTCGACGCGCTTGCGATGAAAGGCGGGCTGCGCCAGTCGTCTCTGCCGGCGATGATATTCGCCCTCGCTCGTCAGGAGTCCTTCGCCGAGCAGGCGTTTGGCGCGTTGCAGAGCGCGTCCTTTGTGGAAATGATCGCCGCGCGTGACGAGCGCGTCGCGGACGAGGTCTGGATGGTTGAGCAACAGTGCGCGCTGCGGCCCCAGACGAAACTCGACTACGTCGCCGTGCTCGCGTGCGAGGCGCGTGAGAAACTTCAAGGGGTCGCGGCGGAAGGCGAGCAGGTCGAACAGCGGCGAGCCTGCGCGTCTCGCGCGTGCGTCCGGGTTGGAGAGTGCGGTCGCCATCTTGGGGAAACTCCGTCGGTCGAACGTGACGCGCTGTCTTGAAGGCACAACGATTCCAAGGCCGAAAGGTTCAGTCGGCTTTGTAATAGATGAAGCGAATCGCGGCCACCGTAAAACCGCCTGCTGCGATCAGCAGCGCGAACCCGAGGTCAGACCATCCCGTCGCATTATGCCCTGACGCCCACACCTCGCCCGGCGACGGTTGGTGTGGGCGCGTGGCAATGTAACAACTCATAAAAGAGGCAGCGTAGAGCAAGAGAGCGAATAACGATAACTTTTTAGCAGTTTTGCTCATAATGCCCGCCCGCTCAGTTTCCGGCCGAACGCCTTCTAACGCTCGCGCCGTGTCTTTGTTATTATACGCCCGCACTCCGGCGGCACGTGAAAAGTTACGTGAGAAATTGCCGGGGCGGGAGGCGGTTTGTCTTTAGAGTTTGCGATTGAATACCCGTGCGCCTTGCGTGCGCGTTACACAGAGGAACATTTGCGCGCGTGGGGACGGCTCGGCAACATACACACGCGCGTGACGACGGGCGAGCAGGCCGCGCCGTCGGAAGAGAAACTGCGCTTCGTCGAGCGTGCGAGCATCGAGATCGAGCGGATGCAGGAAGAGACGAGCATCTGCGAAAAGTGTCCCGCGCGCCTGCCGCACGAGACGGCGGGCGAGGGCGAGGCCGTCGGCTGTCAAGGCCGCATCACCTATCCCTTCGACGCGCAGTTTGAAAAGTTTCTGGCCGACCGTGTGCAACTCGCGCTCGACACCGTGAGCGTCGAAGACCAGCCGCGCCTCTTGCGCATCCTCGTCGATCCGGATTCGCCCTTCGACGGCGAGGGCGCGAAGTCTCTGCGCGCCGTCACCACGCCCGAAGGTTTGCGCTTCTTCGAGTTGCGCCTGCCGATTCGACTGGCGCGCGAAGCCTCGCACGTCACCACCGACCACCTCTTCGACGCGCTCGCAGGTTTCACCGCCGAAGACAACGCGCGCACCTCTTACGCGCGCGAACTGCCGCCGAAGGCCGCGCCCGACTATTACGACTTTCTAGACCTCATTCTCCTGAACGACCTCTCCGGCTCGGAACGCGCACGCATCGAACGGCGCAGCCAAAACTACAAACAGTTTCTACGCCTCCACGCCGCGCTCGAACGCGCCGAAGCTCTCCGCGCACGCGTCCTACTTGATTAGAAGAAGGGGAAAGACGAAAGGGGAAAGGCGGAAGGTAAGAAGTAAGGCGACCGGCGTTGAGCGTCGCTTGCTTTCTTCCTTTCTCCTTTCCCTTTTCCCTATTTATTCTCTTCGTCCAGTTCGCGCAGGGCGTTCAAGAGGAGGCTCGTGTTGCTGGTGGCTTGCATGCTTGTGGGATAAGTTTCGTTGGAACGCTGGAAGTCGAATTCGCCGCCGGTTAGTTCGACGAGACGCCGCAGGGCATCCGTGTCTTTATCGCGCCCGCTCTCGGCCGAGGCGATGCGGCCTTCGTTGAAGCGGAGCAGTCCGGCGGGCGCGCTCCCCGTGGGTGCACCGGCTGCCGTGAGCGTGAGCGTCCCCGTCAGGCGCGCGTTTTCGATCACCTGCACGGCGTCGAAAATGCTGATGACTGAGAGGTCTCCGGCGAAGGTGATGGGGCGTGCCGCGTGTGTCGGCTGAGCGGGCGCTACAGCGGCCGGGGCGGGCGGCTGTAAGTCCGGGCGGCGTGCGCGGCGTATGGCTTCGAGGCCGGGCGCGATGTTCAGGCGCGGGTCGGCCTGCTTGGCGGCGAGCAGTCGCTCCTGCGCCGAGTCGAAGTTGTCGCGCGCGATGTAGAGTTTGACGAGCGCGAGACACTGGCGCGCGGCCTCTTCCGGCTCGTTGTGCGCGGTGGCGACTTCGCGCAGGCGCTCGCGCAATTTGATCGCGTGCGGATTGTTCTTGATGGCCTCTTGCAGGCGCGCGATGGCACGCGTGTGCGACCTGTATTTCAGAAACAACTCAACGTCGAGCAGAGCCGTCTGGACTTCTTCCGTGTCCTCTGTATTCGTGTGCGCGTCCCTCATTCTTCTCGCCCGTCCGGCGGAAACTTTCAACGTGAAAAGTTTAGCACACTCGCCTGTCGGCATCGGCGACGAGGTGTGGCAACGTGCGGCGGTGTGCGGCAGGACTGCTGTATTTCAGTCACGCCTGAACCCCTTTTCGTATAGCGCGAGAGTTTTTCACCTGTTTAAGTACGTTGGCGTACATGCTCCGCGCGGCGTCTGTTGTATAGTGCCGCCTGAGGTTGCACCTCAGCTTACTCTTCCCAAATTTCAGCCCCATTATTCTTAACTTTTCCGCGCGCTTCGTCTCGCCTTGTGCTGCGCCGTGCAACGGTAAAATGCTTGTTGCACACAGGAAACGTGGCATGGCGTGTGCAATCAAAAAAGCGCCGGTTGTCACCCCCGAAAGGTTATTCGAAGATGCCACGCACTCGCACGCATTCGTGCTGCCCGGCGGGTCGTCTTTGAACGGAAATCAACTATTTAGGGTTTGCAATTCGAGGAGGACGGGACTGAATGCAAGATGAGTTGATGATGTTGGACGCAGGTGCGGGGGCGACTGTCCGGTTGCTCAATCAGAGTTGGGCGAGTTACCTGCAAAAGACCTGCGCGCGCTTGAAATCTATCGGTCAGGCCGGGCAGACCAACGGCACGCACGTCCTCGTCTCGCGCCTCAAACGCACGCGCCCTTCCACCTACGAACATTCCGTGCGCGTGGCTCGTCTGGCACGCATCACGGGTCGCGCTTTCAACTTCAGCGACGCACGCCTCCAACAACTTTCTTCGACCGCCATGCTGCACGACATCGGCAAGATACTCGTGCCCGAAGCCGTGCTCAATCGCCCGCGTCGGCCGACGCGCATGGAGCAGTTCGTCCTGCACCTGCATCCGACGTTCGGGGCGCTCCTTGCTACCTACTTCAATCTCTCGCCGGAGCTACGCATCCGCACGCAACACCATCACGAACGCTGGGACGGCAAAGGCTACCCGCACCGTCTCGGCGGCGAAGACATCCCGCTCATGGCGCGCATCGTGCAGGTTGTGGACACCTACGACGCGATGGTGGCGAAGCGTCCCTACTCCACTCCGCGCACGCACAGCGACGCCGTCCGCGAGCTCGTCGCACATGGCGGCAAGCAGTTCGACCCGCGCGTCATCGAAGCCTTTCTGGACATGCACCCGACCGTGGATATTTAGAGCACCTAACAAAACTAAAACTCTGAAACCACGAACACACACTAAACAGCACGAAACTCTTATTCGTGTTGCTTTGTGTGTGTTCGTGGTTTCAGGCTTTTGTTAGAAACTCTGCTGCGTTGCCGCCGCCTCACCCGTGACGATCACAAAATCGCCTAATCCTTTTAGACTGCTCGCATCCGTGGGTGACCCGGATTTGCCGGGGAGGATCGTGACGACGAGCGTGCGCGCGTCGGCGCGATAGGCGCGCAGGTGTTCGGGCGTGCCGAGTCCTGCTTCGCTGTGAAAATTGCCGTTGACGTGTATGACCAGGGCGCGCGGCGTGGCGCGTAGTTGCTCGGCGAGCGAATGAGCCATTGTGGCGTCTCTGAGCGCCTGCGCGTCGAGCAGAAAAGGGCTGCCGTGCGCGCCCGCAGCCGTCATGTCGCCCATGACCTGTTTGAACTTGGACGCGTAAGCCGCGGATGCCTGCGCGTAGGGCAAGGGCGGCAACCACCTTTTCGCTTCCGTCGAAAGCTCGCGCAGAGATTCGCGGCCGAGCCTGCCCACGCGGCTCACGTAGCGCTCCGGGGCGTTCGCGGCGACGACCGGCAGCTTGTGCGTGCGTGCAAACTCCACGAGCGGGCGATAATCCGTCTCGTAATTCCTCCACGGGCGCGAGGCGGCGAGAAAGTGGCGCTCGGCAATTAACCCCGCGAGGTATTCGTCGAGAACCGCCTGCGTGTCACGCTCAAACATTTCGAGCGAGAGGACGACGCTTCTCGCGCCTTCCGCGCGCGCCGCGCCGTAACGCATGAACGCGCCTTGCAGCAGTTGCAACTCGCTCCAATGCGCCGCCGGGTCGTTGTGTGTCTCGCCTATGAAGACGACTTGTGCGGCGCTCATCGCCGCGACCACGTCCTCCAGAGAAGCCGTCTTCCCTTCCGCGTTGTAGATTCTGAGCGGCGGGGGCGAAGCCTGAGGCTGCGCCGTCTGAGCCGACGCTCCGAACGATACAATGAACAATGCTCCAGCGAGAGACAACAGGCGAAGCCGCGCGCGTTTCATCCAAACACCTCACAAATTAGTTGATGCCGTAAATAGTAACCCGAAAAGCGCGTCGCCGTTAAGAACCGCGTGCGCGGATCATTGGACGCCTAATCCTGCGCGTGCGCTCTCGTGTTCGGGCGAAACAGGATGAGACCGACGCTGAGTAAAATACAAACGCTTCCCCACAGCACGCGCTCCGTCACGGCTTCGCCAAGCACGATGACGCCGAGCAACATGGCGAGCGGCGGTTCGACAATCGACATCAACAATATCTTTGTCGCATCGGTGCGTTGCAGCAGCCAGTAGTTCAACCCGAACGCCGCGACCGAACCGGCCAGCGCCAGATAGAGCAGCGACAAGGCGGCCGTCGCAGTCCAGCGAAATTGGAGCGGATTGCCCTCTTGAATCAAGCCGTAGACGACGAGCGGCACTAAGCCGCAGATCATCTGGCCTGCCGTCAGCACGAGCGGGTGCAGGTGGCCGCCGTGAGCTTTGACGAGCACGTAGGAAAAAGCGACGCAGAGCGCGCCGCCGATCACCGCCGCACAACCCAGGAGCGCAGTCCATCCGGCGATCTGCAACTGATTGGAGAAGATGACGGCGACGCCCCCGATGCCGATTAAAACGGCGCAGAGTTTCAAAAGGGTGAAGCGTTCCTGCGGAAGATAGTAGCCCGCGAAGACCAGACCGAAGGCGGGCGTCGCGGCTTGCAGCACGGCCGTCAAACCGGAAGAGATGTGTTGCGCGCCCCAGAAGACAAGCCCGTAGTTCAAGCCGAGGAGCAGCAAGCCCGTGACGGCGATCATACGCAGGTCGCGCCCTTCACGCGGGAGCGGGATTCGTCGCAGGGCGATGAAGGGCAAAAGAACTGCAAGGGCGATGAAGAGTCTGATCCCGGCGAAGCTGACCGGAGGCAAATCGCGCAAGCCCAGTTTGATGAACAGCCACACCGTGCTCCAGATGAGACACGTGACGATCCAGACGAATAAGATTTTCATTCCTGCCCACGAGTGCCGCTTCGCCCATCAAGCGCCGCACATTCGAACTGTGAATTACGGGTAACGTGCGACGACCGGCCGGGAGTCTTTCGGCAGCGGCACGCGCTCCGTCTCTTCCGGCACGGGCGCAAAACGTTCGGCCTTCCAGTCTTCCTTCGCCTGTTCGATGCGCTCCTTTGAACTGGAAACGAAATTCCACCAGATGTAACGCCTCCCGATGGGTTCGCCGCCGAGCAGCATCAGACGCGCTGACTCGGACGCGGCCGTCACAACGACTTCAGCGCCGGGTTTGAACACGACGAGTTGACCGGCACTGTACGTCTCTTCCGCAGGAGGAAACACGACCGCGCCTTCGACGATAAAGACCGCGCGCTCCTCCTGCTCGGCGGGGATTTGCAGACGCGCGCCCGCCGCGAGCGACGCGTCCGCATAAAACATCTCGGAAAAAGTCTCGACCGGCGAGCGTTCGCCGTAGAGCGAACCGGCGATGACGCGCACGCGTTTGCCTTCCGCTTCGAGCAGGGGCAGAGCGTCGGCCGCGTGATGGTAAAAGCTCGGAGCCGTCTCTTCGACTGCGACGGGAAGCGCCACCCACGACTGGATGCCGAAAAGTTCGCTGCCCGCACGCCTCACGTCCGGCGGCGTGCGCTCGGAATGAGCGATGCCACTTCCGGCCGTCATCCAGTTGACCGCGCCGGGCAAGATCGGTTGCCGTGTGCCGAGACTGTCGCGGTGCAGAATCTCGCCTTTGAACAGATACGTCACGGTCGCAAGGCCAATATGCGGGTGCGGCGCAACGTCGAGTCCTCTGCCCGCACTTAGAATCTCCGGCCCCATCTCGTCCAGAAAGATAAACGGCCCGACCATCCGCCGGCGCGGCGACGGCAACACCCGCCGGACTTTGAAATCGTTGATTAACTCGGTCGTCCGCGATTCGATAACGATGTCGATGTTTGTGTCCATGTCGAGCGACCTTGCGAGAGCGTTTACCGCTTGGAAGTTAAACCGAACCAGCCGAACAGACGCCCCAGGAGCGAACGGCCGTCGTCCTTGTAACCGACGAAGATCGAACTCGTATCCGAACGCGGGTCGTAGCTCGACGAGACCTCTCCCCACTCATACACGTAAGGCGGAGCAGCGCCCAACCACTCCACAAGCAACGCGTCGTGCAGACGCTTCTGCTCCGACTCGTCCACGTCGCCGCCCGCATCAACGACGAAATCGATCCACTTCAAAGTCGAGCCGAAAAATTGCAGCGTGATAAAGAGTCTCTGTTGATTGATCCCGGCGGCCTCCAGCCCGTATGAATGCCATCCTTCGTTGTGAATCAAGCTGCCCGCCTGTCGGCACAGTGGCGACGACAAAAACTCTCTGCGCGTCAACCAGCGGCCGATTCGCACAGAGGCGTCTAAGACGAGATCACCCGTTGCTTTATCGATCATACTGAGCGCCCGCCGCCGGCAGATAACGCCCGGCGAGTTTACCGCCCGGCCGTGTTCTTCGTCGCTCGCTTCCGCAACCAGCGAATTTGTCCTCTGTGGCTCAGTTCATCCTCGAAAACATGAAACCACTTGAAGTAATTATTCGCCCGCCTCCCGCCCCAAAATGGCGTCTGCTCGTCGAGCCAGTTGTCATCACGACGGCCTAGTTCAAACAGAGTTTTAGCGCGCACATCATTCAACCGCCCCACGTAATAAGCCAGATCATGCCCCCGGATTTCGCGCCTGCCCCTCTCGCCCAGATCGAGGGCGGCTCCCCATTCGCGCTTCTCCTCCTCGTTCAAGTCGCGTGCGGAGAAGGTGGCCGCTTGATACGCCACTTCAACCGAAGCGATGTGCAAGAGGAGCGCGCCGATGGAATTGCTCTGTGCGTCGTGCAGGTAATCGAGATGTTCGACCTCTAAGCCCTCTACTTCGGAGAGGGTTGTGTGCCGAGCGTAGTTCATCATCGAGAGCAGGCGGCTAACCTGCGGAGTAAAACCGGGAACGTCACCGATCAGAAAGAGATTTCTTTCACTCACACAACACCTCAAATCCAACAGTGCCCCGCAACTTATCTGTCCGGGTCTTCGTCAACGTTTTCCATAAAGACGCGTGCGCGCAAAGCTCGATCGCGTTTCGTTAGTTCTCTACTCGTTCTGCGGCCGGACGCACGGCCGATGCCTTCAACTCGATGGTGTTCCCTTCCGGGTCGTTGAGATAGACGGATGCGCCCTCGCCCTCCGCTCCGTAGTGTCGCTCTTCTTTTCCAATCGTCACACCTAAAGCCCTGAAGTGGTCGCTTAGTTCCTGGTAATCGAAAGGCTCTATGCGCAGGCACAGGTGTTCCATGTTACGCCCTTCCGCGGCCGGTACGTCCGCGTCGCTACGTCGATTCCCTGCGACCGACACCAGATCGATGAGACTGCTGCCAGCCCTCATATGCACCAACCCCAGATCATCGCGCCGACGCTCCAGCGCGCAACCCAGTACATCTCTGTAAAACTGAATCATCCGCTCAAGATCGAGCGTGCGGATAACGACGTGATCGATAGCTTTGATGCGAAACATAAGTTTAGACCTCTGACGAAATGAACAATGCTCAATCAGATAGCGACTGAACTAACGTGAGCGCCCCACCGTCGGCAGTCGTTCAAAACGCTCCGCCGCCCGTCGATAAAGTTCGTCGCACACGTCGGCCGCCAAAGGCCCCACCCACTCGGGCACACCACTCCCGTCTGCGTAATACGGAGGCAAATGACTGCGCACGTGCGTCGCGCCGCCCTCTCGATCCTCAGCCCCGAAGACTATTCGACCGACACCGTGCAGCAACAACGCGCCGAAGCACATCACGCAAGGCTCAAGCGTGCTGTAACACGTCATCTCACGACTTCGCGGCCACAGTTCGACGGGAACAGCACGCAAGGCTTCCATCTCGGCGTGGCGTCCGGGATGGAAGACGGGAACGAGAATCGAATTGCAGCCTTCGGCGATGATCGCTCCGTCTAAAACGATCACGGCTCCGATTGGCAAATTGCCGCGCCTCTCGGCTTCCAGTGCGCGTTCAATCGCGCGCGAGATATATCTGTGGTCGTCGTTCACCATCGTGCCGAGTTGCGAGTTAAGAGTTTGTCGCGGCGATAGCCTCAATTTCGATGAGGAAGCCGTGGTGCAATTCTCTTGTCGGGATAACGGCGCGAGCCGGTCGATGTTCGCCGAGCATTCTCGCGTACACCTCATTCACTGCGCCCCACAGGCTGATGTCCGAAATATAGACCGTCATCTTCAACACACGACTCAGATCGCTGCCGGCCGCCTTGAGAATCGCGCCGACGTTCCTGAGCGCCTGTTCCGTCTGCTCCTCGATCGAGCCAAGACGCTTTTCTCCGGTGCGCGGGTCGATGGCAAGTTGTCCGGCGACGTAAATTAATCCGTTGTAGACGACGGCCTGCGAGTAGTGGCCTGCCGGGGCGGGCGCGTCCTGCGTATATATGGTTCTGATTTCCATAAGCCTCTTTGGTGATCTGGCGGCGGAGAAAAGCCAAACGCGTTTTCGCTCCCGCTCGCATGAAGCGTTAGCTGCGTGATGCCCTGACGGCCTCGACCATCGCTCTCTTTGAGTCTACGGCGAAACGTCTCTGCAACATCCTGCCGAGCGGGTATCCGAGCCTTGCCAGCACAGCGCCCGGCCTGGAAAACGCGTACAGATCATACCAGACCGATTCGTCGTCCGGCCTCAGTTCGACGCTGAACCTTTCTTCGCCCACCTCGCCATGCGAGGGCAGCGTGCCATACGCGAACCCGTATCTTCGCACCGCCCCCTGTTCCTCGATCACGTAAACTATACGGCAGGCATTCAACGACCAGAATCCGAAGTGTCTGATGACGATGGCGACGGTCGTACCCGCCTCGATGGGCGCGTCGAGCCGAGCAGGCCGACACCACCCTAGATTGAACATCTGCCACGAACGGATCGCCGCAACCGCTCTCCCATAAGTTTCAACTCCCGAACCGAGCAAGGCGCGGTTGTGATCGACCGTGTAACCGGGTGGTGATTCGCCGCGCGAGGCGCCCACCTCCGCGTATGAGAAAGTTTGACCTCGCTGTGCGCGGAGGAAACTCTCAATCGCCATCTTAGAAGGTTCGCGCAACAGAAACATTGCAGGCGTCAGCGTCGAGACAAGAAGATTAGTGCTGTTAGGAGAGGCATCTTACATGCAGCGGCAACGCACTTTTTTCACTTCACCGATGGGCATAAACCTGGTTCCGTTCCAGCGATATTCCGTAATCTCGTTATGATCGCACCCGGAAGTTGCCTGCCCGTTAATCCGCTCTATTCTGACCATCCCGTTATCTAAATCCATGTAGTGATCCAACTCACAGGCAATCGAATCCGCTATCGGAAAGGTGGCGAGGATCACCGGAGCGCCTTTTTGTAACGTGTAGACGCGTGCCTCGATCGTGTGCGGCCCTTCGACGACTCCGTAGCTCAAAACAACGACGGCTTCATTCTTGCCATCACCCGTTAAGTCTCCGTAATAAGGCCCATCAACCATGCCTAACTCCCATTGAACATTCGGGGCGGTATCCCTGGCATAGTAACCTCCGATGAGCTTGTATCTCTGCCCGTTCAACACGTGCGTGTAATTCTCGAAATCAATAAATTCAATGCCGATGGGCGACTCTGCGGCGGGCTGAGGAACTCTGCGCCTGCTCCGAGCCTGTGCCATGTTGTTCACAGGAACGAGTATCAATAACAGGATCACACAGATGAATTTTCGCAACTCTTTTTACTCCTTGATAATTGCTCTTTCTGTACGGTCGTCTCGACACAGATGTCGATGAGCTTCGGATTTAGCCCTTTGCTCAATCTTGCCTGTATTGTATAGAAATACTTTCTCTTGGCAGTGAGGATACTGACTCCAAGCAGAAATAAGCAAGAGTTCCCGGCTCGTCCTTGAAAATCTATAAGGACACCTGAATCCGAATATCAAACGGAGGTTTCAGATGTTTTCCAAAAAGACTTTATTCGCTATCGCATTCGCGCTGGTTCTGTTCGGCGCACGCACGACGACTGCACAGCAGTCAGTTGAGAACAAATGTGCTGCTCCCGGCGTCACCTTCGCTTCGCTGCTGGGCTCGGTCAGAGTCGGCTACACGGACGGCCGCCTGTGGCTCGACAGGTTATATGCCGTGTGTCTGCCGCCGCCCGCAAGGCAGAGTGCATCCAATTATCCATACGACCCGGACGGGGGCGGCAAACTCTCGGCCGTGCTCAGGCGCGCCGACGGGCAAACGCTCGGCACATACGTCTGGTATGCGGAGAGCATCGGTGGATTGTGGGAACTGAGTCGATACAAAGTCGTCGGCGGAGACGCTGCCGTCAAACCTCTATCGCAGGGCGCGTATGTTCTGGAGTTCGCGGTTGAAGACAAGGTGTTTCAACGCTTCCCGTTCTCGGTCAGCGAAGTGCGCGGCGACGATCCCTACAGCGCACCGGGACAGCGTTACTTCATCGAAGGGGCGTGGAACGAATACGGCAATCTCTATTATCAGCGTAACGATCCGGCCTCTTCCCTGAGCTTCACGATCTGGGTGCAGGAGAAGGCGGGGCATGAGACGAAGCGTTCCGTGCCCTACGAGATGAAACTCGTGCGCGAAGGCGACGGGAAGGTATTAGCCACAGACAAGGCGACGCTCAGGTTAGAACCGCGTTGGCTCAAAGCCAGCTTTTCGTTTCGCGCCGAGGGCGGCGACCCGAACAGTTATTACAAAGCGGGCGAATTGCTGAAAGCGGACGGAGCGTACAGTTTTCAGTTCACGCTCGACGGCAAGCCCTCCGGCTCATATCCCTTCACTATTAAGGGAGGGCGCATCCAAATACAGGGACGGCAGCTGCGTGAAGGCGGCGACCCCTTGCTCTACATCACGGATTACATGTCGGGTGGACGCTATACCTCCTGGTGGATCAAGCGCCGTTGAACCTGAGAGCCATGGCGAGGACAGTGTGGATGACCTGATGGCTTGCATCTAAAGTTCGGCGAGGAGGGTTCGGGAAGATGAACGTCATACAAGTTCTCGGATTGGCGCTCGGAGCGGCGTGGACATCAGGCATTAACTTATACGCCACCGTGGCCGTCCTGGGACTTTTGGAGCACTATCAACTCGCACATCTGCCCGGCGGTCTGCACGTACTGGACAACTGGCTGATTATCGGCGTGGCGATCTTTCTTTACCTCGTCGAATTCTTCGCCGATAAAATTCCCTACGTGGACACGGTCTGGGATGCCGTGCACACGTTCATTCGTGTTCCTGCCGGCGCGGTGCTCGCCGCCGCAGCCACCTCCGACATCAATCCTTCGGTGCAGGTTCTCGCGCTGCTGCTCGGAGGTGGCTTAGCTCTCTCAACTCACGGGACGAAAGCCACGGTTCGCGCCGGGGCTAACCTTAGCCCGGAGCCGCTGACAAACTGGTCGCTTTCCTTACTGGAGGATGTGCTCTCCATCAGCGCAGTGGTGCTGGCCGTCGTCTCTCCCGTCGGGATGCTCATAGTCATCTCGATCTTTCTCTTGCTGCTGGCCTGGATATTGCCGAAGGTCTTGCGCCGTATCCGACGCATGTTGAAGGCCGCGGGAAACTTCTTCAGAGGAAAAGTGGTAGAAGTTTAAAACGATTTCCTGCGGTAAATCGCAAATGCCTGACGACTTGGCGAATCAGAGATGGCGCGTTAATGTCAGCACCTAAAGCGACAAAAACTCTCCCTGCTTAAATCTCCTGTTAATCTTCTGGACGCTTGCGAAGTCTTGAAGCGGGTTATCATCCAAGACTAAAAAACTGGCCTCATATCCATCTTTCAGGTAGCCGATTTTGCGCTTCGGGAAGATCGCCCTCGCGGTCGTCTCGCACCACATCTTCAACAAAGTGCGATTGTCAAAGACTCCCAGCCGGTGCAGATTTACGGCTTCAACCAGAGCCGTTTGCCGATAGCTGTCGCTGCCGATGGCGAGGAGGACGCCCTGTCTATTCAAGAGCCGAAGATTGTGCAGAAGCAACTCGCGCATCTCCGCAAAAGGTTCCCCCTCTTTTTTCTGCAAAGCCTGCTCGATGGCCGACACCAGCGTGCTGACAACCACCACGCGGTTGCGCGCCGCAAGTTGCGCGTCCCGCCCGGAAATCTTGAAGCGCGCTGAGTCATACTTCTTCCAATCATTATTCTCCGGTCTGAATCCGGGCGTGTGATTGATCTCGTCAACTCCGGCGATTAGGGCGTTGTGAAAATCGGTTGCCGTCTCGACGTGCGTTGACACTCGCAAGTTGGCTCGATGCGCGCGCCGCACGATTTCAGGTAACAGACGCGGATCAAGCCCCCGCCAGTCAAAATAAGCATCATCGTTTCTGCGTTTCTCATACTCTTCGGAATATTGAAGGTAGGTTTTAATAAACTCCGGTTTCCCCGCTACGATGCGCTCCCACTTGCGTTCGAGGTCGGCCAGGTTATCGATGGTGTGATAAAAGCCGCCTTCAGCCCACACTTCCGGCCGCGCTCCGCGCTCCAGATTGCGCCGAACGACTCCCAACGGATGTCCGCCCGAAGCGGTCAACCCGCCATTGGCAAACACGGCATCGATACTCGTCGGGATGTTTACCTTGCCGAGCAGAGCGATCTTCGCTTGAGGAAGATTGTTCGGATTTTTGACGTAGAAGATGCCGTCCTGAAGATACCTGCGGGCGAGGTCGCCGATGCGTCCAGCGTCTTCTACATTGTGATTGTGCGCTTCGCCGAAAGGTGGAATGACATACTTGCCCGTGAGGTCGATGACCGAATCAACCCGGCCGGGCTTTTTAGAAGTCAACAATCCATTGACCGAATAGAAGCGCCTGTTTCTGAAACTCCGGCCGTCGAACCATCGCCCGTTAATAAACTCGTAAGTTTTAGACTGACGCTGAGGTCTTGCGGCCTTCGCCGCGAAAGACAACCCGGCGAGTGCGACGGCCGCGTTAGTAAGAAAAGCCCTTCTCGTCAGATCTGCGTTTTTATCTTTTTCATCTGCGGTCATAACTTCGGCAATGATATATGAGATTGACGGCCATTCAAAAATCGAACCTCCCGCCGACCTTCAGCCTGCGCGGGCGAGAAGGTGTGCGTCGGCACAAGGAAGGATTCGAAAAACGCTTTACGCCGCCCGGCGGTCGCCGCCATAGAGTTGGAACATTGACTGAACATAGATTGTCTAATAGCCTGTGAAACAATCTCATGCTTATATTGAAAGGAAATATGTCTAATGAAAACCGTATCCATCTTAGCCATCCTTCTAGTTGGCTTTTTCTTTTCCTTCCCTCAATCGAGAAGCAGTGCGAAGCAAGTTCGAGTAAGTGCACAACAAGATAAGCAGAAAGATCGAGACGAGAAGGAAAAGGATAAATCAGATTCTAAAGTTTCAGGGGAGTTAGGTTCAAAATCCAATCCTGTCCGGTGCAGCGGGCCTCGCGGAGAGCGGGCATACTTAAATCGTCTGCGTTGTGCTAATGGGAAAGCACCGGAATTTTATCGTCTTGGAAGTTACGGGACGGGGCCATACGGCAACATCTTAGATGGATATAGCGTCAAGTGTGCGGACGCAAAAGAAGTGACCGTCTTCATGGATATGTATCATGACCATATCGAGAAAGAAGCAGTTCCCGGCTTCAGCATTGTAAACGAGGAGCAAAAAAAAGAAGGGCAAAAATCAATAGCGGCGAACAGGACAAACAAATCGCTTTATCTGACCATCCCCTAATTTGGGCGATAATATAGTTGACTCACCACTTGCGGATGAGAGACAGCTAACTCGCGGGTCGGGTGCCTGCCGTTGTGAGGCGGTATTGCTACTGCTTGCTGAGTGAAGTCTCGAATTCCAGTTTAGAAGTCTGCATGTCGAGAAGCGGCCCCAGTTCGTATATATTCCTGTAGCCGTAACTGTAAAGGGCGATATACGTTGAAAGGTTCAATGAGGCGGTCGGGAGTTTTGTCGGGAATGGCCCCTCCGCGTCCCGGAAGTTATTGTTGCAGTAGATCAAGACGCGTGTGCTCTTGTCGGGGAGCATACTCTTGAGACTCTCTACCGCGATGTCAGGAAAGCTCAGGTTGATCGCTCCCTTGATATGGAGTTCATCATATTTCTGCTTACTTCGCGCGTCCAGGATAACTGTCCCAGGCTCCCGGCTCATCCGGATGAAATCCTCTTCTGACAGACGGCGCGGTTCCCGATGCCGCGCGGCCTCCAGTGAGATGCGTAGGTAGCCCTCCATGTCAATCACCGGGTTTTTAACACCTGACTTATCTTGAGCACTCGCGAGGGGCATTACACACAAGACGGCAAGGATTACGAGCAACGTGCGATGTTTCATCTCAATGCCTCCGACATTGTATTAGATCACCAGTAGTGCCATCACACCGATTTTCACCGCACCCTGATGTCGTTGATTGTGAGATGCATACTGAGGCGAGACTGATGCTTTCGGCGATTCAGCACGCCTGAAACGAGGTGGGCCGATCCACCTAATCAGCCTTCTTGAACGATTCTTCTCTAACCATGCCGGGGATTATGTCAGCAGTGAAATAACTCTCCGCGCAAACCGGGCTCCCGGCCATGCGCCGTAGCATCACGATCTGCCCGACGTGTGTCAGGGCATCCCCGATGGGGCCTTGAATGAGTTTTTCAACCATACAGGCCAGCGGCGCGCTCGACCGCAGATACGCGTCCAACCGCTCGACCGCCGAAAAGAATCGCGACACCTCCTCGCCCCAAGGCAAGGGAGAGGATGTTAGATAAACCATTTCGCCCCTGAGCAAATAGAGCGACCCTTCGAGCAAGTCGCCGATGTGCGCCAGGATTTCTCCAGGGGCGCGCACGTCCTTATCGACGCGAAACACGGCGAAGCCCTCCGGCGCACCCGATACGGCTATGCCGCCTCGATAGGCCACCGTCGCGACCACGTGGCGCAACACCTCACGTTTCCCATCTGCTGACAAAACACGCCTCGCTTTCGGACAATAAGATTTACTCACCCGAGAAGCCGCACAACGCCTAAATTAAGCCGCGCCCCGAAGTGGCGTCTGCTTGAATGCATTGTGAGGCGCACCTCTGAAGGCCACGAGTTGGCATGGAACTGACTCACTCACTGAACACGAGCGGGCGGCTTCCCTCCTCCCCGCATCCGTGCCGAATCTCATTCACCTGTCATGCCCTCGGGTGAAAGTCCGAAGTGATTTTGTCGTAGTTGAACGTCCACGTTTCCACCTGCATCTCTCCGGCGCCTCCGCTGATGGAGAAATTGGAGACAATCACGTCGCTCATCTTGTAGTGCATCAACTCCTGTATTCCTCCGCGCTCCTGATGACCAATCACAACACTCACCTGGGGGAATCTCTTCCCCTCTATCAAAGCCTGCTGGAGGACGGGCGACGCGGCGTCCATATACTTGGTGACGGTGAAGCCCTGATGAGCGGCCCTGCCGGAGGTTCTCTCCGAGCCGCTGACGCGACCGGTACTCTGCGCGCCGACCTCCGGGACAAACGTGAGCAATTCGATCTTTTCCTTGTAGCCGGGCAACGAGCTTTCACCCTTCACGCCGTCGCCCATATCCATAATCAAGACGTCCATGATTCTCCTTCTCCCTTTCAGCAGACGGTTAACCGGATCGGAGACCCTCAGCCAACGCGCCTCCGAAGTAATCCGCAACGCCTAACGCCGGGGAGAACCCGCCGCGCACAAACTACATTACACGCAAGTTCTCGATGAAAGCCCCGCTATTCGCGGTCGGGTGCATGACGTTGTTAGATTGCGCTTAACTATTCAACCCTGTACTTCTTCTTTAAGAGACGCCCTAAAGCATCTAAGTCAGGGAACAACGAATAATCATCTATTCCCGCTAGTCGAGAAATTCTAATGCTCCGGGAATCGCCTCCGTTGGTAGTTCAACTTTTTGCACATATTTTTTACAGCTTTCGTCTATCGGCCTCGGATCATTGCCGTGAACCGTGAACCAACCCTTTTGAGCTTGTAGCCTGTCATGCACCCAAGGGGCTTCGATAGCTACAGGCAAGTCATAAGGCCATTGTCGCTGTTGAAGATGTGCTTGTTGGTAGTCAGGTATTTCATCTAAGCCTAAGGTGAAGACTATACGCTCTCCAACTGATGCTGCCGTCAACCTAAAAGGATTCATGACCCAGATGCAAGGTTTGTCATGTTTTGGGTAAAGAGCGAAGTATAATGCCACTGCGAAAACTTCAGTCCAGTCTAAGAGCCTCGTTGGTATGCCGTGATGCTGCATTTCCGTGAGAATCATCCAAGAAGAATTTAACCGATTAAGATGTCTGCTGCCGCGCATAAGAAAGCCATAATATAGATTTTCTTCAACCCGAAGGCCCTCAACTCTTCGGTGTAGGCTAGGAAGGAGAGGCCATGATGAATCATTGTGGCCTCTGAATAGTGCAGCGGAGTGACTACAACCTAATCTTTTCCTAATCTTGCGCACATCATTCAATACTTTAGCCCATGCGGAATTCATCATACTTTTCCCGTCACTGAGGGATGAGCAATCTAACGCTCGAATTAACCGGCGAGCTATCAATCTAAAGAATAAGAGGCAAGCTAACTGCGAGTCCGGTTGAATGAGTTGTTAGGCTGCCGGAGACGCGGCTTAAGTGTCATATTCTCCACTATCCCACGGCTCATGAAAGGCCATGTAATTGCCCGGCTGCGCCTCAACACACCAGCCATCCTCTTCATCCTCAGGTGGGCGTGCCACTAGCCCGAAGGTGGTCCCGAAGCGCTCTAACCGGAACGGTCGTACCTCGATGCGGCAATACTTGACCTTTCCCAGTTCTGTGACCCTCTGGTCGAATAAGCGGCTTGACCTCTCCCTGTCGAGTTCAGCCCTCATGCCCAAATCGTCTATCCGCGCCTCTCGGAAACAGCCCTCAGCCTCAAACATGTAAAGAGCGACAAACTCGCGCCCCCCACTACCGTCGAGAGCGGGAACAAACGGTGAGGTGAGAAAGAATTGGCTACCATCCTCCGTGCGACCAATGTGGCTGGCATGGTAATCGTCATGGTCAATTGCAATGATATCTGGCTTCTCACTCATAGTATTAAACCGGCATCACCCGCCGCGACGAATCGCAGCATTAAAGCAAGTCTCGCGCATGAAAGTTACGCTATTCGTGGTCGGCTGCATGCCGCTGTTAGATGGCGCGTCGCCATAAAACCGACCGCATGCTCCGTTACTACTCCTCCGGTGCATACCAATCTTCATGCAGCGACCAAGCCTCGCACTCTAAGCAGGACGTATACCGCCATTGGTGCATGCAGCCCGGGCACAGCCCCCTCGTGGCGAACGTGTTCCACTCCATGCCGCACCCCTCGAAGAAGTATTCTGGATGCCAGCAATCGCCACAATACCAGAGGTCTTCTGACCTCGGTTGCCAGTGGCAGACGGGGCAGCGGATGCGTTTGAAAGCGGCGTCTCCTTCGCCAGTTTGAGCTAAGCTGTCGGCAATCTCTGCCGGATTCATGCTCTTCTGAAAGAGCCAAAAGACAAATGCCGGAAGCCTAAGTTGCTGGATGTAATTTCTTCGCGCAATCATTTTCCATTACTCAATCTCTACGATCAAAAAGGAAGCCATCTAACGCATATTGTGCCGCGGGGTGCGGCCTAACACACCCAGATACGTGGCAAAAGCCGCTCCTCGTTTAGCAGAATACTCTGTTAGCATCGCGCCATTTAACTACACGCCACACAGGGCAAGCGGGAAAGAATCCGACTCCTGCCCCGGCCCGCAACTCAAAGGCCACCGCTCACCAGGTAAGTTCGACTTGTCATATCTGCGCCAAGTGCGTCAACTATATTATTGCCCTTATTAACTCCAATCCTGATCGGGCATCTTACGCAGCCGCCCGGCGGCGTCGATCACGTCCTGCAACTCGACGGGATCGCTAAACGGATCTTCATCAAGCACGCTGACGCGGTTAAGCTCTCTCTGCCAGCGACGCAGTTCTTCGACGTAAGCCTCGTGCGGAACCCTCTTCAAGACACCGGCCTCCTCGACCAGATCGCAGATGCCGTTATGGAGCCACTTGCCGGTATGCCAATCGGGCATATCTACGGCAGGGAACAGGCAGATGCCGTGGAGATCCATTCCCTTGTTGACAGCGGCTAGTGACTCCTCCATCACATCTTTGAGCCACGCGGCGCGGCCTTGTCCCAACCCGCTCGTCTCTCCGATGATCATCGGCCTGTGGTAACGCTCCCACACCAAGTTGAGGAGATCGCAGAGCGGCTTAATTCGGTCGTCATCCGGTTCGAGCGCCTGATGCGGCCCGTGCTCCCTGTATTCCATCTGCCCGAAGGAATAGTTGTTCGCTCCCACGATGTCGAGCACCTCCGGCGATCCACCGAGTTCGGGATGCTCCTTGCCGAACAGGATGTCCCATGCGAGGAAGGTGTCGACGTAAGTTTCCTGATGAGCAGCCTCAATCTGGTCGGGGCGATCCCGCGGAGCAACCACTTGCACCAGGGGGTCTATGTGAACCATGCGTGCGCGTGGCTCCACCTCGCGGATAGCTTTCACGCCGGCGATCGCCGCCTTGCACAGCGCAAGACGGAGACGGAAGCGGTCATGCCTGCTGTTTCTGTAAGGGGCGACCCAGCCCCATTCGCCGCCGCAGAAGGAGAAGAATGTGATTTCGTTGATGGGCGTAAAGAAGTGCGGCCCGGGCAGTCGAGGTACGACGTAACGAGCGGCGGCGCGACAGTAATCTGCGAAGCTCTCGGCGAAGTCTTCTGAAAAGGGATCGAGGTCGTCCGGGTAACCGTAATGGCATAAGTCCCAGATGGGGAGCACCTGCGTGCGATTCATGGCCTCGATCATCGGCTCGATGGATGAAAAGTCATAACTCCCCTGCTTCTCGACGAGCGGCCACGGGATGCCTTCGCGCGCGACGGCAATGCCCAGCTCGCGCAGGATGCTGTAATCCTCCTGAGCGTGCAGGCGATGTTGCGTCTCTTCGACGAGGTCGCGCCGCTTCCTGTCCTTCCAGAGAAAGGTGGAGCACTCGAAGCCTGAGAGGAAAAAAGTCGGAAAGATGCCCGGTCGTTTAGCCATGAGGGCATTCTACATGAACATTCTCTCAAAGCGGCGGGCTAGAACGGGGCGTGCAAGGACTCGGAAAAGTCTAACACCCGCCATCGACGGCGCACACTACAACGCCGACAGCGCTTACACATTCCTACAACTCATAGCCCACTGCTCTCTCAAGCGTCTTCAACACCAGTGCGGGCGGCGTGAGCTTCGTAACAACGTCACGTAGTTTGCAGGCTAAAGGATTTTCCAGTTGTCCGAGGCGACCTATCTTCCAGGATTGATCGGTGACCCAGGCCGTGCGCGGCATGCGTTCTGCTTCGTAGCGACTGAGGGCGACGGGCAAATTATTCGCCTGCGACAGCGAGCGCGCTAGTATCACGCTGCTTTCGATCGCCATGCATGCTCCTTGCCCCATGTTCGGGGTGGTCGGATGCGCCGCGTCTCCCAAAAGGACGACGCGCCCGTTGCCCCAACGCTTGAGCGGCCTCAAGTCGTAGATGTCATTTTGCAGAATTTCCCCGGCCGGAGTCGATTCGATCAGAAGACCTACGGGATGATGCCAATCCCTGAAGCGCTTTTGCAGGAAACTTTTACGCTCGGCTGCGGTCTGTTTATTCCCCGCCGGACTGTTGGCCGTAGCAAACCAGTAGACTCTTTCCCTGTCGATCCTCAGAATGCCGAACCGTGAGCCGCAACCCCAACTCTCCGTCGAGAGTCCCAAGGCTGATTCATCCTTTGTGGCGACTACACCGCGCCATGCCGTGTATCCCGAATAACGTAACTTGAGGTCGGGAAACAACTGCCCACGAATAACCGAATGGATGCCGTCAGTGCCGACGAGCAGATCTGCCTTGTCGCTAAAGCCGTCGGCAAAGCTCGCCGTTACGCTGTTCTCGTCCTGCTCGAAGCCGACGCATCTCGCACCTAAACGAACGGTGCCGCCGGGCAGTGCGGACAGAAGAATGTCATGCAGGTCGGCTCTGTGGATGGCTATCGTCGGTGCTCCGAAACGTTGCTCTAATTCACCGGGGCGAGACCGAGACAGTGTGCGTCCACGTGCGGTACGGATCTCGGCGTGCGCGATCCGGGAACCGGCCGCGACGACCGGTTCGTCAAGTCCGAGTATGCGTAGCGCTTTGATGGCATTAGCCCAGAGAGTCAGACCCGCACCGACCGGGCTCAACTCATCTGCCTGCTCATACACAATTGGCTCTATGCCCGCCTGATGAAATCCGATGGCGCAACACAATCCACCTATCCCGCCGCCGATAATAATTGCTCGCCTGATCGTCTCCATATATGAACTCTCCATTTCCTCGTATTGCTAAATTTCTTTAACCCCAAAGCCTTTAACTCATCAATGATTGCATGCCGGATTTCTGTTTTGATATTTTCAATCCTGTACGGCATTTGGTCTTCGCCTGCCCGCTCACGTTAACGAAGAGATAACAGAATTGATTCCGCCTAAAATACATTATTGCTGGTTCGGGGATGGCGATCAGACTGCGCTCATGAAAAAGTGTATGGCTAGCTGGCGTAGAGTCATGCCCGATTATGAAGTGAAAGAATGGAACGAAACCAATAGCCCGCTCGATAACGAATACACACAGGCAGCATACCAACAGAAGGCTTGGTCGAGATTATCTAATTACATCAGGCTGCACGCCCTCTACACAGAGGGCGGCATCTATCTGGACACGGATGTCGAACTCGTTCGGAACATGACTCCCTTGCAGCAGCATAAATGTTTCATCGGCTTTCAACAGGAGGATGAAGACATTGACTGGGTTAATACCGCAATTTTAGGCGCAGAGCCGGGTCATAACTTTTTGCGGCGCTCCATGGAACTGACCCTGAAGAAGTTTGAGGATGAGAGAGAGTTATATCGCAGCCCCGCGATTGCAACGGCAGTCTTAAGAGAAATGGGCTTGCGCGCGTATGGATTGCAGGAGATCGGCGAGGTGACAATCTACCCCACAGAGTATTTCTATCCCTACCCCTGGTTCAGCAGGTTCTCGCCGGATCGTATTACAGATAACACTTACTGTATCCATCATTGGGCGGGGTCGTGGCTGAAGGCTGAGACGCATGACATTCCTGCCACCAAAAAACAGAAGCTCTTATCTTTCGTGCCCGAGCGGATTAAAAACACTTTCGCCTGGAGTTTCGCGCGCAAGATAAGAGACGAGGGTTCTAGTTCTCTCACACTGCGCGCTCTGCTCTACAGGGGTCAAGTTCTCAGCGGGCCGTTCAGGGGAATGCGCCTGAAAGCCGCCTTCGGCAGCGTCCTCGACGCCAAGATCATCGGCACTTACGAGTTAGAACTGCAACAAGTCGTCAATGAGTTTATCAATAGAAAACCTCGCATCGTCTATGTCATCGGAGCCGCCGAAGGATATTACGCAGTGGGGCTGGCACGCGCCTGCGCACCTGTCTCGGTGCACGCATGGGAGGCGGACTTTGGCGCGCGCGGTCTGCTTGAGAGAACGGCTTTAGAAAACGGCGTGGCGAAAGATGTACGCATCCGTGGGAAGTGTACGCCGCAGGAATTATTAGAGCAGATAAGCGAAGCCTACCCGGATTTAATAATTTGCGACGTTGAGGGCGCGGAGATAGAGTTATTTACGGACGAGATTATTGCCGCACTCGGCCGCACTTCTTTTATTATAGAAACCCATCGGCGGACGGAGACCCGGGCTTTCGTGGAGCGTTTTTCCAAGTCCTTCGACGTGAGGCTCTTTTACAGTATGCCGAGGGACACTTCAACGTGGCCTTTGCCCCGCTGGATTTCTTGTGCGGAAGAATTCAAACATCAATTAATGGACGAGGGGCGTGTGCTTTCCGGCACGAGTGAAACCCCTTGGATCGTTGCGTTGCCGCCTGATTTTCGCAGATGAGTCGCGCCCCCTTAGTTTCCGTCATCATCCCTTGCTACCGGCAGGCTCATTACCTCGACGACGCGATTCAAAGCATCCTCGCTCAAACCTATCGTCATTTCGAAATCATCGTCGTCGACGACGGTTCGCCGGACAACGCGGCGGAAGTCGCCGGCCGTTATGACAGGGTGAAGTGTATCCGTCAGCGAAACCTCGGTCTTTCCACGGCGCGGAACACCGGGTTACAGGCGAGCGCGGCCGACTACGTCGTCTTTTTAGATTCGGACGACAAACTTTTACCCGATGCCCTCGAAACAGGAGTGAACTGCTTACGCGCTCTGCCCGGGTGTCCCTTCGTCTATGGCTTTTGCGAATACGTAGACCAGAACGGCTCGTCTCTCCCGACGCCGCGCCACGTCTCTCTCCGCAACGACGCCTACCGCGAGCTACTACAAGAAAATCATATCTGGACGCCCGGAGCGGCTATGTTCCGGCGTTCCATCTTTTCGTGCGTCGAGGGATTCGACCCATCGCTGTTCAGGGGTTGCGAAGACCTCGATCTCTACTTGCGGATCGCGAAAGATTTCCCCGTCCATTGTCACGGCAAAATCATCCTTCAATACCGGAGACATGCCGCGAGCATGTCTAACAACAAGTTCAGGATATTACGTGCATCCAACGACCTTTTTCATAAACATCTGCGGGAGGTCAAAGGCGACCGGGAACTGGAGGACGTGTGCCGCGCGAAAATTATTCCTCGTCGCCGTCTGGTCATGCGTCATCCGACGGTCAACCGCATCATCATCACGGTAAGAGTGCGCACGCGTCTGCGCGCCATCCAGTCATACCTGCGAACGGCTGGGAAGGATAAACTTATCAATAAGAAATCTTAGGATTAATTTTTCGCGTCGAAAAGATCACGCGAGACAAATTTTCTTTTATCTCAGTGTCTTTTATCACGGGTTGCGTTTGGGCGGTTTTGACGTTCGTTGAAATGGTGAGGTGAGAACCACTACCGTGCCTACTCGTGGAAATAGAAAAGGGGGCTTTCGCCCCTCTCCGCTAATGCCTGCCGCTACTTCAACTGCTCTACGTGAAAGATCAGTAAATACTCAATACTTGCATCCTTCCAGAAACATTATTTTCAGTGGCACGCAGAGTGCTTAACTAATCAGTGGCAAGCACGGAAACAAGCAAGAACAGCCGTGACCCCGCCGCCTTCACTTCTCTGAGAGTGGCCTGCCGCTACTCCAGCCGCCCGCCGAGCATCCCCTTCAAATAATCAAATCTGCACGAAGCCCGCGCCAAAAGCGGGCTTCTCGCCTTTTTACACAGACCTTTTCAAGATAGCGGTAGTGTGGAAATACCCTGCCGCTCTACATTGAACCGCGAAGTAGTTAAGCTGCGTGTTTTTCTATAGAGGTGGAGAAAGACAACTCTTGTCACCCTGGAAGTGACAAATATTGGATAGCACCCGTTTTCGAGGTCGCCTTCACGTCACACCCGAAGTGGTCATTTGATTATCACGCTGCGCTGCCAAACCTTCTGCTCAGCCTGTCATGAAAACCGCCAACGCAGGCACCGCACGCAATACTGAAAGCTAAGACCAGCAGGACTGCCATCAAGTCGCTTTTAATGGCGTGCCACCCACGAGCCATGGTGAAAGCCGAGACGGAAAAGATTAAGTTAGCCCCGTTGATCGCCGCTCCCCGCAGAAGCTTTCGTCCGCCCGTCATGGTACAGATGATTAAAGGGGATAATATCGAGCTGGCAAGGAAAAGCGTAAACCTGGAAAAGCCTGTCTGTACCATCGTCTCGACGAGCAAGTGCGTCGCGACAACGACTAATGCGAAGGCGGGGATACGCCAACTGCTGCGAAGGCTGCTGAGGTAACGGTAACTACCATCCATATCTGTTCCCTCCAGTCTTGGCAATAAAAATGAATCACATTGCTTTAGACGCGGGAAGAGTCAGATTGTTCCGTTATTCAGCGCAAGAGGCGATAGCATATTTCATTTAGGCTCAATGACTACAACTTTGGTGCGGAAATCAAAAGTAGAAGTGAAGTTTTGCAGGAGGGCGATTCCGGCAACTGCTCCATACTCTTTGATGTCGCGGTCGAAGCCCGTGCCTTTAGCGTAGACGAGAGCCGGAACGCCCGCTATCTCATAATCAAGGAATCGCAACGAGCTAATTTTATCGGCGCGCGGTTCGCTCTTTTCAGGTAGAGATGATAATCCCAGTTGCTTCGCTGCGGCGGGGGAGAGGGAAAGCACTGTTAAATTCCCGGTGTCTAACAGTGTCTTAATTTTCTTTCCATCAAACGTAACATTCTCGACTATCGGGAGTGTGACGCGCTCTTTGTAATAGCTCATCGGTAGGGTGATACTTTTGGCTGTTCCCGGATACGAGCCGGGAAGGAATCTCACTACTTTCTTCTTGAAGTCAAATTGCACCACGCGCCCTCTAAAAAAATCAGCACCAAGGATGCCAAAAATTTCTCGTCCGACTCTGCCGCTCGCATCGGCCAAGGAGCCTAACCTCATACTTAAACTTAACCCTTTAATATCTCCTACGCGGATGCCGGTAACGGGACTATAGAAGTAGATGCGATCTTGGCTGTTTCCCATAACCGGCCCTTCTCCCGAGTAAAAAGACGGCAACTTATATTTATTCAATAGCCCGGAGTCCACCACTGAATGTTCTGAGCCGGTAGCCAGAACTACCTCCACCTCCTTCTCATCCTTAATGCTGGCACGCACAATCACATATCCCTTCTCAAAAGAGAAAGGCACTTCGCTCATCGTATCGTTAGCAGCGGTACGAGCATCACTCGGTACACAAAGAACAAGTAGTATTGTGAATATGGACAGAACAAGACTTCGCATAATGCACTTCTCCAAATTAGAAATTAGAAATTAGATTAACAACACGAAACGCCCACGGCCTTGCGCGTCTCTGCCCTCCATCAGACATCCCGAAAAAGTGAGAATTCATTACCTCTTTCCTGTAAGAAAGATTCCCATCTTTCCTCAAGCACCTGTGCAGCTTCAGAATGAATTGTGATTCCTGATATCTGGGTATTCCAGTTTACCTTAGACAGGGAGCCTTCATTCAGCCACTCGCGGGGAAGGATTGATTCCGTCTCGGGGTTCAGCAGATTTTGCCATCGAACCTTGAGGTACATAGTAGTCCGGCCGACCTTTGCCTTCTCTTCGCGCCAATGAATCGCTTCATAAGGCTCTGAGATCGCGTACCCGTCCCCGACGATACCTCTCGGCTCCTCGCCCTGCCTTAACAGGAAAAGCCTGTCGCCTTCAGCGATTGATCTGTTATTCCCACAACTCCAATCGGTGAGGCAGAATCCCTTTTCCTTGATTTCGTCAATCTGTTGTGCGAGGTCTGTCCAACGCCACTTCTTCGGACTCCATGTTAATAAATATGTGCCCATGGTAATAAATGTTAATTATCGTCTCAGTCGCCTTAAATAGCGGCATGCAATCCGGAGTCTCTTTATCTACAGTTCCTGAACTTTACTCAAACGCATCTGAACATTGGCGACGAAGTCGGCGAATTCATCCTGCGCGTACGCAGGTGTAGTCACGATTCGCGGGTTAATCGGCTGCCACTCGAAAGCATCCCCGACGTACCGAGGAAACAGGTGCATGTGGAGGTGCGGGATGGTGTTGCCGTGTATCTCGTAGTTCATCTTAATCGCGCCCGTCACTTCGTGGATAGCCTTCGATGCTCTCTGCGCGTCGCGCATGAAAGCGGCGGCTTCCTCCGATGACAACTCGTACAACTCGACGGCGTGTCTTTTCAGGAAAAGGGCGCAAGAACCTTTGATCGGCGTCTCTTCACCGGCCGTGAGGTAAGAAACTTCCAGTTCAGCGATGATGTTGAACGGTTTACCATCCAAACAGATGGGGCAGGACTCGCCGCTCAGCAAACGCTGCCATTCTTCCGGGTCTGACCACTTGCTCATAGTGTTTGAACATTGCCTCCATTAACGCTTTTCACTTTCTGTCAGGGACGTACAAGAAACAGTGCTCATGCGATTAGAGAGCTGAACGCGGGATCACCTGCCCCCACCACTCGCTACTAACCAACTCCGTTTCAAAATAATTGTTCGCTTGAAGTTAAGTATAGTCGAAGAAAGGATGAGTAACGGAAAATACTAAATAACCGCCGGAGCGCAGGCGTGAAGGCGCGTGAACGTCTCGGCGTCCTGCGTCTCTTCGAGCAAGTTGTGAGCGCGCTCGTAATAACAACTCATTCAACCGGAGCGCTGGATAGCACACGGCTTATTTGACTTTCAGGACGACGAGCGTGAGGTCGTCGTGTTGGCGCGCGCCCGCGCACCATTCGCGCAGGCGGCCGACGACGCGGTCGCGTATTTCCTCGGCCGTGTAATTCGTCGCCGCCACCAGTTCAAGGAGCAGTCTCTCTTCTCCGTACTCTTCGCCCGCGAGATTGAGTGCTTCCGTCACGCCGTCCGTGTAGGCGAACAGCAGGTCGCCGCTCTGCATGTCGAGCGTCTCTTCCTCATAACCGAAGTGCTCGAAGACGCCGATGACAGCGCCGCCCGTCGCCAGTTTCAGATAGTCGTTAACGGCCGCCTCTTCATCAGCCCCGGTGCTTTCTCGCTTGCGGATCAGGAACGGCGGATTGTGTCCGGCGTTCACGTAAGTCAGCTTGCCTTCGCGCGCGTCGAACTGCGCGTAGAAGAAGGTGACGTAGCTTGCTATGCCGGTCGAGCGACACAGCAGGCGGTTCATGACCGAGACGAGATTCGAGAGCGACCCGGCGACCGACACGTTGGTGCAATGAGCCATCGCCTGGCTGCGCAAGGTGGCCTGCACGATTGACATCAGGAGCGCGGCTGAGATGCCTTTGCCCGCCACGTCTGCCACGGTGATCCCAGTCTGCCCGTTGTCCAGAGAGAGGAAGTCGTAATAATCGCCGCCGACGCCGCGCGCGGGCTGGCACAGACCCGATAGCTCCAACGTCTCTGAACTCGGCGGATGCGAGGGGAACAGTCGTTGTTGAACTTCTGCGGCCAGCGCGAGTTCGCGCCTGAGCCGTTCTTCCTCGGCCATGCGTTCGACGAGTTTCGAGTTTTCGATGACGAGCGCGAGTTGTCCCGCGACTGACATCAACAACTGCTCGTCCTGCGGCGAAAACGCGCGCCCCGTCTGTCTCCTGCCGACCGAGAGGATGCCGACCAGTTGCTCCTTCATCTTGATTTGCAGCATCAAGCTCGATTGCAAACGCCGTAGCGTGGAGCACTCGGCGATGCGTGCCGCTTGCAGCGCGTCCGATGCGCCGTCGAGCGCGCGCACCCACGTCTCTAAATCCTGCGGCTCGATGTGCAGAGGAATCGCCAGATTGCGCAGGCGGTTGACGACGAACGCATCGTGCGGCAGAGAGAGCGTCGCAGCTTCGTCCTGTTCGGAAGCAGACGTTTGCGCTTCCGAGTTTGCGTCCAGTTGCGCTTCCGAGTTTTCGCGCCTGAACGGCGCGCCCGCCTCCGCCGATGCGCGGCAGGCGAAACGCCCCGCCGCGCCCTCGTGCACAAAGAGCGAGACGTTCGCGGAGCCGAGCGCGCCGCGAATCATTTCGACGACGTAGTTGTAGAGTTCGTCCGTATTGGTCGCGGCGCGTGCGGCTTCGCTCAGGTCGAGCAGGATGCGCCGGTCGTCGTAAGCCGGAGGCGAGAAGCGACGTTCGACGCGCGGCAGGACGTGTCGCCGGATGAAGAGATGGACGAGCGCGGCGGCAAGAACGAAGGAGAGGATGACGAGAGCGGCCGTGCGCGCGTGCAGGCGTTCGAGATAGACGGCGCGGCTGCCCGTCAACAAAAAGACGAGCGCCCCGCCATAGAGCGCCGCCTCGCAGACGAAGAACAGGCGGGCAAGAGAGAGGCGACGCCGCCCGAAGAGACTCAGGCGGCGTCTGCGTGCACGAAGCGCCGGGCGTGCGATGCGCGGAAAGACTCTCACAACCTTCGGGACTTACTCGTATCTGAGCGCCACCATCGGATCAACACGCGTCGCACGCCGCGCGGGGATGTAACAGGCAAAGAGCGCCACGAGCGTCAACAACAGCGATACGCCGACGAAAGTGACAGGGTCGGTGGCGTGCACGCCGAACAGCAAAGTCTCCATCAGACGCGTCAACGCGAGTGCGCCCCCGATGCCGACGACCACACCGATCAAGGTGAGCATCAACCCCTGGCCGAGCACCAGTTTCAACACATCGAGCGGCCGTGCGCCGAGGGCCATGCGGATGCCGATCTCGCGCGTGTGCTGCGTGACGAGATAAGACATCACACTGTAGATGCCGACGGTCGAAAGGATGGTGGCGAGCACTGCGAAGATGGAGAGCAAAGTCATGTTCAGACGTTGCCTTGAGATGGATTCGTCGAGCACCTGCTCCATCGTCAGCACGTTGTAGACGGGCTGCGCCGGATCGATGGCGAGCACTTCGCGGCGGATCGCCTGCGTCAGCGCCGTCGGGTCGCTCGATGCGCGCACGACGAGGCTCATGTTCTGCGTCATCCCCTGCCAGAAGGGCGAGTTGTAAGGCAGAAACATTTCCGGGCGCGGCGCGGTGGTCAGCCCCGTCTGCTTCACGTCGCCGACGACGCCCACGATCTCTATCGGGTTGCCGTCGCTCTGAATCTGCCGTCCGAGCGCATCACGACCGTTCAGGATCACGCGCACGAACGTCTGGTTGACGATGGCGACGGGCACACGCTCGCGCGCGGCCGGCTCGAAGAAGCGACCGGCGACGAGCGGGATGCCGAGCGCACGGAAGTAGTCGGGCGTGGCCGTGCGATATTCGACGAGCGGCGCGCGCCCCGAGGGGTCTGGCGGATCGCCGACGATCTGCACGTTGCCGTTCGTGCCGGAACGCTGCACGGGCAAAAGATTGATCGCGCCGACGGCTTCGACGCCCGGCAGCACCGCGAGGCGTTCGAGTAGCTGCGTATAAAAGCCGGTCGTCGCTTCGGTCGTCTGATACTTCGCGGCCGGAAGCGTGATGCGCATCGTCAGCACGTTCTCGGGTCTGACGCCCGACTCGACCTGTTGCAGGCGCACGAAACTCTTGACGAGCAACCCCGCGCCGACGAGCAGCACGATTGCCGATGCGACCTGCGCTACGGCCAGGATGCTGCGCAGCCAGTTGGCGCGCGGGCTTGAACCGGAAGTGCCGCCGTCTTTGAGCGCGTCCTGCACGTCCGCCCTCGAAGTTTGCAGCGCGGGCGCGAGTCCGAAGACGATGCCGGTCAGGAGAGACAGCAACAGCGTGAAGCCGAGCACTCTCAAGTCGAGCCTGACCTCGCCCGCACGCGGCAACACGCCGGTCGTTAAAGCCAGCAAGCCCCCGATGCTCCACTTCGCCACGAGCAGACCGAGCAATCCGCCGACGACGGACAACAAGACGCTCTCGGTCAAAAACTGCCGGACGAGACGGGCGCGCCCCGCACCGAGCGCCGCGCGGATGGCGATCTCCCTGCGCCGCGCCGTGGCGCGCGCGAGCAACAAGTTGGCGACGTTCGTGCAGGCGATTAAGAGCACGAATCCGACCGCGCCGAGCAGCACCAGAAGCGCCGGGCGCACGCTCTTGACGATCTCTTCCTGCACGCGCCCGACGATGACGCCCCGGTTGGTCTGCTGATCCGGATATTGCTGTTCGAGCCGGCGCGCGATAACGCTCATCTGCTCCTGCGCCTGTTCGAGCGTCACGCCCGCCTTTATCCGGCCGACGGCCGAGAAGGCGTGATTGCCGCGATTCGCCGCCTGCCTGTCCGAAAAGACGAGCGGAACCCACAACTCCGTCGTCCGAGAGGGAAACTGAAAGCCCGGCGGCATGACGCCCAGGACCGTATAATTCTCGCCGCCGATGAGCACGTCGCGGTTGACGATGTTGGGGTCTGCGCCGAAGTTCCGCTGCCAGAGTTGATCGCTCAAGACCACGACGCGATGCTTGCCCGCCGAGTCTTCGCCCGGCGCGAACGTGCGCCCATATCTTGGCGTAACGCCGAGCACGTCGAAGAAGTTGGCCGTCACGGACGCGCCCGCCGAACGCTCCGGCAGATCGCTTCCCATCAAACTAAAGTTGCCCTGTTCGTAAGCGGCGATCTCTTCGAAGACATCGTTCTGCGCCTGCCAGTCTCTCAGGTTCGGGACGGAGACGGAGCCTTCGCCCCCCTGCGGCAGACGCTCCCAGAGATAGACGATCTTGTCCGGGTCTCTGTAAGGAAGCGGCCTGAGCAACACGGCGTTGACAACCGAGAAGATGGCGCTGTTCGCGCCGATGCCGAGCGCCAGAGTCAGCACGGCGACGAAGGTGAACCCGCGATGCTTCAAGAGCATCCGCACGCCATAACGCAAGTCTTGTAAAAACGTTTCTGAGAATCCCACGCCGCGCACCTCCCGACACTGTTCTTTAATTCGTTCAACGCCGCCGAAACTTCTGAGCGCCGACTTGCGAGCCTCTTCCCAATTCATCCCCCGGCGTAGGTTCTCTTCGATCTCGCGTTCGAGATGAAAGCGCAGTTCCGTATCTAACTCGCGCTCCATCTGCTTGCGCCGAAAGAGCGCCCGCAGCCGTAGTTTCGGCTTCGCCCACATCGCACCATACTCCGCTCAACTGGTTTTGAGGATGAGACTGATCGCGCCCGAGAAACGTTCCCACATCTCCGTCTCGGCTGTCAGTTGCCGCCGTCCGGCACGAGTCAATTTGTAATACTTGGCCTGCCGGTTATTGTCGGACGTGCCCCACTCCGAGCCGATCAACCCTTGCGCTTCGAGCCGGTGCAAAGCCGGATAGAGCGACCCCTGGTTGACGCGCAGCACGTCCTGAGAAATCTGTTGAATGCGCTGCGAGATGTCCCAACCATGCGTAGGCCCAAGCGCGAGAATTTTAAGGATCAGAAGATCGAGCGTCCCCTGCAACAGGTCTGTTTTTTGTTTCACCATATGACTCCTGTAGATGAACGACAGGTGCGCAGATTATGTTCCCTCTTGTAGCTTGTCAAGGGGAAGAAACGTCTTCCATTTTCTCGTATCGAAGAAGCCGAAAAGTTGCATCGTCGAGCCTTGTCCGACAATTAATAACGGACTACCCTGATGCAGCAGCAGCCGCGAGTCGTATTGCCCAGGATAAAGAGATCTTGTTGAATCTTCGCGCAGGGCTTTTGGGTAATTTAAAAAAGGGCGCAGGACTGAATGAAACGAATGACCGAACACACAGGGGCAAGCTATGAAGCGATAGCCGGTAAGTATGCCGAAATAGTCGACACCCAGCCGTGGAACGCATACTACGAACGGCCAGCCGTCATATCTCTGCTGCCGTCCCTGTCGAATGCCAAGGTGCTGGACGCAGGTTGCGGTTCAGGCTGGTATGCCGAATACCTGCTCGGTCGTGGAGCGGCGGTTACTGCCTTCGATGCCAATGCGGAATTTGTCGCCCTCACCCGGGCGCGCGTGGGTGAGCGCGCGCAAGTGCTGCAAGCCAACCTGGCAGACCCGCTGGACTTTGCCGGAGACAGCGAGTTCGACGTGGTGGTCTGCCCGCTCGTGATGCATTACCTCAAAGACTGGCAGCCTGTGTTACGTGAATTCCGACGCGTTTTGAAACCTCGGGGCGTGCTCGTCTTTTCCACGCATCACCCCTTCATGGATTGGAAACTCTTCGACAAGGAAGATTACTTCGCCGTAGAGTTGTTGGAGGATGACTGGAAGATCGGGAAGGTGAGATTCTATCGCCGCCCGCTCACAAACATCAGTCAAGATTTGGACGCGGCGGGCTTTTTCATCGAACGTTTGTTGGAACCACAACCTACAGAGGATTTCCGGCGTGTGCATCCCGAAGGATACGAACGCCTCACCAAAAACCCCTGGTTTCTCGTCGTTCGCGGCCGGAAGAAAGACTAAAGCGCCGGCGGCGTGTAACGCCGGAGCGTCGGGCGACTGGCCTTTTGCTTCAAGTGGAAGAATAATTTGGTATTCTCGCGGCACAGAGGTCGTCTGAAAGCTGATCGGCGAGACACATTTCCGCATGACCAACAAGCACAATTTTCGCGTCAACAGTCTCGGCTCATCCTTGACGAAGAAAATAGCCAGCCACTATTCCCCTCAAGAACTCGCTCGTTTTCAAGAGGAGTTTAAACCCCTGGCCGAGACTTACAACGCCAAGCTCTGGACAGTCATCAAGGTCGTCGTCATCCTTCTCCTCTGCCTGATTCCGTTCTGCATCTCTATCGCTTACAACTTCGCATACGGTTATTGGTTCTTCGGAGCCGGAATCGCGATCTGTTTTGCGTGCATCATCTACTTCTTGGTCACGGCAAAAATCAGGTGCACCGCTTGTCAAGCCGACCTGGATGCGGGGCTGGGGGCATATTGCCCGGAGTGTGGCGGAGAACTCAGGTATGACACGAAGAATAAGGAAGAGGCGGAGTGTGCGACATGCGGAGCGCGTCCCCGGTTCATGAGACAGGCACGCGGGGGGCGTGTGCGAGCGTTCAAAATCAGGGCATGCAGTTACTGCGGGGTCAGGTTACACGAGAGCGGTGTGTAGGCCGACGGAGAACGATTCAATGGCCGACGTGTTCATCAGTTATGCGAGTCGAGACCGGGAGCGAGCGGGCAAGATGGCGAGCGCTCTTGAGGCGCGCGGCTGGACTGTGTGGTGGGATCGCAAGCTCATCGTGGGTGAATCTTATGATCAGGCCATCGAGCGGGAACTGGAGGCGGCTAAATGTGTAGTCGTGTTGTGGTCGAAGAATGCGGTCTTGTCCGAGTGGGTCAAGAACGAGGCTGCACTCGCAGCCGAGCGAGGCGTGCTGCTGCCTGCGCTCATCGACGACGTTAAATTACCGCTTGAGTTTCGCCGCAAACAAACCGCCGATCTGGTCGACTGGAACGGCGATTCGTCGCACAGCGGATTCACGGCCTTGTGCGACGGCATCGCTGCCAAGGCCGGTGCTGCCGACATTGCTGCGAGGGCAGGTAGCGCCACACCCGCATCGCCGCAGCAGAGCAACAGTCCCGCTCCGTCAGGGTCACGCCAAACCCGCTTCCCCGTGTTGATTGTTATAACGTTGATCGCTATGGCGGCCGCGGCCGGAGTTTATTGGGCAGTGATGCGTGAGACGCCTCCTTCACAACTTTCAACTTCCCGTGAGGCGGTAAAGTCCGATGCGAAAGTTTCAAGCGAAATAGCCGACTCGGTTGTGGGAACTTACTACGGCGATGTCGTCGCCGACTCGAAAGGCAGTTCGCAAACGGACGTGACCGTAACGATCACGAAGTTAGGCGCGCGAAGGGTCATGATCACTTCGGACTATGAAAGGTTAGGGACTGCGGAGTTGGAACTATCAAGGTCGGGCAATGCGATTGTCGGCAACGGCGGGGAGGCAACGCTGTCTGTGGACATGGACAAGACGCCGCCGCGTTTGGATTACAACCCGGGCGGCGTGGTCTATGCGGGAGAGAAGCGTTAGAGAGTTGGTCTTCGACCGGAGAGTTTTCGGCAAGCGAAGCGCGCCCGTGAAGGCTGTGGCGAAAAGCGCGTGCTGTTACTTTGAAAGTTGCCAGATGACTTTGCCGCTCCGGTCAATTAACCTCTGGCTGCCTTCAAATGTCGAAACCTGCGCGAGGCCGCCTGCGAACGGGCGCGCATCTTTGAACTGCGGTGTGACGGCAAACTTTCCCGTGCGGTCGATGTAGCCCCACACGTAATGGCCGTCGCTGCCGATAATCTTGACGGCTGCCAGTCCTTCGGAGAATCCGCTGGTTTCCCGAAAGAGCGGCGCGATGACGACCCGTCCGGTCTTGTCTATAAAGCCAACCTTGTTAAAGGAGACGACGGGCGCGAGTCCTTCGTTGAACCCTCTGCGCAAAGGCATGCCGAAAGTGTGAAGGTTTCGCTGGCGCGCGGTGCGCTCGTGCCAGAGAGGTATCTCGAAGGCCACGCGCCCGTCGCGCTGTAGATAGACGCCGCGCGGCGGGTCGCCCTGAAACGATGCTGCGACCAGACCTTCGGAAAAGAACTCGTCCAGTTGCTGAAAATTTTCAGAGATCTGAAATTTGCCCGTCCGGTCTATAAAACCATAATTGTACCTGCCCGCCACTCTCGCCAATCCCTCCACAAAGTCGCCGGGCTGTTCGGTGAACTGCGGCGGCACGGCAAACTTCCCCGCCCGATCTATAAAACCATAGAGCCACTTGCCTTCGACGAGCATGGCGACCCATGCGAGTCCTTCGGAGAAGTGTCCGGCGTTGTAGAACTGCGGTTCGATAACGACGCGCCCGGTCTTGTCCATGTAGCCGTATTTTCTTTCCTGTCCGGAAGGAGTCTGAAATCTGGCGAGGCCGTCGTGGAAGATGAACTCGTAATCGTTCGTGGCGGGAAGCTCTTTGAAGTTGCCGTCCGTGTCGACGATGCCGTCCCGTCTTTTGTTCCCCTCCCACAACCAGACGTATGCGACGCCTTCGGAGAACTGACCTGCGCCGTTGTATCGCGGCGGGATGCGGAAGCGCCCCGTGCGATCAATGAAACCATACTTGCCGCTTGAATCCGCTACCGGATGCAACCCCGCATGATTCCTGACGCGCTTCGACTGCGCCGCGCATGGCAAGAGAGAGGCGACGGCGACGAACCAGAGAAGAATGAAAATCCTGCCGAGTTTCAACCTGAGTTTCAAACGTCAGTTTTCCCTGTCTTCAAAATCGAGCGACGAATCATCGTTTGACGACTTGTCCGCGATGAATCTGCCGCTTCTGTCAACTTGCCCGTGCCTGCCGACGAATCGAGGGGCGCAGCAGACGCATCTGCCCATATACTCTACTCTCCCGATGGAGACGCGTGCGCGCCCGTTGCGGAAGCTGCCGGCGCGGGCAAATTGCGGCTTGATCACGAACGCGCCCGTTTTGTCTATGTAGCCGTAGTTGGACGGCGCGCCGCAGAACGATGATTCTCCGCCGTCGCCGCCGACCTTGCCGACGTTCACCTGCGCCAGCCCTTCCGAGAAATCTCCGGCGCTCAGGAACTGCACAGGAATGACCACACGCCCGCTCCGGTCGATGTAGCCCCATGTGAGATTGCGCCTATCTGCACGGCGACCAGGAAACGATCTCTCCGGATTCTTCGCGTCCAACAGAGCTACCGCCGCCAGATTCTCCGAAAAATCGCGCAGCACTGCATAACGAAGTTCGACCAGCACGCGCCCGCGCTCGTCTATGTAGCCCCACTTGAGATTGGGACGGCCTGCTATTTCTGGCAACTCCTCGTCCACCACGCCGACCTGCGCCAGGCCATCCGCGAAAGGACGAGCTGCGTCGAACTCGGCGGCGATGATCACTTTGCCGCGACGGTCGGCATAGCCCCATCTGCCGTTCTCGTAAACCGCTTTGAGACGCGGCTCCTTCGCGGCTTCCTGTGCGAAAGCCCCGAAGTGAAACGCCAACAAAATCAGACACGCAAGTTTGATCTTCATCAACACCTTGAACGCCCGCGCGAGAAAATCTTGCCCCAGAAAAAAGCGCCCTCCACGAGGAGGACGCTTTTCCTGTTTAGCAAATACCCGACGCCGCCCCGCGCTAACGCAATTGGCGTAGATTATAGACCGAGGCGAGCGTGTTCAACTCCGCGCGCACCCGCGCCCATAAGCGCTCCGTATTACCACGCAAGCGCCGATTCCTGACCGCCCGGTTGATGTCCTCCGCCACGTTCAAGACGCCGGACACCTGCGCCCTCGTTTCCAGATAGCGATCCGTGCGGTCAAACTCCTGTCGCAGCAGATCGAGCGCATTCTCGAAATCTCTCGCCCGCTGGTTCAAGTTGTCTTCGCGCATCGTGCCGTCCACGCGGCTGTTGTCCAGAGACCGATCAAAAGAACGAACGAAACGGTCGCTCTGGTTTTCGAGGCGACGGATGATCTGCTCAACCTGCGCCTTACTATAACCTCTGCCGCGCCTGCCATACTGCGCCTCTGCCGGTGTTGACGCCACCGCCACCATCAAAAAGGTGATGGCCGTCATGATAACTTTAGACAAGTTCTTCCCCATGTCTTCTCTCCTTCACTAAGTTTTAGATTTTCAGGGAGAAAGCCGCACCCGCCCGTCTATTCCAACGATAGCGGCGCACGGTGCGACCAACCCTATGACGCGGCAGTGTGGCTTTTGGTTGGAATTAATTTCTCTTGGCAAGGTTATGAACGAGCAACTATTTTAATAATACCCCCACACTCGTTTGAACACATGATTGAGATATTTTGCGCGCCGATTCGTAGTGCCGCGCATCTGAAAGCTATGATTTCGAGAGGCATCCGACTCATCAACGCCGACCCGAAGAGGACACGCATTCTGCTGCTGCTACTGCTGCTGCTGTCGGCGCTCACCCTGTCGGCAGGTTGCAGGCGGCAAAGGCATGAAACCTTGATGCCGGTTCCCGTGACCGTGCCGCCCACGATGATTGACCCGTGGCAGGAAGCGGCGCTCAAGGTCGAAGAGGATCGCGGCGAACCCATGGGACGACAGGCGAAGATTGAAGTTCCCGCCCAACTGAAACAGCGCGAAGACCCGCGCCGTTTCTTAGGCGTTCAGGTGGCCGAGTGGCGCAAACAGCAGTTGGAAACGCCACACGACTTTGCCGACCTGATTTCACTCATCAGGAAAGGCGAACTCGTCGAGTTGCCCGCCCTCGGACAAAACTACATCCTCTACGGCGTCGGCTATAGCGCCTCCGACGAGCCATTCACGCACTACGACAAGGCGGCGGCCGAGAGCATTACGCTTTACGGCAGCGATACCGAATTCGAGCAGGAGCAAGCCCGGATCGATGGCTCGCTCAAGTTGCTCGAAGAGACCGTCAACGGTCTGAGAGACGAACTAAAGTCCGCGCCGAAGCGCGACCGCGCATTGCGCAAGAGGCTCCTATCGGAAGTCGGCGAAAACGAGCGAGCCGTAAAGGTGCTGAAAGAGAGAAAGAAGTTGCTCGACTCTTTCTACCGCAGCGAGAAGTCGCGTCGCCTGCTCGCCGCCGAATATGAAATTATCGGCACGCTGGCGCGAGACTTCGGCGGGCGCGCATACGATCTGCAAAACGCCGCCGAGCGCAAAGCCTTCAAGGTGCGTCTGCTCAGCCATCTGCGTCCCGCCGCCCTGAAAGTGTTGGAGGAGATCGCCCAGACCTACCGCGACAAGTTCGGGCGACCACTGGCCGTCACCTCTCTGGTGCGTCCGGATGAATACCAGCGTCAATTGCGTGAGACGAATCCGAACGCCACGCTCATCGAAGTGCCGCCGCACACGACCGGCCTGGCCTTCGATCTCTACTACCGCTACATGAACGCCGCCGAGCAAAATTTCATCATGTCGGAGTTGGCGCGTTTACAGGACGACGGCCGCATCGAAGCGATCAGGGAGAACCGCGACCACTATCACGTCTTCGCTTTCGCAGAGGGACGCCGCCCCGATGAAGCCCTCATCAGGCAGACGCTAAACAAGAACGCAGCGACCGAGCGCGTTACGCGAAAGGATGAGCGTAAGAAAGAAGACACTGCGGCGAAGTCGAAAGCGGCAAAGCCGAAAGCGGCGAAGTCGAAGGCCGTGGAGTCAAAGGCTGTGAAGGCGAAGGCGACAAAAGGCCGTCGCCCTCGTCGCTCATAAAGTTAAAAACACGGACGCTCATTGCAGGCGTCAAACTTATGATTGACTTATCATAAATTTTGACATAAAAGCTCCTTCACCCCGCCACGCGAGTTCCCCAAAACTAAGGTCTTCGAATTTTCTCAATCGTCCCCCGCGCACCCGACTCGGCGTAAAAGGATGAGCACCACATCTAAACTCTCTGCGCTCCTGATTCTGACACTACTGCTTTCAACCCTTCCGTCTTGCAAGCGACTGCGCGCGCAGCAGTCGCTCGAAGCCATGGATCAAATCGACAGGCGCGAGAACGTGCCGATGGCGCAACCCGCCGTCGCGCGCGATCTGGCGCAGATACGCGAGCGCGGCACGCTGGTCGTGCTCGCACCGTACAATTCCACCACCTATTTCATCTATCGCGGCGAACCGCTCGGCTACGAATACGAGTTGCTGCAAGCGTTCGCGCGCGACCACGGCGTCGCGCTGAAAATGATCGTGGTGACGGATCGCAAGAGCCTGCTGCCGCTCTTGAACAGCGGCGAGGGCGACCTGGTCGCCTCGCGCCTCGTGCCGACAGCCGAAGACGCGGCGCACGTCTCGTTTACGCGCGCTCTCTACCGCACCGAACCGGCGCTCGTGCAGCAAGAAGCATCGCCCGACAAGGCGGGCAGCGGGACGGAGAAGGCTCTGGAACCCGGCCCCGCCAATCCGCTTCCCGAAGTGGACATACAGGCGCGACTCGTCAGTCAGCCGTCGCAGCTTGCGGGCGAGACCGTGCACCTGCCGGAGAAGTCAGCTTATCGTCGGACACTCGTCGAACTGGCCGACGAAGTCTCGGGTGACATCCATGTGATCGAGACGAGCGGAGAGATGCAGGACGAAGCGCTGGCGCAGAAGGTGGCGCGCGGCGAGGTCGAGTTCACGGTCATGCAGTCCAATCTCGCCGAACTGAAAGAGGCTGAGTTTAAAAATTTGCGTGTCCGCCCGGTCGTCGGCCGCACGCACAGCGTCGCGTGGGCTGTCAGGCGAAACTCGCCCGAACTGCTCGGCGCGCTCAACGAGTGGATCGAAGACAAGCAGCAAAAGAACAACTCGCTCTTTGACCGTCTCTACAAAAAATATTTCGTTGACCGGCGCTCGCACGTCGAACGCATCGCGAGCGAGTATCTGACATCCTCTACGGGGAGGCTCTGTCCGTTCGACGAACTGCTCAAGCGGCACGCGGCGACGCTCGGTTGGGACTGGCGCTTGCTGGCCGCGCAGACCTATCAGGAGTCGCGCTTCAAGCCTGACGCGCGCTCTTGGGCGGGAGCCACCGGGCTGCTCCAACTCATGCCGCCGACCGCGCGGGAGTTCGGCGTGACGAACTCGCTCGATCCGGAGGACAACGTGCAGGGGGCGTGCAAGTTTCTGAGGTGGCTGACCGACTATTGGACGGAGCGCATCCCTGACGAAGGCGAGCGCTTGAAGTTCATCCTCGCCTCTTACAACACGGGCGCAGGCCACGTCGAAGACGCGCAGCGCCTGGCCGAAAAGTACGGCGGCGATCCGAAGAAATGGAACGACGTTTCTTACTGGCTCTTGCAGAAGTCCACACAGCAATACTCGACCGACCCGGTGGTCAAGTTCGGCTTTTGTCGCGGCCTGGAACCGGTCAACTACGTCACGCACATACTCGAACGCTTCGAGCACTATAAACAGTACCTCACGGCCTCGCATTGTCCTTCACCTGCCAGCCCTATGTTCCTGAGCGGCCGAGTGTGGCCGCTCAGATAAATTCGTAGTTCTCCCATTCGCCGGGAATGAACTGTTGACAAGCGCGCACGGCGGCGACTATCGTGCCGCTCGTTTCAACGCGCCCTCAGTTTGTGTCCAACCACCTGAGACAGTTTTCACACGCGATAAGGAGACGCCCCCAATGAAAAGAATTATCCCCCTCTCTCTCGTCCTCTGCCTCTTCAATGTAGTTAATGCTCCGGCAAGACAACTGCGCGCGAACGAGTTCGCGCCTTCCGCTCAACACTCCGAATCCGCTCCGTCGCTCGCAGAGTTAACGGCCTCCGAAGCGCTCGATTTGATCGAGCGAGGCGAGTTGACGAGCGAAGAATACGTCGCGGCGCTGTTAGAGCGCGCCGATAGCCTTTCGGGTCTGAACGTTTTCATCTCGCGCGACGCGGCCGCCGCGCTGGCCGCCGCGCGTGAGGCCGACCGGCGCAGGGCTCTCGGTTTGCCTTGCGGTCGTTTGTGCGGACTCCCTTTGATCGTGAAGGACAACATCAATTCGGCCGCGCTGCCGACGACGGGAGGAACGCCCGCCCTCGTGTCGAACCGGCCGACGACGAACGCCGTCGTCCTGCAAAGACTACTGGATGAAGGCGCGATTCTTCTGGGCAAGTCGAACATGCACGAGTTGGCCTTCGGCGCGACGAGCAATAACGCTTTCTTCGGCGCTGTGCGTAACCCGTATGACGTGAGCCGTATTCCCGGCGGCAGTAGCGGCGGAACGGCCGCCGCCGTCGCCGCGCGCATCGTTCCCGCCGGACTCGGCACGGACACGGCCGGTTCCGTACGCGTCCCGGCGGCGCTCACAGGCACGGTCGGCTTTCGCCCGAGCGCCGGTCGCTATTCGACGGACGGCTTGATTCTCATTTCGCAGACGCAGGATCGCGCGGGCACGCACGCGCGCACAGTCCGCGACCTCGTGCTGCTCGACCGCGTGCTGTCCGAAGTCGGCTCGCGCGTCCGTCCCCTTCCGCTCAGGCGCATGCGGCTCGGAGTTGATCGCGCGAACTTCGTCGCCAACGTAGACCCGGAGTTGATCGCGCTGTTCGACAAGGCTCTGGACGAACTGCGCGGGCGCGGCGTCGAAGTGGTTGAAGTCAGCGTTATGCCGCGCGCCGATTTCCTCGCTACGATCAACGCGCTTCGATTCTCGATAGGGTTTTACGAAGCCCCCGCCAATCTCGCCAATTACCTACAGGGCACGACACAGCCGCTCGCGCTCGCGCAACTGGCAGCGCAGGTGGCAAGCCCCGACGTGCGACAGATCTTCTTCGCCTTCCTCGTGCCCGGCGCTCCGCTGGCCGTCACGCCCCAAGCCTATCAAGCGGGACTCGCAGCCCGCGCACGTCTCCGCAGCGCGTACCAGTCGGTGATGACAGAGAACGAGCTTGACGCGTTGGTCTTCCCGACGACGCCGCTCGCGGCCTCGCCCATCGGGCAGGAGATTGTGAGAGACCCGGCAGGCAACTTCGTGCCCGCCACGCTCGCCTACACGCAGAACGTCGTGCCCGCGTCCTACGCCGGACTGGCTGGTCTGAGTCTGCCGCTCGGCTTGACGAGCGCCGGGCTGCCGGTCGGTCTGGAACTGGATGGTCTGGAAGGAAGCGACGAGAAGGTGCTCGGCGTCGGCCTGTCGATAGAGAAGGTGCTACGGCGTCTTCCGCCGCCGCCCCTTCCCTGATTTCGTCAGACCTTCGTGCGTGTGGGTTCGGTGTTAACTGCGCGGGTTGGCGGCACGGCGACGTATGACCGCAGTGGTGCGGCGAACGGGAACGAGCGCGCCGGATTCGGGCGGAGGCGTGTCTGTGAAATGCGCAAACTCCTGCGCGTGCGCTTGCAGGTAAGAGAAGAAGCGCTCGAACTCGCGCTGCATGGCGTCCATCTTTTCGCGCATGTTGAGGATGATCTCGACGCCCGCGAGATTGACGCCGAGGTCGCGCGTCAAAGAGAGGATCACTTCGAGGCGTTCGAGGTCGGCGTCCGTGTAGAGACGCGTGTTGCCGTCCGAGCGCGAAGGCTTGATCAGTCCCTCGCGTTCGTAGAGACGCAGAGTCTGCTGGTGCAGCCCGTACTGCTCGGCCACCGCGCTGATCGTATAAGTGCGACTCTTGTTGCGTTTCATAAAGTAGCTGTTAGCCGTTAGCTATTAGCTTTGAGTGTGTCGTAAGCACTCGGTCTTTGCCTGAGCATTCAGTTTGGGAAAGCGCAAAAGCTGAAAGCTAACAGCTAATAGCTAACAGCTATTCGAGTCCCATCGCCACGCGCGGATTCTCGGCGTTGAGTTGCGCGTAGCGCTTGAGCAGTTCTTTCGTCTCTTCCGAGATTACTTTCGGGAGCGTGACCTGCACTTCGACGAACTGGTCGCCGCGCGCCTGCGGGTTACGCAGAGAAGGCACGCCGCGTTCGCGCAGGCGAAACTTCTGCCCGGACTGCGTGCCTGGCGGAATCCTCAGTTGTGCCTTGCCCTCGACGGTCGGCACTTCGATCTTCGCGCCGAGTGCAGCTTCCGGCACGGTCACGGGGATCGTCACGTAGATGTTGTCGCCCTTGCGCGTGAAGTGCGTGTGACGGCCGACGTTCGTGATGATAAAGAGGTCGCCCGGCGGAGCACCGAGGCGTCCGCCCTCGCCCTTGCCCGGAATACGCACGCGTGAACCCGTATCCACGCCCGCCGGAATCCTGACCTTCACGCTCTCAGTCTTCGGCACAGTGCCTTTGCCGTGACAGAGCGAACAGGGCGGGCGACGTTTGCCAGCGCCGCCGCAATCGGGACACTCCTGCGCGAAACGCATGCGCCCGCCCGCGCGTTGCACTTGACCAGCGCCCTTGCAGGTCGGGCACGTGACGGGCGTGCCGCCAGTGTCGCCCGCACCGTTGCAGCGCGAACACTGCTCGGAGCGGTTGACCGTGATGTTGGTCGTCATCCCCGTGACGGCCTCTTCGAAAGAGAGTGCGAGCGGCATCTCTATGTCCGCGCCGCGCTGCGGCATCGGGCGTGGCGGTTCGCGTTCTTGCCGCGCGCCCGCGCCGCCACCGCCGAACAAGTCCGCGAAGATGTCCCGGAAGCTCGAACCGCCGGAGTTTCCGCCCCCCGCGCCGGACGCTGTGGCGTTGCCCCAATCGAAGCCCGTAAAGTCGAAAGGTGCGCCTCGTCCAGCCCCGCCCGGCTCCGCGCCGCGTGCCGCCGCGTCGGCCAGATTGTCCGAGTATTGGCCGAAGCGGTCGTAGATGCTGCGCTTCTTCGGATCGGAGAGCACGTCGTGCGCCTCGGTGATCAACTTGAAGCGTTCCTCGGCAGACTTATCGCCCGGATTCACGTCCGGGTGATACTTTCGCGCCAGCCTCCGATACGCCTTCTTGATCTCCTCCGGCTTGGCCTTCCGCTCGACGCCGAGCACTTTGTAGAAATCTTCTTTTGCCATTCTAGAGACAGTGACAAGTGACAAGTGACAAGTGACGAGCGGAAGACAAGTTCTGTTTTCAACTTGTCACTCGTCACCTGTCACTCGTCACTGCTTTACTTGTTGTCGTCCACGTCAACGTATTCAGCGTCGATGACGTTGTCTTCGCCGCCGCCCGTCGCCTGGCCGCCGCCTGCGGATGCGCCCGCAGCGGAAGCCTGTTCGCCGCTACCGCCCGTAGCGCCGCCTTGCCCGGACTGCTGGTAGAGCGCTTCGGCCAGTTTGTGCGAAGCGGTTTGCAGGTTGTTGAAGGCGTTGTTCATGCGTTCGGCGCCGCCTTCTTCGAGAGCCTTCTTCGCGTCGGCGAGCGCCGTTTCGAGTTGCGAAACGCTTGCGCTGTCGAGCTTCTCTTTGTTCTCGCTGAAGGTCTTCTCAACCTGATAGTGCAAGCCGTCGAGACGGTTGCGCGCCTCGATCTCCTCGCGCTTCTTCACGTCTTCGCCCGCATGCGATTCGGCCTCGCGCATCATGCGGTCAACCTCTTCCTTCGACAGACCCGAAGAGGCCGTGATCGTGATCTTCTGCTCGCGTCCCGTGCCCATGTCTTTGGCCGAGACGTTGACGATGCCGTTGGCGTCGATGTCAAACGTCACTTCGACCTGCGGCATGCCGCGCGGTGCGGGCGGAATTCCGACGAGGTGGAACTTGCCGAGCGTGCGGTTGTCCGAAGCCATCGGGCGTTCGCCCTGCAAGACGTGAACTTCCACCGAAGTCTGGTTGTCCGAAGCGGTCGAGAAGACTTCCGACTTACGCGTCGGGATGGTCGTGTTGCGCTCGATCAGTTTCGTGAAGACTCCGCCGAGCGTCTCGATACCTAAGCTAAGCGGCGTCACGTCGAGCAACAGAATGTCTGTCTTCTCGCCCGACAGCACGCCCGCCTGCACGGCCGCGCCGACCGCCACCACTTCGTCCGGGTTCACACTCTTGTTCGGCTCTTTGCCGAAGATGTCCTTGACGATCTCCTGCACCTTCGGGATGCGCGTCGAACCACCGACCAGAACAACTTCGTCGATCTTCCCGGCTTCCACGCCCGCGTCCTTCAAAGCCTGCTCCACCGGGCCGCGCAGGCGTTGCAGAATCGGATCGATCAACTGCTCGAACTTCGCGCGCGTCAGCTTCATCACCAGATGCTTCGGCCCCGAAGCGTCGGCCGTGATAAAGGGCAGGTTGATCTCTGTCTCCATCGCCGAAGACAATTCGATCTTGGCCTTCTCCGCAGACTCTTTGAGGCGCTGCAAGGCCATCTTGTCGCCCGATAAATCGATGCCCTGATCCTTCTTGAACTCTTCGACGATCCACTTCATCAAACGCTCGTCAACGTCGTCGCCGCCGAGGTGCGTGTCGCCGTTCGTCGATTTCACTTCGACGACGCCTTCGCCGACTTCGAGAATCGAGATGTCGAACGTGCCGCCGCCGAAGTCGAAGACGGCGATCACTTCGTCCTTCTTCTTGTCGAGGCCGTAGGCGAGCGCTGCGGCCGTCGGCTCGTTGACGATGCGCATCACTTCCAGACCGGCGATCTTGCCGGCGTCTTTCGTCGCCTGACGCTGCGCGTCGTTGAAGTAGGCCGGGACGGTGATGACCGCCTTGTCAACTTTCTGCCCCAGATAGTCTTCCGCAGACTGCTTCATCTTTTGCAGGATCATCGCGGAAATCTCAGGCGGCGTGTATTCCTTGCCGCCCGCCACGATACGCACGTCGCGGTTTCCGGCCGCCTGCACCTGATAGGGAACCTGCTTTTTCTCTTCCGTTACTTCGTCGAAACCGCGCCCCATGAAACGCTTGATCGAATAGATCGTGTTCTCGGGGTTGGTGACGGCCTGACGCTTCGCCACCTGACCGACCAGACGGTTGCCGTCCTTCGTAAAGGCGACCACCGAGGGCGTCGTGCGCCCGCCTTCCGAGTTGGTGATGACGGTCGGCTCGCCGCCTTCCATCACGGCCACCACCGAGTTGGTCGTGCCCAAGTCAATACCGATTATCTTGCTCATCTTTTCACTCTCCAGATGTTGTTTAACTGACCCGCCTTCCGCTGCTGCCACCGGCTCATCCATGTCGCCCGGCGCGGCCACCTTAGTCATCGAATCTCAGATAGTAAAGGCATAGGTTGAATACGGCGTTAATATAATATCTGAGTCTCTTGCTGTCAACTTTTGATTGCAAAAAATTCCGGCGCGTTGCCCGAGCACGCGGCCGCGCAGTTTAAATCTCTGCTACTTCACAACTTATCCTTCGTCGGCCGGGGCTTTTGAGTCCGTTTTGCCCTCATTCATGATGCGGGAGGCGTGAAAAATGTAGTGGACGCCGGAGAAGAGTGCGGCGGCGAAAGTGGTGGTGTAGACGGTGGGGAGGTAGCCGCTGACATTGGGAAACTGCGCGGCGATGAGGATGGCGACGACGGCACAGATTTGGATGACCGTGTTGATCTTGCCGAGGAGGGACGGGCGAAAATCCCTGAATCCGGTGACGATGTAGATGGCCGCCGAGCCGACGATGATGAAGATGTCGCGGCTGATGACGGCGGCCGTCACCCAGAAGGGCACAGGGAAGTGGCGCGGCAGCGGGAGCGGCAAGATGGCGCGCATGGAGAGCACCACGAAAGCCGTCACGAGCAGTAGTTTGTCGGCGATGGGGTCGAGTATGCGCCCGAGGTCGGACTTTTGCTTGAGGGCACGCGCGAGCAGACCGTCGAGGCCGTCCGTCAGCCCGGCGATGATGAAGACGGCGAGCGCCCACCCGAACCTCTGGTAAAAGAGGAGCGAGACGAAGACCGGAATCATCATCATCCGCAAAACGGTGAGAAAATTCGGCAGGGTTAGGATGCGAGAAGACATTAGCTAGTGACAAGTGACGAGCGACGAGTGACAAGTTAAAGACAAGTCTTTCTTTTCAACTTGTCACTTGTCACCTGTCCCTCATCACTGCTTTTTCAATTCGAGCAGAGAGACTTCGGGGAGGCAGCCGTAGCGGACGGGCAGGACGACCGTGCCGAGGCCGCGCGTGACGTAAATTTGCGTGTCGCCCTGTCGCCCAAGACCGCGCAGGAGGCGTCGGCGCGGGCGACCGGAGGCGGAACGCTCCGTGCGCCAGGTAACCTGACCGCCGTGCGTGTGGCCGCTCAGGACAAGATCGACTCCGGCGCGTGCGGCGCGGCGCAGGACAATCGGGTTGTGCGCGAGCAGCAGTTTCAACTCGTCTGCGCTCGAACCGGCGAGCGCGAGCGAGAGGTCTTCGAGTCCGACCATCGTGTCGTCCACGCCAGCCAGCCAGAAGGACGCGCCCCTGTGTTGCGGGTGCTCGAAGCGCATGCCTTCGTTGACGAGCACGTGGATGCCTTCAGCACGGAAGAGGTCTGTGATGAGCGGCGCGTCAGTCCAGTGGTCGTGATTGCCGAGCACTGCGTAGATGCCGCAGCGTGCGCGCAGGCGGCCGAGCATCTCGGCGCAGGGGGCTGCGTATTCGCGTTCGTGCGAGACGTAGTCGCCAGTCAGGGCGATGATGTCCGGCTGGAGGCTGTTGGCTAACTCGACGGCGCGTTCGACCTGCGCGCGCCCCGTGAAAGGGCTGTGGTGTATGTCCGAGAGTTGAACGACGCGCAGGCCGTCGAGCGCGGCGGGCAGACGGCGCAGATGTATTTCGGTGTGTTCGACGACGAGGTTGTACGGTTCGGCCAGAGCGGCGCGCGCCATCTGCATCACGCCTGCGGCCAACGTGCGCAGAGGCTTCGGTCTTTGCGGCGCTGATCGTTGCAGGCGGCGACGGGGAGACTTCCATCCAGCGATGTTCGACATAGGCTCTCGTTGAATTTGGATGAATGAGAATTAAATAGCGCGAGAGTTTTCGCTGCTAACGCAGCACCCTTCTTGAAGTCGGCGAATTATACAAGCCGCACCCGAAAACGCAAAAGCCGAAAGACCGGACAAGCGAAATATAACCCGGCCGCCGGCGCGTTCCACACTTTCGTCCTTTTCCCTTCCCCACGCGCCTTTCCCTGCTCAACTGAGCGGCCAACGCAGGGGTACGAGCCACATGATGATGATGAAGACGGCGACGGTCAAAAGCGATCCGATCTTGACGAAGTCGAGGAAGCGATAGCGACCCGGCGTGTAGATGAGGACGCAAGCGGGTTCAAGCGGCGTGAGGAAAGAGCAGGAGGCGGCGTAGGTGACGGCGACGGCGAAGGCGCGCGGGTTGAGGCCGAGTTGCGTGGCCGTCTGGATGGCGACGGGCAGGACGACGAGCGCCGCCGCCTGGTTCGACATCGGCTGCGTCAAAGCGATGGTCAACAGGATGAAGCCGCCCATCACGGCATACGCGCCGAAGCCGCCCGCCGTGTTGACGATCAAATTGGCTAGATATTTGTCCGCCCCACTCTTCTCCATCGCCGTGCCGAAACTGATCATCCCGGCGATGAGGACGATGAGGCGAAAGTCGATCATGCCGTAAAGCTCCTGCGTGCGCACGGCGCGCGACGCGAGCAGGATGAGCACGCCGAACAAGACGGCCACAGACAGAGGGATGTCGAACGGATGAAAGATGGAGAAGACCAGAAAGACTCCGAAGGCCAAAAGCGCCCAGCGCCTTTTCGCCGCACGCCCCCGCGCCTCGGACACGTCTTCGAGCAGCAGAAGATTGCCTTCCGTCGCAAGGTGTTCCACCTGCGCGCGCTTGCCCTGCACGAGCAGCACGTCGCCGAAGCGCAGGGAGACCATGCTCAGTTTCGACAACAGCGCGACGCCGTGACGATTGATGGCGAGCGCCGTGAGGCCGTAGCGTTCGCGAAACTTCGTGCCCTTGAGCGTGCGCCCGACGAGATTCGAGCCGCGCAAGACCATCGCCTCGAACAGTTCGAGATCGCCCCCTTCGAGGTCTGTGTCGCTCAACTTGAAGTCGGCTTTGATCTCGATTCCGGCTTCCGTTTTGACGCGCAGAATGTCTTCGATGCGCCCCTGCACGAGGAGGAGATCGCCCGCGAGAATCCGTTCGTCCGAGCGCGGCGCGACGCGTCCCTGCTTGCCGCGCAGGATACCTACGACCGCGAGGTCGAGCGACTGGCTGAGGTCTGCTTCGGCCAGAGTCTTCCCCACGAGGGGCGACGTGTCGAGCACGACGACTTCAGACATGTACTCGCGTATGTGATAGGCGTCGGCAAGCGAGTCCGCGCCGCCGCGCGCGGGCAGCAGGCGCAAACCGACGAGCAGCATATAGACCATGCCTGCGACGACGATGGCGATGCCGACGGGCGTGAGTTCGAACATCGAGAAGGGCGCGAGGTTGTAACGCGTCATCGCGCCGCTGACGGCGAGGTTCGTCGAAGTGCCGATGAGCGTGCACGTCCCGCCGAGGATCGCGCCGAAGGCGAGCGGCATGAGCAGCTTCGAAGGCTGCACGCGCGCGCGTTCGGCCAAACCCAACACGACGGGCACGAACATGGCGGTCGTCGTCGTGTTCTTCATCACGGAGGCGCAGGCAGCGGCCGTGAACATGATGAGCACCGTTAAGCGAAACTCGCTTCCGCCCGACACGCGATGCAGACGCCGCCCGACGAGGTCAACCACGCCGGTCTTGACCAGCCCGCCCGTCAGGACGAACAGACCCGAGATCGTGATGATGATGTCGTTGCCGAAACCGGCGAAGGCTTCGCCCGCCGTGAGCGTGCGTGTTACGACGAGTCCGATGACGACGAGAATCGTCACCACGTCAATCGGGATGCGCTCAGTGCCGAACAGAACGAGCGCGACAAAGAGCAGGATGAGAACCGTGGCGATGGAGAGAGTCATAGAGGCTTCTGCTATACTGGCCGCTCAACAAAAAAGTCGGCAACCGGCGACCAAGCGTCTCTTGGTCGCCGGTTGCGTCACAAATTAAGGGGGAAGCTCGTCGTGGCAAAGCATCGCATTCTCGTCATAGAAGATCAAGAAGACCTCGCGGAATTGTACGAATCGGCACTGGAGCGTGCGGGCTACGAAGTGACGAACGCCTACACGGGCGAGGAAGGCGTGGCCGAGTTTCAGACGGGCGGCGCGGATGCCGTGCTGCTCGACATGACGCTGCCGGAGATGCACGGCACGAAGGTGCTCGAAGACATCAGGAATCTTTCGTCGAGCGTGCCGGTCGTCGTGGTGACGGGCGAGACTCTGGCCGAATCGCGCGACGTGTGCAACCGTCTGGGCGTGCAGGAATACCTCTCGAAGCCGCCTGACTACAACGCGCTGATCAAGGCTTTCGAGCGTGCGCTTTCAGCACCGAACACGGACGAGCAGTTCATGGTCGTCACCATGCGCCTGTCCACACGCATCGTCAAGATGCTCACGGACGTTGACCCGAACCTCGAACGCGCCATCACGCGCATCTGCGAGGAGTGTGGCGTACAGGTCAGCGCCATGACCGCCAAACAATAACGACAACTCCGACGCGGGCTGACAGACAACTGCTCAACTCTTTGCGCCTTACGTCTTAAAATTTGCGCCTTTGCGTGAAATCAGTTCTCGCAAAGGCGCAAAGGCGTAAGGTGCAAAGAAAGACAAAAGTATTTGTTAATCGAACAGGGAGCGGTTAACGGCCGTGGCGGCAGACTTTTTAGACGCGCGTTTTTTGGTCTTGGTCGCGGCTGTAGTGCCGGGGTGGTGCGCGAGGTGTTCGGCGTTGAGGCCGAGTTCGCGTAAATGTGCGGCAAACTTCGGCTCGCCATGCATCGTGATGATTCTCTGAGCGCCCGACTCGCGCGCCAGTCTCACGAGGTCGTCGTAATCCGCATGGTCTGAGAGCGGGAGGATGAGATCGACGCCCTTGTACATGTAAGGGGCGCTGCGGCTCATCGCCCAACCCGTGAGCATGATCAAATAGCGGCGTTCGATGTTTAAGAGCATCGGCTGTTTGCGACAGCCCGGCGGCGCGATCAGCACGCGCCCCTTCAAATGCTCGCGGTCGTACTTTTCATAACGCCCTGAAAACTCCACGCCGCACTCGCGGTAAATCTCCGCCACGTTCCACACAGAGCCGTGCAGCGTCACGCGATAGCCGCGCCGCAACAGCAACTCCAAAGCCTCTTGACTCTTCCCCAGCGCGTAAGCCAGCACGACGGGCACGCGGTCGTCCGAGAAGGCGCGGTCAACTCCTGCGTAGAGGCGTTCGAAGGTCGCCACGTCCGGCGGGAAGCGGTATTGCGGATCGCCGAAGGTCGATTCCATGACGAGCGTATCGCACGGGACGATAACGGCCGACTCGGCCGCGACGTTCGGGCGCAGCTTGATGTCGCCCGTGTAGACGAGCCGTTCGCCGTCGGCCTCGACGAGAATTTGCGCCGAGCCGAGACAATGTCCGGCCGGGTAGAAAGTCAGAGCGTAGCGGCCGTAGTCGCGCCGCTCGCCGTAGATTTGCGTCGTGACTTCGGCTTCGCCGCGGCGGTGTTGAAAGATGCGCGCCGTCTCAGGCGTCGCCACGATTGCCCGATGTTCGGCGATGTGATCCGAGTGCGCGTGCGAGATGACGCAATGCTCGCGCGGCCCGTCCGCGTCGAGCCACAGATCGAGATCGGGCAGGTACAATCCTTCCTTGTATTCGACTCTGAGCAAATCAAGCGTCCTTTCCCGGTTCTGTGTCCGCGTCGTGTGAAAGTTAGATGCTCGCGCGCCTTCGGGCGATTGCTCACGAATTTATTTGCGGCGCAGCTTGTCAGGGTATTATAAAACACGCGCACGTGAATCTATCTGAAGGCCGCGGGCAAGCGACGAAGCCACATCAGCTGAACATGGAAGAAGCAGAGGAAGGAAGAGGCGAGCAAACGCGAGTGGAGAGCGCGCGGCGCAGGCTCTTGCGCCGACTGGCCGCGTCGCGCCTGTGGCGGGCGCAGGTGCGCTATGCCGTCGTGCTTCTGGCGTTCGCCGTGCTTGCCGCGTTCGCGCGCGCGAACGCCTACTTCGCTTGGGACAGAGCCGTCGCTCAATACATTCAAAGTCTGCGCACGCCCGCGCTCGACGTGTTGATGTACGCGGTCTCCTACGTCGGCTACCACGTCGTCCCCTATGCGATTGCCGGTCTCACCGCGCTCGCTTTCTTCGCCGCGCGCCGCCGCAGCGAAGCCTACGCGCTCTTGGTCAGCACGGCGGGCAGCGGCCTCTTGAACCGCACCATCAAAATGCTCATCGCGCGCCCGCGCCCGACCGCGCCCGACGTGAACGTCTTTCGCCTGCACGGCGGGCAGAGTTTCCCTTCCGGTCACGTCACCTTCTACGTCTGCTACTTCGGTTTTCTCTTCTTCGTCGCCTACGCGCTCTTGCCGAAACGCTCGCTCGCGCGCCGTCTCGCGCTCACACTCACGTCCCTGATGATTGCGCTCGTCGGTCTGTCGCGCGTCTATCTCGGAGCACACTGGCCGAGCGACACCATCGGCGCATACTTCCTCGGCGGCCTCTGGCTCGGCTTCTCGCTCTACCTCTACAGTCGTTGGAAGGAGCGCTCGACCTTTCATCAGGACGAGGCGGGGGCGGCAATCCGGACGCGGGCGGACGAATAGTTTATTCGACTTGGAAAGTTTGGCGGTCAGGTTGAGACGTTGAGACGCCTGCCACGCGCGTCTCAACGTTCGGGTTGATCTTTGCTATGGCGGCGACGCCGGTAGCGCGCGGCGACGGCCGCGATCCCCGTGCCGAACAGGATGAGCGTCGCCGGTTCGGGTACGGCCGCAGGCGCGGCGGGCGAGAAGTTGTAGGTAATGCTCTGAAAGTTGTAAAGCCAGCCGTGGCTCTCGGTGAAAACGCCGCTCAACTGCATGGTCGCAATTCCCTGCCCGGAAACCGTCGTCGTAAAAAATGCAGGCGGCTGGTCGGGGTCGAGCCATAGACCGATGTTGCCTGTCATGGTGAAAGGCACGTTGATGGTAACGAGCGGGGAGTTGTCGAGCGGAATGGCGACCAACGGGGCGTTGAAGTCCAGTATCGCCGACTGGTAATAGACGCGCTCGTAGTTGACGCCGCCCACCGTCGCCGGGCCGAAACCAAGCGTAGAGCCGCCGATAAACCGAGCGTTGACGCTGATGAGTTGACCGGCCGTGCACGGCGCGCAGCCTAAGAAGCTGCCGCCATCGCCCCGTTCATAACCGGCGTTGGAGACGGCGAATCCGAGTTCGGGATTGCCGAAGGAGAAATTAGGGCCGCTGGAGGGACGCGGGATGGTCAGAGAGCCGCTCGTGATGACGATCTCGTCGGCGCGCGCCGGAGCGGCAAAGACGAAGAGGAGCAGGAAGAAAACGAAGAGGATGGATGATCTGCCGACGAGGGTACGCATGGTCTGGCCTTTCCTGAAGAAAGTGGAGGTGGCGGGAATTAAGAGGCCGTAACTCCCAAGATTCAGCTTCGCGTTTCGAGAAGCAGTCTGTCCGAGACGCAACGGCTTGTCAAGATTTTTGGGCCGCGCACGTTCGCCCGCACGGGTTGCTGCTAACGCTCGATACGGACGGGCGTGCCCATCGGCAGGGCGTCGAAGAGTTCTTTGATGTCTGTGTTCGAGAGGACGACGCCTCGCGCTCACACTCACGTCTCTGATGATTGCGCTCATCGTAATGCAAAGGAGCGAAACGACGTGCGCAGCGAAACTCACTCTCCGTTTTGCGTCTTGCGTTCGCCCGCATCTTTGCGCGGAGAACTGAAGTAGAAGGTCACACCGTCCAATTCGTAAAGTCTATAGCCGAGAGCTTCGCTGAAAAAGCTGTCGAACACTATAACCACTTTTCCCTGCCCCTTGAGACTTGTCCTGAAAAACGGCGAATAAGAGAAGAAAGAGGAAGAAAGTCCGATGTGTCCCCTCATGCTGAAAGGCAATGTGACAGTAACTTTGTCAGAGTTGGTAGCGGCCGGAAGAACAAATGCGGGCGCGTAGAATACCCAGATTGCGGGCTGATAATAGACGCGTTCATGGTTTGTGCCGGAGACGGTCGCAGGCCCGTGGCCGAGAGTCGAGCCGCCGCCAAAGTATCCTCTAACCCGGCTGAAGGTCTGCCCGGCGCGGCAGGGAAAACAGCCCGCAGTCCAACTGCCGCCGTCTCCCCCACGATACCCGGCGTTGGAGATGGCGAACCCCTGCGCGGGATTTCCAAAGGAGAAAAAAGGGCCGTTGTGAAAAGGGCCTTCCAGGTGCAAGTAACCGCTGGTGATGTCGATTTCGGAAGCACGCGCCGCCGCGACGGGGAAGATGAAGAGAGCCAGGAAGAAGGCGACTAATGCTCTGCCAGAGATGGTGCGCATGGCATGTTCTTTCCGTGAGAGGTTCGAGGACAACGGGAATTAGCAGGCCGCCAACTCCCACGACTTGTTTTCCGGCGCGGAGCACAGTCTGTCCGACGTACAAACGCTTGTCAAGATTTACTAGTGGTTCAGTTTGAAGATGCGAGCCACATAAATGTTGATTAAGAATTTCAAACTGAACCATCAGCGAATTATTAGACCCGAGATGTAAGTTCAACCCAGACCGCAATCTCCTCCTGGTTCTTACTCACTCGCCCACTTGAAAGTATCGCCCCTCTTGACCCACTCCGGTCAGATCGCCGGTTTGCCGATCTCCTGCGTCGTATAGGCTTAAAGTAAAAGCTATCGGACTCTGGATTTAACGACGGCCGGCCGGCTGTGTCTTTGCTTCTTCGACAGAGAGGAAACGTGGACGCTCGAACGAAACCGTCCGACCTTTGACATTCTGCCCTTTGAAGAAATCAACCACGACCGACTGCACTTCCGAACTCGGCAGCGTTTCGTGTCCGCCGTTCTCCACAATCAGATGGGAGCTGTTAGGGAAGCCCCACCGCACTTCCTCAGCTTGAAAGGGCGGCGTGTTTGTATCCAGCGTGCCGCTAATAAAGAGCGCCGGAAGCGTGCTCCACAGACGCGGCTGTAACGCCGTGCCGCCTTCCGGCACGCTCACTGCCTTGCAAATCTCCGTCGTCCACTGAAGATTGACGTTACTGAACAAGGCTTCCGGCGTCTCTCTGTGGGCGCGCGCCAATCGCTCCGCCGACCAGCCGACGGAACAGTCCACCGCGTTCGCCATCGGCGACCTTCCCTGAAAGTCGTTATAGAGCGGTTCGATATGGCGTGTCAGGAGTGAAAAGTCGCCCCGCTCTATCGTGTAGAGTAAGGCCGGAAGCCACGCGTAGTTTCTGGCATCGCTCATGCTATGGCGTACAAGCCACTGCAACCCGATTTTGCCGACGCGGATTTGCACAGGGCGTTTATTTTGCGCGTCGTTCACCGTGAGCGTCACCGGATTTTGTTCCAGCCTGAACAGCACCCGGCGGTAGAGAGCATCGAGGTCGGGAACGAGTTTGTTGACCCGCGCATCTTCGACGGCAAAGTAGGAAAGTTTTTTAATCAGCGTATCCCAGACGCTGGGCAGATTGATCAGATGATCCTGCCCTTCGGTGCTGGCGAAAACCACCCTGTCGAGACGTGCGCCATGCCGTCGCACGGCCGCCTGTGCCAATACGGTTCCGTAAGAGTGACCTATAAGGCTGATGCGCTCCGCGCCGAGCGCCTGCCGCAGGTCGTCCAAATCATCCGCGCTGGCGTCGTTGGTGTAGGCGGCTACTTCAACCCCTTTCGCGCGCCAGTACGCGGCGCAGGAACGTGACTTATCGGTTAGGGTTCGAAGCCATCTATCCGAACTCTCGAAAACGTTGGTCGGAACCGGAGTCGCCGGGCACTGCAAGCTGGGAGAAGACATGCCCAGGCCGCGTTGGTCTAGAAGGACGATGTCGGAAACTTCGCGCAGCCTGTCAAATAGCCGGAAGTAGACGGGAACCCGCCCCATTCCGACACCCGGTGCGCCCGGCCCGCCCGCCAGAAAAATGATGGGCGCGCCCGGACTCGCCGACGTGCTCTTCAGGCGCACGAATGTTAGCTGAATCAGGCGATTTGAGTTGCCATTTCGGTTTTCCCGCACCCAAACTTTACCGAGTTCTGCCGGAAGCTCCTTTCCGTCGAAGGTTCTAAACAAGTAAGGTTCAACCACGAGTTGCCCGGCGCGCGCCTCCTGCGCGTTAACCGTCAAGCCTCGTGTAGCAAAAGAGAGAAGGCAAATGATGAGAAACGTAAACCGTCTCATAAACCAATATTTCTCCCGTCGTGTCTTTATGGGCAGGAACCAACTCTAAGACGTTGACGGGATAAATCTGTTAACAACTCCAATCAGGAGACGCTTTCTATATCTCTGCTTCTGCCGCATCCTTATTCATACGACCTCCGAGCGCATGGATCAGCCAATAGAGTTTTCCTTCCTCAAGGTGCATCGATTATTCAAAGCGGAGCGCGGTCGTCGGGTCAACTTTCGTCGCACGGCGCGCCGGTAGATAACTGGCGACGAGTGCGACGAACACAAGCAGAGATGGAATCACGGCGAACGTCAGCGGATCCGTCGGCGTGATGCCGAAGAGCAAGCTTTTGAGCAAGCGCGTTAAAATGAATGCGCCCGCAAGTCCCGCCGCTACCCCCATCAGGCTAAATAACAGCGCCTCGCCGATGACCATCTTCAGGATGTCGCGCGACTGCGCGCCGAGGGCGACGCGGATGCCGATTTCGTGCGTGCGCTGGCTGGTGGTAAAGCTCACCACGCCGTAAATCCCCACACCGGCCAGAATCAGTGCGATCACAGCGAACGAGCCGAGCAGAAACAGGCTGAAACGCTTCTCTTTCAGCGACTCGGAGACCAGTTGATTCATCGTCGCCGCACTGTAAAAGGGTAGATTCCTGTTGACCGCCCAGACTTCGTTCTTCACCGCCGACATCGACCCCTGCGGATCGTCCCGCGTCCGTACGATAAAGGTCATCGAGCCGAAGGGAACTTGCTGGTGATGCAGGAAGATTTCCGGCCGCGGATCGCTGTCAAGCCCGAGGTGTCGCACGTCGCCGACCACGCCGACGATCTCGCGCGCCACGGGCTTGGTCAGCCTGCGCACGACGATCTTTTTTCCGACCGGATTCTCGCCCGCAAAATATCTGCGAGCCATCGTCTCATTGATCAGGGCTACGGGTGCGCCGCCGGCATGGTCGAACTTGTCGAAGAAGCGACCTTCGACAAGTTTGATGCCAAGCGCCGAGAAGTATCCTGACGTGACGACCGTGTGATATGCGGTCGGCGCTTGATCCGGCGCGGGCGCTTCCTTCCCTTCGATAGTAAAATCACTCTCGATCTCAATGCTGCCCTCCCCGATAAATGGCGGCGCCGAAGCCGCGCCCGCCGCTTCGACGCCCGGCAGCGACGTGATCCTTTCGAGCGACTGCTCGAAGAAAGCTGCTTGCTGCGGCGGCGAAGGATACTGGTCGTAAACGTGCACCTGGAGCGTGAGAGCATTGTCTGCCCTGAATCCCGGATCAACCTGCAAGAGCCGTGCGAAGCTTCTGATGAGCAAACCAGCGCCGATCAGTAAGATCAACGCCAGCGCAAACTCCGCGACAACCAGAAAACTCCGCAGGCGTTGACGGATAACTCCCGCGCCCCGGCAACCGACACCTTCTTTAACTGCTTCCCCCAGATTGGGGCTTGAGAATTTAAGCGCGGGCGCGAGCCCGAAGACGATGGCCGTCAGAATCGAGAGGCCGAGCGCGAACAGAAGCATGCGCCCGTCGATCCCTATCTGTTCGACTCGCGGCAGGCTGGCGGGACTGATCGACAGGATCGCTCCGACGCTCCAAACTGCCAGCACGATTCCGCCCGCGCAACCCAGCAGCGCGAGTGCTAAACTCTCGGTCAACAACTGCCTGACGAGTCGTGAACGCGAAGCCCCGAGGGCGGCGCGAACCGCGAACTCTCTTCGTCTCACGGAAGTGCGGGCGAGCATCAGGTTGGCGACGTTCGCACACGCGATTAAGAGGATGAAGGCGACAGCCCCGAGCAGTATCAGGAGCGCCGGGCGCACACTTCCGAGCATCTGCTCGGAGAGCGGCACGACCGCCGCTCCCATCTCCCTGTTCGTCTGGGGATATTCCTGTGCTAATTGCATTGCCACGCCGTCCATCTCGGACTGCGCTTGCGCCAGCGTAATTTCAGGCTTGAGACGCGCGAGCACGTTCAGGTAGGTCGCACCGCGACGCTTACTCTCCTCCTCATTCAACACGAAGGGGGCGATGATTCCACGTTTGTTCAGGTAATGAAACTCCGGGGGCATGATTCCGACCACGACGTGCGGCTTTCCGTCGAGTATCAGTTTTTGCCCGACGATGCCGGGATCGGCTCCGAATCTACGCTGCCAGAGTCCGTGGCCGAGCACTACCACCTGTCCCCTGCCGGCCTCATACTCCTCGGGCAGGAATGTTCGTCCATGCAAGGCTTTCGCGCCCAGAATGTCGAAAAAACCTGCGGTCACGAGCCACGCGTGAAAAGTCTCCGGCTCGCCGCCGCCCGTGTAGTCCAGCCCGTAAGGTCGTAGTGCGGATACCTGTTCGAAGACCCGGTTGCGATTACGATAATCCAGAAAGTTGGCCGGAGAAACGGGCTCGCGCTCAGAGCCGGTCTGCGTGTTACGCTGCCAGAGCGTAACAATTCCTTCCGGGTCTTGATAGGCCAGCGGTCGAAACAGCACGCCGTTGACAACGCTGAAGATGGCCGTGTTAATCCCGATGCCCAAAGAGAGCGTGAGCACGACCACGGTGGTGAAGCCCGGATTCTTCAACAGCACGCGCCCCGCGTACCTCAAGTCACGGAGCGTCAACTCCACGAGCGGTAGACCACGCTGCTCCCGATAGGATTCTTTCACCTGCTCGACACCGCCGAACTGTCGCAGAGCCGCACGCCGCGCCTCCTGCGGGCTCATGCCCTGCCGCTCGTTCTCCTCGGTTTGCATCTCGAGGTGAGCGCGAATCTCGTCCTCCAGATCACGTTCCATCTTCCCCTTAAAGAACATCCCGCGCAGGCGCTCGATGAGGATTCGCAGATTTGTCATGTGTTCCCCTCCGACTGCTTGAGAAATCGAACCATGATTTCCGACGTGCGCCGCCAGTTCTCTTCTTCTGCGGCGAGCCGCTTTCGCCCCCTCCGGGTAATCGAATAGTATTTCGCCCGCCGGTTGTTCTCGGTGACGCCCCATGCGGATTTGATCCACCCGCTCTGCTCCAAGTGCAATAAGGCCGGATAGATAGTTCCCTGATTGAGTTGGAGGAGGTTGCCGCTCGTTTGCTCGATGCGTCTGGCGATCCCGTATCCGTGAAGCGGGCCGAGGGAGGCGAGGGTCTTGAGCACCATCAAATTGAGGGTGCCGGGTAAGACTTCTTTCTTTAGTGGTGACATAGGCTTCGTGTTGGCTACCTACACGAGAATAATCCAACTCCTGTAGGTAGTCAACATGAATCTGAAAACCACGTGTGAAAGAGGCTGGTTTAGCTCTGCTTCAAAAGTTCGCCCGACAACGGTGCTTGCGCCCCTGACCGCGGGTCGGTTCGGCTTTCATTCGTCGGTTCGGACGCCTGTTATATTGTGCGCGCCGGGTAATCGAGGCCGGACAGACAATCGAGCGCATGCTTTCAGCGAAACGCTTGTTCGAGAAAATGGTGCGAGCGGATCATCGGAGATTACCATTCACGATTTCTGTAGATGAGCATGGTGCTTATCCTCGAGCTTTCGAAGTTATGCATGAAGACAATATACTGCCGAAGGATGGCAGGGTCAGAAGAGTAAAATATCTGAATAATATCATCGAGCAGGATCACGGATTCATGAAGAAGCGAGTTCAAGCATGCCCTAGCCATCGCTCTTTCGATACTGCTGAGCGGACACCGCAAGGAGTAGAAGTAATGAATATGGTTAGGAAGGGGCAGGTGAAAAGATTGGAAGGTAAAGATACAGTAGGGCAAGCCAAGTTTATCGCAAGTCTCTTACAGATTGCTCCATAGCGGAGATGCCTTCAAGCCACACTTCGTCAAAACTAATCTTTGCAACAGAACCCTCGCCATCGCAGAGGATGCTCGATGAAATCAGCTAGCTTCATACCTTTATTTTTTGTTATACCGCTGGTTCTCCTCACACCGCTTCTAAGCATCCAGGCGCAAAACCGGATAGACACTTGGACTACGGATAACGGACTCCCGCAAAACTCCGTCACCGGTTTAACGCAAACGCCGGACGGCTACATTTGGTTCACGACAAACGACGGACTGGTGCGTTTCGACGGAGTTCAATTCAAAGTCTTTAATAAAAGTAACACGCCCGAAATTACGACCAACCGCATGAAAGGAGCTTTCGCCGATAAAAGCGGGAGGCTGTGGATGCAAATCGAGGACGGCGGAACTCTTTTTTATGAAAAGGGCGTCTTTCATGTGGCCGTGAAACCCGGCTCACTACCGCCCGGCTCGCGCTCGCAATTTTTTAACGATCCGGCGGGGGGCGTTATTTTTCATATACACTACGACCCGCATCACTATCAACATTATCGCTATCAGGATGGAAATTTTGTCCCTTTCAAGGTGGAAGGATTGTCCGAAGACAGTTTCCTCGTTTTGGTGGATCGGGGAGGCGGATTATGGTTTGCCGACGAAAAGGGTTTTCGGCTCTTTAAAGATGGGAAAATAATAAACTATGACTTTGGCGAGTTCGGCACCGCCGACACTTACAAGACAGCCTACGAAGACGGTCAGGGTGGAATCTGGTTAGGCTATGCTAATGAACAAAGACGAATACAATCCTTGCATAGAGTTAAAAACGGCAGGCTGCGAAGTTTTCAACTACCGTCGGCGGCCGTCAGTCATTTCGCTGAAGACCTGTCGGGCAATCTCCTGCTCTCAATCTATACCAAAGGGATCTACCGGATAGGTAAAGAGTCTCTCGCGGCGGACGAACCCGTCAACGACGTGCTTGAGCCGGTCGCATCAATAGAGGGAATTTCGAACATTACCAGCGGCTACCTCTGTGCCGACCGCGAAGGAGGTATGTGGGTCGGCACGAACAAAGGGCTGGTTCGGTTGACTCCGCAGGTGATTAACGTTTTCTCCACACAAGAAGGGCTGCCGGAAGAAAACGTTTATCCGATTTATGAAGATAGCGGCGGACGCATCTGGGCGGGCATCTGGCAAAACAGTCTGGTGAAATTCGAACAGGGGAGCTTCAAAACTTTTCTGAGAACGGCCGACACTTACTACATCACTTCTTTATTTGAAGACCGGAGCGGACGACTCTGGGTTGGTAGTATCAGCGGTCTACGTTATCTCGATAAAGGTCACCTGGTAAGGTTCACCGAACAGGCGGGCTTTTCAGGGTACGTGGAATTTTCCGTCATCTCGCAGGACAAAGACAACAACTTATGGTTCGGGACGGATCAGGGCTTGAGCCGTTATGCGGACGGACGGGCGACCGTGTTCACAAAAGAAGACGGCTTGCCGGACGATTACGTCGTCGCACTCTGGCACGCGAGCGATGGCAAAATCTGGGTGGGAACGCGCGGGGGACTCGCTTCAATTGAAAGCGGAAAGATCGAAGCCTTTACCACCGCGGACGGATTGGCGAGCAACTACATCCGCAGTCTTTACGAAGATGCTGATCGTGTTCTCTGGATCGGAAGTTACGACGGCGGTCTGACGAGGCTCAAAGACGGAAAGTTCACACGCTTTACGAAGAATGAGGGCCTGTCGAGCAACGGCGTTTTTTGCATCCTCGAAGATAATCGAGGCTGGTTTTGGATGAACTCGAATCAGGGTATATACCGTGTCAGTCGCCGGGAGCTAAATGACTTCGCGGACGGAAAAATTAAATCGCTGACATCCATCGCTTACAATAGACAGGATGGTCTACTCAATATCGAGGGCAACGGGGGGCGACAGCCCGCCGGCATCAGGTCGCGCGACGGGAGGCTCTGGCTCCCGACGGCTCAAGGCATCGCCGTCGTAGACCCGGAAGCCGTGACGACTAATCAGCTACCGCCGCCCGTGTTGATTGAAGAGATTGTAGTTGACAGAAACAGGCTTGAAAATAAAAAGATTCAATCGGTGGTTAATAACCAACCCGAAATAATGTTGGCACCTGATCAGACCACTCTTGAGATCAATTATACCGGAATCAGTTTTATCAATTCCGGGCAAGTGAGATTCAAATACAAACTTGAAGGGCTTGATCGGGATTGGAATGAGGTCGGCACGCGCCGGACGGCTTATTATTCTTATCTGCCGCCGGGCGAATATACGTTTCACGTCATCGCGGCCAATCGCGACGGCGTCTGGAACAACGAAGGCGCGCGCATTAGAGTCAGAGTCTTTCCACCGTTCTACCGGACTTACTGGTTTCTTCTGTTGTGTGTCGCGCTGACGGGGCTGCTGGTCTGGATGGGTTACAGGCGGCGTGTGCGCTCGGTGAGGGCACGCCTCGCCTCACAGTTCGAGGAGCGGCTTCGAGAGCGGACGCTCATCGCGCAGGATTTGCACGATACGCTACTGCAAGGCTTCCTGAGCGCCTCCATGCAGCTCCATGTCGCCGACGACAAGCTGCCCGCAGACTCCCCGGCGAAGCCCCTCGTCCGCCGTGTGCTGGAATTGATGGGTCAGGTTATTGAAGAGGGCCGGAATGCCGTCCGTGGCCTACGCTCTGCAAACGGTCATAGTTCTCTTAATCTCGAAGAGGCCTTTTCCCGTTCTCAGCAGGAACTCGCAGTTAAGGACGAGATAGCCTTCCGCGTCGTCGTCGAAGGCCGCCCGCAATCCATTCACCCGGTCATCCGCGATGAAGTTTATCGCATCGGACACGAGGCGTTGATCAACGCATTTCGCCACTCCCGCGCGAAGACGATTGAAGTTGAAGTTGATTATTCAGCCAATCAGCTGCGTGTGCTTGTCAGTGACGACGGCGACGGGATCGACCCCCAAGTGCTGCGGTCGGGGCGCGACGGTCATTGGGGGCTTTCAGGGATGCGCGAGCGGGCGGAGAGAATCGGCGCTCGACTAAAGGTGCGAAGTCGTGTCGCGTCGGGGACGGAGGTCGAGCTGTCCGTCCCCGGCCAGGTGGCATTCAAATCAGAGCCTTCTCAGCGTGACTCAGGAAGGCTTAGTAGGCTACGGCGGCGGAGGAAAGCCGAAGACGGAACGCCGCAAAAATCAGAAAGCGAAAGGAACGCATGAGCGATCAGTCCCGAATCCGTATCCTCAGCGTTGACGATCACCCGCTGCTGCGCGAAGGGATCGCCGCCGTTATCAACAACCAGCCGGATATGCTGATAGTGGCACAGGCGGAAACCGGCTCGGAATCCATTCGTATCTATCGCGAGAGCCAGCCTGACTTAATCCTCATGGATCTGAGGCTGCCTGACATGAGCGGCATTGACGCGCTCATCGCGATCAGGGCGGAGTTCAGAGATGCGCGCGTCATCATATTAACCACGTTCGAAGGCGACGTTGAGATTCAGCGGGCGCTCAAGGCGGGCGCCCGCGGCTACCTGCTCAAGAGCACTCCCCCCAACGAGCTTGTCGAGACAATTCGCCACGTCTATGCCGGTAAGAAAGGCATCCCTTCACACATTGCGGCACATCTGGCTGAGCATGTCAGCGACGATGACCTGACCGAGCGCGAAATAGAAGTCCTGCGTCACATCGCCGAAGGTAACCGCAACCGTGACATCGCTGAAAAGCTTTTCATCTCTGAAGAGACGGTCAAGGTTCACATCAAGCATATTATGGATAAGTTAAACGCCTCAGACCGCACACAGGCGGTAGCCATCGCCGTCCGTCGCGGAATAATTCAGTTATAAACTGACCGCAATTTTCCTACTCGTCCATACCACGATAGTGGGATACAAAGATTCCGCGCTTGGGTGATTCAATTTATCTTCGCAACCGCTATCTTAGTCACGGGTGAATGCAACAACCTCACTTGAGACTATTGGAGGCCGACGGCTGCTGAGACTATTCTCTTTCACCTATCCCAGCGGAAAAACCGGCGCAGGATTGCTGCTGTTGCGAGCGGTAATTGGCCTGACGACGGTAGTTCAGGCTGGAGCCTACCTTTCGAGCCGCGATAATCCGACGCTCTGGACATGGGTATTAGGAGCAATAACCTTTGCCATTGGCTCCTCACTTTTAATCGGATTTCTAACTCCGGTGGCCTGCATTCTGTTGGGGCTGGGCAGTATCGCAACAGCCTTTGAATTCTTTCCTACTTACACTCACAATCTTCTCGGTAATGGACTATCCGTCCTCTTCGTAATGGTCGTGGCGATGGCGATAGCGCTCCTCGGCCCCGGAGCCTATTCGCTCGACGCGCGCCTCTTCGGACGCCGCGAGATCATCATCCCCCAAGCTTCTCGCCCGCCTAAGCCCTGAATGCCCCGGAGTGCCTTTCGTCTCACATCCCCGTCACGTCAATGTCGCCGGAAGGCTGGTCACAGGAAATTATTACCACGATAGTGGTATCAGCGATTGCGTCTACAGTGGTATGGAAAAACCCTCCTATCTCGTGATGCGTCCGGTGGCTCCGTTCGCGCATAGTGTGGCCTGCTGGATGCTGACTTTGGTTTAAGAGTGTTAAGGGGAGGGTCTTCATGTCACAGGTTTTGTCGAGCGTCGGACGCGCGAACGGTTTGGGTCGAAACATCCCCGGAGTAATGCCCGTGCCGGTCGGACGCGTCGTCGCCAGAGACTACGGCGGCCGAGATGATCTATTTCGGCATCGTCGGCAAGGGCTTCAGGCCGATTCGGCGGTGTCTCAAGCCACGTCGTTAGAGCCTCCAACCGTCTTCGTCGTCGATAGCGACATCACGGTGCGCAAATCGCTTGAACCGCTGATCCGCTTCGCAGGCTGGAAGCCGGCGACGTTTGGGTCGGCGCGGGAATTTCTCGCCCGCCCGAGGGTCTTGACACCGAGTTGCCTCGTGCTCGACGTTTCTCTTCCCGACATCAGCGGCCTCGATTTGCAGGAACTTGTCGCGGATAGGATAGACATGCCTGTCATCTTCATCGCGGGTTACAGCGACATCCCGACGGCCGTGAGCGCCATGAAGGCGGGAGCCGTCGAGTTCCTGACAAAGCCGTTCGACGACGGTGTGCTGCTCGGAGCCATCCGGCACGCCATACAACGCAGCCAGGCGGCGTTGGGTCACGAAGCAGAGATCAAAACGCTCCGCGGTCGTCACGCATCGCTCACCCCTCGCGAGCGCGAGGTGATGACATTGGTAGTCGCCGGTCTGTTGAACAAGCAGATCGGGCTTAGGCTCAGGATCAGCGAGATCACGGTGAAGGCGCACAGGGGCAAGCTGATGCAAAAGATGAGGGCAGACTCCCTCGCCGACCTGGTGAAGATGGCCGTCAGCCTCCGCCTTGCGCCTACGATGAATCAATGGCCGGAGCAATGAGTTGCCGATGCCGGAGACGTGGCGGGCAATCGCATCGGTCGCGCTGGAAGAAGCAGGCGGCGCTCTCGGTCGCCAGTGAACTGAACACGAAGGCCGGGCGTCTGCTCGATAGGGCGCGCTGATAGACGACGCAAGAGGAAATACATGACCAATCCCATTCTGGTCACGGGTGCAGCGGGCCGCGTCGGCGGGATAGGTCGCACGGTCACAGAGCTACTGTTGCGGGAAGGCAAAGCGGTGCGCGCGATGGTGCGTAGTGAAGACGAACGGGCGCGGGCGCTCAGCGACATGGGCGCGGAGGTCGTGGTCGGCGATCTGCTCGATCTGGATTCGATGCACAGGGCGGTTGCCGGCTGCGAGACGATGTACTTCGGCATGTCGGTTTCTGATGCCTATCTGGCCGCGACGGTCAACGCAGCGGCGGTGGCGAAACATCACGGCGTTAAAGCATTCGTCAACATGTCGCAGATGACGCTCGCGCAAATGAGCATCACCGAAACCACGCCCAGCCCGCAGCACAAGTTGCACTGGCTCGCCGAGCAGGCGCTCGACTGGTCGGGTTTGCCGGTCGTGCATGTGCGGCCGACGGTGCTTCTCGAAGGCTTCTTTCTGATCTTCACTTCGGATTCGGTCAGGGAATCAAACCGGATCAGACTGCCGTTCGGCGAGGGCAAGACTTCACCGGTCGCGGTGGAAGACGTGGCACGCGTACTGGCCGCGCTGCTTGCCGACCCGCAGCCGCACGTCGGCAAGATCTATCACCTGACCGGCCCGCAGTCCGAGAACATGCATTTCTTTGCGCGGGAATATTCGGAGGCGCTCGGCCGCGCGATCACGTATCAGGACATTCCGGTCGGGCCGTGGCGGGACGGGCTGCTCGAACGCGGCCTGCCGGCTCATCTGGTGAACCACCTTGCGACGATGGCCGACCTACACCGCGCGGGACGCTATGACCGGATGTCCGAGGACGTGCGCGCGCTGACGGGGCGAGAGCCGCTCGGCGTGCGTGAGTTTGTCAGAAGGAACGCGGCCGACTTCAACGCGTCGGCCGCGGCAACATCAATCTAGATTCGATAGGAGACATTATGGCAACGACAAGAACTGCGGTAGCGCCGATGAAGGTGGCGCAGGTGGCCGCGCCGGGCGCGGATTTTCAGATTGTCGAGCGCGAGATTCCGAAGCCGGACGCGGGACAAGTGCGCATCAAGGTGCAGGCATGCGGCGTCTGCCACAGCGACGTACTCACGAAAGAGGGCGCGCTGCCCGGTATTCAGTATCCACGCGTGCCCGGACACGAAGTCGTGGGCGTCATAGACGAGGTGGGCGCGGGCGTGACGGAGTGGACGAAGGGGCAGCGCGTCGGCGTCGGCTGGCACGGCGGCCACGACGGCACATGCGACGCGTGCCGCCGCGGAGATTTCATTAACTGCCGGAACCAAAAGATTGCGGGCATCAGCTACGACGGCGGATACCAACAGTATATGTTAGCCCCCACGGAGGCGCTGGCGGCCGTGCCGGAAAGTTTGAGTGATGCCGAAGCCGCGCCGCTGCTCTGCGCCGGGGTCACCACCTTCAACGCGCTCAGGCACAGTGGCGCCTCCCCCGGCGACCTCGTCGCGGTGCAGGGACTGGGCGGCCTCGGCCACCTCGGAATCCAGTTCGCGAACAAGTTCGGCTACAGGGTCGCAGCCGTCGGGCGCGGCCCCGAGAACGCAACGCTCGCCAAGAAGCTCGGAGCAGCCATCTACATCGACAGCAGGGCGACGAACGCGGCGGAAGAGCTGCAAAAGCTGGGCGGCGCGCGGGTGATTCTGGCGACGGCGCCGAGTTCGAAGGCGATGTCGGAGTTGATCGACGGGCTGGGGGCGAACGGCAGGCTCATAGTCGTCGGCGCGGATTTTGCCCCCATCGAGGTTACGCCGACACAGCTCATTTTCGGAAATCACACGATTCAGGGCTGGGCTTCCGGGATACCGTCTGATAGCGAGGATACACTTCGCTTCGCAGAGCTATCGGGCGTGCGCCCCATGATAGAAACCTACCCGCTCGAACGGGCGGCCGAGGCTTACGCGCGCATGCTCAGCGGCGACGCGCAGTTCCGCGTCGTCCTGACGATGTGAAGTCGTCGCCGCGCGCCGATGGCCGTCGGCTTCGACAAAGAAGGAGGGTGACCGATGCGACCTGACATTGTTCCAGGGGCTGTCTTCCCGGACTACGAGCTTTCCGACCACACGACGAAACGCCGGAAGCTCTCCGAGCTGCAAGGGCAGCACCCGATGGTGCTCGTCCTCAGCCGCGGAGGCTTCTGCCCTAAGGATCGTCGGCAAGCCGAGGCGCTTGTCCAACTCCACCGCGAGCTTGAGGTCGGCTACTGCCGGCTGGTCACGATCAGCACCGACAACATCACCGAGACGAACGAGTACCGCAGCGGCGTCGGTGCGCACTGGCCTTTCCTCTCCGACGCGGGACGCAAGGTTCAGAAAGACCTCGACATCGCCGAATACACAGACCCGCTCCACAACCCCATGATCCCGCACGTGCTCGTGTTGGAGCCCGGCCTGATCGTTTACAAAATCTATATGGGCTACTGGTTCTTCGGGCGGCCGACGATAGAGGAACTTCGCCAAGACCTGCGCGCCGTCACCAGAAAGTGCCGTCCCGATTGGGACATCACGACGACCGAACTCAAAGCAGCCTGGGCGGAAGGCCGCAAGGAACTCTTCTATCCGTACGGCAAGACATACGCCCAGACCATCGGCGAGCAGGATTAAGGGCTGACACACGAAGTCGAGCAGCGTGCCTCCGGGTGGCGACGACTATCGATTTGGAGCGGACACGGGATGGCCTGACGGGCACGCGTCGGGGCGTCTCATTCAACGGCGGGAAGTGAGGTGAAGAGATGGAGACACGTGTGGACTACGGCAAGGCCGCGCCGGGATCGGTGCAGGCGATGTACAAGCTACAGAAGTACGTTGACGGGTCGGGGCTGGAGCACTCGCTGCTCGAACTCGTCAAGACGCGCGTCTCGCAGATCAACGGCTGCGCCTACTGCATAGACGTGCACACGAAGGACGCGCGCGCCGCAGGCGAGACTGAGCAGCGGCTCTACGGCCTGAGCGCGTGGCACGAGTCGCCTTATTACTCGGAGCGCGAACGCGCCGCGCTGGCGTGGGCAGAGGTGGTTACGCTGATCTCTGAGACACACGCGTCGGACGCAGAGTACGAGGCCGCCCGTGCGCAGTTCGGCGAGGAGGAGTTAGTCAAGCTGACGATGGCCGTCATCGCCATCAACGGCTGGAATCGCCTCGCCATCTCCTTCCGGCCGGAGGTCGGGAAATACCAACCGCGTGGGAAGGCGGAGTAGCCGGGGAACTCCTTTTAAGCCCGCCGCAGGAGCGATGAGGGGTGTCATGTCCAAAGAGATCAATCATCATCGCCGCCGCTTTCTGAGCACCGCGGCGATCAGCATCGTCGCCGCCCGACTCGGCCTGACGAGTTTGGCGCAAGTGCCGTCCGACAAGGCAAACCGTTCGGCTCCGAATGCGAGTAAGCCGGCGACGACCGCCTCGTTCGGTGAACTGAAGCAGATAGACGCCGGACTCCTGAACGTCGGGTACGTTGAAGCCGGCCCTGCCGACGGCCACGCGGTCATACTTCTGCACGGCTGGCCTTACGACATCCACAGCTATCGGGATGTCGCGCCGTTGCTCGCGTCGAAGGGCTATCGAGTGATCATCCCTTTCCTGCGCGGCTACGGCACGACGCGTTTCCTGTCCGGTGAAACTTTCCGTAACGGCCAGCAGTCGGCGCTTGCCGTAGACGCCGTCGCGCTGATGGACGCCCTCAGGATTAAGAAGGCAGTCATAGGCGGCTTCGACTGGGGGGCGCGCACGGCCTGCATCGTCGCGGCGCTCTGGCCTGAACGCTGCAAAGCACTCGTCTCGGTGAGCGGCTACCTGATCGGCAGCCGCGAGGCCAACACCATGCCGCTCGCGCCGAAGGCCGAACTCGAATGGTGGTATCAATTCTACTTCGCGACTGAGCGTGGGAAGCTCGGCTACGAAAAAAACCGGCGTGACTTTAACAAGCTCATCTGGCAACTCGCTTCCCCGAAATGGAACTTCGACGACGCGACCTTCGACCGCAGCGCGGCCTCATTCGACAACCCCGACCACGTCCCAATAGTCATCCACAACTACCGCTGGCGGCTCGGTCTGGCCGACGGCGAGGCGAAGTACGACGAACTTGAAAAGCGGCTCGCCGCATTCCCCTTGATCGCCGTGCCCACCATCACCATGGAGGGCGATGCCAACGGTGCGCCGCACCCGGACGCCAGCTCTTACGCCAAAAAATTCTCGGGCAAGTACGCGCATCGCGTCGTCAGGGGCGGCGTCGGGCACAACCTGCCGCAGGAAGCTCCGGAGGCGTTTGCCCGAGCTGTCATCGAGGTTGACGGCTTCTGATTCGTTGTGAGCCTGAGTAAGCCCTGCCGACTGTCTCGCGCAGTCCGCAAGGCTACTTGTTTTCAAATCAGAGACATGTTCCTGCTACCGCTTATCTTCCCTCGCGCAGATTGATACCAAGGTATCGACCGATACCAACGTCTAATAGATTCGCCTTCAAGCCTGTGGTCTACTTGCCCCCGCTATCGCACCTCGATGAATCGAGTTTCGGGCGGTTGACAGCTTTTCATGAAGGAGAACAGACCATGCGACTCGACAATGCACAACACACCGCCCGCGCCCATGTCAGGCGTGTTGTCGGCCTGCTTCGACTACCGCTCTTCGCGCTCTTGGCGGCCTCTCTGACGACGACCGCCGCCGTGCTCGCGCAGCAACCCGCCAAGACCGGCGCGCAGGCCACGAAAGCCGCTATGGCACACTCGGGCGAAGGCGAATCGATCCGCCCCTTCCGCGTCCGTGTGCCGCAAAAGGAACTCGACGACTTACGCCGACGCCTGGCGGCGACGCGTTGGCCCGACCGCGAGACCGTGGCCGACCGGTCGCAGGGCGCGCAGTTGGCCGCACTGCGGGAACTGGTGCGGCACTGGGCGAACGCTTACGACTGGCGTAAGGCCGAGGCGAAGCTTAACGCCTTCCCACAGTTCAAGACGAAGATCGACGGGGTGGATATTCACTTCATCCACGTCAAGTCGCGACACCCGAACGCGCTGCCGCTCGTCATCACGCACGGGTGGCCGGGATCGGTCTTCGAGCAGATCAAACTCATCAGCCCGCTCACCGACCCGACGGCGTTCGGCGGCCGGGCGGAGGACGCCTTCGACGTGGTGATCCCGTCGCTGCCGGGTTACGGCTTCTCGGCGCAACCGACCGAAGCGGGGTGGGGCTCTGAGCGCATCGGCCGCGCGTGGGACGTGCTCATGAAGCGGCTCGGATACACGCGCTACGTGGCGCAGGGCGGCGACTGGGGGGCGGGCGTCGTGCAGGCGATGGGGCGGCAGTCGCCTGCGGGGCTGCTCGGCATCCACACCAACCTGCCAGCGACCCTGCCGCCCGACGTAGGTGCGGCGCTCGCCGCTGGCGGGCCAGCGCCCGCGGGACTCTCCGAACAGGAACGCGCGGTCTTCGAGGCCCTGAGAACGTCGGCCAGGAACCGGAATCTGGCCTACGTGGCGATGATGGGCGCGCGGCCTCAGGCCGTCGGTTACGGCTTGACGGACTCCCCCGCCGGCCTCGCGGGGTGGATGCTCGTGCACCCCGGCTTCGCCGAGTGGACGTACGGCAAAGACCCCGAACAATCGCCGACGAGGGACGACGTGCTCGACAACTTCACGCTGTACTGGCTGACGAACAGCGCGGCCTCGTCGGCGCGACTCTACTGGGAGAACCGCGAAGCAAACCTGATTAGCGCGGCCGCGCAGAAGACCGAAGAGATCTCTGTCCCGGTGGCCGTCACGGTGTTTCCGAAGGAGGTCTATCGCGCCCCGGAGACGTGGGCTCGGCGAGCCTTCCGCAAACTGATCTACTACCACGAGGCCGACCGGGGCGGACACTTCGCGGCGTGGGAGTACCCGGAGCTGTTCGCGGCGGAACTTCGCGCGGCGTTCAAATCACTTCGCTAGTTCGTGACTTCCCGGAAGTGAGCAACGGTCATTCCGATGCCCGACTGAATCGGATTGCCCCAACAACTGGTTGAATGACACACGTTGATAAGGAGACATGGTATGAAACGGATCGCCCTACTGCTGGTTGCATTTGCAATGATAAGCGGCGTGATCGCCCTTAAGACGAGAGCATCTCGACGCGCCGACGGAGAGGTCGCCCCGGTCTTCGTCAAAGAAATTCCACCCGGATATCGTGACTGGAGGTTCATCTCCGTGGCGCACGAAGAGGGCGACCTCAACGACATCCGCGCCATTCTGGGCAATGACATGGCGATCAAGACCTATCGTGAAGGAAAGCTCCCGTTCCCGGAAGGCACGATCATCGCCCGCATCGCCTGGAAGCACGTCGCGTCGGAGGAGAACAACAAAGCCTTCGGCCGCGTCCAGTCTTACGTTCCCGGCGAAGCGCCGTCCTGGTACCTTCAGTTCATGGTCAAGGACTCGAAAAAGTACGCCGCGACGGGGGGGTGGGGCTACGCCGAGTTCAATAAGGACGGCAAGCCCGCCGCCGACGCCCAGATGAACACCTGCTTCGCCTGCCATCAGGCCGTCAAGGCGCGCGACTACGTCTTCACCCGTTACGCGCCCTGATGCCGATAGTCGTCGTGCGGCAACTACAACATACGACTGTCACAGAGATGTCGTGGCAGAAGGAACAGGAGATCAATAAGCCTAAGCGAAGTCCGCCAGGATTCGCCTAAACGGAAGGAGATAAAAATGTCCAGCGTTGAAATGAAAACAAGGGATGAGGCGGCACCGGGAGCCGAACCGGTCGACATGAAACTCGAAGTCGTGATGATTGGTGTTTCCGACATCGACCGCGCGAAGGCGTTCTACCAGAAACTCGGCTGGCGGTTCGACGGCGACTTCACGGACGGCGGCGACTTCCGCATCGTGCAGATGACGCCGCACAACTCTCAAGCTTCGATCATCTTCGGCAAGGGGATCAGGTCGGCCCAGCCCGGTTTGGCCGACAGCCTTGTCCTCGCCGTGGACGACATCGAGGCCGCCCGCGCCGACCTCGCCGCCCGCGGCGTTGAGGTCAGCGAGGTCTTCCACTACGCAGGCGGCCCCTTCAACGCCACCGGGGAGAACCCGCGTGTCGGTGGTCGCGACCCGGAGGAGCGCACCTACTTCACGTTCGCCTCGTTCGAAGACCCGGACGGGAACGGCTGGCTGCTCCAGGAGATCAAGACGAGGCTCCCCGGCCGCGAGTGGAAGTAGAAGGGAGGGCAAGCCATGAACGTCAAGACCCTTGCCGAACTTCTCCGCGAGACGGCGGAGCGCCACGATCACTACGAGAAGACGCACTCCGAGCACCAATGGTGGGACTGGTACGCGCCGTACCTGAGCGCACGTCAACAGGGGAGCAGTCCGGAGGAGGCCAGTGCCGCCGCCGACCGCTACATGGAGGATGTCTTTCACGTTCTTCCCAAGTGATACCGTTTCAGCGGCATTTAGATCACAGCGCTGGTTGGCGAAACGGGCGGCGCTCACACGGGCGGCGCCGCTCCACCGCTGGCGTGCTTTACGGCGCGAGCATCCCGGCGGGTACGCCTGCCATTACCTGCGCGATTAAGTAACCGGCCGGAGAACCCGATTGAGCGGCTGCGCGCCGGCCGGATTCAGACAAGCCATGCGCCGCGTTATAGCTTTCCAGCTTCGAACCAAGTCAGGAGGAGCCGAATGTCCGCAGAACTCAACCGTGCTCGCCGCAGCTTCCTTGCCGCCGCGGCCATGACCGTTGCCGCCGTCCCGTTCGGCGCGGTCGGCTGTGCGTCGCAGCGCATAAAGAGCGCGTTGGCTCAACTACCAATCGAAGGTGAAATGCCCTCTCTCGGCGGCGCGACGGGGTGGCTCAACTCGCAGCCGTTGGCGGCGGACTCTCTGCGCGGACGTGTCGTCCTCGTCCAGTTCTGTACCTACACCTGCATCAACTGGCTGCGCACGCTTCCCTACGTCCGCGCGTGGAATGAGAAGTACAAAACTCAGGGGCTGGTGTTGGTCGGCGTGCACACGCCTGAGTTCCCGTTCGAGAAGGATGTCGATAACGTCCGCCGGGCGTTGAACGAGATGAGGATCGTTTACCCGGTCGCGCTTGATAACGACTACGCGAGCTGGCGTGCTTTCAAGAACCGGTATTGGCCGGCGCTCTATTTCGTGGACGCGCGGGGTCGCGTCAGACATCATCAATTCGGCGAAGGCGATTACGAACAGTCGGAGAGAGTCATTCAACGACTGCTGGCCGAGGCCGGGGTCGGCGGCGTCGGTCAGGAATTGGTTTCGGTAGAGGGTCGCGGCGCTGAAGCCGCCGCCGACTGGGGCAGCCTGAAGTCTCCTGAAAATTATGTCGGCTACGAGCGCACCGAGAACTTCGCGTCACCGGGCGGCGCGGTGCCGGACGAGCGCCGCGTCTACGCCGCCCCCGCGCAGTTGAGCCTCAACCAGTGGGCGCTTTCGGGCGATTGGACGATGGGGGAACAGGCCGTCGCGCTGAACAAGGCAGGCGGGCGGATCGCGTACAGCTTTCACGCGCGCGACCTTCATCTCGTCATGGGGTCGCCGGCGCCGGGAACGTCCGTGCGCTTCCGCGTGGCTCTGGACGGACAGCCGCCGGTCACTGCTCACGGCGTTGATGTTGACGAGCAAGGCAACGGCACGATTGCCGAACAGCGTTTGTATCAACTGATCCGACAGCCGAAGCCCATCGCGGATCGGCGGTTCGAGATAGAGTTCCTCGATCCGGGCGCGGAGGCTTTCGCCTTCACGTTCGGTTGATTAACGCAGACAGGCACACACTCGCCGAGAGGTACGGGAAAGGTAAAGCGGTGAACGAACCGCCTGAGGAAATTCAGATCACCAACTGCTCCGGGCGAGCGCTGGCAGGCGACAAACGGATTGCCGTTTCAGAAGGAGTTGCACACATGACTGACACGACGATGATCGCAGTCGGCTGCGCGCTGCTGATAGGAGTGGCACTGTGATGAGAGAGTTCGACGCGATTATCATCGGCGCGGGCCAGGCCGGCCCGTCGCTGGCCGGGCGGCTGGCGGCTGCCGGTATGACCGTCGCCTTCGTCGAGCGGAAGCTCTTCGGCGGCACGTGCGTCAACACGGGCTGCACGCCGACGAAGACGCTTGTCGCCAGCGCCTACGCCGCGCACCTCGCGCGCCGCGCCGCCGACTACGGCGTCGTCCTCGATGGCGAGGTGCGCGTAGACATGTCGAGGGTCAAGGCGCGCGCCGACGCTATGGTCGCAAACTCACGCACGGGAGTCGAGCAGTGGCTGCGCGGTATGGAGGGCTGCACCGTCTTCGAAGGACACGCACGCTTCGAAGGGCCCGACCGGGTTCGCGTAGGCCAGGAGTTGCTGACCGCGCCGCGCGTCTTCGTCAACGTCGGCGGGCGTGCCTTTGTGCCCGACATGCCCGGCGTGGGCGATGTCCCATTCCTCACCAACCGCTCGATACTCGAACTCGACCTCCTGCCCGAGCGCCTGATCGTCATCGGCGGCAGCTACGTCGGGCTGGAGTTCGCGCAGATATACCGCCGCTTCGGGGCGGAGGTGACGGTCGTCGAGAAGTCTTCGCGCCTCGTCGCGCGCGAGGACGAGGAAGTCTCGGAAGCGATCCGCGAGATTCTCGTCAGTGAGGGCATCGAAGTGCGCACCGGCGCTGAGTGCATCAGTCTCGCACCACACGGACGGGGCGTGGCGGTCGGCGTCGATTGTCCCGTGGGCGAACCCGTGTCGGTCGGGTCACACGTCCTGCTCGCGGTGGGTCGCCGCCCTAACACGGACGACCTCGGCCTCGAAGCGGCCGGCGTCGAACAGGACGCGCGCGGGTACATCAAGGTTGACGACCATCTCGCCACTAACGTTCCCGGCATCTGGGCGCTCGGAGACTGCAACGGCCGCGGGGCTTTTACGCACACTGCCTACAACGACTTCGAGATCATCGCCGCCAACCTGCTCGGGGGCGAGAGCAGGCGCGTGAGCGACCGCGTCCCGGCCTACGCGCTCTACGTCGATCCGCCGCTCGGCCGCGTGGGGCTGACCGAGAGGGAGGCACGCGCCACGGGGCGGCCGCTCCTCATCGGCAGCCGCCCTATGACCCGTGTCAGCCGCGCCGTCGAAAAGGGGGAAACGCAAGGGTTGATGAAGGTCGTCGTGGACGCCGAGACGCGCAGGATTCTCGGAGCCGCCATCCTCGGCACGGGCGGCGACGAGGCGATCCACGGCATCCTCGACATCATGAACGCGGGCGTCCCCTGCGACGTGCTGGAGCAGGCCGTGCCCATCCACCCGACGGTCTCCGAACTCATCCCGACAATGCTGGGTGAGATGCGTCGCGGGTAGGGGCGTGCTTATTGGCGTCTATTATAGAAAAGGGGCGGCGTTGGAACGCTATGGTTTCAGTAAAGTAAATGACCTCATGTGCGAAGGATGAATGATGAAGTTAAAGACGGCTCGCTGTTACTTCATCCTTCATCGTTCATCCTTCATCGTTCGATTTTCACGGGCGTGCCCATCGGGAGGGCATCGAAGAGTTCCTTGATGTCCGTGTTGGCGAGGGCGACGCAGCCCCAAGTCCAGTCGCCTTCAGTGCCGCCGCCGTGTATGAAAATCTCGCCGCCGAGCGCCGTATCCCAGGGCGGACGCCGCTTGCTCCGTATCGCGCGCACGATCTGTTCATACTGCGCTCGCGTGATCAATTTGTCGCGCAGGCCGCGCGCGGCGTCTTCGGCGTTCGGGTAGCTGAGGCCGAGCGAGAGATAGAAATTGCTGCGCGCGTTTTTGACGCAGATGTAGAAGTCGCCTTCGGGCGTCGCGCGGTCGCCCTGCCGCACCTTGTCGTCCACGGGGTTTGTGCCGAGCGCGATGCGGTAAGTGCGCACGAGTTCCCCGCCCGCGTAGAGACGCAGTTCGCGTTTACTCTTCGAGACGAAAACTTTCGGGTCTGTGAGCGGGAGTTTGAGCGGCGTCTGCGGCGCGGCCTCCGGCGACGGCGCGGCATCACCGTTCGCAGATCTTTCGCCGCTGTTCGTCGCCCGGCGTGCGTCGGTGTCAGACCGCATCGGTTTGTCGAACGCACCGTGCGTAGTGCTCGGCGAGACGCTGAAGGAAAGCGCGAGGCTCGACATGACGAGCGCCGCGACAGCGACGATTGAAGTTTTCATGTTTCGTGGGATGCAAGGCGCGCGTCTCTCAGTTGGTCAACAGTCAACGACTTCTCAGTTGAGCAACGATTCCTAATTCCTCAATTCCTGATTCCTCAGTTCGTCAACAGTCGCCAGTTGTTCGTCGGTTCGGCGGGGATGCGTCTGTTGCGCTCGACCCAGTCGATGATCAGTTCGCGTATCTCCACGCTCGAACGATAAACTTCGGGTGCGCCGCGAAACATCGTGTAGCCACCGCCGCCGCCCACCCGGTAGTTGTTCGTGGCGAGTTTGAGTTTGCGCGCAGGATCGAGCGGCTGGCCGCGAAAGCGCAAATTCTGGACGCGCGCGCCCACAGGCTTCGTCAAATCCAGGTCGTAGGTCACGCCTTCTGCGATGTCGAAATTGTAGGCGGGGATTTTTTCGTCCACGAGTTGGGCGGGCGTGCGCCCCGTTTCGTAGGCGCGGAAATACTTCGCGGAATGTTCTAGCGCGTCTTTCAACTGTTGCCCCGTCACTTCGAGCACGACGAGCGTGTTCTCGTAAATGTAAAGCCCGGCGATGTCGCGCACCGTCACGTTGCCCTTGGGCAAGCGCGCCTGCGGATTGAAACTCGCCACCATCGAAACGTCCGCACGTCCAACTTCCAATTGCACGCGCTGGATCAGATCGAGTATGGCCGTATCACGAAAGCGCGCCTCTTCGGCCGTCAACTCCGCCGCAGATTCGCCGACGACGCGCGCCAGCCACTCTTGCGTCTCGCGGTCGTAAGGTTCGACGAGTTTGGCGACTTCCGCATCCGTCGTCGTCTCTGCCGTGACGGCGACGGTGCGCGCCGCCTTCGCCGCGACGCGCCAACGCCCGCCCGTCGCGGCGCGTTCCAGATACAGGTCTGCGCGCGCCAGATGTCGCCCCCAGAATCCGGCCTGCGTGAGCAGCACGTTATTGAGCAAAAGCGCGGGCACTTCACGATGCGTGTGCCCCATCAAGATGAGATCAATTCCCGGCACTTCGAGCGCGAGCCGCACGGCGACGTTTTCGTCCTTCAACTGTCCCGGTGTCTCTTCGCCCGTCCGCAAGTCACGCTCCAGTCCCATGTGCATGGCGACGACGACGAGGTCTACGCGCTCCTTCTCGCGCAGCACCGAGACCCAACGCCGCGCCTCGGCGACGGGTTCACGAAATTCGAGGCGTGCGAAATTCTCCGGGTTCTCCCAGAAGGGCACGCCCGGCGTCGTCAGCCCGAGGACGCCGACGCGCACGCCGTTCAATTCTTTGACGACGTAGGGCTGGTAATGAGTCTCGTTCGTCCCGGTGCGATAGGTGTTGGCCGACAGCCACGGGAAACTCGCCTCGCTACGCGCCTTCTCCAGCACCTTGAGGCCGAAATTGTATTCGTGATTGCCGACGGCGAGCGCGTCAAACTGAAGCGCGCTCATCACGAGCATCATCGGATCGGGCGGCGCGTTGTTCTTCTTGCTGTGAAAATATTCGAGCGGCGTGCCCTGAATCGTGTCGCCCGAATCGAGAAGGAGCGTGCCCGTCGGATTCTCGCGCCGCGCCTGCCGGATGAGCGTCGCCACCTTCGCCAACCCGCGCGCGTCCGGCTTGTTCGTGTAGTAATCGACGGGCAGGATGTTACCGTGCAAGTCCGTCGTTGAAAGAACTGTGATCCAGGCGCGCTCCGCCTTCTTCGTCTCAGACTGTGCTGACGCGAAACTAAACGCGCCGCACAACGCGAGCAGCAACAAGAGACACGGCGGCAGTTTCTTTGTCATCAGAATTTTTCTCATCCCGCTTGTCACAATCAAACTTCACTGCAACGCGTAGACTTCAACGGCGCTCGTGCCGCCGACGAACCCTTCGTAAACTTTTCGACCGCTCGTGCGCGCGTCCGTCATCTTCTCACGATTCTCGAAATAGGTGCGACCGCGTTGCAGGATGATATAGGCGGGGCGCGGCGCGGCGTCGAGTTGGAACGCGGAATCGGAAAGGACGCGCGAATTCAGATCGGCGCGGTTGAACTTTTGCAGGTAGTAGCGCGCGACGCCGGGCGTCTCGTGCACTACGGTCGCGCCCGCAGGCGCGTGTGCGGCGATGTAGCCGAGCGCCTCGCGCAGTCCGTCGTCGTAAAACTCGTCGTGCGGAAAGTAGTAGCCCGCGCGCCCCGCGCCGAGCGCGTTTGTGTAAGTCGCATAATGCGGCGCGGCCTCGTAGGCCGCCCACGCGGGCAGCGCGACGAAGCACAGGAAGACGAGCGCGCGCGCAATGCGCAGCGGCGAGAAACTTCCCCTCCTCTCGATGCGCGACGCGCCGAGCCGTAACAGCCACATGATGCCGACCGCCGCCAGCATGTAGACGAACGGCAAAAGCGAATGCGCGTAGCGCAGCCACTTCGCGCCCGCCAGCGAATAAGGCACGATCCACAGGACGAACATCAACAGCAGAAACGCTTCGCCCGGTTGTCGCCATCGGCGCAGGCACACAAAGAGTCCGACGAGAAAAGCAACGAGGAGCGCGAGCGGCGTCTTGATGGCGAGAAACAGCAGATAGAAATAGACGGGCGTGCCGAAAGGCGTGCTCGACATCTGGTTCTGATAGAGTGTCTCGCCCATCAGGTAGCCGTGGTGCGTCAGCAGTCCTTCGCTCGAATAATCCATCAGGTATCGCCACGTTTCGGGCAAGAGGACGGCCGGATTGGCGACGAGGAAAGTGATGAGGACGAGCGGGTAGAAGATGGCGGGCGTGCGTCCGCGCGGCTCACCCTCTTCGCGCCGCCTTTGCGCGACGAGATGATGGTAGAGCATGTTCAGGCCGAAATAGTGCGGGAAGTATTTCGACGCGAGCATCAGGCCGAAGGAGACGGCCGAGGCGAGATAAAACTTGCGCTTCGCCTGCGGTTCGTAGCCGCTCGTCTGTTTGGCGCGTAGGTAAAAGTAGAAGGCCAGAAGCATGAAGAAGACTAGCAGTGTGTCTTCTTTGGCGATGCGATTGTAGGTGATCGCATTGACGCCCGTTGACCAGAGCAGCGCCGCAAGGAGCCCCGTGCGCTTGCCGAAGAACGCGGCCGTGAGCAAATAGAGCGGCACAATGGTGAGCGCACCGAACAAGACGTTCGGCAGGCGCACGGCCGCCTCTTCGCTGATCTGTTGCCACGTGCCCGCGCGCGCGTTCCACGCCTCGGAGGCTTCGAGCGAGACGAAGATCAAAGTCTTCATCAACATCGGATGCTCTGCGTTCGGCGTGATGTCGCCCTGTGCGTAAGAGCGCGCGGCTTCGAGTTTGTTGATCTCGTCTTCGGCGAAACCGATCTCTGAGAGGCCGTGCGCGCGCAGTGCGAAACCGAAGACGACGAGCAAGGCGAGCGTGAGCACGACGCCGCGCGTGATGACAAGCGCGCGCTCGCCCTGCGACGCCTCTGTCGCCGCTTTCAAGGCGGGCGAAAGCGGCGCGCTCGCCGCCGTCTCTTCGGGAACTAATTCGAGAGATCGTTCCAAGTAAAACTCCGCACGTCGTTTCTCAACGTGGCACGGTCAACTCGGCTTCGTCCACCGCGTCGTTCTTGCCCGCGCCTTCGCCTCTCCCGGTCGGCGCTTGGGTCGCGGCCGTGTGGTGCGCCTGCTCCGCTTGCGTCGCGGCGAGGGCGGCCGCTTCGCGCGCCTCGCGCGCCATGCTGCGCACCGTCAAGCCCCGCCTGACAAGCAGCGCGACGCCCACGGCCGTCCAGAAGATGACGCGCGCCTTGCGTATGATGGCGAGCGTGACGCCTGCGGTCGTGCCGAATTTTAAGACTTTGGTGAACAGCCCCGTGCCCGCTTCGTCTACCCCGACGCGCATCGGCACGAACTTGAAAATTACGTTGATAACGCGATTGACGGATTCGAGCACAAAGGCCGCGAGCGCGAGTTGGCCGAAGGCGGGCGGCCTTTCGAGTATGAAGTAGAGCGTGGCGAAAACTTCGGCCACACCTGCCAGATGAAAGCACGCTTCGAGCGCGAGGATGGGCAGAAAGCGCGCGCGATTGTGTTCGTAAAACCCGTAGATGCGTGCTTCGACGGCGCGCACGCGTTCGCCCCTCGCCGCCACGAATCCGCGCGCCATCCCTGAACGTTCCAACGCCGCGAGCGCGCCGCTCAGGAAACGCCACTCACGCCGCACCACCAGATAACCCAGCGTGACGACGACGACGACGACACCGAGCGTCGCGTAACTGGCGAAACGCAGTTTGGAGTTTAAGGGAAAACTCAGCAAGAGCGCCGCCGTGCCCGCGAAGATGAACAGAGCGACCGAGAGCATGTAGAAGAGGTTTTCGACGGCGAGCGCCGAGATGCTGGCGACGACGGGCACGCGGTCGCGCACGAAGGCCGCCTTGGCCGGTTCGCTCACCACCATGCCGAGCGGCGTCAAACTGCCGAGCGCGTCGCCCGCCAGATACGCCCTGAGCGCGTCGCGCAGACGCAGGCGCACGCCGCCCTCGAAGCAGCGCGTCCACGCAAAAGCGCGCACCAGGGGGCGCACCGCAGAGATCAAGAGCACCACCGCGAAGCCCGCGCCGAGCGCCGTGATGTTCTGCCAGACGCTTTGCGGCCCGGCCTTCCACACGTAATAGGCAAAGAGCGAGAGGCCGCCCAAGGCGAAGACCACGCCCGCCAGCCTGCCCCGCACGCTCCGGCGTCGCTCAACTTGCTCGCTCTCGCTCATTCGCTCCCGTTCCGTTTGTGGAAAGTTAAGACAGTTGCCCGCCGCGCATGCCACCGCTTCAAGTTCAGACTCCGCAAGACACGTTTAGGACTTAGCAAGATACGTTATTCCCGCCCCCACACTCAACCGACAGGCGCACGCCCCGCGCCTCACAACCTCAAGCGCCGGACACGACGCCGCCCAACAACAATCTCAAGCGACGCACGCACAACTTAACCGATCCCAAGCGCCTCTGCCCGCTCCCACCACACAGCAACTCCCGCGCCAACTCTCGCCCCACGCACACGACCAACAAAACCGCACGCCTCCCTTCCTCTCACACGCACGCAAGCCCCCACGCCCTGTCGTAAAAATGCGACAGGCGAAAGAAGTAAAGGAGAGTAAATGGTGAATGGTAAATGGTGAATGGGTGAAAGCAGTTTCCATTCACCATTTACCATTCACCATTTACTCTCTTCCACAGTTGACCGGAGGCTTATTGATCAGCGATGCTTACGGTTACAATTGTCCGCCATAAAATTTGAATCTAACTTGAGAAGGTTTGTGAGAGCGATGAGCAAAGCAGCAACCGAACTTTTGAGCGGCACGCCTTTAACCGTCTATTCCGAAGACGAAAATATGTTTCGCGCCAGCGTGCGCGAGTTCGCCGAAGGCGAGATCAAACCACGCCGCGAACAGATGGACGAGCACGCCAAGATGGATGCCTCGATCATCAAACACCTCTTCGACCTCGGTTTGATGAGCATCGAAACGCCCGAAGAATATGGCGGCGCGGGCGCGTCGTTCTTCTCGGCCATCATCGGCGTCGAAGAACTGTCGCGCGTCGACCCCTCGGTGGGCGTCTTGATGGACGTGCAGAACACGCTCGTTAACAACGCCATCATCCGTTGGGGCAACCCCGAACAGAAGCGCAAGTACCTGACGCAACTCGCAGAGAACAAGATCGGCGCGTATTGCTTGAGCGAAGCCAGTTCCGGCTCCGACGCCTTCGCCATGCAGACCAAAGCCGTGGACGCGGGCGACCATTACGTTCTGAACGGCCAGAAGCTCTGGATCACGAACGGCGTCGAGGCGGAAATCTACGTCGTCTTCGCCAACGCCAAACCCGAAGAGGGCTATCGCGGAGTTACCGCTTTCATCGTCGAGAAAGAATTTGAAGGCGTCAGCGTCGGCAAGAAAGAGAACAAGCTCGGCATCCGCGCCTCTTCCACCACCGAGATCATCTTCGACAACTGCCGCGTGCCGAAAGAGAACCTGCTCGGCGAATTCGGCAAGGGCTACAAAGTCTCCATCGAGACTCTGAACGAGGGACGCATCGGCATCGGCGCGCAGATGATCGGCCTTGCGCGCGGCGCGCTCGAAGCCGCGCTCGCCTACACGTCCGAACGACAACAGTTCGGCCGCCCGATCAACCAGTTTCAGGGCGTGCAGTTTCAACTGGCCGAACTCGCCACGGAACTCGAAGCCGCGCGTCTCCTTGTCTACAACGCCGCGCGCCTGAAAGATGCCGGGCTGCCCTTCGTCAAAGAGGCCGCGATGGCGAAGCTCTACTCTTCGCGCGCCGCCGAACACATCGCCTCGAAAGCCATCGAACTCTACGGCGGCTACGGCTTCGTCAAAGACTACCCCGTAGAGAAATTCTGGCGCGACTCGAAGATCGGCGCGATCTACGAAGGCACGTCCAACATGCAACTGCAAACCATCGCCAAGCTGATCATCGAAAACCGGCAGCCGAAAGTACAATAGGAAGGTAAATGGTGAATAGTGAACGGTAAATGGATTCAACCCGCTTTCATCCATTTACCATTTACCATTCACTATTCACGAATCATGTCTTCACGCATAGAAGTCTTCGAGCAGATGCTTGCGAGCGACCCGGACAACGCTTTGGTGTTGTTCGGGCTGGCGAAGGAGTATGAGAAAGCGGGGCGACACGCAGACGTGGTCGCAACGCTAACGAAGTATCTCCAAATCTTCAACGACGAGGGCAACGCCTACGGGATGCTCGCGCAGGCGCACGAACGCCTCGGCAACCGCGACGCGGCGCGCTCTGCCTACCGGCGCGGCATCGAAGTCGCCACCGCCCACGGCCACCCCTCGATGGCCGAAGACTACCGGATGACGCTTGAGAACGAGTACGAGGATTAGAGAATAAATTTCAGATAGAGGTATTGAAGAAGATGGCGACCGAATTGAAGGCGCGGGAGTATCGCGGGTTGGATAGGGAGCAGATGATCTCGATCTACCGGACGATGTTCATGTCGCGACGCATCGACGACAAAGAGATTCAACTCAAAGGGCAGAACAAAATCTTTTTCCAGATCAGCGGCGCGGGGCACGAAGCCGTCCTCACCGCCGCCGGGATGGCCTTGCGTCCCGGCTACGATTGGTTCTATCCCTACTACCGCGACCGCGCGCTCTGCCTCCAACTCGGCATGACGCCGCTCGAACAACTCCTGTCGGCCGTCGGCGCGGAGGCCGACCCCAACTCCCACGGCCGCCAGATGCCCTCGCACTGGGGACACAAGCGGCTCAACATCGTCTCCCAATCGTCGCCGACGGGCACGCAGTTTTTGCAGGCCGTCGGTTGCGCCGAGGCGGGCTATCGCTTCCAGTTGATCGAGGAGTTGAAAGGACGCGCGGAGAACTTTCACACGGACGAGGTGGTCTACGTTTCGACCGGCGACGGCACGACGAGTCAAGGCGAGTTTTGGGAAGCGTTGAACACGGCGAGCAACTTGAAGTTGCCCGTCCTCTTCCTCGTGGAAGACAACGGCTATGCAATCAGCGTCCCGGTTGAAGTGCAGACGGCGGGCGGCGACGTGTCGCGCTTAGTCTCGGGTTTCCCAGACCTCTACATACAGAAGTGCGACGGGACAGACCCCGTGGAATCTTTAGAGACACTACAGCGCGCCGTCGAATACTGTCGCGCACGCCGCGGCCCGGCGCTCGTCCACGCCAAAGTGATCCGCCCCTATTCGCACTCGCTCTCCGACGACGAAAAGCTCTATCGTCCTGACGAGGAACGCACGACGGACGCCGAGCGCGATCCCATCAAACGCTTCGGCGCGCTCCTCGTCGAAGAAGGCTTCGTTACGCAGGAAGAGTTGCAGAAGTTGAAAGACGAAGTTGACGCCGCCGTGAACGAAGCGGCCGACATCGCGCTTGCCAGTCCGCAACCCGCGACGGAGACGGCGACACAGTTCGTCTACTCGCCTGAGGTTGACCCCACTTCAGCCGAGTTTGACACAGAAGCGGGCGCGGAACTTTCGGGCAACAACGGGACGATGGTCGATAACATCAACCGCTGCCTTCACGAAGAGATGGCGCGCAACGCCGGCATAGTCGTCTTCGGCGAAGACGTGGCCGACGTGTCGCGCGAAGAGAACCTCGGCAAGGTGAAAGGCAAGGGCGGCGTCTTCAAAGTGACGGCCAACTTGCAGCGCAACTTCGGCTCGGCGCGCGTCTTCAACTCGCCGCTTGCGGAAGCCAACATCGTCGGCCGCGCCATCGGCATGGCGACCAGGGGGCTGAAGCCCGTCGTCGAGATACAGTTCTTCGACTACATCTGGCCTGCCTATCACCAGATCAGAAACGAACTCGCGCTCATGCGCTGGCGCTCCGCGGGCGACTTCAAAGCGCCCATCGTTATACGCTGCCCCGTCGGCGGCTATCTCAAAGGCGGCGCGATCTATCACTCGCAGTCGGGCGATACGATCTTCACGCATATTCCCGGCCTGCGCGTCGTCTACCCCTCGAACGCGCTCGACGCCAACGGCCTCCTGCGCACGGCCATACGCTCGGACGACCCCGTGCTCTTTCTCGAACACAAACATCTCTATCGTCAGGCGTACAACAAATCGCAATACCCGCCCGATAATTTCCTGATCCCCTTCGGCAAGGCCAGGACCGTGCGCGAAGGCACAGACCTCTCCATCATCACCTACGGCGCACTCGTCCAGCGCTCCCTTGTCGCCGCCAAGCAGGCCGAAGCCGCGGGGCTGAGCGTCGAGATCATAGACCTGCGCACGCTCGCCCCGTACGACTGGGCGGCCATCACCGCGACCGTCAAGAAAACGAGCCGCGTCATCGTCGCCCATGAAGACACGCGCACACACGGCTTCGGCGCTGAGATCGCCGCGCGCATCGGCGACGAACTGTTCGAATATCTCGACGCGCCCGTCCGCCGCGTCGCCGCCCTCGACACCTTCGTCGCCTACGCGCCCCAACTCGAAGACCACATCCTCCCCCAATCCGAAGACGTGCTCCGCGCCATCAACGAACTCAAAGCCTACTGAACGCGCGCCTGCGCCTACTCTCAAACTCGAAAGGGCGGTCGTGACGAACGACCGCCCTTTTCATCCTCTTACAGGCGGTTGAGGTATAATGCGTGTGCAAAAGCGTGCGGCGCGGTCGCTATATTTTTTTGGCCGGAGAAAATTATGAATTTAGCTGAGAGGATTACAACTGACCCCGCCGTTTGCCACGGCAAACCCTGCATTCGCGGATTGCGTTACCCGGTCGAGATGATTCTCGAATTGCTTAGTTCGGGAATGAGCATCGAGGAGATACTGGCCGATTATGAAGACCTCGAACGCGAGGACATCTTGGCGACTCTCGCCTTCGCCGCGCGACTCACTCAGGTCAAACGCCTCGAACCGCTCCCGGCATGAAGTTCCTCGTTGACGCACGACTCTTGCATCGGTTCGTTTCGCGTTAACGATGTTACATCGTATGGTGCTGTATAAAGTGAATGACGGTTAATTGAACAGCGATGGAGGTATGAGATTATGTCACTTGCCGGTGAAGCTATAAGTGGCGTCGGCTTATGGATCACCCGTAGGGAACGCAGGCAGCAGCGAGATGATGCTGCTGTCCTTAGTGTCTTAGATGCTGTGAACGCAACCAAGCGCTATTTGGCGCGGCGAGAACGTGGTGAGCCAATTGACCGTGAGGCGGAAGCTGAACTAGTAACGCTCTGGACTGTGGCAGCAGTTCACATTCGGAGAACTGATCCTCAATTAGCGCGCAGACTTCAGCGGAAAGCAGAGCATTGGACAAATCCAGAGAACTGGTCGCCCGAGGAAGTAGCTGCCTATGGCATCCGTATTGAGGATATTGCTAATGAGGGGATGAGGTTGCTTAGCAACGTGTAACTAACACCGTATCCCTCGGCATCCATCTCTTCGAGCTAAAGTTAAGAACGCAGGCGTGTCTGTCCAGCTTCGCCGCCGGAATGCAAACTCGCGACTCCGGCTTGTTATTTGTCCGCCACAAAATTCCATTCGGTGCTTCCCTGAAACGCTCTGGCTGTCGTAAATTATGCGCCATCCGAGCCGTGCAATAACCCTCGCTTTTAGCATTACGAACATCATTTGCGGCAACGGTCGTCCCGCCGCCTGAAGGACGCGGGACGACCGCTGCCCGGTCAGCATTCCAACCTTAGACGAATCGCTCCGAGTTCCCCCGTCGGCGGAGAGAAAAAAGGGAAAGGCTCATATGATGATGAAGAAGTGGCTGGTTAGTTGTGTGTGCGTCGCGGCGTTGGTCTCTTTGGCGAGTTGCAGCAAGGGCGGTAATACGAATTCGCCGTCGCCCGGCTCGCCTACGAATTCAGGAGGGGCGGCGACGAACACCGGAGGGACGGCTGAGAACGTCGGCGGCGTCGAGAAACAGAAACCCGCGCCGGGGACGGGCAACGTGCAGGGGAAGGTGCTCTATAACAGCAAGCCGGTGGAGAATATCGAGGTCAAGTTGTGCGAGAAGTTCAACCGCTTCCTCGGTGGCTGTGACGGGAAAACTTATACGGCGCGCTCCGACGCGGGCGGCGAGTATGTGATCACGAATGTTGAGCCGAAGGTGTATGAGGGATTGCTGGCGCGCGTGTTCGAGACGGATTCTTACATCTTCGCTTCGACAGGCGTAGCGGGCTTGAGTTCGGCGAAATATGAAGTGACGGCGGATAAGACTCTGTTCGTCTCGCCGACGAATCTCTTCAAGAGCGATCTGAAATTGACGAATCCGAAAGCGGGCGCGAAGGTCAGTGCGGAAAATCTGCAACTCAAGTGGGACGCTTACCCGGACGCGGCCTATTACAAGTTCAGCGTCTTCTCTCAAGAGCCGAGCATCCCTGCGCCTTATGTCAACGAACGGCTCGAAGAAACTTCCTTCGCCGTGGACAAGCCGCTCCAAAAAGGCACTTATCGCTGGCAGGTTGAAGCCTACAGCAGCGCCGACCGCAAACTCGCCGAAAGCGGCGACGACATCAAATTCACGATCAACTGAGGCGTGCGCTCCGCGCGCAAGTAACTACGACGGCTGCCTTCCAAAAGAGGGCAGCCGATTTTTTTAAGAAGAGGAGAGAGACGTGCGCGCGACGCTAAACAGCACGAAATTTTGGATGGGCGTCTCTTCCGCCTTTTTTATTGACCCGCCGTTCGCTCGGCCTGTATATTTCTTGTTGCCCGTCAGTCCTGACGGGCTGACACAAGGCGGCGAAGCAGTTCCCCGACATAACCGTCTCGCCAAAGGCAAGGCACACCTCGACAGTCTCCACCTAAAGTTGCTGAGTCAGGCCAAAACTTAGCTCTCAGACAATTCGTAGAGAGATTCACACTCAACGGCACGGACGTTACTTGCGTCCGACCGTGGACGTCGTCGTCTCGTCAGAAATTTAAAGCCATGTCGAACCGCCAACTTCCCCCAATCACACGCCGCCTGCTCTCCCTCTGCCTGTTCGTGCTCGCGGCGACCGCCGCCACCGTCACGCACGCGCAGCAGCAACAACCGGCGCAGGCCGAGTCTTTGCCCGAACTCGTCCGCCGCGTCAAGCCATCGGTCGTCGCCCTCGTCACCTACGACGCGAAGGGCGAACCGCTTCTGAGCGGCAGCGGCTTCTTCATACGCCCCGGTCAGGTCTTGACGAACCTGCACGTCGTCGAAGGCGCGCGGCGCGTCGAGGTGAAGACGCTCGACGGCAAAGGAAGAATCTACCCGTCGCAGGGCGTCCTCGACTACGACGAAGAGGCAGACCTCGCCGTCCTCAGCGTCGACGTGCCGCACGAGCGCACGCGCGTCATCGAATTGACGAACAGCCTGCCGGAAGAAGGCGAGGGCGTCTTCGTCATCGGCAACCCTCTGCGGCTCGAAGGCTCAGTCTCCGATGGCATCGTCTCGGCTGTGCGCGAAGTGCCGAACCTCGGCAAGATCATCCAGACGACCGCGCCCATCTCACACGGCAACAGCGGCAGCCCCGTCTTCAACTATCGCGGGCAGGTGGTCGGCATCGTCACGGTCAAAGTCACCAACGGGCAGAACATCAATCTCGCGCTCGCCTCCGCGCGGCTCGGCTCGCTCAAGCCCGACAAGCTGACGCCTTACGAATTGCTCGCCGCGCGCAACCGCAACTCGGTGGGCGGCGAAGCCTCCGCCGAATGGTGGTACAAGAACGGTCTGAACTCTCTGTGGCTGGGGAACTACGACGGCGCTCTGGGGTCGTTCGAGCAGGTGGTCAACAAAAATCCGAACCGCGTGGAGGCGTGGATACAGGTCGGCTACTGCAAAGTCAAACAGGGCAAGATGACGGAGGCCATACGCGCCTACAAGCAGGCACTTAAGCTTCGCCCCAACTCCGTCGAGACTTACAACAAACTCGGCGACGCCTACTACTACGCCAGCAACTTCAGCGAAGCCATCAACGCCTACCGGCAGGCCGCGCGCCTCAGGCCCGATCTCGGCGAAGCCTTCTACAACCTTGGCATGACCTATCTCGAACTCGGCGACCGCGACGCCGCCTTTGCCCAGAGCCGCCTGCTCCAACCGCTCGACGCCGAACTCTATCAGAAGTTAATCAACGAACTTCGACGATAAGCAAAGGGAAAGGGGTCAGGGGAAAGATTAAGGAGTTAAAGACGAACCGAAGACAAAAATCAGCGCGCAGCTTTCAATGGCTGCGCGCTGATTTTTTGGCAACGCGCGATCTCCGCCGGTCAAGTTGAGCGCCCGCACGAGCAGCCTCGCGTCACGCGCGGGGAAGGTCTCCCCGTGCGACCCGACAGTCGTGACGGCTTCTGCGCTTCGTAACATCGCTTCTGACCTGATAGACTCCGAGGCATCAGCCGGAAGAAAACTGAATTTACGGAGAATTTTTAGATGGAACTTCTCTCAGACCCGCAAGCCTGGATTGCCTTTGCGACTTTGGCGCTTTTGGAACTCGTTCTCGGCATCGACAATATCGTATTCATCTCGATCTTGGCGGGCAAACTTCCCGCCGAACAGCAATCGAGGGCACGTTACATCGGCCTCGGATTAGCACTGCTGATGCGTGTCATCCTGCTGTTCTCGCTGACGTGGGTGATCGGCTTAACCGCACCCTTATTCACCGCTCTCGGGCAGGAAATTTCGGGACGCGACCTTGTCCTGCTCATCGGCGGATTGTTTCTGATCGGTAAAAGCACGCACGAAATTCACGGCTCGCTCGAAGGGGAAGAAGGTCACAAAACGACGAAGGTTTACGCCTCGCTCGCCAGTGTGCTCGTGCAGATCGCGCTGCTCGACGTGGTCTTCTCGCTCGATTCGGTGATCACGGCGGTCGGCATGGTCGACCAGATCGAGATCATGATTGCGGCCGTCGTCGTCTCTATTCTGTTTATGATGCTGTTTGCCGGATCAATCGGTAGATTTGTGCAGAAACACCCGACCATCAAAATGCTCGCGCTGTCGTTTCTATTATTGATTGGCGTGACTTTGATCGCCGAAGGTTTCGACCAGCACATCCCGAAAGGCTACATCTATTTCGCGATGGCGTTTTCGGTACTGGTCGAAATATTGAACATGCGCTTACGCAAAGCGAAAGCCGCGCCCGTTCATCTGCACAACGCTTACGACAACGCGGAAGAAGCCAGCGCTGTGAAAACGTAGCGACGGGCGCGAGTGGTTGTGACCAACTCGCGCCCGCCATTTCCCGCCGCAGCGTTATGCCCTGAGGGCGTGAGTCTGCTTAGGGCGCTGCGTATTCGCTGGTTGACAGGTGAACGTTCTCCGGACTGAGCGTCCAGAGGGAGAGTCTGCCGTTCGCGTGCTGCCATGCGACGCGCGACTGGCTGTCGCCGCCGTTGGTCATCGTCAGGGCAGTCCAACCGCTGCGCGGGCCGTAGTCAGAGTTACGAACACGGTTTCCGGCCGAGTCCACGCTCCACACGCCGATCCCCCCGTCAACGTGGTTCCACAGCAGGTGCGCCTGGTTGTCACGTCCCACGGCGACCGCATTTGCTCCCCAGCCGTCGAACGGCCCATGTTCCCTGAAATCGGCTCTACTGCCGTCGGGGTTGCAGTTCCAGATCGACGTCTGCCCGTTCTCGTGCCGCCACAATATGCGCGGGCGGTTGTCGTAGCCGACCCCGATGCTGACCGCGCGCCAACCGGCGAACGGCCCGTGAGTCACATATGAGTAACTCCAGTCGGGGTTGATCCTCCACAGGTCTGTCCTGCCGTCCCACATGCGCTCCCACATGACGCGCGGTCGCCCGTCGGTGCTGCCGGCGAGGCCGACCGGCTTCCACCCGGCGAAAGGCCCGTAGGCGCGGAAGTCGTTACGTGTGTTGTCCTGATTGAGACGCCACAACTCGATACCTTCGTTAGCGTTCGTCCACAACAGGTGCGGGACGTTGTCCGGCCCGACGCTGAGCGCGCGCGGAATCAAACCATTAAACGGCCCGTGCGTCACGGAGTTGAGCTTGGTCATGCCGTCGGCCGACAGCGTCCAGATTTGGGCGGCTCCGTTCGGCAAGTGCCACAGCACGCGCGTCAGGTTGTCGGAACCGGTCGCCACCGAGACGAGTGTGGACTTCGTCACCTGAATGATACGGGCGATGGAAGGCACGCCCCTGTCGTTCAAGAGGAACAGCATGTAGTGACCCGGCGGGCAGACGTTGCCGTCCGCAGGCGCTCTGAGGTTCAGACCGCCCGCGACACGCGAGACTATGCTGAGTTCGTTGAACCCCTGGTTCTGGTTGAACGAATGCGTCACCGAACCAAGGCGCACGAGCGTCGCCCTGGAAATGTTCGTGTCCGGCGTGCTCACCAGGAAAGTCTGGTTGTGCTGGACGCTCGGCGGAGCGTTGGTAATCTGCGGGCGAGGCCCTTTGAACAGATACGGCGGCGAGAAGAATTCGGCGTCGTAGTAGTCAACCGCACCGGGCAATCCGCCGCCCCCCGACATCACCCGCCCGTCCGGCAGCAGCAGGGCGGTCGAGTGGTAGAGACGCGGCTGCCTTTCGCTCGCCATCGTAGACCAGCTGCCGCGCTTGAGGTTAGTGCCGGTTATCACCAATCCGGCTTCCGGGTTCCAAAGTTCGGCGGTCTTGACGGGGCCGCTGCTGTTTTCGCCGCCCGTCACGAGCACCTGACCATCGGCCAGCACCGTCGAGTTGGCGTGCATGCGCGGGAAGCGCATCGACGCTGCCGAGTGCCACGCAGGCGTCATCGCGTTCAGGTCAATGACTTCAGCCGTGTTGGTCGGCGGCGTCGTATGTCCATCAGGAGTGCCGCCGAGAACCAGCACCTTGCTGTTGCCGTACATGACGGACGTACCATCGCCACGGTGGATGAGTTCGACCCTGTTGCCGACCACACTCCAGCCGCCACGGAGCGGCGTACTCAGATACTCCGTCGTGAAACCCGGCCCGGCGTAGAAGACCTTGCCGTTGGGCGCCTGGTACATCCACGGGTAGAGGGGCAAGTCCTTACGCGCGCCGTCGAGATTGCGCCACCTACCGGTCGAGGGGCTCCAGGCTTGAGGCAGCGAGTTATTGAGGATAGTCCCTTGCGGGTTTCTGTAGGTTCCGGAGACGACCAGCACCTCGCCGTTTTGGAGCGTGGTGTTAGTGGGATACCAGCGCCCGGCATTCATGTTATCGATCTTTGTCCATGTGTTGTTGGCGGAGTTGTAGATGTTCGCGTGTGTCAGTCCTACCAGGTCCTCGTACTCGTGCCCGCCTGTGACCAGCAGGCGACCGTCCGGCAGTAGAGAGTGCCCGGCGCAGAAGAGGTTGCTGGTGAAGTTGAAGGCCTGCGTGATCACGCCGGTTGCCGGATCCCAGACGTGGGCTTTCGTGCTCCACGCCACGTCGGATCCTATCGAGTCCTTGTCGCGCGACCAGAACAGCACCTTGCGATTAGGCAGCAGGTGTACGTGGATCGGGACGACCGGCAACGTGGTATAACCAGACCAATCACCCATGGGGGGCGTCTTTCCGGCTTTGTCCCACGTCGCGCGCCCGTCGTACAGCGTGAAGGCCATTCCGTTGAGCGTCCGGCCGTCCAGCCCCACGAGGCTCGCCGGTACTTCCAGACGCACCCATCCGCCGGCCGCAGGCAGAGTGCCCATGTAGCGCCGACTATTCGTGCCGTCCGTGCCCCACGGGAGCAGGTTCGCGCCCCAGTAAGCACGATGTTCCCAACTGCCGTCGTTCCATTGCAGCATTACTTCGCGCGGCACGTTCGCCGGGTCGAGGTAGACGTAGGCGAACAAACTTTCGCCCGTTGCGACTGTTAAGGTATCGGACGCGCCGTAGAAGTAGTGTTGGTGAGCACCGGCGACGACGTTCGACTGATGTGCGAGATTGCCGGAGAACGGAGTCGGACTTGAATTCGTCCAGTTCCATCCTTCTCCTTCCCCGACGACTACCGCCCCGGTCGGGACGGCGTCTTCCACCCAGACTCTGGTCTGTGCTGATGCCTGCGTGCTATAGCACAGCAGACAGGCGAGGCAAATTATCAAATGTGTAATCCACAAGCGTAGAGGTTCGGATTTGCGAGGCATAAGTGTTCTTTCTCCATGTTGTTTAGGGTGTTTATGAGTGAGTTAGGAAGGGGCGAGGAGCTACGGGTGAGTGTAGCCTGCGGGCGCGAACACCTGTCGCCACTTACAGACCCAATGGATAGCAAAAGGGTAAAATCAGGGTAGCGAGATGTCAAGCGAGCGCTCAGCGAAACGCGATGTCTCTGCGGCAAAGCAGTTCTCTAAGAAGCTGATAAGGGCTGCGCATCAACCCCTTCATTTTTCCATCTACGCTGACAGGAATACTTATTTTACGATTATCAATGTCCGGATTGGCTGAGACTACGCGACAGCGGTACGACCTGATCATCATCGGCGGGGGAATCATCGGTTCCGGCATCGCGCGAGATGCCGCGCTGCGGGGACTCAGGGTTGCGCTCTTTGAAAAACGGGACTTCGGCGGCGGCACTACCGCAGGCTCGACGCGGCTGATTCACGGCGGGCTGCGCTACCTTGAGATGCTCGACTTCCGACTGGTGCGGCTCGACCTCCGCGAGAGGGAGACGCTTCTCAAGATCGCGCCGCACCTCGTCAAGCCTCTCCGGTTCATCGTGCCCTTCTACGAGAGCAGCCTCGCGCACCGTGCGAAGATGCGACTCGGCATGATCCTTTACGACCTTTTGAGTTTCGACAAGAGTTTGCCGCGTCATCGTGTGCTGGATGCCGCGGAGGTCAGGGCGGCCGAGCCGGGCTTGCGCGCCGACAACCTCCGCGGGGCTGTGGCCTACTACGACGCGCAGGTCTTCTCGCCGGAAAGACTCTGCCTCGAAAACCTGATCGACGCGCGCGAGCACGGCGCACACGTTTACAATTACGCTGAAGTGACAGCGGCCATACGCTCTGGGAAGACGGTCAATGGGGTTCGTGTCAGAGATACGCTGAGCGCCACGGGCGAAGAGATGAAGGTGAAGGGCCGCGTGGTGGTCAACGCCTCCGGGCCGTGGTTCGACCGCGTCGCAGGCAATCTCAATGCACAGAGCAAGCCACGGATACGCACCACGAAAGGGATTCACATAGCCTGCCCGCCGTTGAGTCGGCACGCCCTTGTGCTCTTTTCAAACTTAGACGGCCGGCTTTTTTTCGTCATCCCGTTGATGGGTTACAGTTGGATAGGAACGACCGACACGGACTACCGGGAAGACCCGGGCGCGGTTCACGCCTCGGCTTCGGATGTCGAATACCTGACCGGGTCGGTCAAAGAGTTCGTTCCGGACATCGTCAACACACCGATCCACTTCAGCAACGCGGGCGTCCGCGCTCTGGTGTTGGAAGAGGGGTCGGAGTCTTCGCTGTCGCGCATGCACAGGATAAGCGACGGGGAGAAGACAGGTGCACCCGGCCTCGTGTCCGTGCTTGGCGGAAAATTGACGGGCTACAGGGCGATAGCGGAGGAGGTCGTGGACGTGGTCTGCGCGAAGCTTGTTGTTAAAGTTCCCTGCCGCACCGCTACGACGCCACTCCCCGGCGCGCGACCCACACCAACAGCCGTCGCCGCCGCTTCATCCGTTGACGAAGAGACGGCCGCGCACCTGTCCGGGCTCTACGGTTCGCGCGCGGTTGAGGTGATGCGACTCGCCGCCTCTGACAGCCGCCTGCGGGAGAGGCTCGCGCCCGAGTATCCGGACATCGCCGCGCAGGTCGTGCACGCCGTACGCTCGGAGCAGTGCCTCCGCCTGAGCGATTTCATTCTCCGGCGGACGACGCTCGGGTTCAGCGACGATCAGGGGCGCGGAGCGGTTCAGGAGGTCGCAGCCCTGATGGCACGGGAGTTGGGATGGACGCAGGAGCGTGTGGCTGCGGAGGTGCAGGCGTTCGACGAGCATCTTGCGATGACACAGTCTTTCCGCCACCGTGCTGTTAAGGAGCAACTGTGACGACTGAGGGCTATGTGCGAGCCGTCGGGCAAGCCGGTTGGAATCACTCAACGCCCCGTGCGGGCTTTATCATCGTCTTCAATACTCTCAGCCCTCCACGCAATATAATATCTTCATCATCCCGGGAGACCTTCAGTAACAAATTTATGCGAACAGGTGGTACAAAGTTCTCGCGCGGGTTTCCGTTAATATGGAACAACTTCTCTGTGGGAAAAGTGACGCCGATGCCCGTGTTCGGCAGTCTGATCCCGGAGGTTGCCCCCACGAGACGAGCCATCTCGGTTCCAACAATGGTCGCACGCCTCATTCCATCCATGCCGATAGTGATGCCTTCTCCCATACTTCCAGTCCAATGGTTGACCAAAACCACCACGGGCGCTGTATAAGTAAACTCTCCCCTCGGCGACACGATCTCTATCCAACTACGCTTCGCTCCATACCTGCGCTCTTCCGTGGGGAGGCTGTGCTTCTGATACGGCATGTCACGGCGTATGAACCGTCCCATCAACCCACGGGCGACGGTCGTGTTGCCGCCGCTCGGCGTATCACGCAGGTCGAGAATCAAACCGCGCGTATCCTTAAGCGCGGCCAGCGCAAGGTCGAACTGTTTGATCAACGCGGCATCACCGAGAGAGTTGTTGACACGGATGTATCCAACATTCTTTTCTATTCGGCGATGCTCAAGCAGAGACTTTGTCTCAACCGATGCCGAAGCAGGTTGATCATCGATTGAGAGCACCTTGCGCTCGCCGCTACTGATAACCCCGATGCTTCTTTTCTCGTTGCGTCGCCCTGCGAGCAGGGTTTTGAGTGCCCAGTTCTTCGCCGCCTCATCGCTCGCACGCAGGGATTTGCCTACACGTCGGCCGACAGCTTCATCGACGGCAATCCCGTTAATGGAGACAACCTGCATTCCTATTCTTAGTCCTGCTCGTTCAGCACTCGATCCGGGTCTGACTTCGGTGATGAGAGCCTCGCCCTTGATCCATTCAGCCCACAGGTCTGTGCCCGACGGTACGAGGCGCGGCGAGCTGGCAGTGTTCGTATTCAGATGTGTGTGAAAGTCATAGAGTTCTTCCAGCACGGCTTCCAACAGTTCGACGAAATCGTTACGCGTTTTAACCGCATTAATCCGAGGACGATAAATCTCGCGCACCCTGTTCCAATCAGTCTGTTTTTGATCAAAGTAAGCGTACTCGTCTGAGATGGCCTGCCAAAGATAGTCGAAATCCTCTTCATATTGCTGTCGAGTGAAGTTCGTCTGCGACGCGGCGGCGACTTCGACAAAGGAACATAACAGGATGACTAAAATTGGGAGCTTGACCCTGTGCAATTTATCTCTCCGTCATTCTACCCGAGGTGCTTGTGCAGGAACTGTGTCGTACGCTTCCACGCTAGTTTAGCCGCGTCGGGCTTGTAGTACGGGCGCGTATACGCGAGGAACCCGTGATCTGCGCCTTCGTACAGAAAGACCTCGACCGGTGTGCCTTGCGCTTTCAGCATCTTCTCCGTTTTGACGGTCTCCGTCATCGCCACCGCGCGGTCGGCCGTGCCGTGATGGATCTGCACGGGCACTTTCAAACGGGTGATCTCCTGTTCCTTCATCGGCGCAGGGTGAAAAGGGACGACCGCGTCGATCTCGCGCGAGCGTGCTCCGAACAACATCGCCATCCGCCCGCCCATGCAGAATCCGAGGACGCCCATCCCCCCGGGAGCGACGAAAGGTTGAGCGCGAAGATAGCTGACTCCCACCTGAACATCGTCTAGCCTGTCCAACTCGGTGTGGTTAGCCAGATACTTGCTATAAGCCTCATTATTGCTCGGAGTGTTATCCGGCAAAGGATGAAAGATGTTAGGGGCGAGTCCGACGAAGCCGTCAACGGCGAGCGCCGCGCAGGTATTCGGAATGTACTCCTCCGAAATCTTATTACCCGCGATGACTAGTACGGCGGGATAAACTCCTACGGACTTAGGGCGAGCCAGATACCCGTCGATGGTGTCCACGCCGTTGTGTTTGAAGACCACCCTGCCATGCTGGATTTTAGGATCATCCAGCACGCGCGTCTCAGGTTGCTTCGTCTGTGGATTCGTTGCCCCCTGCGAGACCGTGAAACCGGCGACCGCTGCCGTTGCGCCGGCAAGGAAAGACCTTCTACCCATCTCGTCATCGCTACAGTCATCGCCGACACACATGAGTTGCACCTCCTAAATTTTGTGGCTCAAGAGAAGAACTTGTGGGGCGGATTATAACTGAGGGCCGATGCCTGCAACAGAACCCGGCATCCATGATAAAGAGAAACTTTTTGCGACGCTGGCGGAGATCACCTGTCGAGATTTATTTGAGTATGATCTCGACTTCTTCGCGCAAACGAGACGGCAGCGAATTTCTCTTGATCCTAATCTCGCGAACCGGGGAGGCAACATCCAACAGGCTGGCGATGTTGCCTGAAAAGAACTCCTGTGAAGTCTCGACGGAATCGCCTTGTTCCTTCTTCCGACGCTCTTTCCAGTAGGCTTTCACGCGCGGAGCGTCCAGTTTCCGCATGAACGAATCAAAAGCTTCTTCTCTACGGTTGAAGCGAACCACTGTCAGATCATGAAACGGTGAAGAGGAATTTGAATCGAGAGAGCGCGAAGCACTGTCGGCGTCGAGCATCGCTTGAAGCATCTCCGGGCTGTTTGCCAGAATTAGTTCCGACCCTCGGAACGCGTAGCCTATCGTCCATCCGAGCATGGGCATTGTCAGAAGCCTACAGGGCTGCGAACCGCAACGGCCATCTGCCCAATGCAAGTCTCCTTCTCCTCCGGCGCTCGACCCGCTAATCATCAGGCGGCTTTCGGCAAGGCCACTGATCGCGCTTTCGAACGCCTGCTGACTGAAATTTCCGGGCGAACGGAAAGTTAAGACCGCGCCACGTCTGAACTCGACGAAGAACTGACCGCCGGAGTCATGTGGGCTCGTCGCCGTCGCCGCATAAGACGGCCGAGCAGCGTTGATCGACTCTCGCAAGCCCGCAACGAATTTCCGCTCCGTTTCCTGTCTCAAACGCACTCGGCCTAATTCATCTTCGTCTTCAACTTTCGCGTCAATCGGATCATCAATCAAAGAATCAAAGTTGGGACTCAGAGAATAATAACCGGCGTCGCCCCCCCATCCGCTTTCGTTGGCGGGATAAAAATCCGAGTCGTCATAGGACTGCCACCTCCATTTCGGGGCGGCGCGTTTTTTCTCATCCGGCAGGCGCTCCATGAAAGTGTCTCGCACGAGAGAGGCCGCACCGTCGGCTTCCTCCAGAGCGCGCAGCTTGAAGTAGGGCGCGTCGGGCGGGATGAAGTTGAAGATTCTTTTCGCCTCTTCCGCCGGGATGGAAGAACTGTGCGCGGCCATTTGACCTTCGAGCAGAAAGTTTCTGTGCTCGATCCACTTGTCGTCCTGCAACTCAAGGTCGAGCATAGAGGCGCGTATGTTTCTCAACTGCTCGACGTTCCGCATCACCCAGTAATGTTTGAAATACCAGTCGTCGTTGAGCTTCGATTGGTTCATCCAGACGGTCAGAAAGTGCGGCGTCACTTCGGCGCTCAGGGTTTTGAACGCCGTGTCATCAGAGAGGCGGTCGTTCTTCGCCGTGCCCTTGATGTTCGCGAGCGTCCGCAGAAGCAGCGGCTCGCTCGTCGCCACGACGAGCCGCCCGCCGAGAGAGGCAAAGGCAAACTGCTGTTGTCGCCGTCCGCGATCAGCGTCAACGTCGCGGCTGTAATAGACCGTTCCGTCCGGCAGTTCCGTCTCCTCGAACTGACCCGCGTTTTGGAAAAACTTTGTCGCGGCCAACTTCTCTTCGCCGAGCGGCGCGATGAAGACCATCTCCAGCCGCCCGATGTCGTAGACGGCGAGCGCCGCCCTGTTCTCCGCCGCTTCGCCCACGACGGGAAGATCGAGCGGAAAGCCGAGCGCGTTATTGAACTCCTCCCAACGCTCGACGAGCTTTAAGGCGAGGTGTCGGCTTTGAAACTGTTGAAAATTGGTGCTCGCGAGGTATCGCTCTTTGAGCTTCGACTCGTGCCAGCGTTTGACGAGCGCAGGCAGGTCGCTGAATTGCGCGTAGAGAAGCGCGCCGCGCGGAAGGTCTGCGGCCAACGGATATGCGCCCGCAGACTTTTTTGACGCTGCGGCGTATGCGAACAGCGCCGCGCAGGAGAGAGCGGCAACGAACGCGAGCTTGAACGGATGACGCCGCCGCACACGGCGGCCAAACTGACGGGCAAACATATCTTCAGCCTTTCATCAAATGCGCGAGGCGACCAAAGCCCACGGCGAAGCCGGACGAACTGTCCCTCATCTCTCTGCGATAAATCTCTTTCGCCCCTCGTCCCAGACAAGCTCGTGCGTGTGTTTATTAAGAAGCCGGAGGCGCGTCGTGTCTCTTGTTCTCCAGTGCCTTCTCGCCATATGCCATGCGCCGTCCGTCTCCAGCCAGTAAGTATTAGAGGGCGGAGAGCCGGAGTATTTGACGATCTCCGCCTGCGTTTCGAGCCGCAGCTTCGGCTTCTCTGCGTCTGAACGGGTAAGGAAGACGCAGCGCGTCACGTCTCGCTGTTTGACATCGCTCCAATCCGCTCCCTTGTAGTGTTCGGCGGGCTTGATGCTTTCTTCTGAAAATTCCGCGACCTGCACCAGCGCGCCGTCCAGCAACTTCAGAAGGCGAACATTGCGCGCATAGTGCGTGGCATCGCCCGTGCTCTCGCGCAGCAGAATTTCGTGCACGCCGCGCTTAACCGTCTCAGGCATTTCGAGCCAGCCATGATACGGGTAGTCCTCGAAACGCAGCCACGCGCCGAGCGCGTCCACGAGCCGCCACCCACACGCCTCTCTTTTGAGAACCAACGCGACAGGATTTTCGCGCCTGTTGAAAGTGAGCACGGCCTCTGCCGGGCTTTGTTCGTCAAGATTGACGTACGTTACGGTGGCGTGCCCGGCGCGTTCGGGATAGTCCCTGTCCCGTTCATAATCGTAATAGGTGGTTGCCACACCCGGGCGCAAAAATAACCGGCGGAAGACTTCTCGCCTGACGAGCACGTCTTCGCTCTTGAGCGCGGCAAGTATCTCTTCCGGAGAAGAGAAGCCATCGGCCGCGCTGCAACGCTGTGGGCCTGTTGCCTCACGGCGCGTCGAGGTCTGACGAGAGGAGCGCAGCAGGCCGAGGCCGAAGCTCACGACGAGGAACAGCACAAGGCCGATGCCGAAGCCGATTAAAAATGCCAGCAGGCGCGATCTCCAGTGATGCATAAGAACCTTTCTCTTTCGAGTTAAGACAACACCCGATGTTGCTTCCTCACTTTGCTTCGGGACTTCCGTGCAGCCTGTTCAGACAACTCTCAGCGCCGCGCGACGAGACTCTGATCGACGCTGTAGGCGACCGCGCCCCGGCGCGAATTCTCTTGCCGCCGCAAGAGCAGTTGCCGTATGCGCGCCTGTGCCGTTTGCCGCTCGGCCGTCCGTCGAAGCAGTTTCAGCCGCGACGACTCGAATTCGACCGCACGGTTGATGTCTCTGATCTGTTCCGCCGCCGTCGAAAGCAGTCCCAGCAATTCCCTGCGCGACACAAGCTCACGCTCCGCCGCACGCTCTCTCAGGGTTCGATAGCGTGCGCCATCCTCCGCCGCCGCGCTCTCCTGCAACGCGCTCTCCTGTGCGTCAACCTGCGTCTTCTCCCCGGCCTCGCTCGTGTCGGCGGCAGCAGCGTCTCTCTCCGTGCCTTTACTCTCTTTCAAGACGGGGTCGAGTTCGGAGGCAAGGAGAGCGGCGCGCGGCTGTCCCTTCACGGCGTAAAAGCGAATGATCTGGCGCAGCGGACTTTCCTCCGCGAACCCGAAAGCCTCGACCACCGTTTCGTCGCTCCCTGCAACAAGCGTGCGGATAAAGCCTTTGAGTTCGCCGTCGCTGTGCAGTCGTTTTTCCAGCAGCGCGCCGTAGAAGTTCAGATAAGGGTTAGGGTTCGTCGCTTCCAGCGTGTCGAAGAGTTTGACGGATTCATCCGTGCGCTCGCCGACGGATGATGAGAGCGCCGCAAGCATCTCGTTATCACCCGCGTTGAGTGCGCGCACGCGCTCTATCAGCATAGGCCGGAGATCGTATCTCACGCCGATGATCTCCGGAGCGAGGCAGACTGCCTGCCAGCGAGCGCGGCGTGTTGCCGTCCGGTCGCCGATGATCTGCGCGAGTTCGGCGACGGCCTCTTCATGTTTCTTCATCTCGGCCAGAAGCCGCGCCAGCTCGATGCGATTCGTCTCATCTTCCGGCGACACCGCGAATAACTGACGGCGATAATCAATCGCCGCGTCGAACTGCGCGAAGGCCGCAGCCGTGTCTGCTGCGAGTTGCAAAGTCTCCGCGCGGTCGAGCGTGTTTTCCGTCTCCGCTCCGTCCTGTCTCGCGCGGTCGGCCGCATAAACTTTGACGCGAGGCCAGGAGGCAAGTTCGGCTGCCGCCGTCGCTCTCGTCTGCTCGTCGGAGAGAGCAACCATGGTCTGCAACATTTTGAGTCCGAACGCCCCGTCGCCTCTATGGAAGGCTAACCGTGCAAGGCCGGTAAAGGCGTGCGCTTCGTAACGCTCAAGCGCAAGCTCTCGCGTGTAAGCGGCTTCAAGGAGTTCGTCGGCCTCGGCGGCGCGCCCTTCTGCTCTGAGCATCGAGACGGCCATGTTCAAACGCTCGACGCTCGGCGGGTTGATCAACGCGCGGTCGGCCGCAACCTCTATCCCGACAAAGCGGCGGAGTCCGGCCAGCGCTTTCTCCGCCTGTCCGTCCAGCAGATCAAGACGCAGGCTCATCAGACGCAACCACGCCGGGCGCGCGTAGCGGCGGCTAATGTCCGTCTCGATGGCACTGACTATGCGACGCGCGGCTGCCCTTTCGTCATGTGCAATCAAATAGTCCAGATATTCTTTCTGCCAGCGTATGCGCTCGCTCGGCGGCTCGGAGATTTTGTAAGCAAGCTCCTGATCGAGCGCCTCTTCGGCCTCGGCAGTGCTCCAGGTGTTGGCGAGTTGCGCCGTGTAATCGTAATCGCGTTCGTAACTGCTCAAAGCGGGGCTGCGCTTAATCAACAGTTCGTAGAACGGCCGGAGGTGTGCGTCCGAGATGAGAGATTCTTTAATCAGCATCTTCGGCAGCAGGTTGTTATTGCTGACGGCTTCGCTCAATTTGTAGAAAAATTTCGCTCGCGCGCCGTCCGCCTGCGTGTCGCGGGGTTCATCCCCGCTCGCTTCGTCGCTGCCTGCTCTGACCGAACGGGCGAGTGCACGGATCAATTCTCTGAGGCTCTGAAGTTGCTTTTGTCGCTCCCCCGTGCCGAAGGAGTTTGCATTGTCGTCGTCGATTTCATAGTCGCTGAACTGCGCGACTTGTTCGACGACAATCGGGGATAATTTCTCTCTGGCCTCTGCCGCTAAGCCATGCGCGCGAAGCGTGCCGAGGTAAAGCACGCACTCGGCCAGCCCCGGATGATCGCCTTTGACGATCTCAGACCAAGCTTCAACGGCTCTGACTTTATCGTTTGACAGAAAAAGGGCTGAGCCGAGGGCAGCGCGCGCATTGTTGTCCGACGGGTTCATCTCGAGCGCAAGGCTCAAGTGTTCGAGCGCGCGTTTGTAATCCTTCTTGTCCAGAAAGAAGCGCCCGAGTTTTGTTTGCTCGTCGGGGTCGCGCGGTCTGTTTTCGACCAGCGCCGCCAGCAGAGAGGGCGCACGCTCCGTCGCGCCCTTGTGCCGAGACTCGCCGAGCCATTGCCCGTAAGACTGCGCCAGTTGAAACCAGTCGTCGCCGACGAGTTGGCGCGAAGCGTCGGGCTTCACGTTGACGAGTTCGCCGATTGATTTGAGCTGCAAGGCAGCGGCGAAATAGCCTTCGCTTTGTGTGCTGTAATCGCGGAGCGCCAAACTCGCCCCGGCGTGACGTGAGAGTTTCCAGACTTCGGAGAAGGGCGCACGCTCAATCGCTTCGTGCGCCAGTTCGCCGTCTCCCCTGGCGAGCAGGAAATTGATGAGTTGAAGCTGGTAGGGCGAAGCTTGTTGCGCTAAAGCGCGCAACTCCTGTTTTCCCTGTTCTCCATTTTCGTAGAGCGCTTCGAAATAGCGACCTGCCTGTGCGTCCGCTCGATTCAACTGATTTGAAGAACTACCCGCCAGCCTGCGGTAGTTGTCTCTTAAAGCCTGCAACTCTTTTTCCCTGTCGCCGAGCAGGCGCGCGTTCTCCGCGATGACGCGCAAAGGTTCGAACGAGTCGCCCGCGCGACGCTCTGCGCGCTCAGCTTCCATTAAATCGATGACGCGCCTGTAATCGCCGCGCGCGTTGTAGAAATCGATCAGCCTTTGCAAACGCTCCTGATAAAAGCTCGGGTTGCCGGTGCGAAAGGCCGCGTCCTTTTGCGCGCTCAGAATCTTCTCTTCCAGCACACCGAAGCCGGAGCGATGGCTGAGGTTCTGCAAGAGCGCCAGCGTCTCGAAAGCATCGTTACCGCGCAGGGCATCTTCGATACGACGATTGAAGTCGGCGAACAACGCGGACAACTCATCGCCCGTCCCCTTCTGCGCGGCGAGCGTGCCCACGGCTTCGGGGAGCGCCCCGTCCAGAACATGTAACGAACTGCGCGCCTGACCGGCTCGCGTGGAATTTTCGCGCTCGCTCTCTTGAATCAACTTGTCACGTAGCTGCCAGAGCCGTGCGGTGATGTGATCTAACCTCTCCTCGTCGCGCACCGTCTGGACGTATCCGGTAATCTCTCCGGCTTTCAACCCGTGTGCGGATGGATCGGCGAAAAACGCGTCGAAGGCAAGACGATAAGCGGCGACGGCTTTGGATCGTTCGACGGCGCGAAGGCGTGCGGCGTCGGCGAAATGGTCGCCGACGGTCTCTTTCTTCGGTGCGATGTCGGGCAGTTTCCGGCGCGCTTCCGCCGCCTCACGTTGGCGACCGGCTTTTTCCAGCACTTCGACGATGCGCCTGATGTACTGCGGATCGTCGTTGGTCAACTCAGCCGCACGGTTGAGAGATGCGAGCGCCGCATCCGTGTTCTTCATGCGCGTGTAAACGTCTGCGAGCGCGTCGTAGAGTTCGACCATCTCGGGCTGGTTGGCGATGGCTTCGCGGTAATTTTGCGCAGCACTCGGCAGATCGTTTCCGGCATCGTAGATGCGCGCCAGCACAACGTTCCAGCGATAGTTCTTGTAAGCCTCCTCTGACGTGCGACGGTAGTAAGCGAGCAAAGTGTCCGCGCCGCCGTGACGCCGTGCGTAGTCAATCGCCGCCGCTACGTTCTCTTCGTCTTCGGGTTCGCGGTTGATGATTTCGATGTGCTGCTCTATGGCCGCGCGGTAATCCTTGAGCCGCGTGAAGGCGTCGATCATCTGCTTGCGAAGCGCGGCCGTTTCGGCGTGCATCTCTTTGAGGTCGAGGTCTTGCGCCTTGATGGCGGCGAGCGTTTCTGCGAATGCTTTCTTGAGGGCGTCCGTTTGTGAGGTGCGTATCAGGACGCGCGCCAGTTCGCGAAAGACTTCCGTGTTGAGTTTGTCTTCCGCGTGCAGCCGCGCGAGCACGTCGCGAGCGGCAGGCAGACGGTTCATCAGCGTGAGACGCGCGGCGAGCTTCCGCCCGAAGATGTAATAAAACCTTCCTTTGCCGCGCCCCATCGCATCGCTGAGCACGCGCACGGAGTCTTCGCGCAGACCCACGCGCCAGTAAAAACTTTCTGCTTCGTTCAGCACGCCGTAGTTGGTCGGGAATTTTCCGACGAGTTCACGAACGACGGCTTGCGCCTCTTCGCGTCGCCCGTGCTGCTCGGCGTCTGCGGCGAGTCGCAGGCGATACGAGATGGCGAAGCGCGGGCTTCCCGCGACTGCGACCAGACGCCTGAGCGCCAGTTGGCCGACGCCTTCTCCTTCGCCCTCGTCTTCGTCCAGAATGTTGAGCGCGCTCTCAAGAAACTCACGCGAGTCGCTGCGTGCGATCTCCTGTCTAAGGAGCGTGGCGGCCTGTCGCTTCGCGCCCGCATCGTTCAACAGATCTGCATAATCGAGCACGAGCGATGAGCTATCGTTCAGGCGGCGTCGTGCACGCTCTCGCTCAAAGGCGAGTTGCAGCTTTGCCGGGATACCCTCGCGGCGATAGAGCTTGGCGAGACGGCGCTTCGCCCTGTCACCGTCGAGCGCGCCTGCGTCACCGGAGCCATAAAAGTCGAGCGCCTTGACATACTCGCCGAGGGCTTCCGCCGTCTTGTGCTGGGCTTCGAGGATCGCGCCCGCCTGAAAAGCGTAAAGGGTCGAGTTGTTCATCTGCTCGCGAAGCTGCTCGATGGTGCGTAGGGCGTCCCCGTACTGAAAATAGTCCCAGTAGACGGTCGCCGTCTCAAGATAAGTGTCGGCCGCGCCACGGCCTGTCCGGATCAGTTGTTCCCATTCTCCGCGTGCGCGTTCATAGTCTCCCAGTTCGGCCTGAATCTCTCCGGCTCGCGTGCGGTATGCGGCCGACGCCGGACTCGCTGCGGCCAACTCGCGCGCGGCCGAAGCGGCCTCTTCAAGGAGTTTCGGATTGTGTTGACCCAGAGAGCGCGTGAAGGCGATCAAACGCTCTGAGAATTCGGGCGTGTTCGGGTAGAGACGATTCAACTCCCTGTACGCGTCGATAGCTTCTTCATAGTTGGACAGACGCACGGCCGCGTCGGCGCGGAAAAGCTTGTAAGGCAGCGTGTCGAGCACGCGCTCGTCCGCGTTGGTTTGAGCGAGGCAGCGGGCGCGCGCCCGCTCCAGATGGACGCGCAGTTCCTTGCGGCTCGCGAGGTGCGAGAGGAATTCGTCTCTGATCGCGGGCGATGCAAAATAGTATTCGGCCATCAAGCCGCGCCAATCTTCCCAGCGCCCGTGCGCGCTGTAGAACTTCAACAATCCCTGCACGAAGCTCAGATTATGCGGAAACCGCTCGTGCGCGAGCGTGTACAATCCGCGATAGAGTTGTGCCTCGAAAGCCGAAGCGTTCGGGGCTGCGCCTCCGCCGACGAACCTGGCGAGATATTCCTGTACCTCACGGTCGCTCAAATGTTCGATCAACTCGCGCGAGAAAATTTCAAACTCCTGTCTGCGCTCGCGCCTGATGAACCAGCGCGCGAGACGGTCGCGCCACAGCGTCGTCGGAAACTTTTGCAATGCCTGTTTGTGGACTTTCAGTTGTTCTTCGAAGAGATTGGTTTGACCGAGCCATTGCAACATCTGTTCGTAAAGCCCCTGCTCTTCGGGGTACTTCTTCAACTCGTTCGCATACAGAGACAGGATAGCCTCGGTTCGTTTCTCTCTGGCGAGCGAGGCGACGTGGCGTTCAAGCACCTCGGCATAAGTCACATCATCGCCGCCCCGTGCCCGCGCGGAGTCGCCTTGAGGTTTGAGGGATACGGTAGACAGAAAATCCGTATAACGGCTCTCGGAATAATCGTCATAATCGGCTGACGTGCTCTCCGAGTCTTCCGCTGAGATGCTGATGCCTTGATTCGACTGCGGGGGATACGCGCCGGGCGCAGGCTTAGTCTCCGTCGGCTCGGAGTAGATGTTGAGAGCCGCGCGCTGCTCGCCGCCCGCCGCGCCCGTTTGAGACCGGTCTCCGGCGGCGGGCACGAGCGATCTTCCCTTCACGCGTCTCTCTCCGAGGTAATCCATGATGCGCTGGTAAGCGGCGCGTTCTTCTTCCGCCCTGCCGAGCGCGACGTAACAATCCGCGAGTTTCAAAGCGACTGCCGCGTACTCGGGCGCATCCCCGTATCTACCTTCAAACTCCGCGAGCGTCTCTTCGGCGATCTTCGGTTCTTTGGCCGCCGCGTAGAGCCGCACGATGTCCAGATACATCTGTGCTAACTCGGCAGAGGTCGGATACTCCTGTTTGTAAGCCGTGAAGATGCGGAAGGCCGCGGCGCGGTTGAAATACTGCACCGCCCTCTCGTCCTGAGCTTCAAGCTCTGAGGCGGGGTCTGTATCCGAAAGAATGAGCGAGAGGACGCCGCCGATCATGCCCGGATGCGGGTCTGAGGTAGCGATGTCCTGATAAAACTTCAAATCGCCGCGCGTGAGCGCGAGCCTCTCATGGCGCGCGTCCGACAGGAGTTCGAACAACTGGTAGAGCACCCTGGCGCGCAAAGGACTGCCGGGCTTCAACTCGTTTCGCACGTAGAGCGTGTAGAGGAAACGCGAGGCCGTGTCGCCGTCGCCGTCTGCGATCAAAATGCGCGCGAGCGTCGCCAGTTCTTCAGGCTTCCAAATGATCCGGCGCTTGGCTCTCGCCTGCTCAAGCTCGGCCGTGATGCGCGACGATTTTTCGCCCGTGTAATTCCGGTAATGAATGAGGCGCACGGCTGCGTCGAAGTCCGCAGGGTTGCGTGCGAAGGCTGCGGCGAGTTCGTGGCCGTAGGCGCGAAAGCGTTCACGGTCGCTGAGGAAGGAATAAAACTCGCTCGACGTCTCCTCAGGCCAGAAAGGATCGAAAGCCTCCTGATACACGCGCTCGGCCTCTGCATCCTTCTTCAACGAGACGAGAAGAGAGACCTCTCTTTCGAGCAGGTCACTACTGCGGCGCTCGGGAACGCGCTCCTTATACCGGCGCAGGACTTTGAGGGCTTCCGCGTAGTTCGCTTCTCCCGTCAGCTTATCCAGAAGTTCTTCGATGATGCCGGAGACGCCCGCATCCTGCTCGATATACTGTTGATAAAAATCCGGCTTGAGATAATTCTCAAGACGATGAAGCCGCGCCAGTTCGAGCAGCCGCCTGAAGATTTGCGCGCGCCGTTCGGCAGGCGCGACGGCGAGCAGACGTTCTATGGTCGCAGCCTCTTTCTCAAATTGTGCACGGCGGCCGAAGAAAGCGGCGAGCGTTTCCAAAGCCTCCGGGCTGTCCGGTTGAAGCCCGACGAATCGCTCGATCTCGCGTTCGGCCTCCTCGTAGCGTCCCAGCTTTTCATCGAGTTGCGAAAGCTTGAGAATGATCTGCGGCTCGTTCGGATATTTTTCCAGAACGTCGGCGAGACGATTGCGCGCTTCGGCCGTCGGGTAAGGCACGAGCGCACGCGCGCCGAAAAATTCCGTGCGCGCAAACAAAGCGGACTCGATGGTCTCCGCCCGCTCATCTTTCAAGCGGCCGGGCGCGGTAGCCGTGTCGCTCTTATCTTCGGCCGTGGCGAGTCGCTGCGCGACGAAGGCGCACGAAAGAGAGATGCAGGCGGTTGCCGCGAACGCCAACAGTCGTCGCCTTGTAAGTTTCAACTTACTCATAGGCATGTTAGGTATGCGTGGACGCCGAAACGCGCGAACCGTTTTTCTCATCATCGTTCGATCACTTCGACGCGAACTTCCGTCGCGGATTGATTGTGCGCGAAGTCTTCGGCCGTGACCGTCAGCGTGTACTGTCCCGCCGCCAGCCCCGCAGGCACATGTAGACGCCCCGTGTTCGTCTTCTCCTCTGCCGACCAGAAAAGCTGCGCGGGTTGCGCGCCGTAAAATTTTGCGACGAGTCGTGCCGTATCGCTGTCTGCGTCCACGCGCAACTGAAGCTCCGATCCCGCGCGCACAGTCGCAGACGCGAGCCGCACTTTCAGACGCGGCGCGTGGCTGTCAACGACAAAACTCTTCTCTTCCTCGTAGCCGTTGCCGCTTCTGTCCGTCAGCAACAGGCGGCATTTGTAAGTTCCGTCTGGCATCCACGCGGGCGCGAAGAAACGTCCCTCCCAGACGCCTTCGGATTGCAGGAATTTGAGCGGCAAAGTTTCACCGTAGGGCAACACGGCGAAGACGGACGTGATGGACGGATCGGTCTTGACGCGAATCACGGGGTCGCCCGGTTGTATGAGTCGCGGGCGCAGGAGAGAGCGGGGCGCGGCCAGAAAGGCCGTGTAGGGCGTGACGAATTTGTGTTTCTGAGAGAGCCGGATGATCTCGGCGATGTAATCTTCGCGCTCGCCGTTCAGGTTCATCTCTTCGAGTAGCCGCCCGACGCGCGCGCGCGCCCACAGACGCGGCAGATGACGGTGCGTGTCCTCGAATTCCGGCAGCATCACATCACGCGCAAGATTGATCGTGCCTGTGCCGTGCTGCGCCGATAGGTTCAGGGTCGTCTGCGCCTGCGCCTTTTTGTAGCGCCCGACGAAAGAGAAACTTGAGCCGTTGAAGCTGTTTTCACCCGTCGCATAGACCTGATGAAAGTTCGACGGGTCGGCGAGCGTCAGACGCAAATTCTCGATCGCGGGCGTGCTCACCTTGGCGAAGAAAATCCTGAGCATGGCGGAGATGTCTTCGGTTTCGCGGGCGTGCGCTGCATAGCCGTGAGTCTTCTTCGCCAGTTCCTTGAGAAGCGCGTCGCCCGCATCGCTGCCGAGGGCTAAGGCGAAAAGGCGCGTGCGCTTCGCCGCGTCCTGTTTCGCGGCTTCGCGTTCAAAGAGGCGCGTGATTGTTTTCAGGCTCGTCGTGCCGAGCGTCGGGTTGGCATCGGAGACGACGACCAGATTTCGCTCTCCGGCCGGAAAGGACTCGGCCGCTGTGAGCGCTCTCTCAAAGACCTTCCTCAGATCAGTGCCGCCGCCAAGCGTGGAACCTTTGATGAATTGAAGCGCCTGCTCAACCTTCTCCGGCGTCGCCTCGACCGGCAGAGGCGAGAAGAAATCGGTCTCTTCGTTAAAGAGAATGAGGTTGAAGCGATCTTCGGGAGACAGGCCGTGCAGAAAATAGTCCACGGCCTCGACGGCGCGTGTGAGTTTTTCGCCGTACATGGAGAGCGACGTATCGAGCAGCAATATGATGTTGCGCGGCGCTCGTCGGCTCGCGTCCGTCGCACGGCCTTCTGCCGCATAGCCGGACGAACGGCTCCGCTCGTTGAAGATGGCGCGTGCTTCAAAGTAGCCGTCAGGATTCTGTGTGGCGAGCGCAGGGTCGCGCAGGTCATAAGCGGAAATGCGTTCGGGCGCGCGGTAGGCGATGAAGGAGAGCGCGCTCGCGGGCGCGTCGATCCTGTAGTCAAAAGAAAAATCCTCTGTCAGAGCAATCTCTCGCCCCTGAAACTCCGCCTCGAATTCGCCGGGCTGCGATTTCAGGACGCGAAGCGGGTAGGCCGTTCGACTGGAATCCGAAACAGTGATCGGATAATCGCTGAGCACGCGTATGTGCAGGTTGAACTCTCCGACGCGTTGCGCCTCGCCGAAAGAAGGCTTCAAAGGAAAAGTGAAATGGGACGTGAGGCTTTCGACCGCAAGCATCTCCGTATATTCCATCTCGACGCGCTTCGAGCCATACGGGTTGATGGGGAAAACTTTGGCGGAGAAAGCCGACTGGCCTGCGTGTTCGTCGTCCTGCTGAAGCAGACCCGGATCAATTGTCGCCTGCTTGATCTCGCCGTAGACGGCCGACGCTCGACGCTTCTCCAACATCACGCCGGGGATGCGCGTATCGCCGTCCCAGACGGCGAAGTCTGCCACGGACGCGCTCGGCGGCAGAGCGAACAGGTATTTGCCTTCGAGCGTCTCGGCCGTGTGGTTGTCGTAGATTTGCAGGACGCGCACGCTTGCGTGCTGGTTATCTATCAGCACGTCCACGTTCATCACCTGCAAAGAGAGGACGCTCGCGTCCGGTTTCTCTTTCGTGGACGGGATGAGCACGCCTGTTTGCGCGCGGCCGGGATGGAAGGGAAGACCCATGACGAGCATGAGCGCCACAAGAAGCAACGCCGCGATGAGCGCGCTCTTTCTCCGTTTGGATTTCTGATGAACTGCTCTCTCTCTTCGCATGATTTAGTTTGAAGTTATGGTCAGCATCGCGGGCGGTGTTAACTCGTCGCCGCTAGATTCCCGTCAGGTAACTTTTCTCCACTCGCGCGATGCCGTTCGTCGTTCCGAAGTAGACATGTTTCGCATCGCCCGTGATGCTCAGGACAGTTCTTGCAGGCAACTCGTCTTCGAGGTGCGTCCATTTCTGCGTGTGCAGGTCGAAGACCCACGCGCCGCCGAGCGTGCCCACAAAAAGCATCTTGCCGTCGCTCCACATCGCGTTTGGATTAACGACGGGCGTGCCTATCTCCTGTGCGAAGCTGTAGAGATCGTTTGACGGCGCAAGTTCGAAGACGCCGCCGCCATAAGTCCCCACGAAGAGGCGCGCGCCGGCGGCGCACAGACCCGTCACCCAGTTGTGCGTGAGCTTCGAGTTGGAGTCTTTGAAGACGCGCACGACCCGGCCCGACTCAACCTGTGCCAGCCCGCCGAGCGTCCCGACAAAGAGCGAGCGATTGAAGAAAAGGGTCGTATATACCTGATCGCTCGGTAGCCCCTGCACGGTCGTGAGGGCACGCCACCTGCCCTGCTCGCCTACTCCGAGGCCACGCCCCGTCGCCAGCATCAGTTCACCGGCACGCATGTTTTTTGTCGCGGAAGAGTTTCCCGCTTCCGCGTGCGACAGGTGCATGACAGAGTTGCTGGGCAGTCCGTCTGCTCTGGTCGTGCTGGTGCTGCGAAACTCGGACGCAAAGCGCACGATCCCTTGCGAGGTCGCCGCCAGCACAGCAGGTTGCGTTCCCGCTTCCGGAAGCAGGAAGTTGATTTCGCGAATCGCCTCGGATTCAAGGTGCGCGATCTTTTTGCCCTCGCCGGAGAGAACGTCTATGCCGCGTCTGAAATTTCCGACCCAGAATTTTCCCGCGGCGTCGAGCGCGAGCGCGGAGATGACGTTGCTCGCCAGCGCCGGTCGCTCGCTCGCGTGGCCGAAACGCGTCAGGGAGAACCGCGCGGTCGCTTGCGGCGTGGACGCATCTTCCTGCGTATGCCAGATACCTCTGCTGCCTACCAGCCAGAGCCTATCGTCAAGCATCAACAGGCGGCTGGACGAAAGATCGGCGGGCTTCTGCCAACTGAGATTTCTGAACGACAGCGAGGCGCGCGTGGCGGCTTCTTTCGTGTCGAACGCCAGAAGCTCTCCGTTATCTTTAATGGCGAGCAGCAGGCCGCTGTAGTTGACGAGGCCGGAGAGCGAGGGCAGCGTGGCGAGGGTGTGAAAACGTTTTTGCCCGGACGCCTGAGCCTCCGCAAGTCCTGTGGATGCGGCCGAAGCGAGTCCGAAATCGGAGGCGACGAACACATGCCCGCCGCTCGCGGCAACTCCCACGACGCGGTTTGAAGCGAGGCCGTCATCCGCGTGGAAGTGCAGCCAGCGCCCGGCTTCAAGCACCCACAGCCCGTCATTAAATGTCCCGACGTAGAGGCGCGAGCCGTCTTTGAAGAGACAGTTGACGGCGACGAGGCGCGTGCGGTCTAAGCCCGCCCTCAACTCCGTAAAGCGTCGCCCGTCGAATTCGATTAAGCCTCCGCCAAACGTGCCGCAGAGAAGCCGTCCACTATCGGCGAGCAAGGCCGTCACGGCCTGCGGCTGACGATCCAGCCAGCGATAACTCTCGAAACCTTCGCCGTCGAAAGAGAGCAGTCCATGCGAGGCAGTCCCGATGAAAAGTTTCGAGTCGAAGACGGCGAGAGAGACGAGATCGCTTTCCGCCAGCCCGTCGAGCACCGTGTAGTGGCGCAGGAAATTTCCCTCCGTGGAGAACTGAACCATCCCGCCGTCCGTCGCGGCGAAATATGAATCCTGAAAGCGAATGATGGAGCGCGTGCTCTCCGTGTTCTGCCAGAACTTGATCTCGTTTCGCGACAGGGGATCGCGTGCGGATTTTTCAAAAGGAATAAAGTCCTGACCGGCGACGCGCGCTCGTTCCTCTGCGAGTCTGCGCTGCACCTGCTCCCTCACCCAGACAGCACCCGACAAAAATGAGAGCAGGCACAACCCGCCGAGGACAAACAGCAGGAGTTTGCGGCGAGTTTGAAACAACGCCGCGCCGCGCCATGTGATCCTTTGCAGCGTGCCGCTTTCGGATGTGGATTTGTCGGACATCGGCTCTCGGTTAAAAACGCTCTTTGGCTTCGCTCAAATCGGCGTGATTATCCTGTGCGGGTGGGCGAAGAGGTACGTGACGGGGAACAGCGGCGGACGCAGTTATTGCTGTCAGGGCAGGATGTGTTACACGCGGCGGGCACTGTGGATAGCCACAGTGTTTGAAGACCGCGAGCGCGCCGGAGCACGTGTCGAATTGCAAAAGCAAAAGATCGCTTGAAGCAACTTCAACCAGAGGGATGCGTTGTGTGAGTTATTGACTTTTAAGATCGGCCGTCAACTCGACTGGTCGGCGGCCTGTGTGGCTCTTGGTTTGCGGAGAGTAAAGATCGTGCCGCCGGAGGGGCTTTTCTCCCATGAGGCATCCGCTTCGATGAGGCTGGCGCGGGCGCGTATGTTGGCGAGGCCGCGCCCCTTTCTGCCCCGTCTGGTTTGCGCGTCGAAGCCGCGCCCGTCGTCTTCGATTATCATGACGAAACTCGCCTCGTCGGAGTTGGTCACAGAGAGGCGCACGCGCGTGGCCGATGCGTGGCGACAGATGTTGTTGAGGACTTCCTGCGCGATGCGATAGACCTGCATCTGCACGGCAGGCGCAAGGTCGAGTTGCGCTTCCAGTTCTTCGTCGCAGACGAATTCATACTCGAACTTGCAGTTGGGTGCGACGTGCGACGAGGCGGCATTCGTCAAAGCCCACTCGATGGCCGCCGTCAAGCCCACGTTTTCCAGCACCGAGGGACTTAAATCCTCGCAGATGCGACGAATCTCGTTCGAGACGCCTTCGATCTCCGAGCGAAAGGTGGCCGCCTCAAGGGTCGCGCCGTGGCCGTTGGCCTGCGGCGCGTTCGCGGCAGTCGGCAGTTGGTCGATCAGCATCAGGAGATGTCTGAGGTCTGCGAGCGTCTGGTCGTGCAGGTCGCGCGCGATGCGGCGGCGCTCGCGCTCCGCTTCGTTCGCCAGATCGAGACGCGCGCTCGCCAGTTCACGATTGGCGCGCGAGAGGGCTGTGCTCGCGCGTGCGATCCGACGGTGCTCGACGATAGCCCAGACGAGCGCGACGAGCACCAGCACGAGCAAGACGGAGAGCGCCACCGTCGTCCAAGGGAAAGGAGCTTTGGCGACGTTGAAATTAAAGTTGAGGGGCGTGCTCGCCAGCAGGTCTTTGCTGAAGGCACGCACTTCTACTTGATACTGACCGGGTCTGAGATTCTCTATCAGGAACTGTGAATCGGGCGAGAGTTTCTTCTTGATAATGCTACCGGCAGCGTCGCGCAGGAGGAAGGCATACTGAAACTGTTCGGGAAAGGTGCGACTGCTCAGGGCTGCCACTTCGAGCGCGAGACTGTTCTGCGGGTAATCGAGATTGATCCCTGCGCGCATCTCTTCCGGCTGGTGCAGGCGTCGGCTGAGAATGCGCGTCGGGAGCAGGAGCGGAAGTGTGTTGCCGGGGCTGTAACGCACGACGCCGCGATTCGTTCCGATCAGCAGAGACTCCGCGCCGCTGCCACCGTCACGCAGCGGGAGAATGGCGAAAGCCTTCTGTGAAGGAAGCCCCTGCTCGACATCGAGACGCGAGACGAGTGTGCCGAACTCCGCGTCCGCGACGATGTGCAGCAGGCCGCCGCCAGCGGTCGCGCACCACACTCCTTTGAGGACTGAAGTTCCGCCCGGATTTCCCGCGACAACGCTGCGCACGTCCGTGTCCGGTGTGACGAGGCGCAGTTCGCCCGCGCGATAACTGTAGAGGCCGCGCGCCGTGGCGAACCAGAGGCCGCCGTCTCGTGTGCCGTCAATCGCCCAGACGGGACTGCCGCGCAGAGTTTCGAGCGCGCCGTCCTGCTTTGCCTCTCTGCCGTCGAAGATAAAGACTCCGTTTTCGGCAGTGCCGATCCATAGTCTGTCGTTGCCGTCCGTGTGCAGGCTGGTGACGTTTTTCAGACGCGCATCCGGCGATGCGACAGGCCACACGAGCAGACGGCGCTCTCCCTCGACCCGCTCGACCCCGCGCCCGTAGCTCGCTATGTGCGTCTTGCCCTGAAAGATGCGAATCGCGCGCACGCTCTCCGTAGGTTGCTGCTGCTGCTCCGCCTCGGAATCCGTCTCTACGGCGGTGATGGCGTGTTGATAGTCTGCGCCCTCGCTCCCCTTCAAGTTGACGTTGACGTAAAGACCGCTCGAAGAACCGACGAGCAGTTTCCCCGCAGAGTCTTCGGCGACTGTATGGATCGTCCTGTTCGCCAAGCCCTGAACCGGAAGCCAGCGCGCCGCCTCGGCGTCGTAGATAAAGAGGCCGCGATTCGTTCCGCACAGCAGTTGGCCGTCTCTTGTTTGATAAAGCGTGCGAACGAAGTTGCTCTGCTTATCTTCCGAGACGTTTTCGATGCGCGGGCTGCGCGGATCGTAGCGACAGACGCCCCTGTCCGTGCCGAACCAGACGACTCCCTCGCGGTCGATGAAGATGACATAAATATCGTCGGAGCGAAGACCTCCCGCCGTGCCTTCGAAGGTGAAGTGATCGAGTTGCTGCGTGCCGCGATAACGAAACGCGCCGCGTCCGGCCGTGCCGACCCAGAGGTCGCCGCGCTCGTCGAGTTCGAGCGCCGTCACCGTGCCCGTGCTCACATCAATCTTCGATGGGTGCGCGGGATCGTTCGCCATGTAGAGCCCGCTCTCGTCGCGTTTCGCTCTCGCGCCGATCCACAAGCGCCCCCCGGCAGCGGTCGCCAGAGCATTGATGAAGAATGGACGATGCAGAAACTCTTTCGCCTCGTCGCCTTCAATCGACAGCAGACCGCGGCTCTGTGTGCCTGCCAGCAGTTTCCCGTCGTGCATGGCGAGGCTCGTTATTGCGAGCGCGCCGGGCTGATCCACATCGGCGCTCGCCAGCGGCTCGTCGGGAATTTGTTTGACGGAGAGAGCGGCGTCCGTGTTGCGGCGGCACTCGAAGATTAACCCTTGCGCGGTGGAGAGAATTACGCGCCCTGTCTCCGGCGCATGGATGGCCGCGACGGCCTTGCCCGCAATCTCTGTGATGCTTCTGAAGTCGTTATCCAGAAATTGCGCCGCGCCCGTTTCCGTGCCGACCCAGAGAATGCCGTCCGCATCAACTTTGAGCGCAAGCACGCGCCCTGCGGGCAAGCCTTCCGAGACGACTGCCTGAACGCGCCGCCCGTCGTAGCGCGCCAGACCTTGATCCGTGCCGAACCACATCACGCCCGCGCGATCCTGCGCGATGGCGCGCACGCGATCCGACGGCAAGCCATGAAACGAACTGACCGCGCCCCACTGGTGCAAATTCTTCACGCGCACGGAAGAATCTTCGTTCAGAGTCTCTACGGCGCGCGAAGTGTCCGACTCGTTCTGGGCTAATGAGACGAAACCGCATGCGAAGCCCGCCACAAGTCCGACGGCGAGCATGAAGGCGTGCGCACGACGGAGAGCGCGAAGCGAACCGCCGCCTTTCGCCTCGCGGCTTCGGCCGGACGCCCGCCGCACGTCGCTCTTAGCCTTTCGCCGTCTCACTGTTTGCCCTTGGCCGTGCCGCGTTGTTCTTCCAGATAACGCCCGCGGTCGCGCTCGATCCAGTTTGAAAGCTCTCGCTCGGCCTTCTCCAGTTCGTCGCTGTTAATCAGGCCGCGCCGCAGGGCTTCGAAGAACGCGCGCGTGCGTACGTTGTAGGCGAGTTTGTCGTAAGCCTCCTGCGCAGTGCCTTCGGAGACATCTACGAAAAGTTTTTCATAGAGGGTGGCGAGACGGCTCTCGACGCCGCGCAGCGAAAGGCTGCACTTGCGCGCGATAGCCCAGTTCGAAAGGCCGAGCGCGAGATAGTAAAGAGCTTCGGCTTCGAACTCTGTCAGGAGCGGGCGCTTGAAGGAATCTTTGAACGCCGGATCGATCATGTCCGCGCCGTCTTCGAGCACGGCGGCGACGAAGCGCAGAAAGCGCGACTCAGGGTTGTTCTTGTGGATGAAGCCGTAGGCGGGCGGCGCGTCAGCCGAGCGTATGATCTTGCGTATCTCGTTGATGTAGACCTCGTGGGGAAACTGCGTCCAGAAGATGATGCGCGCTTCCGGAAACTCGCGCCAGATGGAGCGCGCCGCCTTGACGCCGGAAAGCTGCGGCATCTGTATGTCGAGCACGCACAACTCCGGCCTGTGCTTGAGAGCCAGTTCCAGCGCCGCCTCGCCATCCGCCGCCTCGATCACGGGTGCGTGAGCGGGAAACTCACGCGCCAGCAAATCGCTGAGATAGCGCCGCTGCGCCACGTTGTCTTCGGCAATCAGGATGGACATTTGATTCGACTTCGGGCGTTTAGAATAAACTCCTCATCCTGCGCGAGATGAGAAGACGCGTTTTCGGCATAATAAAACATAGAGCCGAGACGTTCGGCAATGTGGCTTGCCACAGTCGGGCGGTGCGGCCAGCCTGCCTCAAAGCGGGTAGGCCGCGTGTTTCCGCGCGCCGCCCGTCCGTTCATAATCGCGCCCGATGTTAACCGGGCAAGACATAATTCCACTGCGCTTCCTTTTACGTTCGCACTCACGTCTTTTACTTCTGCGGTTGCGCACACACCTCTTCCTCCTTCTGTTCGCATGCGCCTGTGCCGCCGCTTTGGCCGCTTCCTTCTCTAGGTTCGAGTTGAAAGATAAAGGGCATGTGCGGGAAACGTATGCGGCGCGCGATGAAGCTGAGATTGATGCGGAACTGGAACGCGCGGCGCGCGAGGCAATAGGCGCTCAAGACGGAACCGTCATCGTCATGGACGCGCAGAGCGGACGCCTTCGCGCCGTCGTTAATCCACAGACGGCTTTCGCCGGGGCTTACGCGCCCGGTTCGACGATCAAGCTCTTCACCGCGCTCGCCGCTCTGCGTACTAATCTGTTTGACGGACAGACGCGCCGTTTCTGTCGCACGCACTATGCCTACAGGGAACTCGTGATTGACTGCCCGCACCAGAAGTCGGATGTCTCTTTTGATCTCACGCAGGCGCTCGCCTATTCCTGCAACTACTTCTTCGGCAAAATCAGCGAGAGACTGGAGACAGACAGCTTCAACGAAACGCTCGCTTCGTTCGGCTTCGGCGCGCAGACCGGCGTGCGTGTGATGGGAGCGGAGGCAACAGGCAGTTTGCCGCAAGGCGCATGGCGTGTCGCTCATGCGCTCGGCGAAAGCGACCAACTTAAGGTCACGCCCATTCAGTTAATCACGGCCTACACCGCGCTCGTGAATGACGGCCGCCTCTTCGTGCCCGGGCAAGCTGAACCGGCCGGCTTTCAAACAACGGAACGGGCGCGCCTGTCGATTGCGCCCGAACACCGAACATTGATTGTCGAAGGAATGAGGGGCGCGGTCAGGTACGGCACGGCGGCGAATGCCGGACTCGATACGTTGCCGCTTGAAGTGTTCGGCAAAACGGGCACTTCCACGATGATGAACGATTACCGCTCGCAGGGCTGGTTCATAGGCTTTGCCGCCGCGCGCGATGCGGGCGCAACACCGGAGAGCGTCAAACTCGCCGTGCTCGTTTTTCTCAAGCACTCGCGCGGGGCTGACTGCGCTCGCGTGGCACAGTCTATTTTTGCCGAGTATGCGAAGCGTCCGGGCAAAGTTGAAAGGGACGCAAGCGAACGGCAACCGCACGCCCCGGACACGACACACCTTTCCGCCGCGCGAATTCGGGTTCATCTGGTGAGCCAGAACATCACGCGAAATCTGTCGCTGGAGGATTATGTGTTGGGCGTGCTCGCGGCCGAGGGCAGCATCGAGGATGAGCTTGAGGCGCTCAAGGCGCTGGCCGTCGTCAGCCGCGCCTATGCGCTCCGCAACATGCAGCGCCACGCCACGGAAGGCTACGACTTTTGCAGCACGACGCATTGCCAGCGTTATCTCTTCACAATGATGGATGAGAGAAAACATGCCCGTTTCAAAAATCTCCTGAAGCGAGCCACGAGCGAGACGGCGGGCGAAATTCTGCGCGACGAAGAGGGCCGGATCGCTGACGCCTATTTTCACGCGGCCTGCGGCGGCATGACCTCCAACATAGAGACGTTGTGGGGCACGGTCGCGCCAGGCTATTTAAGCGGTGTGAGCGATGAGTATTGTTCGACGGCGCGGCATGGCTGGGTGGATGTGATTCCGGCCGCGAAACTGGCAAAGGCTCTGCGAAGCGACTCTCGCAGCGACGTTGGAGACAGACTTGAAAACATCGTCGTCACCGGCCGGGACAGGACGGGTCGCGTCGAGTTTGTCGCGCTCGAAGGAGAGAGTCGCCGCGTTGTCAGGGGTTGGGATTTCAAGTTGATCGTAGGCCGCGCGCTGGGATGGAATAAGCTGAAGAGTTCCCGCTTCGACGTGGCGCGCAGAGGACGTAACTTTGTCTTTCGCGGCGAAGGTTTCGGCCACGGCCTCGGCCTCTGTCAGGAAGGAGCGCACGCGCTGGCGCGCAGGCGAGGCGCATCCTATCGTCAAATCCTCGAACATTATTTTCCCGGCACAAGCATCGGAGGGCGAGCAGCGTCCAACCTGCACGGGGAAGAAAAGTATTAACGCCCGATGTTAATACTTTCGCCCTCACGCACGTTTATATCTTTGGAGTTGTATTCATCGCAGGGTCAGCCAGCACCGACTACAGACACCTACCAGGAGTTTATTTAGACATGATGAGAAAACCTCGTCCGTTTTTGACGGCCAGACTTTTACTTTGCGCGCTGTCGTCTGTTTTTCTGCTCGGCGCGACCGCGCTAGCACAAAACAATATGCCGCCGCTGATTGAACGTGAACTGATGTTCGGCAGCTCGGAAATCTCCGGGGCGCAGATTTCTCCCGACGGCAAGTTCATCGCCTTCCGCAAGCCCCATAAGGGCCTGGTGAACATCTGGGTCAAACGCGCGGACGAGCCGTTTACGGGCGCGCGCCTGCTGACGAACGAGACCAGACGCCCTCCCAGACAATTTTTATGGAGTCGTGACGGCAAGTTCATCCTGTTCACTAAGGACAAAGAGGGCAACGAGAATTACAACCTCTACGCCGTCAACCCCGGCGAGCCGCCCGTCGGCGGGGCGGAAGTTCCCGTCGCGCGAAATCTCACCAATTCGGAGAAGGTCAGAACCATACTTTACAACGTGCCGCGCGCCGAGCCGGATGTGGTCTACGTCGGCCTGAATGAACGCGACCCGGCCTGGCACGACCTGTATAAAATCAAAATCTCGACCGGCGAGCGCACCCTCGTCCGCGAGAATACGGAACGACTGACGGACTGGCTCTTCGACAATAAAGATCAGTTGCGTCTCGCGACGCGCTCGACCAAGAGCGGCGACAAGGAAGTCCTCAGAGTGGACGGCGACGGTAAGTTCACGAAAGTCTATTCGTGCAACGTCTTCGAGACCTGCAGACTGAATAGCTTCCACAAAGACAACGCCCGGGTCTACATGATTTCCAACAAGGGAGAGGGCGTGGATTTGTCGAGGCTCGTCCTGTTCGACCCCGAAACGGGCAAAGAGGAGGTCGTCGAATCCGATCCCCTGCGCCGTGTGGACATAGAAGGCGCGGCCTTCTCGACAGTGACCGGCGAACTGGTCTTCACGGGCTACGTTGACGACCGCCAACGGCTCTATTTCAGGGACAGGGCATTCGAGAAAGATTACAAGTTTTTGCAGAAGAAGTTCCCGAACAAGGAAGTCTACTTTGACTTGACCACCAACGACGAGATGATCTGGCTCATTTCGGCTGTCAGTGACAGGGAACCCGGGGAGAAGTATCTCTTCGACCGTAAGTCGAAGAAGTTGGAGTTGCAATATCGTATCCGCGAAAAGTTGCCGCGCGAAGCTCTCGCCGAAGTAAAACCGATTCGCTACAAGTCGTCCGACGGGCTGGAGATTCCCGCCTACCTCGCCCTGCCGAAAGGCGTCGCGCCGAAGAATCTTCCGACCATTATCCTTCCGCACGGAGGGCCCTGGGCGCGCGACCGTTGGGGTTACGACTCCATAACACAGTTCTTAGCGAACCGCGGCTACGCCGTTCTCACGCCGAACTTCCGTGGCTCGACGGGCTACGGCAAGAAGTTTCTGGACGCGGGCAACAGGCAGTGGAGCGAAAAGATGCAGGACGACGTGACCTGGGGCGTGAAGTATCTGATTAGCCGGGGCATCGCCGATCCCAAGCGAGTCGGCATCATGGGGAGTTCTTACGGCGGCTACGCGGCGCTGGCGGGCGTCGCCTACACGCCGGACATCTACGCGGCGGCGGTGGCGATTAATGCACAGAACGACCTGATTTCACTCCTCGAATCCATGCCGCCGACCATGGAGTCCGAGCGCACCAGGGTATACAAGCGAGTGGGCGATCCCACCACCCCGGAAGGGAGAGCGCAACTCATCCGGCAATCGCCGCTGACGCACGCCGATAAGATTAAGACCCCGCTGCTCATCGTGCAGGGAGCGAACGACGTTCGTGTGAAGAAACGTCAGGCAGACCAGATCGTGATCTCCCTGCGCGACAGAGGATTCCCGGTCGAGTACATGGTCGCACCTGATGAGGGCCACGGCTTCGCGCGCCCTATCAACATCATGGCGATGCTGACAATGACCGAGAAGTTTCTGGCTAAACACCTCGGCGGACGCCATCAGGAATCCATCGTGCCCGAAGTAGCCAAGCGTTTGCAGGAGATAACGGTTGACCCGAAGACCGTCAAATTAGCCTCCACCCCGAGCGGCAAATAGCGACTCCCCCGTCGCCCTTCTGTCAGACTAATCATCAAGCCCGGCTGAGAAGCATCTTGACGCTTCTCAGCCGGGCTTGATTTCTTTGGCGAAGGGATAATTACCTTTTCCTTTCGCCTTTACGCCTTCCCCTTTTCCCTTTCCTCTCGTCTTACTCTCCGAGTTGAACCGTGAACACGTTCTTATCGATCCGTGCCGGGTCGCCGAGGACGACGAAGCGGAGGTTATGCATGTACTTCTGCGCGACGCGCTGCACGTCCTTCGGCGTGACGGCGCGCAGGCGTTCGAGAAAGACGAGAGAGTTGCGCCAGCCGCCGCCGATCAGTTCGTACATGGCGAGGTCTCCGGCCTGCGCGGCGTTCGTCTCCTGCCCCATGTAGTGGCGCGTGAGGAAGCCGGAGATGACGCCCGCGATCTCGGATTCGGGCGCGGCTTCGCGCTGCATCTTCGAGATTTCAAAGAGCATCACGCTCACGGCTTGATTGGCGTCCACGGCCGACACGGCGATGCCGCCGAGGTTTGCCCCCTGCGTGCGCAGGAAGGCTTCGGGCGCGTAAGAGAGGTTGCGTTTGTAGCGCACCTCGACCATCACGCGGTCTTGCAGGAGCGACGAGGCGACGCGCATCGCATAGTAGTCTTCCGCAGTGAGCGCGGGCGCGGCGAAGACGCCCTGTATGTAGTTGGTCGGAATCGAGCGCTGCGTCACATCGACGGTGGCTGCCTTGAAGGCGAGCGGCGGCAGGGGCGCGGGACGATAATCGCCGCGCGGCAGTTTGCCGAAAGACGCTGTGATGCCTTCACGCACACGCGCAGCGTCCAGGTCGCCGACGAGCACGAGCAGGAGACGCGAGGTCTGCATCATCCCCGTGTGATAGCGGCGTATGTCTTCGACCGACAGGCGGCTCAAGGTCTGCTCCGTGCCGTCCGGATCGTTCATGTAGGGGTGACCGGCGTAGGCCACGCGCGATTGCAACACTTCGATGAACGAGTCGGGCGTGTCCGTGTCGTCGCGCCGCGAGATGATGAGACGATTCTGCACGCGCTGCACGTCTTCGGGAGCGAACTGCGGCCGGAGCGCAACGTCGGTGAAAATCTCCCAGGAACGTTCGAAGTTGGCGCGCGTCGAAGCGAAGGAGAGCACGGAGTAGTCGTAGCTCAAACCGTAGCTGATCGACGAACCCATCCGCGCCAGTTCCTTGCGCAGGCGCTCGCGCGGAAAGGCTGTGCTGCCTTCCGACATGGCGTCGAGCATCAGGGCTTCGATGCCTGCGTTCTCCGCCGTCACGTTGCGCGCGCCGCCGCGCAGAAACAGCCCGCCCGCCACTGATAGACTGCCGGGACGACGCTTGACGAGCACCTTCAGCCCGTTGACTTCAAACTCCGTGACGAGCGACTCCGCAGTCGCCGCCACCTCTTTCACCTTCTCTTTGTCCGGAGTCGGCGCAGGCGTCGCACGCGCTTGCGGCGTGGCGGCGGGCGTCGTGCCCGTTCCCTGCTGCTGCGCCCACGCGTCGCCAACCGAGAAGAACAAAGACAAAGCAACGACAAACGCCGCCCACAGCACAAACGCGCGCCCCGCCTGTTTCCGATTTTGAGTTTCCATCATTATAAAAAATGGTGAATGGTGAATGGTAAATGGTAAATGGTGAAAACCAGGTTCTTTCTCCATTCACCATTTACCATTTACCAGCCCTCATCGTTTCCTTTCACTGTCCGATCAAATCCTGTGGCGTCAGTTGCGCCTGTTTTTGCGATTCTTCTGAGAGTAGGGCGAGGCCGACGTGCGGCTTGCCGTGAATGTAGGCTGTGATGTAGCGGTTGATGTCGGCGCGCGAGGTGCGGCGCAGGTTGCCGAGGTAGCCGCGGAAATATTCGAGTCCCGTGGAAGCCCACCAGAAACCGATCGTGTGCGTGTAGTCGGACAGTTTCTCGCGCGAGTAGAGGTCTTCGGCTTCGAGCAGCCCTTTGGCGGCTTCGAGTTGTTCGTCCGTGTAGTAGTTCGGATCGTTGAAGCTGGCGATCTCTTTGTAGATGGCGCGCGCGGCGGCCTTGGCCTTGTCGGGCGTCGTCTGCGCGAGCACTTGAATGGGGCCGACGTTGCGCTGCGTGTAGTAGTTGAAATCTATAGCCGAGACGAGTCCGGTATCGACGAGCGCGCGCTGGAAGCGCGAGTCGGGCTGGCGCAGGATGAAGGAGAACACGTCGGCCGCGTAGGTCGCCGCGTTGTCTTTGCCGATCGAAGGGCCGTGCCAGCCGATGTTGAGGATGACGTTGTTGACGGGCTGTTTGATGACGACGCCTTCGCTCTTTTGCAGCGGCGGGTGCTCGACCATCGGGTACTTGACGAACGGGTCTTCGCCGCGCTTCCAGTCGCCGAAAAGCTCCTGCGCGAGTTTGAAAACTTCTTCGGCCTTGGCGTCGCCCGTCACGATCAGGGCGGAGTTGTTCGGGATGTAGTAGCGCGACTGGATGAGTCGCATCGTCTCGGTCGTGGCGGCCGACACCGTCTCGCGGTTGCCGCCCGGATTCTTGCGGCTCGGATACTTGTAGAAGAGACGGTTGTTGAGTTCCAGACCCAGAAAGCCGTAAGGGTTCGATTCGTGGCGGTCGAGTTCGGCGAGAACGGCCTGCCGCTCCTGCTCGAACTGCGACGGGTGAAAGAGCGGATAACGCGCCGAATCGCGCATCGCCGTCATCGCCACGCGCAGGTTCGGGCTGGTCGTGTGCGAGAAGTAGTTGACGATCTCTTCGCGCGTCGAAGCGTTCGAGAGCACGCCGAGTTGGTCGAGCGTCTGCAAGTACTCCGCGCCTTCGAGCACGGCCTTGTTGGCTTTGAAGAACATGTGCTCGTAGAGGTGTGAGAGTCCGTTCAGTTCCGGCGGCTCGGTGTAAGAGCCATTCTTGACGGCCAGTTCCAGAGAGACGAGCGGGATCGAATGGTCTTCGAGCACGATGACTTCAAGCCCGTTCTCCAGCACGCGGCTGACAAGCTGCGACTGCGTGGCCGTCGCTGTCGCGGGGGCTTGCCGCGCGGGAGCGGTCGCCTGCGCGCTGCGACCTTTCGCTTGCGGCGGGCGCGCGTAGGCCGTCGTGGTGGTTAGTTGCAGCGGCGCTGTGGCGGCGAAGAGCACCGACAGCAGCGCCAGAGTCGAGAGATAACGCGTCAGAAAAGTTCGCTTCATAAATTATTTGTGTGACGAAAGAACCGTCCACGCGCGCTCGCATGACGACAAACAGCACGATGTGCGGCCGAGAGACATCAACTGGCAGGCGTCTACAGATTCGCTCAACTTTAGAGTCGGATCATAACACGCCGCGTTGCTTGGTCGGTAAGCGGGAGGGAGGGCTGAACGCACGGATGGACGGTGAAGAACGGGAAAATGGATTCGGGCGGCGAGTGCTGACGGAATTATTCAACTTGTCGCTTCGGGCGACCTGCACTCAAACTGTTTCCGGCTGCGATACCAATGAACGCTGCATGTTCGTCGAGAGCCGTCGTCAAGATATTCTGAAACGAAAAAAGACCCGCTTGCGCGGCTCACAGTTGTTCTGGACAAGTCGCGTTCACGATACAACCAGTGAATCTTATAATCCTTGCTATCTTCGAGCGGGCTGAAAATTACCAAACCGAAACGATTCTCGTCGTTTCGCGTCGTGTCCACCACGATTGCCGCCAGGAGGTTGTCCTCGACCCGTTTCTTGTAAGCCAAATCTCCCCGGATATAAACGTAGTAGGTATGATCAATCTCATTCGTTCGGATCGCGGCCTCGGAGAAACGCATATCCTCCATTTGAGCGAGACGATATTGGCCGTTAGCCGTAAGACGCTGCCACGCTTTCCTGAGAGCTTCGGAGTTGCTTTCGCCCGTCGCGGTCGGATCGGTGACGCGCGGTTTAGGGGGTTGTGGAGGAGGCGGCGCGCGCTCTTTCTTTTCGGGCGCGGAGGCGATGCTCGGTCTGGTCGCAGACGAATTGCAGCCCGCCGCAACGGCGCTGGTTAGAATCAGTAAAGCTGTCAGCGCGCGGTGCGACCCAGACACAAGGCTCATCCAATCGAAGCGGCGCAACTACAACTTCGCCTGCGGCATGTCTGCGAGCGCGTGTGCGCGCAGGGCTGCGCGGAAGGGCTTGGCCGTGTCGCCTCCGGCATTGGAAGACCAGCGGACGCGTATGGCCTGGCGTTCGCGGCTGTCGAGGCCGACCCGCATGCTGTAGGACTGGCGCGTGCGCGGCACGTAGATGACGAGGCGGCGGCTGAATGGATCGTCGCGCGAGTCAGTGCCCGTGCAGATGATCTCGTCGTAGCCGTCGCGGTCTGCGTCAACCACGGTCGTCGTCCAGCGCGCGCCGCGAAAACCTTCCTTGTCGAGCGGCGAGCGCGCGGCCACGCGGAAGCCGCCGTGCGCGCCGCGCGATTCCATCAGAAAGAGTTGCGACGTGCCTGCGAGGCGTTCGTCGCGGATGGCGGCAATGGTCGCGCCGCGTGTGGTTCGCAGAACGCGCGCTTCCGTCACCACGGCATCGGTCGAGACGGAGGCCGCGATCTGGCGCGCGGCGTCGTTCGAGAGCGACGCGGGCAGTACCGCTGGCGCTTCCACGTCTTCGCCTGCTTCTTCCGCCACAGCGTTCTGGACGACTGCGGGCGAGACGGCCGTGCGATTCATGGCGCGCGGCGCGTTCGCTTTGACGCGTGCGGTCGTCGCCGCCGTCGTCGTGGTGCTGTTGTTACTGCGCGCGCTCGTCGTGCTGCCGTTAGACCAGGCGAAGAACAGACCGCCGAGAAGCGCGAGCGCAACGAGTGCGGCGAGGCCGCGCGAGGCGTTCGAGGCGCGCGTGTCGAGCGTGGCAATGGTCGAGGCGAAGGGCGCTGTCGCTTCGGCTGCGGCGTCCGGCATGACGAGTTCGGCCGTCTGCCGGATGCTCTGTTCCAGCAGGCGGCGGGCTTCGCGCGCGGACTTCGGACGGTCGGCGGGATTTTTGGCGAGCAGCGTGTGCGTGATGAGCGCGAGACGGCGCGGGGCTTCGGGGCAACGCGCCATCAAAGGCGGCGGCGGCGTGGTCGCCTGACGGACGAGCACGGCCGATTGCAACTGATCCGTGAACGGCGGTTGACCGGCGAGCATTTCGTAGACGAGCACGCCGACGCTGTAGAGATCGCTCGCCGTGCCGACGGGCTTACCCAGGCATTGTTCGGGCGACATGTAACGGGGCGTGCCGATGATCAAGCCCGACTCGGTGGTGGCGTGCGTCTTGGTCACGTCGGCCGAAGCGGTGAGCACTTTGGCGATGCCGAAGTCGAGCACGGAGACGCCGCGCTCGTTGAGCATGATGTTCGAAGGCTTCAGGTCGCGGTGCACGATGCCGAGCGCGTGCGCCTCTGCGAGCACGTCGCAGATTTCGCAGGCGATGCGTACGGCGCGTTCCGGCGTGAAGCGCCCTTCGCGCGCGAGCACGTCGGCAAGCGTCGAGCCCTCGACGTGTTCCATCACGATGAAGGGGCGGCCGTCGGGCAGGCTGCCCGCGTCGAAGATCATCGCGGCGCGTGCGTGGCGGAGTCGCGCCATCGTGCGCGCCTCGCGCATGAAGCGTTCGGCCACTTCGGGGTCGGCGGCAAACTCCGTTTTGAGAACTTTGATGGCGACGGGGCGTTCGAGTCCGAGATGCGTGGCGAGATAGACAGTGCCCATTCCGCCCTTTCCGATCTCGCATTCGATACGGAAGCGGTTAGCAATGACACGGGGGATGTCCATGGTAAAACCCTCTTTTTGGGGACAAAGGGTCGCTTACTTGGCCGTTTACTTCTGCTACGAGACGAGGGGGAAGTAGCGCGGTCGAGCGGCGAGAGGAGACTCGTTTAGTTAATCCTTCTAACGGGCAACGGGGAAAGTTGTCGTCTGTACTGTAACGGCGGCTGCCGGACAATGTCGGAGTTTAGCACCAAGCGACCCCAAAGGTAAAAGCAAATTTGCGCGCGAGCCGGCAAGACGAGAACGAAGGGGCGACGGGCACTATCGCGCGTTCGATGGGTACGGTTCAGTACGGCTCAGTACAGATCAGTCGCCCCGCGTCCAATATATTTATCTGCCCCTAACAATTTCATCCGGCGAAAGTGTCCGAAGAGGTTTGTGTGCGGCCGCCCGGCGAGGGCAGACGCACACTGCGCCCCACTTTTGCCCGGAGTTCGATTCGTGCGGAGGTTTCATGTATCAGAGCATTCTTCCGGGCTTGCTGCGACCTGTGCTCTTCGTCTGCCTGTCAGCCAACGCCTGCATGTCCGTCATGACCGACCAACAGGGGCGCGGCAAAACGCAAGGATCGAACGCGCCGGTCGAGAGTGCCGCTTCGGTCTCTGCTCTGGTGCGTAAATCGGCCGTCCCGCTGACGGGCGGCAAGAGCGACTACGACGCTTTGATGAATCTGGTCGGAGACGCGCGCTTCGTCCTGCTCGGAGAGGCCACGCACGGCACGCATGAGTTTTATCGGGAGCGTACGCGGATCACGCGCCGACTAATCGAAGAGAAAAATTTCAGCGCCGTCGTCCTAGAGGCAGACTGGCCGGACGCCTACCGCGTCAGCGAGTACGCGCGCGGGCGCGGACGGGACGCGACGGCCGAGCAGGCGCTCTCCGCCTTCACGCGCTTTCCGCAGTGGATGTGGCGCAACCAGGACTTTCTGGAATTGGTCGCGTGGCTGCGCTCTCATAACGACCGACGCCCCACGGACGCCCGGCGCGTGGGCGTCTACGGCATGGACTTGTATAGTCCGGCTGACTCTGCGAAGGCCGTGGTCGAGTACCTCACGCGCGTCGACCGGGAGGCGGGCGAGCGTGCACACAAGCGCACGGAATGTTTCCGGCGCTACGGCGACCGTCCCGAACAATACGGCTCCGACGTGGCCGCCGGGATGAAACCCTCCTGCGAAAAGGACGCGGCTGACCTCTTGCAGGAGATGGAGGGGCGCATGAACGCGTGGCGTGCCCGCCCCAAACGCGTGCGAGACGACGATCTATTCTCGGCCTATCAGAACGCGCGCGTCGTGAAAAACGCGGAAAGCTATTACCGTCTGAGTTATCAGGGCGGCTTCTCCACCTGGAATCTGCGCGACAGCCACATGGCCGAGACGCTGCAAGAGATCAGTCGCTACGAGGCGGCCGTCGGCGGCGAACCGGCGAAGATCGTCGTCTGGGCGCACAACACGCATCAGGGCGACGCGCGCATGACTGAAATGGGAGAGGCCGGAGAGTTGAACGTCGGCCACCTCATGCGGAAATTCCACGACGGCGCATCCGTGCTGGTCGGGTTTACGACCTATACGGGCGAGGTGCGTGCGGCCTCCGAGTGGGGCGCGCGGGGCGAAAAGATGAAGGTGCGCCCGGCGCTTGCGGAGAGTTATTCCGGTCTGTTTCACGGGGCGGGTGTGCCGAACTTTCTGTTGATACTTCGCGGGGGCGGCGCTGTCTCCGACGCGCTCGCCAAAAACCACCTTGAGCGCGCAATCGGGGTCGTTTATCTTCCCCAGACCGAAAGACAGAGTCATTACTTCGAGGCACGCCTCTCGAAACAGTTCGACGCCGTCATTCATCTCGACGTGACGAACGCCGTCGAACCGCTCAAGTGAAAACAACGGCGGCGACGACAAATTATGAAGCAAAGTTTATTGAAATAAGAATCGGCGCGTTCGTGTCGTTCACATTCGCAATCAAAGCGAGGAGATTATGTTTCTGCAAATTCAACCGTTCATAGATCAGGCGCTCGGTCTAGGCTCGGAAACCGAAGACATCACCATCGCGCAGATGTCTCTGCGCGCAGCCATCGTCTTCATACTGGCGATAGCGATGATTCGCATCGGTAACAAGCGCTTCATGGGGAAGAACTCGGCGCTCGACGTGATGCTCGGCATCGTCTTCGGCTCGATGGTCAGCCGCGCCATTACCGGTAATGCGCCTTTCACGCCCACGCTCGTCGCCAGTTTCGTCCTCGTGCTGTTGCACTGGGTTTCGTCCGCCATCGCTTTCCGCTCGCAATGGTTCGGCACGCTCGTCAAGGGGCGCGACAGCGTGCTCGTGCGCGACGGCGAAATTCAGTGGGACGCGATGAGGAAAGCGCACCTCACCGAACACGATTTGCAGGAGTCTCTGCGCAACGAAGGCCACCAGCCGGACGTGCGACAGGTACAGGCGGCGCATCTGGAACGCAACGGCGACATCAGCGTCATCATGCGCAAATCCGAGTAGCGCGCCGGGAGCGTCTTTGTACGGCTGCGTACCAAAGCGCGAGTCGTGTTTGGGCGATAATGGCCGACGACTACTCGCGACACACACAGAGACGAGAGCGCGCGTGCTATATTCCACCTGCTCTACCGGCGCGGTGCTCCTGCTGCTTTCCACATGCGGCCGCGCCAACGTTTCTCTATCAGGGGGAAAGTCTATGACTCATAAATCAGGAACGGAGACGTTCGGCGCGACCGATTCGCCGGGCGACGCGGCCGCGACGGCGACGGCTAAGTCAAACGGCCGGAGCGCACGCAAAGAGGCCGACATCGATCCGCGCATCTCCTATCCCAGTTACAAATCCTTCGACGAGTTTATAGACGTGGAGAGATTGAAGTCGCTCGATGCGTACATCATCGAGCGCATCGAGCGCCACATCGCGGCGCGCTCGGACATGCAGTTCTACACAGGCCCCTTCCGGCTGGAAAACGCGCTCCCCGACCGCCCCGGTTCGAGAATGATCTATCTGGCGCAGTCGAAGTTGCCCGACAGTTATTTCGATCTAGACCGCACCGAACTGTGGCAGCCGACCTCTGCGACAAGCGAGTTCGCACTCTTGATGGACTTCATCGCCACGCTGCCCTTCAAGGCCACTGGGCGCATGCTCATCATGTATGACGACGTGCAGCGACCCGTGCCCGCACACAGAGATCACACGGAACAGGACTTGTGCCACGAGTTCATCTGGTTCAGGACGAACCTGCGCAAACCCTTCTTCATGCTCAACCACGAGACGGGCGAGAAGCAATACGTCGAATCCTATAGCGCCTGGTTCGACTCGGTGAACCAATTTCACGGAACCGATCCGGGCGAAGGCATTACTTTCAGCATCCGCGTGGACGGCATCTTCTCGGACGAATTCCGCAAGCGCATCCCCGTGCCCGCCACAAATGTGGCCTCGACACCTGCGCTCTGGGCTGCTACATCCGCCGCAGCGGCCGTCCACAAGTGAACTGTTAGGGGGCAACAAACAAACGGGCGATTGAACCTTGTCGCGCCACAACGATTTGATCAGGGGAGGGTTTTCCGATGAAGGTGCGAGCGGACGACACGTTGATGATCGAGCGCGAGGTTGACGCACGCATCACGTACCCTTGTTACAAATCGCTCGACGACCTGATTGACGTAGAACGGCTCAAGTCTCTCGACGCTTACATGAAGGAGAGGATCGCGCGCCGCCTCAGCGCCTCGGCGGGCGATTACTTCTTAAATCAACACAGGCTCGACGCCGCCACGCCCTACCAGCCGGGGGCGAGAGAAATCTGGCTCACCAGAACCCTGCCCGGCACGCCCTACGATTATCTCGATCTCAACCGCACCGAACTGTGGCGGCTCACAAAGGAAGCGAGCGAGTTCGCCGCACTGTTGGAGTTCATCGAAACCTTGCCGTTCAAAGAGACCGGCAGAATGCTCGTCATCTACGACGACACGGGCGCGGCCGTCCCGGCTCACAGAGATCACTTGGAGACGGAAGTGCTCCACGAGTTCATCTGGTTTCGCACGAACCTCGGCAAGCCTTTTTACATGCTCAATCATCACACGGACACGAAGCTCTACGTCGAGTCTTACACCGCCTGGTTCGACACGGTGAACCAGTTTCACGGCAGCGACGCACGGCCGGGCTTATCTTTCAGCATCCGCGTGGACGGCATCTTCTCGGACGAATTCCGCAGGCGCATCCCCGTGCCCGAACGCAATCTCGCCTCCACGCCCGCCCTCTGGGCTTGCCTCACGGACTGAGAGGCAAAACGGAAACGGACTCGGACGCACTCGATTCGCGGCGAACTGATGCGAACGCGTCAGGTCATGGCGAGCAGGATTTTGCGCGCGCCCTTGAAAGGCATGCGACCGTGCGCGGCGAGCATGTTGTCGAGGACGAGTATGTCGCCCGCCTGCCACGGGACGGGCACGCTCGCCTCGCGCAACACTGCGCGGACGTGCGCGAGCGCGGCCGGGTCGATTGATGAGCCGTCGCCGAAGTAGGAGTTTAAGCGAAACTCTTCTTCCGTCATCGTCGAACGAAGCGCGCTATAAGTTTCCTCGTCGAGCGCGCTCGGATGAAAGCCGTCCGCTTGATTGAACCAGACCTCCTCGCCCGTCAACGGATGCACGGCCGTCGAGGGACGCGTCTCCGTCAAAGTCAAACCGCCGTCCGGTCTCCACGCATAACTTATCCGCCGCGCGCGGCAGAAACGTTCGACGGCGGCGCGGTCTTCCGTCTCGAAAGCCTCCTGCCACGAATAGCCCGTGCCCGCGCCGCCGTGCAAATTGCGCACGTACTTGATTTTTTTGCGCTTGAATTCGGAGACGATGCGCGCGTCGATCTTCTTCAGGATGGCGCGGCTGTCGCCGACGGGCGTTTCGCCGCCCGTCTCGGCGGGCGTCACGCAGCAGAAGAAAAGGTGCTCCGGCCACTCGGAGGTGTAAGACAGTTCGTTGTGCAGCGAGAGCGCGTAACGGCTCGGGTATTCGGTCGAAGTGTAGACGCCCTCGCCCAGACGCACGCGCGGCGACGCTCCGCCCGCGTAATCGAGGAGACTCTTACCCGAAAACTCGCGCACGAAATGTGCGAACTCCGCCGGAGAGTTGACGACGGGACAGCCGCGCAAAAGCAGCGCGCCGTGTTCGAGCAGGAGGCGTTGCAGCAGTTCGCGCTCATCGAGCAGATGTGCGAAGCACGCGTCCGTGCTCTGCCGAGATGCGCCGCTGCTGCTGCGCCCGTTCGTCTCGACGACGAGAGGGATCGTCGTCCCCTGCAAAACGCTCGTCCTTATCATTTTGTTTGAAATGTGCGGCGATAGTTTAATGGGTTTGAACAGCGCCGCTCCGTACCCAATCGTACAGACAAGGTTAGTTCGCGGCTGATATTTATTTTAAAATTCAACTTAACTCAAGTCCCACTGCCAGTGTTTCGAGCGTCGGACTCGTGCGTCAGAGTAATAAACCTGCGTAGCCTCGAGGCCGATTACTCCCACGAAAGTTTCTAATTTGGTTTCGCGTCGAAGCGGATTCTTCGGTGCTTGTCAGTAATCGTCGGCAGCAGGGGGACGGATGCGCCCGGCGAAACGTCATCAATTTTTTGAGGAGGATCGGATTTGAAAATTTATATCAGCGGGCTTTACAGCGGCACTAATCCACAACCGGGCATCGGCGTGGCGCGTTCTCTGCGCGCGGCCTATCCGGAAGCCAATTTGGTTGGCGTTGAGTATTCAAATCGCTGTTCGGGTATCCACTGGCAAGACTTCGACGAACTGTGGCTGCAAAGACCCTGGGAGGAATTGAATCTCGACGCTTACGCCGAAGGCATCAAGGAAGTTTTGGACGGCGGCGCGCTCTGGATTTCCGGCGTCGATCTGGAGATCATGTGGCTGGCCTCAGTCTTCCCCGAAGGCCACAAGAATTTGCTGACGCCCCCGGCGAGCGCTCTGCGACAGATCAGCAAGCCCGCTGTGGAGGCTTCGCAGAGTCTCCCTTTGCGCATCCCCACCTACATCTCCACCGAACGTTCGGATTGGGAACTGCACGCCTTTTGCCGCCAGCACGGCTGGAAGGTCTGGCTCAAGGGGCCTTACTACGAGGCCGTCCGCACCTACAGTTGGGATATGTTCGAGCGCGTCCGCACGGCTCTGTCGCGCGCGTGGTCAACCGAGAAGTTGTTTCTGCAAACACACGTCACGGGCTACGAGGAATCGGTCTGCTTCTCGGCTTACAAAGGCGAGTTGACGGGCTGCGTCTACATGCGCAAACGCGAGTTGACCGAGGAAGGCAAGACGTGGGCGGGCGACGTGACGGAAGCGCCGGAAGAGTTCGTCGCGCCTTTGCGAAAGGTCGTGCGTGAGTTGAACTGGACGGGCGGCGCGGAGTTGGAGATGGTGCGCGACACGGGCGGGCAGTTGTGGCTGCTGGAATGCAACCCGCGCTTCCCCGCATGGATTTACGGCTCGACCATCGCCGGGCGGAATCTTCCCGCCTTGATGGTGGAGCGCGCGACGGGCGTACCGGCCAAGACCGCCGAGACGCCCTGCGAAGAGTTCACGCGCATCGTGTTGGAAGTTCCGGTGCGCCCGCAATTTCCTCTGCCGAGTTTGCCCGAACCCTTCCCCGGCGCAATCGGCCATTCGATGAAGCATCCTTCGGGCACGCTCGCGCTGGCCGAACGCCTGCACAAGCTGCACATCATCGGCGAGGACGGAAACGGAAACGGCAATAGCAACGGCAACGGTAATGGCAATGGCAACGGGCATCACGCGAGCGCGGAGACTGTGAAGACGGGTGCGGGCGTGGCAACCGTCACGGTCGCCGCTGCTCCTAACGCCGCCCCGTCCGTGCCGCCCTCCTTCATCGCAGACCTCGATACTTACGCGCTACAGGAGATGGAGACGCCCGCGTGGCTGTTTCTCGAAAGCACAGCCGAGTCGCTGTTCAAACGCGCGGGCGAGTTGGCAACACAACTCACCACATCTACAGTTAAAGTCACAAACGGCTACAGTATCAAGACGAACCCGGACGAGCGCCTGATCAAGCTGGCGAAGGAGTCGGGATTTCTGGCTGAAGCGATCAGCCTGCTCGAAGTGCAGAAGGCTTTGAAGACCGGCTTCAAGCCCGAACAGGTGATCCTGAACGGCCCTGGCAAATGGTGGCCGGAAGGCTTGCTGCCCTCTTCGCCCATCCACGCCGTTTTCAGCGACTCGATCGCAGACCTGCGGCGCATGGCCGCGAGCCTCGCGAGCAAGGAGCTACAGGCGAAGATCGTCGGCGTCCGTCTGCGCACGCCCGGCTCTCGTTTCGGCATACCCGTAGATACGCCCGATGCGCTCAGGGCGCTGGTCGAAGCCATCGAATTGCTGCCGCGTGATTCGGCGTTCGGCGTCCACTTCCACATGGCGAGCAGCAACATCGGTGTGCGCCAGTGGTGGCATCTGTATGAATCGATGCTGCGCTGGTGTCGTTCGGTCGAGTCGCTTTCGGGGCGCCGGATCGAATGTCTGGACGTAGGCGGCGGTTGGTTTCCGGACGACTGGCACACCGAGTCGTCGGATCAATTCGCGGCGGCCGTGCAGAGCGCGCGCAAGTTTTTACCGGGCGTTAAGGAAGTCATCTCCGAGCCGGGCAAGGCGATGGCGCAGCCTTCGATGGCGCTGGCGATGCGTCTGCTGGAGTTTGAAGCGACGGGTGAAGGCGAGATCAACGAGGCCGTCGTCGACGGCTCGATCGCAGAACTGCCGATGCACTTCTTCCAGCCGCACCGAATTCTGCACCGCGACGAGCGGACACAAGAGTGGCGTGCGCTCCGGCGCGGCAAGACGCAACTGCTCGGTCGCCTTTGCATGGAGCACGACATTGTGGCGACGAACGTCGAACTGCCGAAGGGCGCGCAGGTCGGCGACGTTTTAGTTTTCTGTGATGCGGGAGCTTACGATAGGAGTATGTCTTATGTCTTTGGCCGAGGATAAATTGATCGAAGTCAACGAAGCGGATTTTGTGGACACGGGCGCAGCAATCGAGAAGTGGCGACACTTTCCGTACTCCGCCATACTGCACCACGGGCGTCTGTGCTGCCGCATCGCGCGCGAGTGGATCTTCTCGCACGACTACACGCAACTGAACGGCGAGCACCCGCTGACGGGGCCGCGCTGGATACGACAGAAGTGGACGTGGGGGCCTTCGAGTTGGCCGATCAGTTGGTGCGAAGCGGTCGAGCGGAAGACTCTGGACTGCGGCGCGCTGGCGGCCATATCGCAGGAAGTCTACACGGCGCGCGGCGTGACGAATTACCCGGCGCAATTCATACAGCAGTACAGCGAAGACTCCGTGCTCCACTGGCAGAAGAAGTGGAACGGCGAAGAGGTTTCGACCCACTGGATCAACGAAGACTTGATCTACCACGAGGGCTGCGCCGTCGTCACACGCGACGCGGAGATCAAGCTGTGGGACGCGAGCGCGGGCTGGTGGGTGAACCCGAAGCAGTTCGGCGGTTACGGCGGCCTGCTCGCCCTGCGCATCTCCGCCCCGCAGTCTGTCTCCGGCGCTTTTGAATGGGGCACGCACCGCATCGCCCCGAACCAGTGGCAAAAGATCGAACGAGCGCGCAACGACTTCGCACACCCGTCCGCCAACGCGCACTCAAGAGCCGCGGCTCACGACTAAGAGAGTCAAACAAAAACAAGAAACCACGAAGCCACACGAAACCACACGAACCTCTTCTTCGTGCTGTTTCGTGTGGCTTCGTGGTTTCAATTTCTTCCGCCCATGTTCGCAATCTCGACGAGCCAGTGCGCGAACAGCATCAGGACGAGCGCGTGGGCGTAGACTTTCGTGGCGATGCGGAGGCGTCGTTGGAGAGCGCCGGTTGCGTGCGGCGTGCAACGTCTGCGATAGAAGGCGATGAAGACGAGCGCAAGGCCAAAGAGCGCGAGGCCGCAGACGAGAAACAGTCCTGCCGGATTCAACTGCCACGCCGCGCTCAGTTGCCCTTGCAGCGTGAGCAGGACGCTCCGCGTCATGCCGCAGGTCGGGCACGGGAACCCCAACCAACGTTTGAACCAGCACGACCAATGCAACTCGCGCCCGCCGACGTAGACGCGCCCCTCTTTGACGGATGCGAGCGCGCGCAGCAAGACGAGTTGCAGCAAGACGCACGCACCCAGAACGCCGGGCGCAAACGTCGCCACGCTCGTTAAATTCCGGCTCATCGAGGCTCGCGGCAATTTCACGTTGCGCTCGTGTTAGGCAAAGTCGCGGCGGGTGTCCGCGTGCGGGAAGATGCAAACAAGGCGGCGCGTCTGATGAGATGCAGGAACAGCGACGTGCCGAAGATTCCCCAGAGCACGCCCGTCAAGAGACGCCGCGCGTTGTCGCCGTCAGTGTGCGTCAGGATGGCGTGAAGAACGTCGAGCGGCAGCGGCAGTGCGAGCGCGAGGCTCAGGAGCAGCGACGGCACGCGGCGTCGCCACAAGAGCCAGCCGAGCAAGAGGAGCGCGCCCGCAAGTATCCCCGTGCAACGCCAGCACAGAGGGAGTTGCACGCCCCACAGGTGCGGCGTGCGTGCGGGCAGTTGATGACACCACCAACTGCCCGCCCACATGAAAGCGCGGTAAAGAACTTGCGCCGTTTCGTCGAACGCGATCACCTGTTTCGTTATTTGAAAAGTATCGGCTGAAACTGCCCGTTCGAGTTTTTCGCCGCTTCGTCCCAACTGTGAATCGCCGCCGCGATGTTGATGATCGGCATAGCGATGAACAGGCAGATGCCGACGAAAACGAACGTCAGAATCGTGGCGACGATGGCATAGGCAATCGTCCCTGCGAAGATGGCGATGCCGAGTCCGGCTTTGTTAGGCACGAACAGGAGGCCGAGGCCGGGGAAGAAGAAACTGACGAGCGCCGGGACGGCCGGGTGCATCGGCTGAGCGCCGGTCGGCGTCTGCTGGTAAGAGGGCGTCATGTTCTGTCCCGGATTGTAAGCGGGATAACCGGGCGGGGGCGTCTGCGGCGCGTAGCCGCCCGCGGGGCTGTAGGGGTCTGAGGCCGGAGGGGGCGTCTGCTGGCTGTTCAGGTCGCCGCTCATGCGCCAGGATTCGGGCGGGGGCGCTGAGGACGCGAGCGTCGCGCCACAACTGACGCAAAATTTTGTTCCTTCGACGTTGTTCGTACCGCAAGAGGCGCAAGTTGCCATTATCTTCTCCTTCGGGGATCGGCTGAATTGGTAGTTGAATTGTTCCTCGTCTTCGAGTTTCGGTTTAAATATCCGGGATCCAAAAATCCTGCCCGCGTTCGACGACGCGTTTGAGGCCGAGGGCGCGCAACTCTTTCTCACGAACGCCGAGAAAAGTAAAGTGCGGCAGGTCGTGGAGCACGGTTTGAAACCAGCCGTGATGTGCGAGAATCTCGCGCACGCGCTCGTTGCGAAACTCCGTCGCGTCGAAGGCCAGCATCGCCAGATGCTGCGACGCGCCGGGCGCGGCCACCGAAGACAGAATCGTCCGCGAAAAATCTTTGCTGAAGAAATTGCCGCGTTCCTCTTCCTTGAGCACGGCGGCGATCTGCTCCGTGGAAGCGAGCGCGCGGAGACGCGCGGCCTCGTCGGGCGCGAGCGCACGGGCTTCGACCCAGTGTGCGAGCGCGGGCGTGACGCGCGACTCCCACAGGCGCAGAGTGTCGGCGTAGCTGCGCCGCGCCGCTTCCACTCCACCGCGCGGCGTGATCTCAAGCCCTGCGGCGTGCGCCTCGGCGCGTGCGGCCAGCAGGGCTTCGAGGGCGACAGGTTGCAACTCGATGCGCGCGTCTCCGACGACGGCCGCGCGCGGTTCGACCTCTGCTTGAAAACGCTCGCACTCCGCTTCGCTCCGAAACACGCAGCGCGTCGGCACGCGCACGCGCTCGTCGGCCACGAACATCGCGCCGTACTCTGCGAGCAGACGACGCTCGACCACATCGTTGACATCGCACAACTCTTCCAGACGCGTTCCCCGCCGCGCGAGCGCGCGCCGCAACGCCGCGTAGAAGGGCGAGTCGGTGAAGTCGTCCGCTTGGCTGTTCGTCGTGCCGCGGTCGGCGGTGGCGGGGTGGTCGCTTTTTTTGCGCATGCGCGGTCGTGATTTACGTCGGGCGTGCCTTTAGAGTTTCGCTGGCTTCGCTTTTCGCGGCGGGCACGGGCGTGATGTATGCTACCAAGAGTCCGGGCTGAACGGAAACGACGAGAGGATTTCGACGCGCGGCGCGGAAACTCGCACGCGAATTTGCGCACACGGCGGGAAAAACGGTGGCGGGGCAACTCGAACAGTTCAACGAAACGCTGGCGACTTATCGCAAATACGGCTGGCAACTCGCACGCGTACTGATGCGCGCCGAAACGCTCGAAGACTTGCGCGCCGCGACGGGCGACGTGCGTTTAGACTCAATCGCCGCGCGCGAGTTTCCCTTTGACGCCATGTGGTTCGTGCGTCCCTCTGCGGGCGGGCGCGAGGCATGGGAACTGCGCCTCGTCGGCGACAGTCCCTACGCACTGCTCGAACTCTTCGAACCTGACGAGGCCGAAGAAGACCGCGAAGACGTGCGCCGCGAAATGGAAGCGAAGATGAAAGAGAGGCTGAATGCGGAGTAGCTATTAGCTGTCAGCTAAAAACCAACAGCTAATAGCTTCTTAGCTATCAGCTTTCTCACGTTCTCCGTCCCATCTTGACGGGGATCGTGGTGCGCTCGCCGTCGCGATAGACGACGACGTTGACGGTGCTCGTGGGCTTGGCGAGTGTGATGTAGCCGTTGAGTCCTTCGGGAGTGCGGACGGGCTTGCCGTCAAACTCAACGACGATGTCGCCCTGTTTGAGACCGGCCAGATCGGCCGGGCGGTTCGCGTAAACTTCGCCCAGACGGACGCCGTAAATCTTCGTCCCTTCGATGGCAATGCGCTCTGTGTCATCGACGCCGAGGAAGCCGCGCTCCGGCGGCATGAAGGCGTCGGAGTTGTAATCTTCGTTCGAGATGGTGGTCAGCTTCGTGGTCTTCGTCTCGCCGTCGCGCAAGTAGACGACCTCGACCGTCTTGCCGATAGGCGTCTCGTGCAAAGCCTCTCTCAAAGCGTTTTCGCCGTTGATGGTCTTCCCGTCGTACTTCGTGATGATGTCGCCGTCGAGCAGTCCGGCCTGTTCGGCGGGACTGCCGGGCATGGCTTCCGCGAGCAACGCGCCCGCGCCGTCCGTGTCGTAGAAATCATCTGCGCCGAGGAACGAACGCGGCCCGTTCTCTATCTGAAGCTCCGCCATCTTCTGCTGCGCCGCGTTTCTCGCCGCGCGAAACAGAAACACGCCGCCGACGCCCACCGCCGGAATCAACACGACCAAGAAAAGCAGGACGGCGATCAGCTTTCGCCCGCGACGGCGTTGGCGTGCGGGAATCTGCGGCGCGGTGGCGATGGGCGACATAACAGTGGTTTGCGCGCCCGTCGGTTGATTGCCCGCGCTCATGCCGGGGAAGTCGGCCATGCGGTCGAAGCGAACCGTCTCGACGTATTCGGCCATCCCTTCGCCGAGGCGATAGCCGCACGCGCGGCAAAAGCGCATCCCGCCGACGAGCGGAGTGCCGCAACTGGGGCACGTCTCCGGGTTCGCGTTTGCGGCGGCCTCTTTGTCGGCGCGCTGTGTTTCGGTGTCCATAAAAAGTTTTCCCTGTTAAAACGATTGCTGTGATGGCGGACTTGCGCCCCGGGCGTTTGCGTACTGTTCGGACTTGCGCCGTCGGCGCGACGAATTATACGCCAACTCGCGCACCCCGGTTGCACATTCATACGCTCGCGACATAAACTTTCCCCAACGCAAAACCAACAGACCGGCCGCGTCCGCAAGCTAGAAGAAGCGTGCGGCCGCGAACTGTCCGACGAAGAATCGAGGCCCGACTTGGAAGTAGTAAAAGCCCTCGCTGCCTTGCAGCCGCTCTACGGGAAAGACAACATAGAGATCGTGACCGAGGACGGCACGCGCGTGCGCGGCCTCGTCAAAAGCATGAAGACGACGCAGGCACTCACCAAACCGAGCGTCAAAATCCAACGCGCCGACGGCGAGATCGTCAAAATCACCTTCGACATCATCACCGAGATCGTCGATCACAATCCGGGCTGACAGCGCACGCCATTTTCAGCGCACGCCATTTTCTCGGCCGGTATTTTGTGGTAGTCGCACGCACGCGTCGCAAGATATTTTGTTTTTTTCCGCCCGCAGTCTCTATTGTCGCACACGGTTTTTAAGGTATGATGTGAACCGCGCGCGGGCGTAGTTTCCGAGCGAAGCGCCTCGCGCCGATCATTATATGCAGAAGACTTCCAACATCACGATTCAGGAATTCGGCGGGCGCGTGGCGAGCGTGTGGCAAAACCTGCGTGCCTCGACGCGCAACCTCGTCGAACACGCGCTCGCGTCGGCCACACCTGTTGCCCCGGCGACGACGACCCGCGCCTTCACTCCCTACGATGCGCGCTCCGAATGGGAACTGAGCCGCCTGCTCGATGCGCTCGACGGGCGCACGAAAGAGACCGGCGCGCGTGTCCTCAACGCCGAAGAGGAACGCGAACTGACGCGCATGGCAGAGACCTGTGCGCGCGTGCTCTACGGCGAGGCGCGTTCGGCCGAAGTCTTCGCGCAACTGTTGGAACGCGCCCTTGGCGTTCGCGACTATGCGCGCGTCGATGTACTGGCCGACACGTTCACGGCACGCCTGCCGCCCGGCGAAGTGTGCGAACTCGCACGCCATCCGAATCCGAGCATCCGCGCGCTCGCGCACGAAGCCCTCGCGCAGACGCCGACGGGCGTGCTCGTCGAACTGCTCGGCGATCCGGTTGACGCCGACGTAGCGCGCGACGCGCTCGAACTACAGGCCGCCGACTACGGTTCGGAAGAAGCCCGCTGGGTCGTCAGCGCCCTCGAACGTGCCGACGCTGGCGAAGAGGAACTATAAAAACGCCGCGCGTGAAATTTACCGAAATGAAAAAGGCCGCTTCGAGCGTCGAAGCGGCCTTTTCGTTTTAGTCCAACCTGTCTGTGCACAAACTCTTAAACGGCTAACGCCCCCGCCTCTTCCTTCTGCGCTTCGCCGATTTCGCGCAGGCGTGCGACAACCTGTTCGATCAGCCAGTTCGGCGTGGAGGCTCCGGCCGTGAGGCCGACGCGCGCCACATCGCGCAAATCCTCTGCGTTGATCTCTTCCGGCGTCTCGATCAGGAAACTCCGTTCACACTGTTCCTTACAAACCGAGAGCAGTTTCAGACTGTTTGACGAATGCTTGCCGCCGATGACATAGAAGGCTTCGACGTGCCCGGCGAGCGCGCGCGCCGCGTCCTGCCGGTCGCGCGTGGCCGAACAGATGGTGTTGACGATCTGTGGTTCGCTGTCGGCCTTCGCGCGGACGGCCTCGGCCGCTTCGAGAAAGGTGCTGAGCTTGATCGTCGTCTGCGAGACGACGAGCGGCGCGTGCAGTGCGGGCAGACTTGCTACCTCGCCCGCGTCGCGCACGACATGCGCATTGCGCGGCGCGTAGCCGACAACGCCGATCATCTCCGGGTGATCCGGATTGCCGACGACCACCACGTCGCGCCCTTCAGCAGCGGCGCGCTCGGCCAGCTTCTGCACTTTGGTGACGAACGGGCAGGTGGCATCCACGACGTGCGCGGCGCGCGCTTCAAGTTCGCGCTGCACCTGCGGCGTGACGCCGTGTGCGCGGATAACTGCCGTGACTTCGCCTTCAACGTCTGCGGGCGCATCAATCGTCGCCACGCCTTGCGATTCGAGACGTTGAATCTCCTGCGTGTTGTGAATGAGCGGCCCGAGCGTGCGGACGCGTGCGCCCTGCGCGAGCGCGTCTTCCACCATCTCGACGGCTCGCTCCACACCGAAACAGAACCCGTACTCTTCGGCCAACAAAACCTGCATGCTTTAAACTATCCCTTTCCTGAATTATCCCATCCCCTCGGGCGGCGGAGGCGGCGCGGTCGTCTGCGTCTGCGGCTCCGCTGCTGCATCGCGACGGCAACGTTGCTGCCATTCTTCGCGCAGGCGGTCGCCGCCGCGCAGGGCTTCGTCAATCCAATCGATCTTCTTGTCGGCCAACCAGACGACGCCGCCCCAGAAGTTCTTCTCGAACTCGCCGAGTTTGTAAGCCACGTCGCGCGGCAGAATGGCGTAGGATGCGTCGCACAGAAAGCGCAGCGCGTCAGAGAGCGTGTCGCCCGTGTGGTAGCGTGTTTCGTTTGCTTCAGCCATCAGTAAAAATCACTCCTTCATAAAGCTCATACGCCCCGGCCGACGCATTCGTTCCAAGCCCCAATACTAGCACATCGCACGCCCTCTTCAGGACTTCGGAGCGGGCGTTTGCGGCGTCCTGATCCCCGTGTACTGCGCCGACGCGATGCGCCACTTGCCGCGCGACTTGCGGCAGACGAACGTGCAGCGGAGGGCGCGGCTCATTGTCTGCCCTTCCGGCGTCTTCATCGTGAAGGGCAGGCGGGCGACGACAATCGCCGTGTCGCCGTAGATGCGACTCGTGATCTCGTCTAACTCGTAAGAGACGAGTTCGCCCTGCCGCGCGCTCTTCTTTTCCGGCGCGTAGAAACTGAGCACTTTGGCCCGCGGGTCAACTTCGCCTGCGGGCGAAATCTCCACGTAATCGGGCGCGAGAATCTCGTCCAAAGTGGCTGCGTCGTAATTCTTCTGCGCCGCCGCGAAACGGCGCAGCAGCGTCTCGATCTCTTCCGCGACTTTGAATTTGAACTCCGTCGGCGTGGGCGGGACGGAGGCGTTAAGCGTCAAAGGTTGAGCGAGGCAGACCAGAAGCAGCAGGGCGAAGCACAGGGGTAAACGTCTCATCATTTTTTTCTCCGGTTCAGGATGCGTAGCAAACAAGGTGCGACCGAAACTCGCTATCTTTACGTCTCGCACACGCGCCAAGTTTCCGCATGATCGTTAAAACCAGAAACCACGAACTCACACGAAACGCCACGAAACGAAACAGAACGAAACTTCTTCTTCGTGTGGTTTAGTGTGAATTCGTGGTTTCTGGTTTTTCTTGAACGCTTACTCTTCCCCGATGGCTTGCTTGACGGCAGGCCACATCATCTTCGCCCAATACTCGTAGCCCTCGTCGGAAGGATGAAAGCCGTCCCCGGAGAAAAATTCCGGGTGGTTGGGGATCACTTCGCGGCTCATGTCGTAGGCGTTGACGACCGTGACGTTGTGGCGTGCGGCAATCTCTGCGATGTGCGTGTTGAAGAGTTGGATGCGTTGGCGCACCTGTTCGTGGAGGAAGACGGGGACGCGCGGGGCGTGCGAGATGTCGGGGATGTTGGTGGCGACGATGGGCGCGTCCGTCTTGCTGCGCAGGCGTGTGAGGATCTCTTCGTAGTTGCGCGCGAACGTTTCGGGCGCGACGCCGTGGCTGATGTCGTTGATGCCGATGCCGAGCGTGACGAGCGTGGGGCGCGTGCCGTCGAGTCGCGTCAGTTGGCCGCGCAGCACGTCTGCGGTCTCCGCGCCGCTCACGCAAAAGTTACGCACGCTCGATCCTTCGCGCACGCGCTTGATGCGCTCGAAGACGCGCGCCACGTAGCCGCCGCCACGCGCCCCGATGCCGACGCCCGTCGAATCTCCGAACGCGACGTAGACGACCGGCGCGTTCGCCGCCGCTGTAGTCGCCTTCTTTTGTTCCGCCACCTTCTGTTCCGCCCTCATGTTCGTCACCTCGTCTTTGCTCGCACTTGTTCGTCTCAAGCCGCACGCCGCGCTGACCAGCAACAGAAGCGCCAGCGCGTAAACGACGAACGCGCGATAAAACCCCTCGCTCATAAAACTCTCAGACCCGTTAGAACCTTTCCGTTTTCAAATAAAGCCTTCGCCGAAAACTCGGCTACAACAACTCTTCCGAGCGCACCGGCTCGCGCAGGATGTTCTCGGCCGCTTCCTCGGCAACATGCGCCGCCGCCGCGTGCGACTCGCGCAAATTCCCGATCTGCATGAGCGACTCGCCCGTGCGCGAAAGTAGTCGAAAGAGGTCGCCCTCTTCGGCGCGCGTCTGCCGGACGAGTTCTTCCCACTTCATCCCGCGCGCCCAACGCGTGACGGCCGCCGCGGCCGAGAAGTTCATCTCCGGCGCAGGGTCTAACCCCTGCTTCCATTCCACGCCCGCCACTTCGTAGGCGATGCGTTCAAACTCCGCGAGCGTGGAGACGAGCGCGTCGTCCAATTGCAACTCGCCGTAGTCGCGCTCGGCGTCGGCGGCAAGCGCGGCCATCAGACCGGCGGCGCGCGCCGCGTCGAGAGAGGCGAAGAGATTTCGCTCGATGGCCTCGCCGACGAGCAGCGGGCGGTCGAGCCTCAAGTCCGCGAGCCAGCGCCCGCGTTCTGTGACGCGCTCGGCCGCGAAATCCAGATAGCCGAAATGTTCAAGGACGCGCGCACGCCGTTCAAAGGGCTGCCACACTTCCGCGCGCAAGACTTCGATGCGCCGCTCGGCGCGCTCGGCTGCCTCCGCATCCGGCAGCGCGGCCCACAAAGCCTCTTCCGCGCGCCGCCGCGCGTCTTCAACTTCACTCGACTCTGCGGCGCGCGCCGCTTCGCCGTCGCCCGACGCCGCACCTGCCGTTCCCTTAACGACCGACGCGGTCAGTTGTTCCATCAGATCGTTGATCACATCGACGGCCTCGTCCGTCCCTGCGCGCGCGTCGCGCAGGCGCGGCTCGTGCATGAGCGTGGCGCGCCCCGCGCGCACGTCGGCAAAGGCCGCGTCGCGCGCGTTCTCCGTCAGCGGATAAACTTCTTCATAGACGCGCCCCACGCGCGTCAATTCGAGCGAGGCGCGGCGTCCGTCTTCGCGCACGCCGACAAACCCTGCGCCGCGCTGCTCCGTCACGAAGACCAGACGCCGACTGCTGCGCCCGATGCCGACGACGCGGCCGGGCACGACCGCCTCCAACAACCAATTCAAAAAAAGCTCCGTGCGCGTCTGCGGCGCGTCGCTCATCACGCGGTCGCGCGCGCTCGCCAGACGTTCAAGGCCGCGCACCACGCCCGTGGCAAACTCGCCGTATCCGGCCTCTGTCAACTTCCGCGCGATGCGCCGTTCGGCCTCCGCGCGTTCATGCTCAAGGCGCGCGACGCGTTCGACCGTCTCGCGGTGCGCGAAACTGCGCGCGGCGATCTCGCGCACCTGCGCGAAGTTGCCGTAGGCGTCGAGCAAATTCAAGAGCGTCGTGTAGGTGGCGCGAAACTGGCTCTCCAGAGGGTCGGGCAGCGCGCCGAGGAGCGCGGCCATCTTCTGCGGGTCTTGATGCGTGCCCGGCGCGGCGACGATGAAGCCCACGCGGTCGCGCCCGCGCCTGCCCGCACGCCCCGTCATCTGTTGAAACTCCGAAGCCGTGAGCGTGCGCCACCCCTGTCCGCGCCGCACGTCTATGTTCGAGAGAACGACCGTGCGTGCCGGAAAATCGACTCCGGCGGCGACCGTCGCCGTCGCAAAGATCGCGTCGAGCAGTCCGGCGCTCATCAATTTCTCGATCAGCAGTTTCCACGCCGGGAGATGCCCCGCGTGATGCGAGGCGACGCCGCCGCGCAAGATCGTGTCCCAATGCCTGTGCTTGCTAATCTCGGTGTGTTCGGCCACGAAGTCGCGCATGATGGCGCGTCGCGCGTCGCGCCTCGCGGCGTCCGTGTCGCGGCGGCCGAGTGCGGCTTCGGCCGCCGCCTCGTCGCAGCGCCTTCGCGTCGGCAGAAAGACGATTGCGGGCAGCAGGTCATACGACTGAAGCGCGGAGAGAAGTGAGGCGGGCGGCATCTCCGGCATCTGCATACGCCCGCCGCGCTGAGGCGCGTGCCGCTCGCCCCAACGATTCGACGAATGACGCTGTGGCGCGCTTGAGCGTTGCAGGAAACCTTCGACCTCCGCGTTGAAGCGTCCCGCTTCGTCAAAGAGCGGAGCGATCTGTCCTTCAGGGTAGAGGAACGCCGCGCGCAAAGGTACGGGGCGCGCGCCGGGGCGCGTGACGACGCCGCAGCGCACGCCGCGCACCTCCGCCACCCACGCCGCGAAATCCTCGGCGTTGCCCACGGTGGCCGACAGCAGCAGCAGGCGCACGCGCGGCGGCGTCAGGATGATCGCCTCTTCCCAGACGTGGCCGCGCTCCTCGTCGGCAAGGTAATGAGCCTCGTCCATGATGACGAGGTCTGTGCGCAGTTCGCGTCCTTCGCGCAGGGCGTCGAAAAGTTGGTTGCGATAAACTTCGGTCGTGCCGACGATGAGCGGCGCGTCGGCGCGTTCCTTGCGGTCGCCGGTCAGGATGCCCACATGTTCAGCGCCGAATGCTTCGGAAAACTCCTGATACTTCGAGTTGGTGAGAGCCTTTAAGGGGCTGGTGTACCAGGCTCGCTTGCCCGCCGCGAGCAGACGCCTGATCTCTTCGCGCGCGATCCAGGTTTTGCCCGAGCCGGTCGGCGCTGTGACGAGCACGTCCTCGTGTTCGAGCGCGGCGAAGGCTTCGAGTTGAAACGGGTCTGGTTTGAACTCGGTGCGAGCGGGCGTGCCGATGCCTTCGAGCAGACGCCGGACGGGACGCGAGCGCGCGGACGAACGCGCGGCACGTTCCGTCTCTTCGAGGTGCGCCGCGCCCGCAGCACGCCGCGCCGCCGCCGACTCGTCACGACCGCGACGGCGTCCGTCACCGCCGCCTGCGCCGCCGCCGTCGCGCCGTGCGCGCCCGGTTCCGCCATCGCCGTCCCGGCGTCTCCCGCCCGCGCCTTTCCCCGTGCGCCGACGCCCGCCGCCTGCGCCGCGTCCTCCTCCGTCTCTCGTCCGTGGCATGAGACGGAATTGTACCGCACGCCTTTGTGAAATCGTTGCGTGTGGTGTTAAGTTTTTATGCCCCCTAAACCAGAATTCAAGTTTTTGTGCCCTGAAAATTCCGCAACGTTCGGGGCGCGTTTGGCGTCTAATCAAACGCGGGATTCGTGCGCGCTCGGACGACGGGAGATTCGCAGTCACAAATGCGGGTCTTCGCGGCAACAAAGAGTTCGCGCCGCACGTTTGTTTAAAATTATGGCTGAGATTTTTCAAACTCATCGGAGATTGAGCCGCGACACGCGCATCGCGCCGATGCTCAGACTGCTCGGCGTCTCAGTTGCCGCGCACGCGCTGTTTCTCGCGTCGGTCGTCTACGTCCCGGCCGTGCGCGACACGTTCAGTCTGGCGAGCACGCTTTCGGGGCTGCGCTTCGTCGAGGAAGACTATCAGAAAACACTCGTCGGCCAGCGCGCCGACGTGATGCTCAATTTCGCGGACAACAAACTCTACTATCCGCCCGGCTATTTCACGTCGCAGACCGATTTGCCTACGCCCGACGCGCCGCAACTCGTCGAACAGGTGATGCCGCAACCCATCCCGACGCCGAGGCCCATCAAAGCGAAACCGACGCCGACGCCCGAAGCCTCGCCTTCGCCCACAGATGAAGCGACGGCCGAGAACGCGGGCGACCCGAACGGCGATCCGACTGCATCACCCTCGCCCGGCGCGACGCCGCAGTCGGCCGAAGAGGCCGAGCGCATGGCGAAGGAGGCGGGGGCCGAGAAGTTTCCGACCATCAACACGAAGCCCTTCACAGACCTGTTGAAGCAGGGCAAGCAGATGCGCGACGCGGGCGAGATCGATCTGTCCGGCACTCTGGAGATGGAGTTTGAAGGCGACCGGCAGGAAGACGGACGGCTCGTCAACGTCGAAGTGACGGGCGCGGCGGCCAGCAACCCGAAACTCGTGCAGCTGGCGAAAGACTTCATCGCGGCCATCAGCGACAGCAAAATCCTCGCCGCTTTGAAGGGCACGCGTCATCTCAAGATGCGCGTGAAACTCGACGACAAAGAGATCGCCGTGCGCGTCCTGACCGAGATGACGAGCGCCGAAGAGGCCGCTTCGATGTCGAACGGTTACAACGGCCTGCTCTGGATCGGCGCGCAGAGTAAGAAGGGTAAGGAAGAAGAGGCCATCTTCAAGAGCGTCCAGATCGCCGCCGAGGCCAAGCAGATCATCCTGACCTTCAACATGCCGCGCAAGGACGCGGGCGATCTGCTCTCGAAGATGATCAAGAAGAACGAGACTACGCCCGCGCCCACGCCGCAGACCTAAAGCCAGACAGTCGCGCGCCGCCGCAAGCGCGCCGCGACGCGTCGCTGTGTTAAGATTCCGAAGGATGAACGGCAGAGTTCAACGCCAGAAACGAGAGAGACCCACGGCGGCCGTTAAACGGCGGCAGGCGCTACTCGTGCGCGCCGTCGTCGGCTCGCTCGTCCTCTGCGCCGCGCTCGCGCCGCCCGCGTTGTCACAGACGGGCGGGGCGCAGGATGCTTACCAGCAGAACGTCGCTCCCGAAGTTAAAGAATTTCGTTCGCGCAACACGCTTCCGTTTCGTGAAGTGCTGAAGAAGGCGCAGCGTCTGATTGAGGTGGGGGAACTCTATCCTCAAGCCGCTTTAGACTTCACCATCGAAGCCGACCGCAACGCTGACGGCACACTTCACAATATCAAAATCACCAAAGCGCAGGCTGCCGACGGGCGCTGGCATCCTTTGGTGCGCGAGTTCATCGCATTTTTGAGCGCGAGCGGTGCGCTCTCCGATCTGACGGGTGTAGACCACCTGACGATCACGCTCAAATTGGATGAGCGCGCCTCGGCGCGTCTGCACGCGGTTGTCAATTCTGCGGAGCAGGCCGCGCAGATCGCGCAAGCCTACAACGCCCTGCTCGACATCGGCCGCCTCACTCAACGCGGGCGCGAGGGCGTCGAAATCTTAAACAACATGGCCTTCAGCGCGAACGGCAAGCAGCTCACCATGCAGCTTGAGATGTCGCGCGAGATGGCCGGCAATCTGCTCCGCCAACACACCTCACTTCCCTGAAACACGCCGAATGCGACAAGTTGCGCCGCCCTTTAAACCCGAACGGGCAAAAGCGGCTCGCTTGCTCCATCGCACACGCTCACTTACAATCACGTGTTGCGCTTCACGGCGCAGACGCGTCCTGTGCGGCCTCACTTGTGCCGCGTGTTCTCAGAGAAGCGATTAGCTATTAACCATTAGCCCTCAGCTAAAACAAAAAGCTGACAGCTAATAGCTAATAGCTAACAGCAGGTGAAACCCATGATTGATAAATTCCTGACCAAAGTTTTCGGCAGCAGTAACCAGCGTTACATCAAGAGCCTGCAACCCACCGTCGCGCGCATCAACGCACTCGAACCGGAGATCAAGAAACTCTCCGACGAAGACATGCGACGCCGCACGGAAGAACTCAAGCAGTTCGTCGCAGAGGCCGTCTCGGACGCGAAGAACCCCGAAACGCGCAAACAGCACGAGCAGGACGCCTTGAACGAAATTCTGCCCGAAGCCTTCGCGCTCGTCCGCGAAGCCTCGGTGCGTTCCACCGGCATGCGCCACTTCGACGTGCAACTCATCGGCGGCATCGTCCTCCATCAGGGCAAGATCGCGGAGATGCGCACGGGCGAAGGCAAAACGCTCGTCGCCACGCTCCCCGCGTACCTTAACGCTTTGACGGGGCGCGGCGTCCACGTCGTCACCGTCAACGACTATCTCGCCACGCGCGACGCCGAGTGGATGGGACGCATCTACAAGTTTCTCGGCCTCACCGTCGGCGCGATCACGAACGATCTGGACGACTGGGAGCGCAAGGACGCCTACGGCTCCGACATCACCTACGGCACGAACAACGAGTTCGGCTTCGACTACCTGCGCGACAACATGAAGTTCGACCTCGCCACCTGTGTCCAGCGCGGCCACTACTTCGCCATCGTGGACGAAGTCGATTCGATCCTCATCGACGAGGCGCGCACGCCGCTCATCATCTCCGGCGCGTCGGACGAAGCGACCGACAAGTATTACAAGGCCGACGCCATCATCCCGCACCTCAAAAAAGGGACGGAGATCGACGATGGTTCGGGCAAGAAGAAGATCACGGGCGATTATCTCGTGGACGAGAAACAGCACTCGGCCGTCTTGACGGAAGAGGGTGTCGATAAGGCCGAACGCCTGCTCGGCGTCGGCAATCTCTACGACCCTTCGAACATGGAGATGCTGCACTGCGTCGAGCAGGCGCTCAAAGCCCATACGCTCTACAAACTCGACCACCACTATCTCGTCAAAGACGGCGAAGTGATCATCGTGGACGAGTTCACCGGGCGCACGATGCCCGGCCGCCGCTGGTCGGACGGCTTGCATCAGGCGGTCGAAGCGAAAGAGGGCGTCAAGATCGAGCGCGAGAACCAGACGCTTGCCACGATCACCTTGCAGAACTACTTCCGCCTCTACGAAAAACTCTCCGGCATGACCGGCACGGCCGAAACGGAAGCCGCTGAGTTTGATTCCACCTACAAACTCGAAGTCGCCACCGTCCCGACGCATCGCCCGATGATCCGCGTAGATTATTCGGACTTGATCTATCGCACGCTACCGGAAAAGTGGGACGCCGTGGCCGAAGAGATCAAGGAGAATTACGAGAAGGGACAGCCGACGCTTGTTGGTACGGTCTCCGTCGAAAACTCCGAAGTGCTCTCGCGCAAGTTGCAAAAGATCAACGTGCCGCACAACGTCCTGAACGCGAAGCACCACGACCGCGAGGCCGAGATCGTCGCGCAGGCCGGGCGCAAAGGCATGGTCACGATTGCGACGAACATGGCCGGGCGCGGCACGGACATCCTCTTGGGCGGCAACCCCGAATTCATGGCGCGCGAGTTTTTGAAGCGCGAAGAGATCGACCCGGACGAGGCGACCGAGGAACAGTTCGAAGAGGCGCTGGCGCAAGCCAAGCGCATCGTCGAAGAGGAACACAAAGAGGTGGTCGCCATCGGCGGACTGCACATCATCGGCACGGAGCGACACGAGGCGCGACGCATCGACAACCAGTTGCGCGGTCGCGCCGGTCGTCAGGGCGACCCCGGCTCAAGTCGTTTCTTCCTCTCGCTCGAAGACGACCTGATGCGCATCTTCGCGGGCGACAAAGTCAAAGCGTTGATGCAGCGCTTGGGGATGGAGAAGGGCGTCGCCATCGAGTCGGGGATGGTGTCGAAGCGGATCGAGGCGGCGCAGAAGTCTGTCGAGGCGCGCAACTTCGAGAGCCGCAAACACCTCCTGCAATACGACGACGTGATGAACAAGCAGCGCGAGACGATCTACGGCTTGCGCCGCCAGTTGATGGAAGAGCCCGATCAGCGCGAATACCTGCTCGGCGAAACGGGCGTCGCACACGACCTGCTCGCAGACATGACGAAGCAGTATCTCGACCCGTCCGTCGCGCCCGAAGATTGGGACGTGGAGAACTACCGCATCCAACTTCAGAGCATCTTCGACTTCGACGCCGACGCGGAAGGAATCGACTTTGAGAACGCCGCGTCCGAAGAGATTCTGGCGACGATCTGGGAGCGTCTGAAAACCAACTACGCCGCGAAAGAGGAACAGATCGGCAGCGAGGCGATGCGCACCTACGAGCGCATCATCATGCTCAACATTATCGACGCGCAGTGGAAAGACCACCTGCTCTCGCTCGATCACTTGAAGCAGGGCATCGGTCTGGTCGGCTACGGGCAGAAAGACCCGCTCGTCGAATACAAGAAGCAGAGCTTCGATCTGTTCCAGGCGATGCTCGACCGCATCGACACGAACACCATCCGCTCGCTCTTCAACTTGCAGGTCGTCGCCGAGCAAGCGCCTGAACAGTTGCAGCAGCGCCGACGACGCACGCCGACCTCGATGACCTTCACGGGGCCGAACCAGACTGCCGCCGCCGCCGGGACGGACGAGGGCAAGATCAGAACCGTCACGCGCGATCAGCCCAAAGTCGGCCGCAACGATCCTTGCCCCTGCGGTTCGGGCAAGAAGTACAAGAAGTGCTGCGGCGAGTGAACCGTTGAACCAACGGGCGGGGGGGGGGG
>DASZCS010000077.1:0-5884 GCA_035942855.1 Pyrinomonadaceae bacterium | reverse complement strand
CTCACGTCACGCGCTTCTATTTTCCAAAGAGTTTTTTTCAGGCGCGCTTCAATGCCGAACGCACCGTTGTCGTCGCCGCAGCTAGAGTAGTTCAGCGCCGTTTCGCGGCGGCACGTCCGGCGACAGTTGCGCCGAGCCCGTCGGCCGCAGCCGCCGAGTCGTCGTGGGGCGCGGGTTCCGTGACAGGGCGACGCGAGCCGCCGAGGTCTGACAACGCCACGATGACGAGCAGCGCCGTTACGCTGAGTGTCGCCAGCACGTAGAGCAAAGCCACCTGTTCCGTCCAGATAAGTGCGATGATGACGGCCGCCGCCGCTGCAATCCAGAGCAGCGTCGTGCGGCGATTGCTTTTGCGCACGCCTGCGGACGTTCCGGTTCTTTGAGCCATCTTAAATTCTTTTGCCTCCGGTCTAAATAAAAAATCGAGTCTCTTGAGTTAAGAAATTGAAGAGACAATCTAACACGCGGCCAAGCGGCTTGACGACGCAGTGCGCGCCCGCTGACAAAACGAGAGGTTGGCCGTACACGTTACGACCAACCTCTCGGAATGAGTCTCGCGCTGTCAGTAGAGTATCCGCAGCGGGGCTTGCGTGACGAAGGAACTCGCGCCGCCCGTGGCGAAGCCCGTCAGCAATTTGGCGATGCCGGCGGGAGAGAACTTCCCTTCTTCAGGCACTTCGATGATGTCGTAGGGCTGAAGCGCGATGTCCTCTTTCTTGCCCTGCTTGATGGCCTTGTAATCGACGGTCAGCGTCTCCGATTTCATCCCGCCCGGCTTCTGCCGGTAGATACGCACCTGACTCTCTTTGGCATTGCGCGGGCCGCCGACGATGCTGATGGCGCGCGAGAGCGTCATGCCGTCTTTCAGATAAAGGTTCGAGGGCTGCACGACGTTACCCGTCACGTAGATCGGCAGAGCCTCGGCCACGTAGATCACGTCGCCGGGACGTATGTAGGGATTGGCCTCGCTCTTGCCCATCTTGAGTTCTTCCACCTTGTAGAGCGTGAACGGGACGCCGACTATATCTTCGCCCTGTTGCGCCTGCGCGGCCATCTGCTGCAACTCTTCCGGTTCGGGACAGAGAAGCGGCTGCGTGTGGAAAATCTGGATCGTGCCGCTCTGCTGTTCGGTGACGCCGCCGCTCTTGGAGATGAGTTCGAGCAGGCGCGCCGGACGACGCATCTCGTAAAGGGCGGGCGAGCGCACCGCACCGTAGACGGTGGCGGGCGTGCGGCTCTTTTCGTCCTTGACGGTCATGTAGACGCGCGGATTCTTGAGAAACCTGGCGAGCGCGGTTTCCACGTCCTTGCGTATCTCTTTGACGCTGCGGCACTGCGCGCTGATCGGCTCTTCGACGAAAGGCACAACGAGTTTGCCGTCGTTATCGACGGCGAACGCGCCGTCGAACTGCGGCTCGCCGAAGACGCGCAGTTCGATCACGTCGCTCGGGCCGAGCTTGTATTCGCGCCGCGCCGTCATCGTGCCGCTCACGGCGTCGCTGACGGGCTGCACGGTCGCGCCTTGCGCCGGAGTCTGTGCCGACGGCTGCTGCGCGCGCAGCGGCAGGCTGAAAGTCGAACAGATAGCGGCGAACAAAAATGTGGCTCTGATTACTCTCATAATTCTCTTTCCCGTCTCGTGAATGTGAGCGCGATTCTAACGGTTGAACAGGTTTCGGTGCGCGCGGCAGACCTATAGATGTCCGAAAGAAGCTGTTGGGCTGCCTCAGGCGCAAGCTCTTAATTTGCCGGGGTGTGGATAGATACGAGCGCCGTCGTCAAACCGTCCAACTTCGCCTTCACGGAAAACTCTCTACAAGTCGTCCGACCAAGCGCCGATTGTCGCACAGATTTGCCTTAACTTGAAACCTGAAACCTATTTTTTCTTGCGGCGACGCAAGGGGGGTTCTTCTTCTATGTCGCCCATGTCGAGGCGTGCGCGGAGCATCTCGATTTCGCGGTTGATGCGCGTGGCGGCCTCTTCGCGCGCGTCGTCGCTCATCTCGGCGCGGGAGAGATAAAAGAGTGCGTCGCGGTAGCGTGCGACGGCGCGCGTGTAGCGTCCGCGAAAGGCGGCGCGCTCGGCTAGTTCGACCCAGTGCGCGACCTTCACCGAGGCGATGAAGTTGTGGACGGCGAGCGCCGAGTCGCGTAGTTCCGGCTCGGCCGGATAGACCTGCAACGCCTCGTTGATCACGTCGAGGGCGCGCATGGCTGTCTCGATCTTGTCCGAGACGCTGACGCGGCGCATCGCCTCTTGCGTGAGGTGCTGCGCCTCGCCGCGCGCCCAAGAGAGCAGATGATGCTTTTGCGACGCGCGCACGCGTTCCTGCCCTGCACGCAGGGCGACGCGCACGTCGGCCGCCGTGCTCGAAGCGCGTATAGTCTCTTCGGTGCTCGCCAGATATTGTTCGCAGAGGCGGAAGGCTTCGAGATGCGCGGCCGGGTTTTGCACGCCCGCTTCGTCGGCCTGCGCGAGCCGCTGTTGCAGGGCGCGCAAGGAAGTGGCCGTCGTGTGCACGCTCGCTTTGCGTCCGGCGGGGCGTTGCAAACCGGCGGCGCTCGGCTGCACGCTCTCGCTGCCCATGCGCATTTCGAGTTCGTGCGTGTAGCGCGCCCAGGCGCGGCGCATCACCACTTCGCGCGCCGCAAAGGCCACCAGCAGCACGATGCTTGCGGCCAGACCTGCGGGCAGAAGCGGCGCTTCGTCGCCTCCGAGCGCGAGCAACCACCAGAGACCGAAAAAGACGACCAGTGCGATGACAACGGCCGTTAACATGAATCCGGCCGACGAAGGGCGGCGCGGGCGCGCGGACGGTCGCCGACGCTGTTGTCCGACTGCGCCCGTGCGCGGCTGGCGATTCGCGTCTGTATAGTTTGCCGATTCGCTGGGCAAGCGTTCTCTCCGGGAACAAGGGACGGGACGACTCGCGCCGCTCTGGGAATGCGTTGGCGTTGTCGTGTGCGCTTAAAACGAGCGACGACACACGGCGCGGGCGCGATAGTCAATCAAGCTGAGACGAAATTTAAAGCTGTTCGAGCCGAGACGAAAATTATAGTCACCTTTTCACACGCGTCTGTCAACAGTTGATGCCTTTGAAAAAGAGGGTAGCGACTCGAAATTCTACTGGAAGTGGGGGGCAAATCTGTTTATACTGGCGCGCGCCTGCGGAACTACTCGCGCGCCGTTTGATTGGACGGTTGCCGCCCAATCGTCCTCGATTCTTCCAAATCGCATAGTCAGGAAATTTCCCGCCGCACGTCGCGCCAGTGCCTGAAGGCTTCGCGCCGGAATTACAGCGGGCGAATCAAGTTAATGATCAACTGTCCCAAGTGCGGCACGGCCGTCAGAGAGGAAAAGGCTTTCTGCCACAACTGCGGCTCGCCGATGGACGCCGCCAAGGCTGAGCGCGAAACGCCCATGCCCGATTTCGGCGCGACCATCATTGAACCACCTCGCCGCGCCGCAGCACCACCGCCGCCACAACAATCTTTCGCGCCGCCCGCACCACCGCAGCAGACGCCGCCGCAGCAGCAGCAGCAATCTTTCGCCCCCCCGGCCGCAACCGAGGCTCAGACCGCGAGCAGGCCAACCGCGCCCGTTTCGTACCAGCCGACGACAGGCATCGCCCACAGCGCGCCGCACGCGCCCGCGCCGCACGCGCCACACGCCGGACGGCGCAAGCGACGCATCACCGTCGGCTTCGTCATACTCTTACTCTTCCTGATGTTTCTGGTGTTCGTGCTCGCGGTCATCTCAGACTGACGGCGCGACAGTTCTTGAAACCTACACAAGACCTATATCCTCGACGCTTCCAATGGACGAATTCGCAAGTATTCAACAGACGCCGTTTGCCCCCGCGACTCCCCCCCCGGCGCAACCGCGCCGACGCCTTTTGCGCGCGGTCGGCATCGCCTTCGCCTCGCTCGTCGTCATCCTGCTGGCGCTCGTCCTGCTGCTTCTGACGGGCTTGGAGACGGGCCCCGTTCCGTTTTTCATCGGCTTCCTGCTCGCCACGCTGCCCGCGCCCGTCTACATCGCGCTCGCGCTCTGGATCGACCGATATGAATCCGAACCGACCTGGACGCTCGTAACTGCTTTTATCTGGGGCGCGGTCGTGGCGGTCTTTATCGCCGCCTTCGTCAACACGATTGGCAGTCTGATCGTCGCCTCTCTCATCAGCGACCAGGCGGGCAGTTTCTACGGCGCGGTCATCTCCGCGCCCATCGTCGAGGAGAGCATGAAGGCAGCCGTTCTCTTCGGTCTCTACTTCTGGAAGAACGACGAGTTCGACGGGGTGATTGACGGCATCGTCTACGCCTCGATGGTCGGACTCGGTTTCGCCATGACGGAGAACATACAGTATTACGGCAGCGCTGCGCTCGAAGGCGGAGTGGGTGGCGGCCTCGTGCTCTTCATCCTGCGCGGGATGATGGCTCCCTTCTCGCACCCGCTCTTTACGAGCATGACGGGCATCGGCTTAGGGTTGGCGAGCCAGTCGAAAAGCGGCCTCGTCAAATTTTTCGCTCCCGTGTGCGGCCTCTTCCTGGCGATGATATTGCACGCTCTCTGGAATCTTTCGGCTTCAATTAACGCCGCGCTCTACTTCATCGTCTACTTCCTGATCATGGTTCCGATGTTCGTCGCCGTGCTCGTCTCGATCTACTTCGCGCTTCGTCGTGAGGGACGCATCGTGCGCGAGCAACTGCGATACGACCTTGAGCACGGACGCCTCACCCAGGACGAACTGGAACTACTGGCGAGCGTGCGCGGGCGGATGGGCGCATCCTTTCGCGCACTGAGTCGGGGCGGGTATCGTTCGTGGCGCACGCGGCGCGAGTTCAACCGCGTGGCGAGCGAGTTGGCCTTCCATCGCAATCGCGTCGCGCAGGGGCGCGTGGTCAAAGACGGCGCGGCCGTCGAGGAATTCTATGTCCGGCAACTCACGGAGCTGCGCGGGCGGTTCAACGTCTCTTAAAAAGCGGAGCGAAACTTAAAACGGAAATCCCCCCGTGAAAATCCAACTTCTTCCCAGCACCTTCGACAAAAACGGCTGCGCCAGTCAGGAACAGCGGCTCACCTGTTTTGTCATTGACGACCGCGTGACGGTGGACGCGGGCAGCATCGCCCTCGGCCTCTCAGACGAGCAGCACGAAACCGTGCGCGACATCATCGTCACGCACCCGCACATGGATCACATGGCGACGCTGCCCATCTTCATCGACGATCACTTCGCCCTGCTGACCGAACCCGTGCGCGTGCACGCGACCGAGGAAGTCATCGCCCTGCTCGAACGCGACGTGTTCAACTGGACGGTCTACCCGCGCTTCTCGCAACTGAAGAACGAGTACTGCCCCGTCATGGAGTACATCCCCTTCCGCCCGCACGAAGAATTTCGCGTGGCGCACCTGACGGTGACGGCCGTGCCCGTCAACCACATTGTCCCGACGGTCGGCCTCGTCGTCTCGGACGGCACGACGACCGTGGCGTTCAGTTCAGACACGGCCGCGACAGAGGATTTCTGGGAAGTGGTCAACCGGCGGCCGGACATCTCCGCGATCTTCATTGAAGCCAGTTTCCCAAACTCGATGGGAAAACTGGCCGATGTCTCCGGCCACCTGACGCCCGAAGGCGTCGCCGCCGAACTACGCAAACTCTCGCACAACCACATGGACGTGCTCGCCGTCCACCTCAAACCCTCTTACCGCGAAACGCTCGTGCGCGAACTGGACGCGCTCGGCATACGCGGCCTCTCCGCGATGGAAGCCGGGCGCGAGTACGTGTGGAAGTAAAAAGCGAGTTTGATTAAACGAATTTGGAAGCCGCGCGAAGCGGCGACAGTTAATAGCCCCGCGCTGACGCACGGGGCTATTAACTGTCGCC
>DASZCS010000076.1:0-89852 GCA_035942855.1 Pyrinomonadaceae bacterium | reverse complement strand
ATCCAATAACGGTTGGCCGCCCACGTCTCTTTTCAATCACTCGTAAACAGACGCCATATGACCTGTGAGCCATGATTTCGTCCCTTTGTCGCCGCTGCTCGTCCCTGCCATTCGCGTCTCGTCACATTCCGCAAACCTTTCGCGCGGGGCGACGTTCATGGTGGCGGAACTTTCTGGATACGTTCCTCCTTAGAAGTCTGAGAAATCTGATTCGAAAACATCCGTCCCCGAAGTGGGCCACGAAAGGTTGATAAGATGAAAAAGAGTTTGCACCGCGTCGCATTATCCCTCGTCCTCTGCACGCTGCTCGGCTCCGTCGCGCTGGCGGGCGGGAAATCGAAGACCGTGACCTTCAGTCAAGACATCAAAGTCGGCGGCACGCTCGTCAAGAGGGGCACTTACGTCGTGACCTTCGACGAGAAGACCAATGAACTGACCGTCCGCAGCGGCAAGAAGGTCGTCGCCAAAGCCAACGGGCGTCTCGATGAACAGAAGATCAATTACCCGGCCGTCTATGTGACCGCGAAGGACAAGGAAAGCAACATCGTCTTGTCGGGCGTTAAGATGGACGGCAGGCTCGTCATCGTCGGCGGCGAGGCGACGGGCGGCACGACCACCACGGCAGTCCCCCAACAGTAGGCCGCTGGAGCATCAGTTATTCAAACGTAGGCTGCACGCACGGCGCGCTCCGCCCGGGCTAATCCGGGGCGGGACGCGCCGTGCGTCTGTCGAGAGCGAAAACGCGTGCGGAATTTTGTTGTCGCTTTGAGGTCAATGTGCGAAACGATTTTCCGTGCGGCGCGTATTAACGTGCGCAGTTCCCGCAAATTTAGATTCGACCCCGCGAAAAGGAGAAGTTTTACATGAAACGCAAGATCACAGCAGGCAGCGTCGCCGCCGTCGTTCTCGTCGCTTTGAGTCTGGTCGCCGCCGCAGCGGCGGAGAAAGCCAACTTCAGCGGCAAGTGGGTGATGGACAAAACCAAGAGCGAAGGGGTGCCGCCCACAGTGGAACAGACGATGACCGTCACACAGACGGGCGACAAGATCGAGTTGGAGACTAAAATCACCACGCCGCAGGGCGAACGCGTGGTTAAGGACAGCTACACCGCCGACGGCAAAGAGACCGACTTTGCCCCGCAAGGGCCGCAAGGGCCGATGGGCAAAGGCAAGCGCACGGCCAAGTGGTCGGCTGACGGCGCGGGTCTGGAAGTGAGCGAGACGGCTACGCTCGACGGCCCGAACGGCCCCGACGAGGTATCGGCCACGCGCAAGTGGTCGCTCGCCGCCGACGGCAAGACTTTGACCATCGAACTCACCTTCAGCGGCGAACAGGGCATGCAGAAAACGAAGCGCGTCTTCGTCAAACAGTAACGCTCGCCAGCGCCTCTCGGCCACACCGTGAAAGCCCCGCCTGTCTTCGCAGCGCGGGGCTTTTCTGTGTGTGAGCGATATTCAACTGAACGTCGACCAACGACCAAACGAATCTTCACGACCACGATTCGGCGGGCAACCCGGTGCGTCGATTTCGGTATCTGAGAGATGCAGACAAAAAAAGTGTTGACAATATTTCCTGTCAAGTCTATATATGTCTGGCGCGCGGTAGCGAACTCGGCGCGCGAGGAAGAGTGAGAACGTCAATGTCAACGAACCGGACACATACGAGCAGCATAGCCGCCAGAGGCCGCAAGGGCCGGGCGCGGACGTGTGCCGACCTCTTTAGCGCAGCCACGTGCGGCGCGGAGGCGGCGGTCGTGTGCCAGGGTTCGTTACCGACCTATCTGCCCGGCGGCGAAGTCCTGTCTGAAGGCGCGAAATCCATGATTAATCTCTGGAATTCGGATCGTCGGGTCAGTCTAATTTAAAAAGCGGGAGCGGCCTCCCGCTCCCCAAATCTCGAAAACGGTTTTAAGAGAATAGAAGGAGCGGGCCGGCTTCCCTGTCGAAGCCACCAAGGCCCGCTCTTTTTGTTGTTTGATAACTGAATTGATTTTTGTACGGACGAGGGCAGCCGCGCCAGCGCGCTTGCCTTTTTGCGGAGCCTCCTGCTCGGCTGCCCTCGTTTTTTTTAGTTCAGAAGATTTTTTCGAGCGTGTGTGGCTGAGCAGCAAAAGCACCTGACTGTAAATCAGGCGTCTCCACAGACTACGTAGGTGCGAGTCCTACCGCACGCATCGCGCTCGCCGAAGGAGCATGGTGTAAAGGCAACATGGCAGTCTCCAAAACTGTCGCTTTCGGTTCAAGTCCGAATGCTCCTGCCAACTTCGCGGAGGGTACGCCAAAACGGCTTGGCACCAGTCTTGAAAACTGGCGGGCATCACAAGTGCCTCTAGGGGTTCGAGTCCTCTACTCTCCGTCAGATTTCTCAACTCGGAGGCGTGCCGAAACTGGTAGCCGGAACTGTTTGCTAAACAGTCGGGCACAAGTCCCGTGCAGGTTCAACTCCTGTCGCCTCCGCCAAAAGTGAAACGATGAATGATGAACGGAAAACGACTTGTCTTTACTTCATCCTTCATCATTCCTACTTCATCGTTTCTCCTGAACCCGTAGCTCAGATGGATGAGAGCGCAGGCTTGCGAAGCCTGAGGTCGCGCGTTCAAGTCGCGCCGGGTTCTTTTCATATATTCCGGGGTCGTCCAAATGGCAGGATGCCTGACTTTGGATCAGGAGATGAGGGTTCAATTCCTTCCCCCGGAGCTCGCTTTTCGGCCGACGTAGCCCAACGGAAGAGGCGCTGGTCTTAGGAACCAGTCAGTAAGAGTTCGACTCTCTTCGTCGGCATCACATCTTTCACGCTGGAGTGGCGGAACAGGCAGACGCGCGGCGTCGAGAGCGCCGAGAGCAAGGGTCTCATTATGGGTTCGAGTCCCATCTCCAGTATCGAATGTCAGGCGGGAGTGGCGTAAACGGAAAACGCGTCAGTCTTAAAAACTGATCCTTCGGGTCTTGCGGGTTCGAGCCCCGCCTTCCGCATACTTTCCGATACCGAGGCGCGTGTAGCCCAACTGGCAGAGGCGGCAGTTTCAAAAACTGCAAGGGTGAAAGTTCGACTCTTTCCACGCGCACCAAATTTTCCGTACCGGACTTTTCCTTTGGGGATGTATGCAAACTGGTCTTAAGCAACTTGATTCTCAATCAAGCGTGTGCGGGTTCGAGTCCCGCCATCCCCGTCCTGTTGGCCGTAGCTCAACGGTAGAGCGACGCGCTGTGCACGCGTAGATGACGAGTTCGACTCTCGCCGGCCGACCCAAAATTTTCATCCGCAAGTTTCTTCAATATCCCTTATGGCGCGTTGGGCGAGTCAGGTTCAAGCCGCCTGATTTTCAATCAGGAGATCGACGGTTCGAGTCCGTCACGCGCTATCAATTTTTTCCGGAACTGTGGCCGAGAGGTGAGGCACTTGCTTGTCAAGCAAGACGATGAAGGGTTCGAGTCCCTCCAGTTCCGCTCTTGTTGTGCGCCGCAAGCTAAACGGGTGAAGCAGTCGCCTCTTAAGCGACGGAGACGGGGTTCGAGACCCCGGCGGCGCAATCGTTTTTCAGATGAAGCGTGAGCCTCGGAGCTCGCTCTCGTCTCAAACGGGGTGTGGTGTAACGAGTGCATCCAAGTCTTGGGAACTTGTGGTGACAGTTCAATTCTGTCCACCCCGACCAATTTCGCATCGTTAGTCCAGAGGGATAGAGGACGCGGCGTTGCCAACGCCGAGACGCGGGTTCAAGTCCCGCACGATGCTCCAAACTTTGCTTCAAACTTTTCGACGGGCGGTTAGCTTAACGGAAAAGCAGCACGCTTCGAACGTGCTCGATACGGGTTCGACTCCTGTACCGCCTTCCTGTCCGGCGAGAGTGGTGTAAACGGGCAACACTCCGGTCTTCCAAACCGGCGTTGCGGGTTCAACTCCCGTCTCTCGTTCCAAATTTCGACGCACGCATCCGTAGCCAAATGGGAAGGCGGCAGTCTGCAAAACTGTCCATGTGCGGGTTCGATTCCCGCCGGATGCTTGAAACATTCAAACCGCCGCACACTGCTCACGTTCAGGGGCGGCCATTTCATCGAGAAAGGAGGTGACGAATCGGAGATGACGATCAACGGACGAGTTCTCTTGCTCAACCAGACTTACGAACCGCTCGGCACTGTCGGCGTGGCCCGTGCGATGTTGATGCTCTTCAACAACACCGTGACGGTCGAAGAGTGGGACGGCGCACGCGTCTTGCGCACGCCGAACACCGAATACCCCGTGCCGTCCGTCGTCAGGCGTAAGACCTACATCAACGTGCGTCGTCGCCGCGAGGCTTCGGGGATGAAGCGCCTGCGCATCTACATCCGCGACAAGTATCGTTGCCAGTACTGCGGCGAGCGCAAACTGCCCGCGACCCTGACGCTCGATCATATCTACCCGCGCTCGCGCGGCGGCGACAACTCGCCCTTCAACATCGTGACGGCCTGTCTCGATTGCAACAACCGCAAGGGCAACCGCACGCCGGACGAAGCGCGCATGCCGCTCCTGACGACGCAGACCGCCCTGCGCGTGAAGTTGGAGCGTGTGGTCTTGTGCCACTACGCGGAGGCGCGACCCGAATGGCGTAAGTACCTCTTTCTCGACGAAGCCGAAGGCGGCAGCCACGCCGCCTCCGCCTCGCACGAAGGGAAGAACACTGCCTATATATGAAGGGCGGGCGTGGCCCGCCCTTCACACCTCGCAACTTGAAGGACAACAGCCACACGGTCGGATAGCTGAGACGGATTAGCGCTGTGCTGAAAACGCAGAGAGGTTGGTTCGATACCAACTCCGACCATCAAAGTCGAGTCTCAATTCGGACTTGACGCTGGTAGCCCGTCTTCCGTGCAGCCGGTTAGCTCAGACGGACAAGAGCGCCTCTCTTACAAAGAGGATGTCGAAGGTTCGAATCCTTCACCGGCTATCAAATTTTCGGGGCGTGTCTCAGCCCGCCAGAACGCCGACTGTGCGGGTGCGTGGAGAAACTGAGGCGCGGCTTGCCTCTCGCCCCGGCCAATTTTTTTCGTGTCGAATGTCGATGATGAATTTTCCGGCGACGTAGCTCCAATTGGCAGAGCGGCTGTTTCGTACACAGCAGGTTGAGGGTTCAACTCCCTCCGTCGCCTTTCCGGTGCAAAGGGTCTGTAGCTCAGACGGAAGAAGAGCGCTCGTCTTCTAAACGAGTGGTCGCAGGTTCGAGTCCTGCCAGACCCGCTAACTGTATTTAGGCGTTGCGGAGTAGCTCAGGCGGCAGAGCGTTCGCCTCATAAGCGAAAGCGCGCGGGTTCGAACCCCGCCTCCGCAACCAAATTTTTCCGTCGTTTGATCTTTGGGATGGTAGCTTAATTCGGCAGAGCGACAGTCTTGCAAACTGTTAGGTGAGAGTTCGAATCTCTCCCATTCCATCGAGTCCGTTCCGACTTTTTTTGCGGCGTAGCTCAACGGAACCAAAGAGCGCTCGTCTTGTAAACGAGTCGATGCGAGTTCGAATCTCGCCGCCGCAGTCAGTAGCAGTCAGCAGCAGTCAGTCGTTGCACTTGTTGACGCGGGGATAGAGCAAGGGCGGCTCCGTGGTCTCATAAGCCACGCCACAAACGGCAGGTTCGACTCCTGCCCCCGCAACCAAGTTTTCTCAGCCTTCAGTTCCCCACCCCAAAGCAGAGGCGCACGTTCACGGTTTTGCGAAACCCAGAACGTGCGCCTTCCCGCCTCAATCGGGCGGCGAACGGAAGTTTTTCGTTGCGGTGTAGCCAAGTGGTAAGGCGTCGCTCTGTTAAAGCGAAGACCGTGGGTTCGAATCCCTCCGCCGCAGCCAATCTCTGTTGACCCGGAGTTCGAGCGACAGAACAGCGGACTTTTAATCCGCGAGGTGCGGGTTTGAGCCCCGCCGGGTCAACCAGCTTTCGCGCGGAGTAGCTCAATGGCAGCAGCACCCGACCGATAATCGGGCGACGGAAGTTCGATTCTTCCCTCCGCGATTTGTTAAACTCTCCGGCGCTCCGACACTCTTTCCAAGGAACGCCGAAATCCTGCCGTGCAAATCTCAATTCCAGTTCCGCCCTCCTTCAACTTCAAACGCACCGCCCTGAGTCATGGCTGGCGTTCTCTGCTGCCCTTCGAATTCGACGAAGCGACATGGACGATCACGCGCGTGCTCGACCTCGAAGGCGAAGACAAGCCGCCCATCACCGTGCACATCAGCGCGCAAGCAGGTGCGCTCCTTGTCGACACACAGCGTCGAAAACTCGGCAAACGCGACATCGCCAAGATCACGCGCGACGTGCGCCACATGCTCAGGCTCGACGACGAGATGAGCGTCTTTTATGAAGCGGTCGCAAACGAGCCACAGTTCAGTTGGATCGTGAGCGAAGGTGCGGGGCGGCTGCTGCGCTCGCCCACCGTCTACGAAGATTTGGTCAAGACCATCTGCACGACCAACTGCTCCTGGGCGCTCACGACGAAGATGGTCGAAGGGCTGGTCAACAATCTGGGACGCTCCGTGCCGGAAGACGGCCGACGCGCTTTCCCCACGCCCGAAGCGATGGCCGCCGAGCCGGAGAGTTTTTATCGAGACACGGTGCGCGCCGGTTATCGCGCCGGTTATTTCAAGGAACTGGCCGAGCGCGTCGCCACGGGCGACCTCGACGTGGAGAGTTGGCTGACGAGCGAACTTTCGACAGACGAACTCAAACGCGAGATGAAACGCGTCAAAGGCGTCGGCGAGTATGCGGCCGACAATCTGCTCAAACTCCTCGGCCGCTACGATTGTCTAGCCCTCGATTCATGGGTGCGCGCCACCTTCTCACGGCTCCACAACAAGGGGCGCGCCGCCGACGACCGCAAGATCGCGCGCCACTACGCGCGCTTCCGAGAGTGGCGCGGCCTCGCCCTCTGGTGCGACATCACACGCGATTGGATAAAAGATGAGGGATGAGGGCGGCAGTGTGAGGGATGAATGAAAACATTCAACTGCGTGAGTGCTTTTCTTATTCATCCCTCATCCCTCCGCCCTCATCCCTTAACAGCGACGACGGGCAGAGCGGTTCGATGGGACAGTCGGCGCAGAGGGGCGTGCGGGCTTTGCAGACGGCGCGTCCGTGCGCGATGAGGAGGTGCGGGAAGATGATCCAGTCTGTGCGTGGGACGAGTTCGGAGAGATCGCGCTCGATCTTTTCGGGTTGTTCGTGTGCGGTCAGGCGCAGGCGTTGTGAGACGCGCGCAACGTGCGTGTCTACGACGACGCCGGAGGCGATGCCGTAAGCGTTGCCGAGCACGACGTTGGCCGTCTTGCGCGCCACGCCCGGAAGCGCCGTCAACTCTTCCAGTGTTTCGGGCACGCGTCCGCCGTACACTTCGCGGATCATGCGGCACGCGCCCTGAATCGACTTCGCCTTGTTGCGAAAAAATCCGGTCGAATGAATGTCGCGCTCAAGCTCGGCCGTCGCCGCGTTCTCGTAATCTTCGGGGCTGCGATATTTCACGAACAACTCGGCCGTCACCAGATTGACGCGCTCGTCCGTGCACTGCGCAGACAAGATGGTCGCGATCAATAATTCGAGCGGCGTCGAATAGTTCAGCGAACAATGGGCGTCCGGGTAAGCGCGTTTGAGCCGCTTGATGATCTTCCCCGCGCGTTTTTTCTCTTCGACGGCGTTCATCATAACAACCGACAACTGCCTACTGGCCACTGACAGCCTTCGCAATTTGCGCGGCGACTCGCGCGTTCTGTTCAAGGAGCGCGATGTTGGCGCGAAGGGTCGCGCCGTCGCTCGCGCGCGACATGCGCGACAGGAGGAACGGCGTCAGTTCGCGTCCCGTCACACGCTCGCGCTCGGCTTCGACGAGAGCCGCTTGCAGAGTCTCGTTGAGCACGTCTGCCGGGACTTCGCTCTCGGCTGGAACGGGAACGCAGACAAGCAGCGCGCCGTCCTTCTCCAGAGCAAACTGCGCGCGTGCGATGGCGGCTACGTCTTGCGGCGTGTCGGCGCGTGCGTCCACGGGCAGACCACTCGTGCGCGTGTAGAAGGCCGGCAACTCGTCGCAGCCGTAGCCGACGACGGTGACGCCGTAAGTTTCAAGCCACTCGCGCGTGGCCGGAAGATCGAGCACGCTTTTCGCGCCGGAGCAGACGACGACGAGCCGCGCGGCGCGCGCCAGTTCCGGCAAGTCTGCGGACACGTCCGGCAAACGCCCGCGATGCACGCCGCCGATGCCGCCCATGGCGAAGACGTTGATGCGCGCGCGCTCCGCGATCCAGATCGTGGAAGCTACCGTGGTCGCCCCGTCCCAACGGCGTGCGACGGCTAGGGCTAAGTCGCGGCGGCTGATCTTCTTCACATCGCTGCTATTAGCAATGTGTTCGAGTTGTGTGTCGTCGAGTCCGACGCAAAACTCACCGCCGAGGATGGCGATGGTGGCTGGCGTTGCGCCCTCTGCGCGGACGATCTGTTCGAGCCTCCGCGCAGTTTCTAGATTCGTGGGGCGCGGTAAGCCATGTGCGATCACGGTCGATTCGAGCGCGACGACGGGGCGACCTGCGTCGATTGCTGCCTCAACTTCGCGGCTCAGTTTAAGAAGAAACGTCATCGCTCTGCTTACGGTCTGTTCGCCTACGGCCGCGCGCCCTGCGGCTGTGCGCTGGGTTTGACGACGACGGCCGGGATGTTTTGCTCGCGCACGAGCGCGTTGAAAGCCGGGAGGTCTGTCTTCATCACGACGTCGAGCTTTTGCAACTGCGCGTTGATCTTCGCGGTCAGATCTTCGTAAACCGCGTAAGCCTGTTCGGTCGGCGCGGCATCGGCGCTTGAGACGACGCCGCCGAGCGCGGCCAGTTTGTTGTTGAGTCGGATCGGGAAGTTGAGCGGGTCTTGGCTGCTCTGGTTCTTCGTCTGGTACAACTCTTCTTCGACGGCCGTGAGCTTTCCGCTGAGAGTCTTCGCCGCATCCGAGATCGCTTTGAAGTTCGGCTGGCCTTGCACGCGTTTGAGCAGGTCGTTAACTTGCGTGCGCGCTTCGCGAATGGAGATGATGGCGTTGTGAGTTTCAGACAGCTTGTCTCGAATCTTCAACTGCAAATCGAGTTGGCGGGCGAAGTCTGCGTCGGTCGTTGAAAGGCGCGGGTCTTTGCGCACTTCGAAAGTTTCCGTGTAGGTCTTGCCGTCGGCCGTAAGACGCACTTGATAGCGGCCGGGCATGATGCGCGGCCCGGTGACGCTGCCCGCCCACAAAATCATGCCGGGGAAACGCACGGCTTCTGCGTGGCGCATGTCCCAGACGAAACGGTTGAGTCCGGCTTCGGTCGTGACGCGCTGAGCGCCCGCGCCGCCGCCCGCGAAGAAGGACGACTCTTCGCCCGAAGCGGCTTGCGGTTGTTCGGGCGGCGTCTGCACGGCGGCGCTGCCGGGCGCGGGCGAGGGTTGCGGCGCGGGCGCTTTCGCCGTGAAGGTGCGGATGCTTTTGCCCGATGCGTCGAGGAATTCGAGCACCACGTCGGTCGTCGGCTTCGTCTTGAGAAAGTAATAGACGACCGCGCCGTTCGGCGGATTGCTGCCGACGGTGGCCGTCGGCGGAAGCGGCGCGCCGCCCCCCCCGCCCTGCATGCGGTAAGGGTCTTCGGGTTTGAACAGGCGCGTCTGCATGTTCGCAACATTGCCGCCCGCGTCCATCAGTTGGTGTAGGACGGCGAGGTCGTCGAGAATCCAGAAGGAGCGTCCCTGCGTGGCCGCGACGAGATCGCGTTCGCCTTTGTGGACGGCCAGATCGGTGATGGGGACGACGGGCAGATTGTGTTGGAGCGACTGCCAGCTCTCGCCGTCGTTGAAAGAGACGTAGAGGCCGGTCTCCGTCCCTGCGTAGAGCAGGCCGCGCCGGTTCGGGTCTTCGCGTATGACGCGCGTGAAGGCCGTGTCGGGGATGCCCGTGGTGATCTTCTTCCAGGTCTTGCCGTAGTCGTTCGTCTTGTAGAGGTAGGGGCGGAAGTCGTCGAGCTTGTACATCGTCGCGGCGACGTAGGCCGTGGCGGCGTCATTCGGCGAAGCGTCAATCGAGTTGATTTGAATCCATTCGGGCATGCCTTTGGGTGTGACGTTGTCCCACTTGCCGCCGCCGTCGCGCGTGATGTGGACGAGGCCGTCGTCCGAACCTGCCCAGATCGTGCCCGCTTTGACGGGCGACTCGCTCACCGTAAAGATCGTGTCGTAATACTCGACGCTCGTGTTGTCTTTCGTGATGGGGCCGCCGGAAGGGCCTTGCTTCGTTTTGTCGTTGCGCGTGAGATCGGGGCTGATGGCAGTCCAGCTTTGGCCTTCGTTCGTGGATTTGAAGAGGATGTTTCCGGCCGTGTAGAGCGTGTTCGGATCGTGCGGCGAAAAGAGGATCGGGAAATTCCACTGGAAGCGATACTTCATCGCCTCTGCGCCCGCGCCCATCGGGTTGTCAGGCCACACATCGACGTTCCTGAGTTGTCCGGTGCGATGATCGTAGCGCGTGAGCAGGCCGCCGTATGAACCGGCAAAGACGATGTTGGGGTCTTTCGGCGAGGGAGCGATCCAGCCTGACTCGCCGCCGCCCACGTCCCACCAGTCGCGCTCGGTGATCGCGAAGTCGGTCGTGCGCGAAGCGATGCGGACGGTCGAATTGTCCTGCTGCGCGCCGTAGATGGCATATGGAAACTGGTTGTCGAGCGCAACGCGATAGAACTGCGCCGTCGCCTGATCCTGTTCAGACCATGTGCGCCCGCCGTTGAAAGAGACGTTCGCGCCGCCGTCGTTCGAGTTGATCATGCGCGCGGCGTCGTTCGGCGCGATCCAGAGGTCGTGGTTGTCACCGTGCGGGACGGAGATGGACGCGAAGGTGCGCCCGCCGTCGTTCGATTTGTAGAAGCCCGTGTTGAGGACGTAGACGGTGTCTGCGTTCTGCGTGTCGGCGTAGATGCGCGTGTAATACCAGGCGCGCTGACGAAGACTGCGCTGCTCGTTGGTCTTCGTCCACGTCTGCCCGCCGTTGTCTGAACGAAAGACGCCGCCGTCTTCAGCTTCGACGATTGCCCAGACGCGCTCAGGGTTGACGGGCGAAACGGTGATGCCGACTTTGCCGACGAGGCCGCGCGGGAGTCCCTGATTGCGCGTGATCTCAGTCCAGGTGTCGCCGCCGTCAGTCGACTTGAAGAGGCCGCCGCCCGCGCCGCCGCTCTCCAAACTCCAGGGCGTGCGCAAAACTTCCCAGAAGCCCGCGTAGAGAATGTTGGCGTTCGTCGGGTCGAAGGTGAGATCGATTGCGCCGGCCTTGTTGCTCCGGTAAAGAATCTTCTCCCAGGTCTTCCCGCCGTCCTTCGAACGAAAGACGCCGCGTTGTTCGTTTGGCCCGAAGAGGTGGCCGAGCGCGGCGACGTAGACGATGTCAGGGTTTCGCGGATGGACGCGCACGCGCCCGATCTGTCTTGTGTCTTCGAGGCCGACGCGCTTCCAAGACTTCCCCGCGTCCATCGACTTGTAGACGCCGTCGCCGTGCGAGACGTTGCCGCGCACGGGCGACTCGCCCATGCCGACGTAGATCACGTTCGGGTCTGCTTCGCAGAGGCCGATCGCGCCGACCGAGCCTGTCCCGAAGACGGAGTTGTCCGAGATGGGTTCCCAGTTTGCGCCGCCGTCCGTGGTCTTCCAGACGCCGCCGCCCGTCGCGCCGAAGTAGTAGACGAGCGGCTGCGACGCCACGCCCGCCACGGCCGTCACGCGCCCGCCGCGAAAGGGGCCGATGCTGCGCCAGCGCAGCAGCTTGAGCGGGTTCGTCTCCTGCTTTGCCGCTGCGGCCTGCGACGCGGGCAAAGCACTTCCCGCCTGCTGAGCCGCAACGATACTGACAAGGCACGAGCAGGCGAGCGCGAGCGCGAGGGGAGAAAAGAATTTCAACCCTCGTCGGGTCGTACTATTCCTCTTAGACATAATTTGAGGCTCCACTAAGTCTTAATGCCGTTGAATATTGATGTTGGAAAAACGTATCGGGGGTTGCGTTGAACTCTTGCGCTGACTTGCATGAATTTGAAGCCCCGAGACTTTAGTGGGCTGGCCCGGGAGTCGAACCCGGCTTGTCGCCCGCCTCGACAGCGGCGCAGTCTCCCAGAGACACAACCAGCCCGCATCTCGTTATGCGTCGGTCTTAGTCTTTTTCATTTTGCTATTCTCCTCATAATACCGTACCCGCACAAGGCGAGTTTCGAACTCTTGCTGCGCGCGTTTTAGTTGTTTTTCTCCGCGCGCCCTGCCGCGTCCCTTTGGTTTGCTGTTCAGCGCGGCCAATTCCCTCTCGACGTTTTGCCGAGCCTGCTCCAGTAGATTTTTGATGGCGTCGTAGCGACGCAAACGTCCATACAATCCGATCAATTTATCATACAGATGATAGCTGAAAGGGCTTAACAGCACGGCCTTTTCCAAATATGGAAGGGCGAGTTCAGCCTGTTTATCGAAGGCGGCGCGTTTGGCTTTACGATCTTCGGGATCATAATCAGTCGGCAAATTATGCAAAGCATCTTTCGCCAGCTTCTCCAATATCCGCAGTTGACAAGCTGAGTGCAGGTGACCGTCACTTCGAGACTCGACATCCCTGGCTCGGTGTTTATGAATGGGGAGATGCTTGCTACAGATTTCCGAGTGATGCAACACCAGTTTGCGGTCGTGCAGCACCAGGTTTCGTATATGGGGAGATATAGTGGCATCCGTCGCGGGTAAACCGAAGTGTCTGACCTTAACTTTCTTTTCCCGGAGAAGCAGGTAGAGTAGCCCTCCCGTGGCAGCGAGGCCGAAGGTAGCCAGGATGCCGCCGAGCACGACGCGGCGGTTGACGGATGTGCCCGGGCGTTTCTTCAACTTAAGCCGCGAGAAAACTCTCCGGTACTGCGGCGGCAGGAATTGACTGACGGCCAGACCCGCCGCGATGAGCAGTAAAGCAACCAGCGCATAAGGCCAGAGAAGCTTATAATCGAAGGGCACAAACTTGATCGAGTTCCAGTTGCTCAGGCACTCCCATGTCAACCACGCCGCCAGCAGAACCCAACCCGCATGTAAAGTCAGACTCAGTGCCGCCACTACGCGAGGTTTAGCCCGCCAAGTCAAAGCATTTTTCAAATCGGGATCGGTGCTGAATAGCCAGAACGGTGCGGGGTCGCGCCCCGAGATCGTTTCGCTCCATTGGTGCGCGGCGGCGTAATCTATGGCGTAAGAACGGATCTTATAAATAGAGGATATGAAGGCGAAATAACTGAGCAGGGTAGCGAATGACAAGCCAAGGAGCGCGAGCGCAGGCTGCACTTCGAAATCTCCGAAAGGTGTCGGGATGGAGGGTTTGGTCGAATTAAGTGCGTCTAACTTGTCGGAGGTAGCAACGACCCCTTCCGCCACTGAGGTGTAAACTTTGTAAGGCTTTTCGTAACCGCGAACCAATTTAACTGCTTCATCCAGAAACTCGATTAACTGTTCATCCTTCTTGCCCGCTTTGTTGCCCTCACGTTCTCGCTGGGATTCAAGATTGCTGATCGCCTGCCTAATTTCCGGCACATGTCCCTTCAACTTATCCACGCCGGCTTTGTCATTGATATTAAGAGCCGGGTCTTTCACTCCGTCCAGAGTGCCGCATAAAAATTCGTAAGGATGCTTAATCTCGTTGCGGGGTAGTTCAGGCCAGTAACCTCTCGGCTCAGCAGGGAAACTTTGACCGGCGCGTGCAGGTGCGCGAACCGGGAGTTCCATTGTCGCCACGTAATCTCCGACCTCGAATAAGCCGTCCTCGCGATCTTCGCGGCTGCACACGTTGTCCCGCCCTTTGCGCCGCTCATCCAAAAAGACGTTAATCTTGAGCAGACTGGCGTTCAACTCTTTTCTGGCAACATTCAAATCCTGTGCGGCCGACTTTTTTTGTTTGACCAAGCTTCGCCTGTCGCGCCTGAATTCGCGTAACTCCAATTCCGTAATGAAGGTGAGGACTGCCAGAATGATCAGCGTGGTTACCAAAAACCGGCTCGTGCGCGAGACAGACTCCGAGTAAGTTTTCTGAAGCTCCACTAAATCGGGTGCGGCTGCGCTCGCCGGTTCATCCATGCCTTCCTCACCTGCCGCTTGAATGCGTGTGCGCCGGCAGCCCGACCGCAACCGGCTTCGGCGACGACTTCAAGTGTTTGTTGAACCATTCCAACTGACGGCCGACGAGATCGATCTGGTGGTTCGGCTCGATGATGCCGTGGCCTTCGCGCGGGTAGCGGACGAAGACCGTCTCGACGCCGCGTTTTCTGAGCGCACGGTAATACTGTTCGGCCTGTGCGATGGGAACGCGCCGGTCTTGCTCGCCGTGCGTGATCATGAGAGGCGTCTTGACGCGATCCGCGAAGCGCACGGGCGACCACTTCTCATAAGCTTCGCGCGCCGTCCAGGGCGTGCCGCCGAAGCCGTACTCCATCAGCCCCGGGATGTCGCTCTGGCCGTGAAAGCTGTACCAATCGCTGATGCCTGCGTGTCCGATGGCGGCCTTGAAACGGTCTGTCTGCGTGATGACCCAGAAGGTCATAAAGCCGCCGTATGAGCCGCCCATCACGCCGAGGCGTTCGGGGTCGGCCAAGCCCGTCTTAATCAGTTCGTCCACGCCCGCCATCAAGTCCTGATAATCCTTGCCGCCCCAATCGCCGATGTTGGCGGTCGTGAACTTCTGCCCATAGCCGGTCGAGCCGCGCGGGTTCGGCAAGAGCACCGCGTAGCCGTTGGCGGCGAAGATTTGCGCGCGCGTGTTGAAGCCGTAGGCGAACTGCGCGTAAGGCCCGCCGTGAATCTGCAAGATGAGCGGGTAACGTTTGCCCGCTTCGTAGCCGAGCGGCTTGACGAGTAAGCCCTCGATTTCCAGATTGTCCGGCGCTTTCCAGCGGACAACTTCCGTCGGGACGAGCGCGTAGTCTTTGACATGCTGATTGAAGTTCGTCAGTCGCACAGCGCCTTTGCCGGTGCTCTGCGCGGCCCAGATGTCGTTGGGCGTCTTCGCATCATTGAAAGCGAAGGCGAGCATGCGCCCGTCGCGCGACAGATCGACGCCCGTATACGCGCCCTTGCTCGTGAAGATCGCCTGCGGCGAAGAATTGCCTGCGACGGCAATTTTCAACAACTGACCATAGACGCCTTCCGCGCCCGCCGCGTAAAGAGTCGTGCCATCGGGCGACCACTTCGGCGCACCGTTGATGGAATCGTTATATGCGCCCGTCAGGTTGCGCGGCGCGGCCGTGGTCGTCGCGCCGCCTGACGGCGTAGGCATCACGTAGAGATCGCTTTTGCCCGCCCAGGAGTTAGGATCATTGCTCGACAGATAGGCGATCCATTTGCTGTCGGGCGAGAAGCGCGGCGAGTAGTCGGGGCCGGGGTTCGTGGTGAGTTGACGCGGCGAGCTAGCGCCCATGGTCGCCGCCATGCCGGTCGTCGTCGCGGCGGCGTTGGCAGGGGCGACGTAGAGGTCTGTGTTGCGGTCGTCGGAGATGTCTGTGAAGGCAGACTCCTGCGAACCGCTCTTGCTCATCGTGTAGGCGAGCCACTGCCCGTCGGGCGACCACTGCGGGTCGGCCACGGTGAAAGAGCCTTCCGTCACGCGTCGCTTCTCTTTCGTGTCGAGATTGATCGTCCACAGGTGCGAATAGATGAAGCCGCTATCGACGACGATGGCGTCAAACTTCTCCTTCTTGCGTTTGTCGCGTTCGGCCTTGTCCTGCGGCGTGTCGCGCACGACGTAGGCGAGCCTGCGCCCGTCGGGCGACCAGCGAAACTGTGCCACGCCCACTTCTTCATCCGTCACGCGTTCGGCCTCGCCGCCCGCGACGGGGATGACCCAGATTTGGTTGCGCGGCGCGGCGGGCGCGTCCGGTCGCGGGGCGTCGCGATTGGCAAGAAAGGCGATGCGCCGGCTGTCGGGCGACCATTGCGGCATCGTCTCGCCGCGCTCGCCGTTCGTCAGTTTAAAGGACGCGCCGCCTCCGGCCGGGACGATGTGAATGTGCGTGTCGCGCCGGTTCTCTTTCCTGTTCCACTCGCTGACCGTGAACGCGACCAACTTGCCGTCCGGCGACCATTGCGGCGCGCCCACTTCCTGTAGCGAAAGCGCATCCTCAATCGTCAACTTCTTACTCTGCGCCCAGAGGCTCGTCGCGCCAAACACAAGCGCAATCGCCAACACACACATATGCACCGCAGCACGTCTCGTCATTTCGCTACCTCGTCTCCTGATTTCCGGCGAGCAAACGTATACGCAAGGCAAAATCCGACGGTTTCCAGATTCCATAATTGTGAATTGGATACATCGTGGGGACGCCTACTTTATAGCGCATCCTCACGGGAAATGCTCGTATTTTTTTGCCTGTCGGAAGGCATCGACCGTGAAGGCGCGAGAGGAGGTTGAATCCGCGCGGAGACTCTTTTAAGCTCGGCGCGGATTGCCGAACGCAGCAAGGAGACGGAGACTCTCACTTTATGTCGAACATCATTTATCGCGCCGTGCGCGAGGAAGAGATTCCGGCGACGGTCGACCTGTTTCTCGAAGCCGTCGAACAACTCAACGTCCGCTACAACCTGCCGATGCCGCCGATGCCGCGCGCCGGGATCGAAGTCGCACACCGGCACATCTTCCGCACGGGGATTTTTCGCGTAGCCGAGGCGGACGGACAGATCATCCTGATCGCACACGCCGTCGTGCGCGATGCGCTCTGGTTTCTGTCGGGCTTTTGGGCGCGGCCTGAACGCGTGGCAGGCGGCACGGGCGGACGCCTTTTGCGCGAAGTGTGGCGGGAAGGCGCGGAGCAGGGCGCACGCAAGTTTTTCGTCTGGTCGTCGATAGATTACACGGCGATTGCGAGCTACCTGAAAGTGGGGATGCTGCCCGGCTATCAAATCTTCAGTTTCGGCGGACGGCCCGTCGAACTGCCCCGTGCGCCCGCAGGCTACACGGTCGAACCGCTCTCGCTCGAAGCGGCGTGCGAGATCGATCTCGTGGTGCGCGAGACGCGGCGCGAAGAGGATCATCGCTACTGGCTCTCGGAAGTTGAATTTGCAGGGCGGCAGGTGCGCGACCCGCGCGGGCGACTCGTCGGCTACTACTATTTCAAGGGCGAGGCGTTCGGCCCGGCCGCGTGGACTGACGCGAGCGAGGCGGAAGCGCTGCTTACTATCGGTTGTCGTGAAGCGGCGGCCGCGTCGGATGCGATCACGCTGCGCGTGCCGGGCATCAATCACGACGCCATTCGCTTCGCACTCAAACACGGGCTGCGCCTCAGCGCGATGGCGCAACTGTTCACCAGCGCGCCCTTCGGCCGCATGGAACAATATCTCGCCTCCGGCCCGCTGCTCTTTTGAAAACAGTGAATGGTAAATGGTCAATGGAGAATGGATCAGAACTGTCTTTCTCCATTCACCATTGACCATTTACCATTGACCAGTCTTCCCTTGATCGTTTCTTACAGAAAACGCCGCCGCTCCCTTGTTAGAGAGCGGCGGCGTTTCGGTTAGGTCAACGTTTGAGCGTTGAGTCTGGAGTTTACGGCAAGCCTTCGAGGCTGACGATGAAGCGGAACGAGCCCTCGCGCTGGATGCCCAGTTTAAACTGCACGTTGACCGCGCAGACCTGGTTGGGCGGGCAGACCCCGTTGACTCTCGAAGCCAGACCTTCCTGATTGACCGTGTTCACGTTGGAGAGGTTCTGGTTGACGAGCGTCATCGTGGTGTTGAGACCACCGCCGCTATCCGGCCGGAAGGCCGTCGGGTACTGCTCGACCAGCGTGCCGTGCACTCTGGTGTTCACGTTCTGCCTCAGCACTGTCTGATCGGAAGAATCGAGCAGGCGGAGATCGGCTTGTCCGGCCACGGTGTTGCCGTTGGTCGTGATGTCCACCACGCGGAAGCGGATGCGCGTAATACGCAGGCCGCTGTCGTTGGTGAAGGTACGACGAAGGATCATTGTGCCGAAGGCGCGATTGACGCCGAAGTCGCTGCCATCGCGCTCCCGGTTCGGGAACGAATTGGTCGAGACGGACGGGTCAAAGGCCGTGATGATGATCGTGCGATTCGGGTCTTGCCGCGGGCTGAGCGTGTTCTGCGGCCCGGGCGCACCGAGAATCGGCTGGATGCCGCCGATGGTCGCGGTCGTGGTAGCCACGAACGCGAAGTCGTTACGGTTATTGTCGGTGTCCTGCGGACGGCCGGTCAACTGACGGCGCACGAAGCTGTATTCGCCGTTCTGCGTCCCGCCAATCGGGAACAGACCCGTACCTTCCACGTTTTCCGGCGCGCTTCCGACGAAGCCAGCCGCATCGAGGCGGTTCGCTGCGGAGAAGTTCGCGCGGTTGCTGGTTGTGTACAACGCCAGACCTCTGTCGTCGTCCATGTCAGAGCCGCTGGTCGGCTGGTAGTAGAAATCGGCGTTGGCGTAAGCGACGAGGCTGTAGTCTCTGGCGGCCAGCAGGAAGTGTCTGCGTGCCGGCAGCACTGTTCCATTCGGAATGATGGCAACGTTTTGACGCGTGCCTCCCGACGTGCTGTCAACCGCCCAGCCCGTCGAACCGTCCGTCGTGCCGACCGTGATGTTGGAGTTAGTGTTGTTATACAGCTCGATGAATTCATCGGCCGCACCGTTCTTACCGCGCGTGCGGAACTCGCTGATGAGCACCTGACCCGGCCCCGGCAGAGTGGCGGCGGAACTGGCCGCGCCGGCGAAATCCTGCCCGGTCTTGCTGGACGCGATGTCGTTGAAGGTGCGGTACGAAGGCGTGAAAGTCGTGCCTTCGCGCGTCACCGTAACTGTGTAGTTACCGCCGGGAGTGAGACCGCTGAAGCTATACGCGCCGGTAGGCCCGGTTGCAACCACAGTCTGCGTGGACGTTCCCGTCAGCGTGACGGTAGCGGTCTGTCCTGCCGGGAGACCCGTCACGTTACCGCTGATGTTCAGCGCGCCCGGAGGCGTCAACGCGATGTCCCACATGCCGCGGCTGTGCGTGGCGATGCGCAGGAAGCGATTGTTGTTCTGGATCGCCATCTGGAAGACGGCGATGCGCGGCAAGCCCGTGCCGTAGGGAACCCACGTCGTACCGCCGTCCTGCGAGGTGTAGACGCCGATGTCCGTGCCCGCATAGAGGTGGTTAGAGTCGGCCGGGTCGCTGACGAAGGCGTTGACCGGAACGTCGGGGATGCCGTTGGCGATAGGCGTCCACGTCGTCGCGCCCGGTGTATCGCTCAGGTTGGTGGTCTTCCAGATGTGCTGGTTGGCCGGGATGCCCTGACCACCGTAGCAGACGTAGGCGACCGCAGAGTTGTTCGGGTCGATGTAGACGCGACCGACGACTCTTCTATTCGCCACCGCGATGGGAGGCGTCACTTCGGTCAGGACGGGCAAGCCGGTGCGGGTCGCAAAGACCTGACCGCCGACCGTCTGCGTGCCACCGCCCTGAGCGGGCGGGATCGCGGCATTCTGCACGGCCGTGCCGACGATGCGCGCGTTGTCGTCCGTCTTGCTCACCCAGATGCTGGAGATGGCCGCACCGACCGTCGGGGCAGCGATGGTGAAAGGATTGACCGGCGCCTGGCTGGCGAGTTGCATCGTATCGCCGCGGTTGATCGAGCGATAGAGACGATCCGTGCCGAAGTAGAGCGTGTTCGGCTGACCGGGCGCGAGGCTCGGCCCCAAGTCCATCGGCGCGTAGAAGAGCACGTTGTCGTTGGTGATGCCGTTCGGAGCTTCCACGTCGCCGCAGGCGTTGACGAACCCGCTCGGCGCGGTGAAGCCGGGGATGAACCCTTTGAACGGCCACTGGCCGGGGAACGCGCAGTCGGTACGCGAAACGCGCGCGAAGCCGATCTGTGTGTTCTGCTGGTTGAAGTAGGTGTGATACATCGTCACGTTCTGCGTGTCGGCCGCACTCTTGTCGACGAGCGCGTAGCCGCCGTCGCCGGAGTCGGCACGACGCCACTGGTTGATCGGACGATTCGGGTCATGGTTCCGGTTCGGGTCAAGAGAGTTGAACTCGGGCAGCATCAACTGCGTGCCGTTGTCCTGCGTGCCGCCGAGCGTAAAGAAGCGGTCGGTCGGATGCAAGTCCAGGCCCTGATACTGCGTCGCGCTGTAACCGGGGTTGTTGAGCGAAGTCCAGGTGACGCCGCGATTGGTCGAGCGCCAGATGCCGCCGTCGCTGCCGGTGTAGACGATGTTGGTGTTCGACGGGGCGACGACCGTGATGTGCGTGTCGGCGTGCAGACCCGTGTCGTTGCGCACGAAGTTGACCGCGCCGTTGGTCGAGCGAGCCTGCACGCGCGAGCAAGTGCCCTGCGCCGAGCCGCCGAGGTGGACGATGTTCGGATCAAGGCGGTCGACCGCAATCGAGATGTCATAGCCGCACTGGGCGCCGCAGAAGCCGCCGCCGCCAGTCATCTTCACCCACGTCAAGCCGTTGTCGGTTGACTTGCGCACCGCGCCGGAGTTGGCCGCCTGACTTCCGGTCGGGCATTCCGTGCCCGCAGAAGATTCGCCGGAGGCGAGGTACATCGTGGGGGCGCCGCCGCCGAGAGTGGTGGCGAACTCGCCGCGCGTGGTGTTGATAGCAAGCTGCTGCGTAAAGGTCGGCGTGGGCGCAAGCGAGTCGGCCGTGCGCCAGACGCCGCCGAGCGCGGCGTTCGCGATGGGACGGACGAAGGCGACCACAATGTTCGGGTCTTGCGGATGAAACTCGAGGTCAGTGATGTTGGAGTTGCCGGTGCAGGGATTGTCGAAGCAGTTGTCCGGCGCGACCAGGAGTTTCTGGAAGGTGACCGAGTTAGGGTCGAGAATGTTCGCGTTGGTCGAACGATAGACGCCACGCACGGCAGTGGGCGGAATCGTGCCGCCGCCCGGCGCCGCATTGGGGTTGCCAACGACGGCCGAGGTGGTCGAGACGAAGATGATGCCCGGGTTGGTCGGATGCACCAGAACCTTGCTGATGGCGCGACCGGTGAACGAGCCAGTGGTTACCGGCCCTCCGCCCGCCGCCGGGATGAAGGTGTAGGGCGGGTTCATCGGCCCGCGCAATTTAACCTCGGCCGGGTTGGGCGTGAGGGCGTCGTCGATGCGATAGACGCCGATGCCCGCGTTGCAGCCGCTGCCGCACTGGTTCGATTCGCCCGTGCCGACGTAAAGGATGTTCGGGTTCGAGGGCGCGAGCGCGATCGAACCGATGGTGAGCGCTTCGGCCGCGTCGAAGATCGGAACCCACGTCTGCCCGCCGTTGAGCGAGCGGAAGACGCCGCCGTTGGCCGCTCCGATGAAGACGATGTCGGGGTTGGTCGGGTGGACGGCGATGGCCGTGGTACGGCCGCTCACCGGATGGGGCACGATTGAAGTCTGCCCGTTCGGGATCGGCATCGGCCCGACCGGCGTCCAGACCGTGGAGCTGATCATGGGCTGAGCCAGCAGACCGAGCTTGGCGTCCTCTTTGAGTTTGACCTCTTGCTCCGCCATCGCATGGATGGCTTTGACGCGCAACATCGGATCATAGCTGCCGTCCTCGGCGATGCCGAGCAGCATGTTGATATGCTCCTGACGCTTCATGAGGTAGGCTTCAAAGTTGATTTTGCCGTTCATCCCCGGCGGAAGATCGGGATTATCTTCTTTAGCTTCGTCCGGCCTGCGGGCGATGCTCCGATCCTTTTTGACGGGTGCGGCCTGCTTTTGCGCGCCGCCCTGCGCCGCCGCGTCGCTCTTCTCCTCTTTACCGCGCTCCTGTGCGCTGGTAATCGACTTGAAATTGACGGCTACGAATGAGAGCACGACGGCTACGCCGAGCGCCAACATCCATCTCTTGTAGTTCTTCATCGGAAAATTCTCCTGGAGGGTTAATAGTGGAGACACGGCGGACGCATCGGTCGGGCGGCAGCCGCCGCGCCGTCGCCCGACCGCACTCGCAGAGTGCAGAAAGTTCTATCGGCTGACGCGCTAGTCGAGCACGCAAACCATGACTGTTTCATCTAATGCAATACCGGAACGCTGGATAGTAGTTCGGATTGGAGTCCGACCCCGGGAACGGTTGATCTTATGGAAGTGCAATCCCGTACCGCGCTGGCGCTGACGGAAACCAGCGCGACGGGCAGAACGGTTGCACGCTGCAATCTTTAACTCTGGCCTAAGAGTATTGGAAAAACGACTCGAACGGCTCAGCTTTCAAACTCAAGGTACTACCACACGCCGTACTTGTTCCCCTGCGGCTCGACATTCGCTTCTGACGAAAATAGCTCGGCGCACATTTCTCGTGGAAAGGATTCGGTAGGTTGCGGGAGCGGAAGCTGTTAGCGTTAAAATAACAGGTCACTGAGTACGGAGCGCCGCCTCGGCCACTTCCCCGTCTTGCAGAAGCTCACAATTTTCGCAAGCCCGCGTAAAGTAATCTCTTTGGCGCGTGATGTCAATATCTCAGGGACGTTTGACCGGGAAGATAAATGCCGCGCCTTTCCGGTTTGCCTGCGCAACGCGGCCTTCCGATGCTCCGCCGCGACGTTCAATTTGCCGTCGCCGAGAGATCTGCACGCATCACGAAACTTGCGAAATAGCTTACTGAAACAGCTATCCCGGCGCAATGATTCAAACTTCGACGCGCCTTGTTTAATTAACGACGACTATTAAAAACGCGCAACACACCTCGAATCCCGAATTTGAAATCTCAACTCTCAAACTTCAACTTTCAAATCCGAGAGCAGTAGATCGGGTTTACAAACTCGGCGCAACTGCGGCACACTGCGCTGCCGATGGACGACACGCCACAAACGACCACTGCGACGGCAGAGGCAAGGACGCCAAAGCTCGCGCGCCGTCTCAATCTCTTCGACGCCACGATGCTCGTCATGGGCGGCATCATCGGCGCAGGCATCTTCGTCAATCCGGCAGAGGTGGCGCGTCAGGTGCACACGCCCGCGCTCATCCTCGGCGCGTGGCTCCTCGGCGGTGTGATTGCCCTTACGGGAGCGTTCGTCTACGCGGAACTGGCTGCGCGCCGTCCGGAGGTCGGAGGCCAATACGCTTATCTGCGCGATGCGTATCATCCGACCGTGGCCTTTCTCTACGGCTGGTCGCTCCTGCTCGTCATACAGTCGGGCGGCATGGCGGCCGTCGCCATCACCTTCGCGCGCTACTTCGCGGAACTGACGGGCGCACCGCTCTCCGAAGCCGCGCTCGCCGCGCTGGCTCTCGCGCTCCTGACGTTTGTTAACTGTCTCGGCGTACGCGCGGGCAGCAACGTACAGAGCGCTTTGATGATCTTGAAGATCGCGGCCATCGCCGCGCTCGTCTTTTGCGGCTGGTGGTTCGCGGGCGCAGCGAACGAATCTACCGGGGCGCACACGGCTGGCGCGGCCTCGTCCTTCGATCTGCTCGTCGCGTTCGGCGCGGCGCTCACGCCCGTGATGTTCGCATACGGCGGCTGGCAGACGACGAGTTTCGTCGCGGGCGAGATGCGCGACCCGCGACGCGATCTGGCGCGCGGTCTCCTGCTCGGCGTGGCTGGCGTCGTGTTGCTCTACACGGCCGTTAGCTTCGTGTGCGTCTACGTGCTCGGCGCGGACGGTTTGGCCGCAACTTCTACGCCCGCCACGGCCGTCATGCGCCGCGCGCTCGGCGAACGCGGCGCGCAGTTGATCGCGCTCGGCATCACCGTCTCCACGCTCGGCTTTCTCAGTCAATCTCTGCTCACCACGCCGCGCGTCTATTTCGCGATGGCCGAGGACGGCCTGTTCTTCCGGCGCATCGCCGAAGTCAACGCGCGCACGCGCGTCCCCGTCTTCGCCATCGCCTTGCAGGGGGTGGCCGCCACCGTCATCGCGCTCTCAGGTCGCTACGGGCAGATACTCAACTACGTCGTCTCCGTTGACTTCATCTGGTTCGGACTGACCGGACTCTCCCTCTTCATCTTCCGGCGCCGCTTTCCTCTACGCGACGGCGAAGCAGCATTCAAAGTTCCCGGCCATCCATACACGACGGCGCTGTTCGTCGCCGCCTGCTGGCTCGTCGTCTTGAGCACCGTCTACAAATATCCGTCGAACAGCGCCGTCGGCTTTTTGATACTGGCCGCGGGCGTGCCCGTCTGCTACTACTGGCTGCGACGACGAAGGCAAAGGAAAATCGATCTATGAGCACACTGAAGCAGCAACGCGCGTTGAGCTCCGCCTACATGCACTGGGCGAAGACCCAATCGCAAGCGCCTTTCAATCTGGCCGCGAGCGGTGTCCAGGCCTACCCGCTCGAACGCCTGCGCGTCTCTCTCTCAGACCTCGAACTGACCGGCGAAAGTGGCTACGGCTATCCTCCTTTGCAGGAAGCCATCGCTGCCAAGTGCGGTGTGACAAGTGATGCGGTCGTCGCCGCCAACGGCACTTCGATGGCGAACTTTCTCGCTCTCGCCGCGCTCGTCGCGCCCGGCGACGAAGTGCTCCTTGAGCAACCTACTTACGAATTGATCCTTTCGGCCGCGCTCTACCTCGGCGCGGAGGTCAAAAGATTTGCGCGCCCGTTCGCCACAGGGTTCGCACTCGACCCTACGGAAGTCGCGCGCGCCATCACGCCGCGCACACGTCTCGTCGTCGTCACAAACTTGCACAACCCTTCGAATGCCTACGCCGGAGATGAAGTTCTCAGAGAGATCGGCCGCATCGCCGCGCGCGTCGGCGCGCTCGTGCTCGTCGATGAAGTTTATCTGGACGCGGCCTTCGAGCGTGCGCCGCAGACGGCTTATCATCTCGGCGAACACTTCATCACGACGAGCAGCCTGACGAAGATTTACGGCTTGAGCGGCCTGCGCTGCGGCTGGATACTGGCCGCGCCGCCGCTGGCCGAGCGCATGTGGCGGCTCAACGATCTATTCGGCGTCATGCAGCCGCACGCGACGGAGCGCTTGAGTTGCATCGCCTTCGAGCGCCTCCCCGAAATCGCAGCCCACACGCGCGCCCTGCTCGAACGAAACCGCGCCCTCGCCAACAACTTCCTCGCCACACGCGGAGACCTCGCGGCCTTCCCCTTCACCGATGGCATGATCACATTCCCGCGCCTGCTCACGGGCGACGTTGACGCTTTCTGCGCGCTCCTGCGCGAGAAGTACGAAACGTCCGTCGTGCCGGGGAGATTTTTCGAGATGCCCGAACACTTCCGCCTCAGCATCAGCGGCGACACGGAGATGCTCAAAGGCGGACTCGAACGGCTCGGCGCGGCGCTCGATGAATTCAAGCGGCGTTGAATTCGTCTCTACTTTGTGTTTGAACTCAAACTTTCGACGTGCGGCCGACGACCGTGGCGACGGCTTCGGCCAGTTCCTTCGGCGTGACGGGCTTGGGGAGATGTAATTGGAAGCCTGCGGCGAGCGCGCGTTGTTTGTCTTCTTCGCGCGCGTAGGCCGTGAGTGCGATGGCGGGCGTTTGTTCGCCGCCGCGCTGCGCCCGGTCGCTCGCGCGTAGTTTTTCGATGAAGGTGTAGCCGTCCTCGCCGGGCATGGCGATGTCACTCAGGATGCAATCGAAGGTGCGGCGTTCGAGCGCGTCCAAAGCCTCTTCGGCCAACTCGCACGCCTCAACGCTCGCACCGTATCGTTCCAGAGCCTTACCGAGCAGCACGCGCGTGTCCGGTTCGTCTTCCACGACGAGTATGCGCAGGCCGCCGAGCATGGCCTGTCGCTCGGCCGCCTCGTTTGCGCTTCCCTCTCGCTGTGCCGTCTCGCCGCTCGCAGTCTCGCCGCGCCGCGCGTATTCGAGCAGGGGCAAGCGCACTTCAAACGTCGCCCCGCGTCCCTCGCCCTCGCTTCGCGCGCCGACCGCGCCGCCGTGCAGTTCGACGAGATGACGCACGATTGCCAAACCGAGGCCGAGTCCGCCGTGTGTGCGCGTCGTCGTCTGATCGGCCTGCCGGAAGCGTTCGAAGACGTAGGGCAGAAACTCCGGCTTGATGCCCTCGCCCGTGTCCGTGACGGAGATGCGCGCCTGTGTCCCTTCACGCCCCAAGCGCACTTCGACGCGCCCGCCTTCGGGCGTGAACTTGACGGCGTTCGACAACAGATTCCAGACCACCTGCTGCAAACGTTCCGCGTCGCCCGCGACGACACTCGCCCCGTCTTCGAGCGCAAGACGCAGTTCGACGCCTTTGGCCTCGGCCGTCGGCCGCGCCGCTTCACACGCCGACTCAACCACCGTCTTCAACTGCGTCGGCCTCATCTCCAGACGCAGTTTCCCGGTGATGATGCGCGATGCGTCGAGCAGATCGTCCACAAGTTGCTTCTGCGAGCGCGCGTTGCGCTCAATGGTTTCAAGTGCGCGCGCGGCCGTCGCTTCGTCAAACTTGACGGAGCGGAGCAAATTCGTCCAGCCGAGGATGGAAGTGAGCGGCGTGCGCAGTTCGTGCGAGAGCGTGGCGAGAAATTCGTCTTTGAGGCGGTTGGCTTCCTGCGCCTCTCTGTAGAGCAGCGCGTTATCGACGGCGAAGGCGGCGCGTTGCGCGAGGTCTTCGGCGAGCGCGAGGTCTGACAGCCCGTAGCGGCGTGAGGCCGTGGAGGTGGCGAACGTGATCGCGCCGAGCGTGCGCCCGCGTGCCAGAAGCGGCACGATCATGGCCGACTCAAGGCCAAGCTCGCGCGCGACGCGAAAACGCTCCGCATCGTCGTCCGTCTTTGCCGCACCGGCGCGCGGGATTTCCGCGTAGAGTTCCGACAGCCCCGTGCGAATCACCTTCGGCACGCCTCCGGCGTCGTCCCTCTGTTGACTGCGCCGCCGTTCGAGTTCCCAGACCGACTCGACCTGCTTCGAGTCGCCCGCGTGCGCCACGGCGATGGGGCGAATCGCGCCCTCTTCGTCCAACACGTAGACGATGCACCAATCGGCGAGGAACGGCACGCTCAAACTCGCTACGGATTGCAGCGTCGTCTCGTAATCGAGCGAGGCGGCTAGGATAGCGCTCGCTTCGACGAGAAAACGCTGCGACGCCTCTCGCTGTTTTCGCTCGGTGATGTCTGCGAGCGTCCCGACCCACTCGCGCAGGCTCCCGTCCTCCGCGACGATGGGCACGCCGCGCACGGCGAAATAACGATAACTGCCGTCGCGCTGCCGCACGCGATATTCGTTCGTGTAGTGGCTGCGCGTTTCGACTGCGCGTCGCCAGAGTGTGGCCGACCGCTCGCGGTCTTCCGGGTGCACTGCGTCGAGCCAGCCCGCGCCGCGCACCTCTTCCTTCGTCTGGCCGGTCATCGCGCGCCACAAGGGCACGTCCTCGATGCGCCCGGCCGCATCCGTCGTCCACACGACCTGCGAGGTCGCCGCGACGAGCGAACGGTAACGTTCGTATTCGGCGTGCGCGCGCTCTTCTGCTTCCGTGAGCGCGCGCTCGGCGCGTCTGCGTTCGATGAACTGGCCGAACTGGCTGCCGATGGTGTCCATCAGCGCGTGCAGTTCCGGCTGCGACGCTCTGACCTCGCGGCTGAAAAACTCCATCACGCCGAGCACTTCGCGGCCGAGCATGACGGGAAAGCCGAACGCCGCGCGTAAGCCTTCGCGCGCGGCGACGCCTGCGCGCGGCAGGTTCTGCTCCACCGTCACGTCCGCGAGCCACGCCGGCTCACTGCTCTCCCAGATGCGACCGGGCAGCCCCGCGCCGCGCGCGAAACTCATCTCGCGCGTGCGCGCCGCAAATTCGCCCGGTTCCTCAGCAGATGCCTGCCAGATTTCCTGACAGCGCAGCACGCCCGCCCCTGCCTCCACACGCCAGAACGCGCCCATCTCCCAACGCAGATTTTGGCAGACGGCTTCCAGAATTTTTCTCGCCGCCTCCCGCACGCTCCCAGCTTCCGCCAGCACGCCCGCCACAGCATGATGCGCCGCCAGACGCCGCGTCGCGCGCTTGCGCTCCGTGATGTCGCGCGCGATGCCTGTGAAGTAGCGCGCGCCGTCTTCGAACAGTTCGCCGAAAGAGATTTCGAGTTCGATCTCGTGCCCGTCGCGGTGCAAGCCCGGCAGTTCCACGCCGCTCCAACTGATGTGCCGTGCGCCCGTCTCAAGATAACGCTCCAGGCCCGCGCGATGAACGTGGCGCAGATAGTCGGGCATCAACAGAGTGAGACTTTGACCGAGCAAGGCTTCGACCGCGTGACCGAAAATTTTCTCGGCGGCACGATTGACGAATTGAATACGACTTTCCGTGTCGATGATGAAGATGGCATCGGCGGCGTTTTCGGCGAAGGCCAGAAGACGCCCATCGCCCGCCGCCTCGAAAGGTGCGGCCTCACTGCCTGAGCGCGCAGTTGTCTCCCGCGACGAGCTTCCGGCTTCTTCCGGTACAGAGGAATTCATAGGACGCCACTCACTAAAAGCAGTTGGACGGGGCTGATGTTTGGGGGAGACAGATTATAAAGCGGTAAATGGTAAATGGTGAATGGTAAATGGAAGAAAAGCAGTGAATGGTGAATGGATCAGAGCCGGTTTTCTTCCATTCACCATTTACCATTTACCATTCACCAGCTTTCCGATGCCGGTGAGGCGTTCGACGAGGTAGGTGTGATAGAAGCTGTGTGGGTCGAAGAGTTGGAGTGTTTCGGGGCGGCGCAGGAAGTTGTGTCCCTGTCGCACCACGTCGTAGTGTGTGTGCCAGCCCAACGCCTTCTCGCCCGCGTTCCAGCGCGGCTGGCGTTCGCGCAAGACCTTCTTCTCGCCGTGCGGCTGCGAGCGAATCGAATAATGCCTCAACAGAAACTTGTAAGGGTAGACGCGCCGCCCCGCAAACCCCACGTCGTGACCGCCCGTCGCCGCGAGCGAAACGCTCTGGCCTTCGTTCTTCCAGGCCTTGATCTGTAAGCGGTCGGACTCTGCGCGGCCGAACTCGAAGAATTTGAAGTGTGACGTGAAGTCCGAGCCGGGCTGAAAGTCGTTGTCAGTGGGGCGAAAGTTGACGACCGTGTGATCGATGGCGTTGAAGCCGTCGCGCTCGACGCGGTACAAGCCTTCGCGCATGGAGACGCCCGGCCAGGGGCTTTCCCGCGCCTCGTCCGCGTCGTGATGGATGAACCAATCGGCCTTGAGCGTGCCGCTCAACTCTTCGACGCGCCACAGCAACTCGCGCCAATCGTAACTTCGCGACGCGCCTGCGGCCGGAAATCTTTCCAAACCGATCAACCCCTGCCCCAGGAATTGCTCCGCGATCTCGAACGTCCTATCGCTCGACCAGTTGTCCAACAGATAGACTTCGACGCCCTGCGCGAACAGATGTCGGAGCGACGCGGCGATGATGTCCTCTTCGTTGTAGGCCGTCATCAGGGCGACGACACGAAAATCCGCGGGAGCAGTTTGCGCGCGCCGCGCCGGGGCGTCCTGTCCTTCGAGCACGGCGAGGATCGTGCGCTTCTGCCATTCCCGGTCGTTGTCCATCGTGAGCCCCGCGAAGTTGACGTGCAGACCTTCGGCGCAAAGCAGCGCTTCGAGTTCGGCCAGATTCCATTCGCGGACGTGGCTCGGATTCTGCGGCGGCCCCGTGTGGCTCGCGCCACGCACGAGGTCGCGTTCGGGCGTCGTCAACACCGCGGCGGGCGCATGTTCGAGCAGCGCACGCAGGTTGGCGAGCAGGTTCGTCGGGTCAACGAGATGTTCGATCACGTCCGAGCAGATGACGACGGAAGAGGCGACTGTCTCCGGCTCAAGTTTGAGCAGGCCGTCCTGTTCCAAGTCCCACTCGATCCAGCGGCCGAAGGGGTAACGCTCGCGGCAGCCGCGCAAATTGTCGCCGAAGTCCACGCCTAGAACTTCGAAGCGCGGATGCAGTTCGACGAGCTTGTGAGCCAGCCCGCAGCCGATGTCTATGACGTGGCGACAGCCGTAATAGGCCGCGAGATGCGCGGCGAAGGGGTAGGCGTCCGGTTGATAGGTGATGCCGCGCGTGTCTGCGACGGTGTCGTGGAAGTATTCGGGCGCGTCGCGCGCGGTGTAGCCGTGTTTGATGAAGAAAGCGCCGCCCCTCTGCGTCGCCGTGTCCGCTTCCGCCGTCTCGATGTTTTGTTTCGCTGTGCTCATCTTTAACCTTTGAATTTGTTGGAGACGTGCGACGAGTGGCCGTGCAGGCGCGAGACGGTTTGCAAGTGCTGGACGTAGGAATACTCCGTGCCGTAGAGCTTGTAGCCGCGTTCGCCGAGAAAGCGACTCCAGCGTATGTCGTAGCCGGGCGGGATGCGTCGTTTGATCTCTTCCCAGTTGGCGACGATCTCGCGCAAGGGTCGGCGCGGAAAGAGGACGCATTGCGTGCCGTAGAAACGGTTCGGGTCGATGACGGTTGAGCCGTATTCGTTGCCGGGCAGGTAGAGCGTCAAAAGTCCTGTGTCCGGATTGACGGAGAGCGTGCGGAGTTTTTCGTTGAAGCGTTTCGAGAAGATGATGTCGTCTTCGAGGAACAGGATGCGGTCGCCCTCGCGCGTCTCTTCGAGCACGCGCTGGAAGGCGAAGTGGACGGCCTCCTGCACCGAGTCGTAAGTGCTCATGCCCTCTTCGCGCGCGTGGACGTAGACGGACTTCGGCGCGAGCGCGGCAACGAGCGAGAGATACGTGCCCGACAAACGCGGCGTGTGGCTCGTGTCGATGACGACGACGGGAGGTTCAAGCCCCGCGCTCACCGTGCGGTAGGAGGCGACGAACTGCTCCATCAAACTGGCGTTACGGTCGCAACTGAGAATCAGGGGCACGATGCGTCCATCGGTCGACGCTGAAGAGACGATCCGCGTCCACCAGTCCGCGCCGTACTTCTCTGCGAGCACCGTGTTCATCTCTGCACTGGCGCGGTTGACGTAATCGGAATAGTCCGTGATCGACTTGTGCTCCTTGTGCGTGATGCGCGCGCGGTTCGTCAACACGTTCGCCAGTCCGGCCTCGCGCACACGGTAGCCGTAATCGTAATCGACGCCCCAACCGTAAGTGAGGCGCAAGTCCCAGAAGCCGAGGCGCTCGATGGTTGCAGCCTTGACGAGCGGTGCGGTCGCTTCGAGGTAAGGGACGAGTTGCGCTTCCGCAGTGGCCTGCTCCATGAACTTGTGCGGCGAGTTGTGCTGCGGCGCGATCTGCGCGTAGGCTTCGCTTGAGAACAGCACGTCGCATAGATTCGAGAGCACTTCGTTGCCATACTCGAAGCCCACGTCGGAATTGAGAAACCAGTAGGCGTCGTAACGGTCTTCGGCCGAAGCGATGAGGTAGCCCTCGTGCATGCCGCGCGTGAAGCCGAGGTTGTGCGGCAGGGCGTGAGTGACGGATGCGGGCGGCGCGTCCGAGCCGTTGTCCACGACGTAGACTTTTTTGTTCGCGTAGTGGAGATCGTGATTCAGGTATGCGGCCAGCGCGTCTGTGAGCGCGGCGGTGTTGAAGTTCAAGACGATGATCGCCACTTTGGGCGGCGCGGCGGCCGTCGGCCTCTGTGTCTCTTCGCTCATCCTACAAGTCCTCTCTGAGTTAACAACCCATCAAGCGGGGGCGTAGACGTAAAGCTGCCAGTTCATGCGACGCGGAAGTTCGTGCTGGCGGCAGGCGCGTTCAACGATGCGGTGCAGTGCATCCTGTCGCCAACCGGCGCGCAGGAACTCGGCGTGCCACCACGCGCGCGTCCGCATCGTGATGTGCGAACGGTCGCGGTCGTTACGGCGGAAACGCTCTGCTTCCTCTTCGCTCTCGAACGAAGGGATGCAGGCCACGATGGCCTGTCGCGTCCACAGGCGCGCACGTGTCAGAAACTCGTGCGCCTGTTCTTCGGTCAGACTTTCGCAGAGCGAAAAGGCGACCGTGAGATCAAACTCTCTTTCGTATTCGACTGACTCGGCCTGTGCGAGTTTGAGATACGCGGCGGCCGAAGGCTCGGCGTGCCTGATCGCCCACGGGCTGTGGTCGAAGCCGTGTGCGTCTTTGCCTCGCTCGCGCAGGGCACGGACGAGAAAGCCTTTGGCGCAGCCCGCGTCGAGGAAAGATTCGGCTTCGGGGAAAGTCTCGCAGAGGAAGACGGCCGTCTGCTTGAAGAGTTCGGAAAAGAGCGGCCACGAATAGCCGCGATCCCAATTGCTCTTGCGGCCGTGCTCGAAGTAGTCGGCGTCGTACCACTCGCCGGGGATCGGCACGTCGGGAACAAGTTCTTGCGCGTTGTCAGTGCGCGTGTCGTCGTTCGTCATAGTCGCGCTCCACGCCGCGTCTCCGGAGCGGCCGAGCAGGCGCTCGATGCGCGCGCGCGCCATCTCGCCCACGCGCTCCAGAGAATAGTCCTCGCGCAGTTTGCGCGCAGCGCGACGCGCACGCTCGCGCGCCGCCTCGCGCTCCTCGTAGACGCTGCGCATCAACTCTGCGGCGTGCAGGAGATCGGGTTCAGCCCAGCGCATCTGCGAATGGTAGTAGACGTAAGGTTGTCGCACCGGGCAGAGGCCGTGGCGCACGAGACTGTGCGCCTGCGGGTCCAGGTATTCGAGCGGGCCGGAATAGCCCGTGGCGACGACGGGCGTGCCGCGCCCGGCCGCTTCAAAGAGCGGATAGCACCAGCCCTCGCCGCGATGCAGGGAGACGTAACAATCGCCGTGCGCGTGCAGCGCCTCGATGCGACGCTCCGGCCAGACCTCGCCGTGAATCTCGACCCGCGCACGCGACGCGGTCAGACGACGCAGACGAGCCAGTTCCGACGCGGCAAGGCGCGCGGCCTCCGCGTTCACCTTCAAGACGAGCACGGCGTCGGACTCCGCTGGAAAGGCGCGCAGGAAACTCTCGATCAAGCCCTGCGGACTCTTGCGCTCCTGCCATTGAAAGATGCTGTAGAAGACGAAATCCGAAGCACTGAGGCCGGGAAACTCCTCTGCGCCGTTCGTGTCCGCGCCTGTCTCTGACAAGAGCGGATGCGGCAGTTTGAAGAACTGTTTGTCGAGCGATTTTTGGAAGACCGAGACGTTGTAGTCGCAGGGCAACCAGACTTCGCGCACCTGCGCGAGTGCCGCGCGCCACTGTGCGGGCATCGAGTCGGTTTCCCAGACGGTCATGCCGATTGAGTTTTTGAGTCCGGCGGCGAAGCGCCCCCAGTGCGGGGGGATGCCGTGGAAGAGATGCGCGTCTGCCGCCGCTGTCGCGCCGCGCGAGACGAGACGCGATTCGACCAGTTCGTCGCGCACCTGTCGCGCGCGGTTCGATGCCAGATCGACGACGGAGAGTTTCACGCCCGCGCGTTCGAGCGCGTGTATGTAGCCGCGCGCCGCCTGCCCGTAGCCGGATGCGTCGAAGACGTAGCCGTAATAAATCAGACTCACTTTGTCGCGCGCGGGCGCACGGCGCGGGGGCGACGCGGTTTGAGTTTGCACCGGCGGCGCGGCGACCTGCGCGGGCACGGCAGCGGCGACGGCCTGCTTCGCGGAAACCTGCGCGCGAGCCTCGGCCGTGTGGCTCGTTTGCAGCGTCAGTGCGGCGTCGAGCGCGGGAACGTTTTGTTTGACGTTTGCGAGCACTTCTTCGGCCGAGAGCGTTTTGAGGCATTCGAGATGACGTTCGCAATCGCGTCGCCCCCACGCGCCGCGCCTGCAAGCGGCCTCGCATGGAAGTTTCTTCGTCACCGGAAACATCCGTCGCGAAGGGATCATCTCGCGCGCCGGACTCGTGATGCCGAAGACGCCGAAGGTCGGCGTGCCGAGGGCGACGCCGAGGTGCATCAATCCCGAATCGTTCGAGACGAGCGCGGCCGACTGTTTGATGAGAGCGGCCGTGTCCGGCAGATCGAGCGCGCCGACGAAGCTCTGTGCGTGCTCAGGCCACTTGAAGTCTCTGCGAAAGTAAGTCTCCGCGTTTTGCAAATCCGAGTTTGTTCCGATGACGGCGACGTGCGGCCACAGGCGTGCCAGTTCGTCGAAGCCGTGCCATTTCTTCCAAGGCCAATCGGGCTTGCAGCCGGGATGCAGCGCAATCGTGCCCGCCGGCAAGTCGAACCGTCTCTCGGATGCGACAGCGAAAGGTTCGGGCAACTCTTCCTGCCAGCCAAGTTCGCGCGCCATACGCAGGACGCAGGCGATGTCGCCCTCCTTCAACCAGTCCGACTGTTTGAAGGCGAAGGTGCGACGCGCGCGCACCCAACGACGCAAGGGAGCGCTCCACTGCGTGAAGGTCGCCACCTCGTAAGCAGTTTGCGCCAGCGCGTCGCAGGGCTGTCCGCCACGGTTGGCACGAAAGTTTTGATAATGGATGAGGCGTCTGATCTCAGGCGCGCCTTCCCACAGTTTCACAGACTCCGGGTAATCGGGCGCGACGAGCAGATCGACTTGATAACCGAGCCCCGCGAGCGCACGCACGAGCGGCGTCACGCGCAGAATGTCGCCGATGCCATAAGCCGCCGACACCAGCGCCGCCGGAGCATCCGCGCCTCGCGCTGCTCCGCTCGCTTCGACTCGCGCTTCGCCGCACGTTTCCGTCTCTGCTTTACGATGTGCATCTTTGCCCGCCGCGAGGTCGTCGTAGAACTGTGCGTCCGCGCCGAAGAGCCGGCGTATGTCTTCGACCGGGTGCGCCTGCCAGTAACTTCCGGCCGTGTTCTTCGGACTAACGTTTGCCTTGTGAATGATGCCGACGTGGAAACTCGGATCGGGCAAGACGCACAAGCGCGCCGCCGGGCGACTCCACACGAAACGCGCGTCTTCACCCACGTCTATCTCGCGGAAGCGCGTGCCCGCCCAAAACTCGCGCGTGTAACACATGCTGCTGCCCGACACCCAGGCCTTCCGGCTCGGTGGGTACGAGTAGCGCCAGGCGCGCCCGCCGCCGCGCGGATCGTAGAACAGAAGCATCTTGATGCCGCACAACTCCGCGCGCGCCTCGACCATCGACTTCACCTGATAACTCAGACGATGCGGCGCGTGCCAGTCGTCGTCGTCCCAGTGCGCGATGATCTCGCCGCGCGCCGCTTCGCACGCGAGATTGCGCTTTGCCCCGACCGGCAGCTTAGCCTCCAGACGCAGGTAGCGCACACGCTCGTCTGCCGGGACGAGCGCGCCGACGGGTGCGCGCCCGTCGTCCACGATGATCAACTCTTTCGCTGCGTAATCCTGCCGCAGAAAATAGCGAATCGCCTGCGCGACGAATTGAGGCCGATCCGCCGTCGGCATGATGCAGGTGACGAGTGGTAAAGTCTCTGTCGGCAAGTTCGACAATCCTCCCTCATCTAACTTGTGCAGGTCTGTTTTAACTATCGCCCGCCGCTCGCGTTCAGTCTTCGCTGCGCCCGCCTTCACGTTTGAATTTCTCGATGTCCACCGCCAACTCGAACAGATTCAGGTTGTAGGTTTTTTGCAGAAACTCGCGCGCCTCCGCGTCGCTCCGTGCGAAGCGGTTGGCCTTGTGGCGAACCAATTCTTTCAAAGTCTCGGCAGGCCACGCGCGCGCGAGCACTTCGCGGAAGGCGCAGGCCAGTTGCCACCTGTATTCCATGCGCGGCAGAGTCTCTTCGAGGGCATCGCTTGCCGCCACCACGTCGTCGCTCTCGTCGTAGTAATAGATGGTCAGAAAGTCTCCGACCGCTTCAAGGCTGTCGTTCGTGTCCAAGTTATCGTGCTCGTCCGTCATGCTTCTTTGTGCCTCATCCGGTCGGGTGCGCAGTTAACACCACGTAGAGGAAATTCTCCGTGTCGGAGACGGCCACGACGATGGTGATGGTGGACAGAGAGCGTTTGATTTTGATGATCTTGTTGCGCTCGTCCAACTCGTACCCCATGCCGATGTTTTGGCCGGCCTTGTGACTGAGCGAGACGGTCGTTCCCTTCGGCCGCGCGTTCCCCTCTTTGTCGATGAACGCCTTGTTGATCTTGAGTTGATTCTCATTTTTGGCGATCGCTCCCCTGATCATGCTCTCCATCAACTCGGCGTTGACGGTAAACTTCGTTGACTGGTACTTGGTCATCTTATCCTTGTCCAAATCCGCGAGCGCGTTCTGGATCGCACGGCGATCCCTTTCGTTGATGCCGGTGTACTTCTTCTTCTGCTCGATGGCCGACTCGATGATTTTCGTGTAGCGTTCGATGTCGTTTAACCGCTTCGCTATCTTATCGGGTTTCTTCGGCTGTTCACCCTTAACCAGATCCTCCAATTTCTTCTGAGTGTCGGCGATGCTCTTGTCCATTTCGTTGAACTTCTTGGTGCGCTCCGCCTTGAAGCGATTAAGCTCGTCGATCAAACGCTGCTCCACGTCGGCCTCAAGTTTGTCAGGCCCGTGATCGGTGTAGAGGTGCACGGTTTTTTTCGCCGAGATGATTTTGCCCTCTTGCAGTTTGAGCGGGCCGGGCGTGAGGGTGAACGTCGGCTTCCCTTTCTGCGGCCCCGGCGCTCGCCGCTTCGGACTGGCGACGTATTCGAAGACCCACTTGTCGCCCTGCGCCACGGGCGTGATCGACTGGAAGACCGGGAACTTCGATTGAACTTTGCGCGCCGCCCCGTCAACCTGTTCCTGCGTCGCGCCCTTCTTCGCAAACTTCTGCGTAAACGTGCCGAGCGCGGCCACGCCTTTCTTCACCTGCTCCTCGCGCTCTTTCTCGGACATGGGCTTCTTCGGCTTGCCCGCGCCGAACAGTTTCTTGACGAAGGCGATGGCTTTCGCCAAAAACTTGTCGATGGCCGCGTCGATGAACTTCTGCACCTTCTTGACGACGGCCGTGGCGCGTTTCGGGATGTCGCCGAGTCCGATCAGGCGCGCGAAAAATCCGATCACGAGCGGGACGGCCGCGCCGAGCGACTGTTCGACCTTCGCCGCCGCCGCGCCGATTGCCCCTTGCGCGATAGCCATCACCGAGTTGAGGATGGCATCCACGAAGGCCATGATCTGCGCGCCCTGTTCGATGACGAACATGACCGTGTTGTAGATCGCCATGATGGCCTGCACGATTGCGCCCGCAGGGTTGAACATCGAGAGCAGTTTCGTCACGGCGGCCTTGATCACCGTCTCGATGATCATGTCGCGGATGGAGCCGAGCACCATCTCCTTCAAGTTGGCGAGGTCGGCCTTGACCTGCTCCCACAATTTCGCCGGGCCGCCCGTGATGAACGTCTGGATGTACTTGACCAACTGCTCGATGACGGTCACGGCCGTCGGCCCCAGTAGTTTGACGGCCTTGGCGCGCATGTTCTCGTAGGTGAGACCGAGAATCTGCATCACGAGTTTGAAGATCGAGGGCAGGGAGAAGTCTGCGGGCGGCGAGACTCCGGCAGAGGCGAGCGCGCCGAAGAGCCAACTCGTGAGTCCCTTGATGAGCCACGTCTTGATGTTGGCGCGGAACAGACTGAAACCCTGTTTGATCGCGCCGATCAAATTGCCGAGGAAGCCGATGGGGTCTGCGAGGATGAGCTTGATGGCGTCCGCGCCTTTCTTTAGGAGCGCCATCAACTTGTCTTTGAACTCGGCCAGAATCTTGACGATCTCGCCGAGCTTTTCGACAAACGCCTGCACGAGTCCCTTGTTCGCGTCCTGAATCTCCTTGAGCGCCTTGTCGGCCTTCTCCGAAGCCTCTTTGTACTTTTGCGCGAGCGACTGCGCGAGTTGATTCTTCTTGTCCTCGATGCCCTGTTCGAGTTCCTTGAAACGCCCGGCCATCTCACGCTCGGCCGACTCGCCCACGGAGCGCAAGTTAGCCGGGAGCTTCGAGACGTACACCTTGATCTCGTTCTGCCCGGCGGCGACCAGAGCCTTCGCTTCGGCCAGACGCTTCTCCACGAGGTTGGCGACGCGCACGACGAGCGCGTCCATCATGCGCGTGAACAGGTTGCGCCCCTCGACGTAGAAGACGTTCACCTCGTCGGGCAGACCCATGAACTGATCCGCTACCCAACGCGCCGCGCCGACGCCGGGGATCGACAAATAACGATCCAGCTTGTAACGGAACAGACGATCCTCGACGTAGTTCTTCATCGCCGAGAGCGCTGACTCTGTGCCGCTGTCGAAGATCGCGCCGACTTCGGTTTCGAGCGTGGCGAGTTTGTTCTCGACGCTCGTTTTGGTTTTGTTGTAGATGGCCTCGATGTCGTCGGCCACTTTTTTGCGTTCGAGTTCGTCTTTCTTCTTCGCCGCCTCTTGTCTGAGTTGCACGGCCGACTTCGCTTTGGTCTTCGTGCCGACCATCGCGCTTGCGCCCTGCTTCGCGGCGTTCTTGGCCTGCGCGCCCGCGCTCGTGAGTGCGCCGCGCTCGCCCGCGCGAAACTTCGCAGGGGCTGTGTCGGCCTGCTTGGCGACCGTGTCCTTTGCCGACAGCACGGCGCTGAAGCGCGGGTCGTTCGCTTTTTTGAGTTGCGTGGGCGTCACTTCGGCGTCGGCCAGAGCGGCGTCCGTGTCCTGCTTGGAGTCTTTGAGAGAAACGTCCGCTTCAGACTTCGGGGCGGGCATCGCGGCTGCGCCGTCCACGTCGGGCGCGGGCGGTTGAGGTTCGGCGGGGATGGGCGTCGACTGCTTGGCCTCGCCCGCTTCGCCCGGCGCTTGCTTAGAGGCTTGTGCGGTGTCGCCCGTCGCCTCTTGCTTCTGCTGCGAGACGTTGCCCTTGAGCGATCCTTTCAGAGCGCCCGCGTCGCCGCCCTTCATAAACTTCTCGGTGTCGCCGAGAGTTTTCGGCATCGCCTTCTCGATCTCGGCGCGCAACAGTGCGAGGAAACTGTTCGAGTCGGGCTTCTTCGTCTTCGCCTCTTTGATCTTGTCAACCTGTTTGGCTTTGCCGCCCGCCGCGCGTTCGTTCGCAGGCCCCTTGGCGGCGGCCTGTGCCTCGGCCGCTTTCTTCTTCGGCGTCGGGTGTTCTTTGACTTTGGCAGACTTACGCTTGAGGTCGACGATCACCTTCGCAAAGCGCGGGTCACTCTCCGGCCGTGGCCGGGGCTTCGGCTTCCGCGATAGTGATCGAAGCGCGACGGGCATAAGTCAGTGACAAGTGACGAGTGACAAGTGACGAGTTGAAGGACAAGTGACGGGCGATGGAGGGTGAACGATAATTCGTGGGATTTGAGGCGGCGTGAATTGCATTTGATTGAACTCGTTCAAACGATGTTCACTACTTCCTAACTCGTCACTCGTCACTCGTCACCGCCCCTTAAACTTCGGTCAGATCGCGCGGAATTATTTCCAGCCCGTAGTGTGCTCTGGCTCTCGCCAGTGCGGGTTCGGGCGCGTGCGCGCTGTTTGCATCGTAGACGACGACGTAAGAGCACTTCTCCGCCTCTCGCGCCGCTTTGACTTTGCGCCGTAGTTCCGGCGCAAGCGTCTCTTCCACGAGACGCCAATCGAGATCGACGCCGTCGAGAAACTGGTAGACGTTGATCATCTCCTCAAAGAAAAGCGGCGCTTCCCATCCCACGCCGAGATAGTAGTAGGCGACGACTTCGTCGTCTGCGAGTTCGACCGCGTCGAAGCCGCGCCAGGTCGTCCTGTCTTCGGGGTCTGGTCTGACTTCCACTGACGGTGGCTCGTCCGTGCGTTCGTAGACGACCGCGTCCGTGCGTTCGGCGCGAGCGTCGCCGCGCCGCAGCATCCGGCGCAGGCGCGCGCGCCAGTCGCCTTTCGTCTCGGCGCGTGCAGCCAGATAGCCGAGCGGCAGGATGAACTTTTCGAGCAGCGATTCCTCCGGGTGATCCGGCGTGACGCTCAGACCGAAAGCGTCCGCCGGAGAAACGTCTTTGACGACGCGCAACCACGCGGCCTCGGTCTTCACGTGGCCGCGTTCGCCGTAAGGCTTCGTCGGCGTTTTTTCCAGTTCCGCCATGCGCCGCGCCAGCAGTTGCAGAGATTTCGCGTTGCGCCCCTTGTAGAGTTTCGCCTCGCCAATCGAGCGGAAGAGTTCGCCGCAATCCGCGCCGTCCAGTTCGGCCATGACGGCGAGACTCAACACGTCGCCGAGCACTTCAGGGTCGGGCGTTTGAACTTCGTCTTGAAACTCTTCGAGCACGAGCCGCGCCAGCCTGCACTCGCGCGCGACGTGCGCCTCGTCGCCGTAGAGCATGGCGGAGCGGCCATACATGGCGTCGATCTCTTCCAGACGCGATTCCTCATCCTCCGCATAGTCGAGATTGCCCTCGACAATCGTGCGCAGCACATATCTATAAGCCGACAGGCTGATCCAAGGCATCTTCCCTCTTCCCCCTTAACCCGATGTGATGATCCTCACTTCAATATTACCAGCCACCTCTTCGATCTTGACCTTCGGATATTTGCTCTTGATGTAATTGCGCACGCGCGTCTTGATGTTCGTCTTAAGTTTGGCGATGGTGGCGTCGCTGATCTGCGCCTTCCCGGCCATGTAGATGACCACGGTGACGTTGCCCGACTTGAGCGCCGTCGTAAACGATCTGAGCTTCTTCTGCTTGGCCGCTTCCTTGCGCATGTCGCCGATGCGCTTGGCGAAGACGCTCGTGATTGAAGTGAAGTCTTTGAGTTGGAAGTAACGCCCTTTGCCTTTCGCGCCGGAGTATTTGGCTTCGCCGAAGACGGCGCGGGTCGTCCCCGCGGCGCTGCCCGTCACGACGCGCGTGTCTTCGTCCGGGTTGACGGGTTCGGGCGCAACTTTCCCCAGACCCGCTGCGTCCGAACCCGGCGCATCGCTCGATTTCGTTTCGTCGAAGGTGCTCACCCAGCCGGGCATCTCGCCTTTGAGCAGGGCGAGCAGGTCGGCCTCCGCCTGTTTGATCTCTTCTTTGTCCTTCTGCGACCTGACCGGATTCCACGAACCGTTGGCGACGATATAATGTGCGAACTTCGCGCCGCCCTTGAAGGCGAAGATGCGTTTGTTCTTCGAGCCGGATTCGGCCACCTTGATCTCGTCGTACTCAACACCCTTCGTCCACTTCTTCGCGTCCGCCTTGCTTTGCGCCGCAGCCAGATCGGCGGCCGTGGGCGGCTTGGCCTTCTTGTGGGATTTGGTCTTCCCGCCGGGATTGATCTGACCTTGAACGAAGTCGGTCTCTTCCTCACCCGTTTGCGAAGCGACGACCACTTCCAGCGACACCAGACGATATTTCTTCTTGATCGCCGGAAGCTTCTTGCTGATCTCTTTGGCCGTCAGGCTCTCGTTGGCGAGCAGCGCGTCGCTCTCTGCGAGCGCCTGCTTGAGGTCTTTCTCTTTCTGCGCGGGCGTGCGCTCGTCGTTCTTGCCCGTCCCCTTCAACTTGGCGAAGAAGCCTTTGACGAACTTGGTCGCACGCGCGATCACTTTGTCGATTGCGCCGTCCACGGCGGCCTGCACCTTCTTGACGGTGGCCGTGGCCTTCTTCGGCAGGCCGCCGACGCCGACGAGCCGCGCGAGGAATCCGATGACGATGGGAATGGCCGCGCCGAGCGACTGCTCGATCTTGTTCGCGGCCGCCCCGATTGCGCCCGAAGCGATGGCCGACACCGAATCGACGACCGAAGAGACGAGCGCGGCGATGCGGCTCGCCTGTTCGACGACGAACATGACCGTGTTGTAGATCGCCAGCACGGCTTGCACGAACGCGCCGGCCGGGTTGAACATCGAGACGATCTTCAACACCGCCGCCTTAACCACCTCGGTGATAATCATGGTGCGAATCTCGCCGAGCACCTGCTCCTTGAGATTGGCGAGATCGCCCTTGACCTGCTCCCACAAAGCGGCCGGCCCGCCCGTGATGAGCGTCTTGATGTAATCGACCAGTTTCTCGATGACGCCAACGGCCGTCGGGCCGAGTATTTTCACGGCCTTGGCGCGCATGCGCTCGTAGGTGATGCCGAGTATTTGCAGGACGAGTTTGAGGATCGAAGGCAGAGAGAAGTCTGCCGGGGACGTGACACCCGCTTCGGCGAGCGCGCCAAAGAGCCAGCCGATGATGCCTTTGATGAGCCACTTGCCGATGTTCGCCTTGAACTGGTTAAAGCCCTGTTTGAGCGCGCCGATCAAATTGCCGAGGAAGCCGATGGGGTCTGCGAGGATGCCCTTGATGACCTCCCAGCCTTTGCGCAGGACGGCCATCAGCTTGCCTTTGAACTCCATGATGATCTTGATGATCTCGCCGAGTTTCTCGACAAACTTCTGCACCAGCCCCTTGTTGGCGTCCTGAATTTCCTTGAGCGCCTTGTCGGCCTTCTCGCCCGCTTCCTTGTATTTCTGCGCGAGCGACTGCGCGAGTTGATTCTTCTTGTCCTCGATGCCGCGCTCCAGTTCCGCGAAGCGTCCGGCCACCTCCTTCTGCGCCGCCTGCCCGACCGCCTTCAAGTTCTTCGGCAAACTGTCAACGTAAGTCTTGATCTGCTGTTGACCGTCCGAGACGATCTTCTTCGCCTCCGCCAGCCGTTTTTCGACGAGGTTCGAGACGCGCACGATCACCACGTCCATCATGCGCGTGAAGAGATTGCGCCCCTCCACGTAGAAGACGTTCGCCGCTTCGGGCAAGCCCTTGAATTGATCTCTGAGCCAGCGTCCCTTGCCGATGACGCCGGAATAGCGTTCGTCCTTGTAGGCGTCGATGCGCGCCTCTGTGTAGGCTTTCATCGCGGCGAGCGCCGCGTCAGTCCCGCTGTCGAATTGCGTGTTGACTTCTTCGTCGAGCGCGGCGAGTTTGGCTTCGACCTGCTCTTTGGCCTTGTTGTAAATGCCCTCGATGGTGTCGGAGACTTTCTTGCGTTCGGCCTCGTCCTTCGCCTTCGCCGCCTGCTGGCGCGTCAACACGTTCGACTTCGATTTCGACTTGACGCCGAGCATCGCCGCCGCGCCCGCACGGCTCGCAGCCTTCGCGCCTGCGACCGCCGCCGTCAGAGTGCTTTTCTCTTTCGTGCGATATTGACCGGGCGCGGCGTCGGCCTGCTTGGCGACCGAATCCTTCGCCGACAGCACGGCGCTGAAACGCGGGTCGTTCGCTTTTTTGAGTTGCGTGTCGGTGACTTCGGCGTCGGCCATCGCCGCTTCCGTGTCCTGCTTCGAGTCCTGCATGGACACTTCCGCATCAGGCGTGGGCGCGGGCATCGCTTCGCCGCCGGGCACGTCCGGGTTCGGCGGCGCGGCTTCGGCCGGGATGGGCTGCTCTTGTTTGGAGGGGATGCCCGCCTGACTCGGCGGCTGCTTCGAGGCTTTCGCGGTGTCGCCCGCCGCCGCCTGCTTCTGCTGCGAGACGTTGCCCTTGAGGCCGCTCTTGAGCGCGCCCGCGTCGCCACCCTTCATAAACTTCTGGGTGTCGTCCAGAGTCTTCGGCATCACCTTCTGAATCTCGGCGCGCAGCAGACTGAGGAAACTGTTCGGTTCGGGCTTCTTCGACTTCGCCTCTTTGATCTTATCGACCTGCTTGCCCTTCGCGCCCGCAGCCTTTTCGTTCGGCGGCCCCTTGGCGGCGGCGGCGGCCTCTGCGGCCTTCTTCTGCGGCGTCGGATGCTGTTTGACTTTGGCGGACTTGCGCTTGAGGTCTTCGACCACACGGGCATAGCGCGGGTCGGCTTCCGGCCGCGGCCGGGGCTTCGGCTTCCGCGATAGTGATCGAAGCGCGACAGGCATTTTGATGAGGGATGAAGGATGAGGGATGAGGGATGAACAAGAGCCGTGAATGGTAAATGGTAAATGGTGAATGGAGCGGAACTGTCTTCATCCATTTACCATTTACCATTTACCATTCACTCATCTTCATTCATCCCTCATCCCTCATCCCTGATCCCTTCCTTTCCTCACCAACGGTTGAAAGAGGCGGCGACGTTTGTGTCGCGGCGCGTTTGGAGCGGGCAGACCGCGCCCGCTTTGCGGTATTCGCGGCGGACGGCCGCTTCGAAATGTTCGGAGGTGACTGTGCCGCCGTCCGCGAGCGCGAGCGAAGAGGCGTGAAGCACGGCGTTGCGAATCTGGCCGCCCGTCAGTTCGCAGCGGCGCGCGGCTTCGTCTAAGAGTCGCGCTTCGATGCGGTGCGTGTGGGGCAAGTGCAGTTGCCAGATCGCCCAACGCTCGGTGGAATCGGGCGGCGTGAAGCTGATGGACACGTCCATGCGTCGTTGGAAGGCCGTGTCGATCCGGTCGCTCGCGTTCGTCGTCACGATGATGATGCCCTCGTAGGATTCGAGCCGCTGCAAGAGGTAGTTGGTTTCGAGGTTGGCGTAACGGTCGTTGGCGTTCCCTACGTCCGTGCGCTGCGTGAGCAGTGCGTCGCCTTCGTCGAGCAGGAGGATCACGTCGAGTTCTTCGGCGAGCGCGAAAATCTGGTTGAGGTTCTTCTCCGTCTCGCCGATGTACTTGTTGACGACCGTTGAGAGATCGAGCCGGTACAAGTCCATCTGTAGACTCGCGGCAAGAAGGCGCGCGGCCAGGGTCTTCCCCGTGCCGCTCGCGCCGCTGAACAGTGCGCGCACGCCCGTGTTCATGCCGCAGGCCAGAGCGTCGCCGACGTGTGCGGGCAATTGCTCGCGGTGGCGACAGCGACTTTCGAGATTGCGAAGCTCCGCGAACGTCTCAGTGCTTGCCGCGAGATGACTCCAATCGCCCGTCGTGTTGATGCGCACGGCGAGCGTGTCGAGCATCTGCCGGTTGAGCGCGCGGCTGGCCTGTTGCACGTCTGCGATGGTGACTCCGGGGCGGCCTCCGGCGAGCGCGGCGTAAGCGATGGCGAGCGTGGCGGCGCGACGTATGTTGCCGCCCGTCAGGCGAAAGCGTTCGCTGATGAGTTCGATGTCAGATGTGGCGTGCGTGCCGAGCGCGCGCAGCCAATGCAAGCGTCGCGCGTCGCGGTCTGGTGTTTCAACGAGGACGGTGAGTGCGCGTTCGGCCGCCTCGCCGCGCACGCCGCCCTGCTTGCCGAGGACGAGCGCGAGCGCGCCGTCATAAGCTCCCATCGGCGGCAACTCAACGGTGTCGCCGGGCGCGATGTCGAAGACGAAGACGGGCAGCGCCGAGAGCAAGGTAGCGAGCGTGCCCGCGAGTCTTGAGCGTTCGTCGGGCGCGTGTGCTGTCGTCTCACTCGTCTTGTCGAAAGCGGTGAGTTCGAGGACGCCACGGCCGAGCGCGCGTGCGACCGCGCCCGCAAGCGTGCGGCGGCCGTTGTGATGCGGGCCGCGCACGACGAGCGCCCGCGCCTCACCCGAAGCGAGCAAAGCGGGGATGACTTCGAGTTGCGCGCGAAGCGACGCGGGCAGGATGAGCGCATCGAGCGCGGCAAGCGTCTGCGGCGCGTGATAGCGCGCCCAGGGGGCGAGGCGTTCGCGCGTCTCGCCGCGCAACACGTCCCAGAGCAAAGGCGCAGCGTGCAGCGTCCATTCCGTGCGCGGCGCGTCCATCCCTGTAAACTCCAGAAGTCCCAACTCGTGCAGTTGACGAAGACGCGCACGCACTTCCGTGTAGTCGTCCTCCGCGCGCCACCAAGCGGAGAGCAGGCCGACGTTCGGGCGATGCTGGCCGGGCGTGCCCTGCATCGTTTCAAACAGCAGGCCGAAGCGCGAGTCTTCTTCGATGAGACCCGCGCACATCAGAAGCGTTAGACCGGCGTGGTCGAGCGCGGCCGTCTCGCGCAGAGCGCGCAGAGGCAAGTGCGCGTTCGTTCCGGCTTCCCACGCACCGATCGTTTCCTGCCACCACGCCGCCGCGCCGCGCGCGTCCGTGCAGGCGAGATGCGCGGGCGCGCGTTCTTCGAGTTCCTCCGCGTAGCCTTCGAGAAAGGGAAACTGTTCGTAGACCGCCTCGAACGTGTCGAACGACTGCGCGACCTGTTCAAGGACGTGCGCGACCGTGGCGAAGATGTAGAGCTTGAAATGGTTCGCGGGCGTGACCGCGAAATCGGCGAAAGGATGTTCCGCTTCGCTCAATTTTTCCTGCAACTGCAACATCGTCTGAAAACCTCCTTCGCCCATCCGCTTATTCGAAATGAAACGCGACGATGCGCCCGGCGGCCGGAATCCAGCCGGGGTCGCGGTCGAGTCCGGACAGGCGCACCTCGAAAGGCAACTCGGCCAGGCGCATCAGGACATCGATGTGCGTCGCCGTCACGAACACACGCGCGTGCCGCTCGCATAACAGGTGCGCCGCGCGTCGTGCGTCTCGGATACCAAGCGCGCGACTGAGCCGCGCACGCGCATACAGGTGCACGCGTTCTATCCAACGCGCGAGCGGCGTGCGGCCACGTAGCTTGAACTGGCGCGCCGCGCGTTCGGGCATTTGCGAAAACGCGCCCGCATAAACTTCCAACTCACGCGCGAGCCGGGCTTCCGCTTCTTCCGCGTCGTCGAGCGGTACGTCGAGGACGAGAAATTTTTGCGGGTGGACGACCTGCAAGCGTCTTTCCCGTCGCGCGCCGCGAGCGACAGCCCAACGCCAGTTGGCCGACGCGGGAAACGCGCCGAGCCAACGCGCATCAATGCGCCACTCGTCGGGCGCGCGGAAATCTTCACCCGGCGGTTGCTCGACCGTGCGCCCCGCAAGCTCAGCGAGCAGAGGCCACACGGCATCCTGCTCGACACGCGCGCCGCAGAGCCGCCGCCCCAACAGTGCGACGAAATCCCAGATTGAGAGCGCGATGCCGGGCGCGGCGGGCATGGTGAAGTCGCCGTAGAGTTCGAGGAAGAGTCCGAGATTGACGAGATGAAACAGCCCGCCGAAACGCGTCTCGATCTGCGCTTCGACGAGCGGCGGCGCGAACTGTCTCGTCGTCTCCACCTCTGCCGCCTGCAGCGCGACGGCGGCGCGTTCCTCAACCTCCTCGCCGTGCAACTCGACGACACGCTCGGCGCCCGCGCCCGTTTCAACTTCGCGCACTTCGCTTTCGAAAATGTCGAAAGCGTGCGGACGCGTCGCGTCGTCCTGCGACTCAGGTTGTGGGGTCTCGTTCGGCGAGGCGTGCGCCGCTTCGTGCAAAGAGTCTTCGGGCGCGTGCGCGTCTGTGTCTCTCAGTTCGGGCGAATCGAGGCCCGCGTGCGAAGCGTCGCGTGCGTGCGTCTGCGCGTTTCGCTCGAATGAGACGTGCGACTCCGGGTGCGTGCCGTCCGCTTCGTGAACGGTTGCGCGTGAATGCGTCGCGCCGCGTTTAGGTGCGGCGTCCGTTTGGGGCATGCTTGTTCGGGGCGTCTCTTTCGACTTCGGTGCGGGCGGCGCGGGCGGCGCGTTCGACTCGTCGCCGGATGAAAGCGCGCCTGTCCACGCGTTGAAGCGGAGCAGGAAACTGCGGCTGCGTATGACGGCGGGCGCGCGTTGCAGCGTGAGGCCGACGCCGAGCAGACATCGTTGCGGCAAGTCCAACTCGATGGAGTCGGCTTCGGGCGCAACCCTCTGCCACGGCGCATCGCTCGCATTGAGCGCAGGCCGTGCGAGTTGAAAGTCATCTCGCGTCGCGGCGCGTGCGAAAGCTTCCGGCGGCGCGGGCGCTTGTGCCGCACGCTCGGCACGAGAAAGATTTTGCAGCGCTGTCGAGACGGCGGCTTGCAGTTCGTCGAGCGCGAAGCGACGCGTCAGATTGTGGAGGATGGCGCGCGCGGCTTCGGGCGCGAGCGCGCGTGCTACGGGGACGGCCTTGTGTCTGCGCGCGAGATGTTCGAGTGCGCCGGGCACGTATTCGGGCATCTGCCGCCAGAGTTTGACGAGCGCGGCCGCGTCAATCGTCTCTTTGAAGAGACTGCGCCACCACCAGCGCGTGGCCGCGCGCTGCTCATACCAATCGCCCGCGAGCGCAGCCAGCAGTTCCGCGCGGTCTGCGAAGACGACGCAAGGCGCATCCGACCCCACGCTCTCACACGCAGGTCGTGCGCCGCGCCGCGCGAATTGTTCGATGGAAGCGCGCACGGACTGTTGCCATTCGTGCGGCAAAGTCGTTTGGCCGTTCGAGAGCGAGACGGTGCGCGGGCGCGGGTCGTCCAGTTGGCGTATCAGGACGATGGCCGAGGGGGCGAGTCCGGCCGGTTGCACCGTCGCCGCTTGAAAGAGAGAGGCCAGGCGCAACTGCGCGACCAGAGGATCGAGACTGGACCCCCTGACGCGCAGCCGCGACACGTAAGTCTGTTCACCCGTTTGCAGGTCGATCATTAAAGCGAACCCTGAAGCGGCGGCCTAAATTGATTTGTCCTCTGTATCATCCGTGTCCTCTGTGGTGAATATTTGATTAACCACAGAGGAGACGGAGGGGCACAGAGGAAAGCCGAGAATATGAGACTGTTTGAATCAGGTTCGCGGGAGGTGCACTCGCGCGACCGTGGCGACACCGGGGACGCCACGACGCTTCTGCGCTGCGTTCCTCCCGCTCCCCTGACCCATTAGCGTCCGTGTCCCAGCATTAGAACCTGAAGCGTACTCCACCTTGGACGGTGGAGAATTTCACGTTCGAGCCGGGAGTAAAGACGCTATGGAAATTGTATAAGCCTTCGACGGCGAAGGTCGGCGTCAGGTTGAACTGCAAGCCGCCGCCGATGTTCAGGCCGCCGCGCGTGTCTCCGCCAAAGCCACCGAAGTCGAAGTGATAAACGCCGCCGCCGCCGTTCAGGAACGGTCTGACCGAACCACTTCCGGCGTAGGCTTTCACGTTGCCCGAGAACTGGTGCAAATTCAGGTCTTCGACTGAGACGACGCCGAAGTCTTCACCGCGGAAACGATGGAAGGTGTAGATCGCTTCGAGCGAGACGTGATTGCTCAGGCGATATTCGAGATCGACGCCGACGTTCGGCCCCGGGTTGAAGATGTTGTTGAAGTTGTCGTGCGGGATGCTCGCGCCCGCGTGCAAACTCAACCCCCAACGTTTCGAGTCGGCATCGGCCGGGATATTGCCGTCGTCGTCATTCTTGGTCTCTTCCTTGTCGCCGCCGTCGTCGCGGTCGTCGCCGCCGAGCGTTTCGATCACGGTGTTGACGAAGGCTTCGCCGCCGGGCTTGACGTTGATGACGTAGAGATCGTCGGACAGACGCTTCAACTCCTGCCCGGCAAATTCGAAGCGCCAGCCAGTGATCGGCCCCGTGTGTCCGGCGACGTAGCCGAAGTCGCCCACGCGCCGCACGTACTCGTGCTCGACGCCGCCCATGTTGATGGTCTTACCCGTCTTGAGCGTGCCGCGAGCGATGAACGTGCCGAGGTTCGTCACGCCTTTGCCGAAATGCTCGATGGCTTCTTCGGCCAGTTCCTGCCATTGCAGACGGCGCGGCGTGCGTTCGTCTCTGCCTTCGAGCCGCCCCTGCTGGTCTGTCTCGACTCTGATCAGGAATTCGTGCTCGTCTCGATTGGGCGGCAGTTCGCCTTGATTGCCGCTGATGCGCGCGCGCTGCTCGAAACGCGACGCGGGCACGAAATCCATGTTGCGCTGTGCGCTCTTGTCTTTGAAACGCGTGGCCGGATCGTTCGAGTCGAGATCGACCTGAATACACTGGTGCGGCCGGTGCTTGTAGAGACACGACCAGCGATAACTGAGCGTCCAGTTGGCGACGAGGTTGCCCGTCGCGCCTGCGTTGATGGTCTGCTGCGGGGCGGGGTTGTTGGTCACGTCGGCGGGGTTAAGCGGCGTCGGGACGAGCGGCGGGTTGGCCTCGCCGAGTTTCGTCCATTCGGTCGTGCCGGGGATGCCCCAGTTGGCGAGACGGAAGGTGGCCGACACTTTCGCCTGCGTTCCGACCATGCCGTTGAACGGCTTGGCGACGAAGGCGTTCGGCAGCCCTTGTAGCGTAGGCCACTGGAAGTCGGGCGCGAGGGCGGCGCACTGCGCTTCGGTCTCTGTGAACGTGCCCGCGCCCGGCGGGTCGTAGCGGCGTATGCTTGAGATGAGATTGCCGGGTGCGGCCGGGTTATCCACGCCGATCTGATTCCAAGAGAGCGTGACGCCGTCGCATTCGGGGCGGTCGTTGAAGGAGACCGTGCCCCACTGCGTCACGTCCGGCGTATTGCGCTCAAGGAACGTGCTCATGCCGGGGACGACGATGACGCCCGCCGGCCAGGGGTCTTGCGTCGTGGTCATCTGGTTGACGACGCTGGTGCTCAGCACGTTGACGTAGACGCGGAAAGTGCCTGTGGTGGGGAAGAAGACCGCCGTGTCCCCTCCCGCGTTCCCGGCGCTGCTATGAATGGGAATCCTCATCTCGACCGAATACTGGTTGCCAGACTTGGCGAAGCGCGTGTTTTGCAAAGGCCACTCGCCCGCGCCGACCACGTGTGCGACCGCGCCCGCCGTGTTCCAAGTCGTGCTGTCGCGCCACCAGACGATGGAGTTGGGCGTCTGGTTTAAGTTGGTGAAAGTCGGGTCGGCGGTCGAGGCGTCGAAGGGCTTGATGTGGAAACGCCAGTCGGTCGCAGGGTCGCCCGCTTTGGTGGCGAGGCCGACGACGATGTGACTGTTCGCGCCCGGCGTCGGGACGCCGACGACGAAACCGAGATAGAGAAAGTTTGCGTCTCTGCCCATCTGGAATTTCGCGGCCGCGAGCGTGCCCATGTTCGGCCCCGTGTTGTCGAGCAGGTTGACGCGCGTGACGCCTTCCCAACCGGGGTCGTTGTTCACAGTGCCGGGGCCGCTGTAGCCTTCGATGACGCCGTCGATGGTCGGCACGCCGGTCAGGCCGCCGGAGATACTGGGAACGCACATGTCGGTCGGCGTCGCCACGACGGGCACGGACATCAGACAGACGAGCGCGACGGCGCACGCGCCGCGTAGGCCGCGCAACAGGCTGCGCAGGTGCTTGAATTTTTTGTTCATCATAAGAACTCCTTCCGTGAGGTGAAGTGATGGTTAGCGCCGTGCGCTCGCGGCCTTGCACGACGTTTGACGACGAGCGCACGGAAACCAACGCCCGCGCGCCGTGCTCTCTAATCTGTCGCGCCGATGGTCTGCGCGTACTTGATGTCGATGCCGCCTGTGCCCTTGATGTTGACGTACATCTCCGTTTCACCGGCCGACGCCCCGGCGGCGAACTGCGCGAGGAGCGAGTGCTTGGAGGTTTGGCCGGGGGCGGGAGTGCCGACCTGAAACGAAGGAGTGTTGACCTCGCCGATTGTCCACCCGGTCGTATTCTTGACGGCAGTGGTGACGGTGAAATTGCCCGCGATGGTGAAGTGCAGGGCGAGGCCGACCGTGCCCATGCCCTGGCCGCGCTTGAACATCACTTTGTTCTGCGAGATGGCGGCAGGTTCAAGCGCGCTTTCGAGCGTGGCGCGCACGCGCGTTTCGGGCGTCGGCGGCGGCGACCCGATGGTGAGCGTGAACTGCGTGTTGCCGGGCGTGACGCCCGTGTCCGGCGTGTTCTCGACGACGGCGAGGCGCAGGGTGGCCGCCGTTCCCGTCACCTGACCCACGGGCACTTTCACACGCACGCGAATGTTTTTGGTCGCGCCCGCGCCGGGCACGCCGGGCAGAGTGATCACGTTGCTCTGGCGCACGATGTCGCCGTTGTCTTCCAGCAGTTCGGCCGTCCAGTTCTGCACGCCGATGACCGAGGGAGTGAGCGTGTAGTTGCCCTGCTGGCTGGCGATGGCTTTGACCTCGAAGGTGAAGATGTATGACCCGCCCGCCACGATGTTCGGCTGTCCGGCAGGCATCACGGGGCCGATCAGGTAAGTCACGAGAATGTTGCCGCTCGGAATGATGAGTTTCGGCGAGACGCTCAACGAATCTGAGGCCGTGCCCTTCGGGTTCGTCACCTGCACCGTCACCATCGAACCGCCTTCGACGAGGCCGGGGATGTCCGGGATGTCGAAAGAGAGTTGTTCTTCGCCGCTGTCGAGCGCGAAGGTCTGCACCTTGACGCCGCCGATGAAGACCTGATTGAGTTCGGGCGGGACGCTGAAATTCTTCCCCTTCACCTTCAGCCGGTGGCCGACGCGCAAAGGATTCTTGCTGAATTCGAAGCCCGTGATCTTGACGGCCGCGGGCGTCGGGTCGGTGGCTTCCAGCGCGGCCACGCGCTCCTCCAGGTCTTCCAAATGCGAGAGCAGGCTGTTCATAAAGTTGGCCGTGATGAGGTCGCCCGCTTTCACCTTCTCTAGTTTCTGCACCATCGTTCTCTTCTCCTCTCTTACTTCTCGGCGGCTTCAAATGAGTGAGTAATTGCTGTAGTTCCAGTAAGCCAGATCGTACTGAGAATCGCCCTGATACGGCGTGTGTCCCTTGGCGAAGACGAGGTAGGGTTGCGGCCTGTTTGCGCCGCCCGCGTTGAAGGCTTCCTGATTCTCGCGTACGAGATAGAGCCAGAACATCTCCGTGCTTTGCGTTTCAATCGGCGGGTAGGAACGCGCCTCGTGCAGGAGCGCGGGCAGGCGCGCGCCGTTGATGAAGACCGGCTCGCGGTAGGTCATGTTCTGGAACAAAGTCTGGTAGGCGAACCCGACGAGTCCGGCGATGCCGCCGACGGGGACGAACCCGACGGGCGGCAGATAGCGAAAGTAGGTTTTGGCTTTGACCGCCTGCGTCGACTGCGCCGTCGCGCGCAGTTTCTCAAGATGCGTCTGAAACTGCATCGACATCGCTTCGCGCAGAGCGCGTTCCGTGTCGCCGCCGGGCGCGTTCCACGCGTCCGTCACCGACTCGTGGACGACGCGCCGCCGGACGCTCCACATATCGACGAAGTCGATGCCGGCAGAGGCCGTCCAGTAGATCAAAGCGAGCGGCACGTCGCAGCGCGTCAATTCTCCTGCGGCCTTCAAGGCTTCGACGACGTTCGGCGCAGGCGTCGCGCCCGGGTTGTTCGACGCGCCGAAAACGTCGCGCGCGAAAGCGCCCGCCTGCGCCGCGCCGAAACAGAGATAGGCCATCAAGTTTCTGAGGAGCGAGAGATTGGCCGGAGTGCCCGCGCTCATCAGGTTGTTGAGTTCCGTGCGCGTCGGCGCCGGGATTCCACTCAAGGTGTTGATGTCCACGCTGACGAGTTTGAACTGCACGCCCTCGACGGCGTAGCGACTGCCGCAGCCGGGACTCGTCAGTCCCGCGCTGCCCAGACCACTCACGGGCGCGCGCTGTTCGTAGCCGGAGGCGGGCGTCAAGGCGAGCAGGTACATGCCTGCGCCGGAGACGACTGCGGTTTGCGTCGGCGGCTCGCAGGTGGCGAACAGACCGGCCTCCGCGTTGACCGCTTCGAGTTCGCGCACGAGCGCCACTTCCGTGTCGAGCGGAAGCGCAAGCGCCTGCCCGTTTTCATTCAAGGCCAGCCCGGCCGACACCTTCACGACGGCGTTCGTCAGACCGCCGCCCTGTGTTGCGCGATCCACTTCTAGACCTTCGACGATGCCTGCGCCGACCGCGCGCGCCAATTGCGCGATGCGGTCACGATTGGCCTGCTGCTCCTGCCGCAAGTCTTCGGCCGAGAGCAAGCGGCCGTTGAAGAAGTTGGTATTGCGGATGCCGCCTTCGAGGAAAGGCTGTAGCAGTTCGATTCTGCTCATGTCGGATTACCTCTCTCCTGATCTATATGGTCGGCGGCGCGAATGCCGTGGCGCTGTCGGGGCTGTCCTGCCCGATGAAACTGAGGTGGCGCGCGCGCGCGTAGCCCGAAAGCGGCACGGCCGCGCCGCCCTCCGGCGTCACCTCCATGCCTTTGAGATCGAAGATGAAACGGATGAGGCGCGCGTCGGCGTCGAGTTCCACTTCGAACACGTTTCTCGTGCTCGCGACAGCTTTAATGTTGACGACGTTCAATTGATTGACATAGTCGCCCGCCACATCCGTCTCCTCGAACGCCTGAAGGTGCGCCGCGTCGAAAGTGGTGAGCGCGATCTGGTTCTTCGGCGTGTCGAGATGGAACCAGAAACGAAAGAGCGGCGTGCCGCCCGTGTCGCGCACGATGGTGACGAGCGGAAGCGTCTGCACCTGCGGACGCACCACCGCGTCGAACGTGCCGCAGAGCAGCCACTCCTGCAACATGCGCCCGCTGATCAGGTAAGGCCGCCGACCGTCGAGCACCTGCACGGGCGTCGTGTTGTCAAGGAGCGCGTTGACTGTGATCGGCACGCGCAGGTCTGCGAGCAGGATGCAGTTGTCGTCCGTCACCGTGCCTTCGTCCGCGCCGTCGGGCGAGCACGTCAAGGTCTGCGTGTTGAACTGACGGGGTCGCCAGCGCGGGCGAAACTCCGTGACCCACAGGCGGAAGGCGATGCGGCGAAACGTGCAGGCGTCGGAGACGTGGACGCGCATCGGGTTGGCGGGCGAGTTGTCGAGCATGAAGTCGGGCGGCAGATCGCCGGGCGGCGGGACGACCGGATGCGCGGCGGCGAGCACGGCGGCCGTGAAGTCGGCTTCGCTCGTCAGGTTGTTCTGTTCTTCGGTGACGACCAAGTGCTCGTTGAGCCACTTGATGAAATCGCGCAGGGCGTCTTCTTCGCGCTGGTCGGGCGAAGGGGGCTTCGCCGCCTGCCGCACACGCAGTTCGAGTTTGAAGTCGTCGCGCAGGCGCGAGAAGGCCATCGTGTCCTCTTCGCTGCGGCAAGGCTCGCCGGGCACTGGCACTTTGTCGGTCGGGCAGGCGCGATAGCACAGGACGACCGAGAGCGTGACGGGCGTGTTCGGCGGCAAGCCGACTTCATCCGTGACGGCCTTTTTGTTCTTGGCGATGGCAAGCCACTTGCCGAGGTTGGCGCACTGCGCGACGGGGACGTGGACGAGTTGGCCGCGCGGCGTCAAGGCCGTGCCCGACGTGACGTTCACTTCCGTCTCGCCGTTCGCGTTCGGGCCGACCGTGACGCGCAGGCCGTTGACCGTGCCGTAACCGATTGCGTCGCGCATCATCCAGTGATCGCGCCCGGAATGGTAAGCAAACTCCTGCGTCAGATCGTCCACGCCGAGCACCATGCCGTAGGTGTAGTTGACGTGTTTGGTCGGATCGCCCGAAGCGCCCGGCGTTGCCATGCGCGATGTGAAGTCTTCTGCCATTGTTTTTCTCCTGCTACGAAAATATCGCCCCGCCGGTACGTGAAGAATCAATTGAGAGGCGGCTCATACTGGCGACCGAGGATATTGCGCCCGCCGACGTTTTGCGGGTGTGCCGCGACGAGATAACTTTCGGCCAGATGCTCCTCGCCGAGCAGCATCGGGCGCATCAGGCCGGGCGCGCGGCTGCCGAGATCGAGCAGCGTGTCGTCGCCAAGCCGCACCTCGCCGAGCCGGAACATCGCCCAGTAGAACTTGATGTCGAAGGTGGTGTGCGCCGGTTTCTCAAGTTCGACGATGCGCCGCGCCAGTTCCGTCAAATCACGGTGCGCGGCCGTGTCGAACGTGTCGGTCTGCCGCATCGGCAACAGCACAGTGAAGCGGTGCGCCGTCTGCCGCATCGCCACGACGACGGACTCGAACTGATACCAGTCGTTCAGAGGCTCGCCCCCCTGTGGGAGACTCTGCGGAAACTTCACGTCGGCAAACGAATCCGGCTCCGTGTTGTAGGCCGCGCCGAGCGCGTCTAGATGCGGATAACGCCGCGCCAGAAAGTTCTCCCACCCGGTCGTGCGGTCGGTCGCAGTTGCGCCGGGCACGAAGCCGAGCACCGCGCGCGAGAACGCTTCCCAATCCTTGCCCGTCGCGCCCGCAGGCCGCTTGATGGGATAGAGTTCGCCCGCCTCCAACTCAAGACTCGCACGATAGGTCGCGTGCAACGCCTCGCTTCCCTGCGAAGGCTGCCAGCGCGTCTGCTGCTCGACGAGACGCGGCGCAAACGCTTCGGTCGGATCGCCGAAGACGACGCCCGGCACGCGCCGCGTGCGATAGCGTTCGACGACGCGAATGCTGTACGCGCCCGAAGCGGCGGCCGTCGCCGCCGCCGCGTCCGTGAAAGCCTCGTCCGGGATGCACTCGTCAGTCACGAGCCGCAGGGCGAGTTCCAACCCGTGCATCGTCCCGCGATAGCGGAAGAAGAACATCGCGTGCTTGATGAAGACACGCCGCTTCGCTTCGTCCCACGCAGGGTCGAGCGCCACGCCGTACCAACCGGAGAGCCATTCGAGCGCGTCGGCAGGCGCGCTGCGCACGTCGAACAAAACCTGCACGGCTGCGATCTTGTCTTCGAGCGACGTGTACATGCCTTCGAGATTGGCGAGAAAGCGTTCGAGGAAAGAGGCCGATTGATCGTCTTCACGATAGACCGAAGGCAGATAGCGCACGAGATAAGAGAAGCGCGGATAGTAAGCGCGCAGGGCGCGCAGGCGCGGCGTGGCGCGTTCGTTTCCGGCGAGCGTGATTTCGAGTTGCAGGTAGCGGCCGCGCGCGCGTTGAAAGAGCAGTTCCCAGGTTCCCTTGCCTTCTGCACGACGGTTGGCCGCCTCTTCTTCGTCGCGCACGAGGCGCGAGCCGCTGCCGTAAGGCAACTCCGTTCCGTCGCCGCGCAGGTACGGGCGTGGTTCGGGCGACCACTCGGTCAACTCCAGATCGTCCGGATTGTTCGCCGCGCGGCTGCGCACGGAGACGCGCGTGCCCGGAGGGATGCAGGCGTCGAGCATCAAGCGATGCCAGACGCAATCGGGTTCCGCCCCGTCGAACGCGCGCGTCAGGAAAGTGCCCGCCTCGGCGTAGCGCGGCCGCCTCTGTTCGACGAGCGGAATCCAGCGCGAGTCGAAATCGTAGTAAGCCTCCGTGCCCGCGCGCACCAGTGCGCGACCGGCGAAGAGACGCATCGGCATGTAGGCCGCCACGGGGTCGAGCGTGATCTGCTTGCGCTTGCGCCAGACGAGATTGAAGGCGTAACTCTGGTTGCCGTCCGCGGCGACGATGTAGAGACGGTCGGGTTCGCCCTGCGCGCGGCGCGGCACGAAAGCGAAGTCGTAGCCGACAAGACTGAAATCCGCGCGCCTGTCCTCTTCGATCAACTTCAACATCGACTTGGTCGAACGCGACTGCCCGACCCGCTTGCCTTCTCGATAACGATGGACGCGCGAAAACTTCTGCCCCGCGCGATAGTCGAGCACGAGCACCGAATTGTCCGGCAGACATTCGATGGAGATGGGCTTCGGGATGAAAAGCCGCGTGGACATCTGAAGCGTGAGTCGCTGCGGCAACTCGCACAGGTGCAGTTCCGTCTTCTTCCCGTCGCTGCCGCGCGGTTGAAAGTCGTCCGGCTGCGTGACGGAGGGCATGAAGGCTGCGGGCGGAAGGACGTTGAACAGGCGGTCGAGTTCCCAGTAGCGTTTGTTCGTGCTGTCGAGGACGAGGACGCCGCCGCCTGCGCGCGCCGCCATGTCGTGCGGCTCGAACTTGACGCCCTTCGGCCACCACACTTGCTGCGGCGCGCCGCCCGCGTGCAAATCGAAGATGAGCAGACCGGCCGGATCTAAAACGCCGACGACCAGATAATGATCTTCCGTGACGGCGAGCGCGCGAAACTTGAGCGGCGGGCAACTCACGTCGGCCACGGGTTTGAACTCGTCAGGCGACTTTTCTTCCGCCGCGCAAGTGGTGCTGCCCTCGGTCGGCCAGAAGACGTTGGTGCGATTCGTGCCCGAAGAGTTGACGAGAATGCGTCCTTCCGTTTCGTCGATCCAGTACCAGTTGCCGTAGCGGTCGCGCCCCGCGCCGCGTCGGTTCTCGAACTTCGGCGGCTTGTCGTGCGGAGCGGCTTCAAACTTGAAGAGACGCGGCTGAAGCGTCAACTCGTAATTCTCAGCATTCCAGGCGACGGGCGCGCTCTCAGGCGCGAGCTTCGTCTCGTTCTCTGAGGGCGGCGCGGCACGCCAACGGTCGCGCAGAGTCGTGCCGTCGGCGTCGGTGCATTCGCCCCAATCGTCAAAGCCGAGCAACAGTTGATAGCGCGTTCCGTTGGCGTCCACGTCTCTTAACACTCCTCGGGGATGAAGGGCACGGGCACGATGCGTTTCGGCTTGCCGCCGCCGGTTCCGCCGGTCGTGTCGCCGCTTGTGTTGCCGCGCAGAGAGTCGAGCGAGAGAGGGTCGCCGACCTGCACGGAAATCCCTGCGACGCGCGGCAGTTGTAGTCCGTTCAAACTGATCTCGCGCGTGGCAACTTCGCTGCCCCGTGCGATCAAAACGTCTTTCACGGAGAGCACGCCCGACTGCCGACTGGCGACGGCGAGCAGTTCGCGATCCGTGATGCTCTTGCGCAAAGGCCACCCTTGTTGCGCGGCGGCATATTGCGGTGTGGTCAAAAAGGCGGCCTGCGTGTCGAGCACGGGCAGCCCGGCGGGCGGGAGCGGCGAGAGAAACTGAAGCAGTGCGAGTTTGACCGCCTCGCGCACCTCTGCCACCGATGTTCCCGCCACGACGCTGATGCCGACCGACACCCAGATGGGAATGTATTCCGGGCCGCGCAGGAAAACTTCGGTCGTGATCAGGCGGCGCGGGTCCAGATATTTGCAGATGGCTTCGAGAAAGAGTTTGTCGGGCAAAGGCGCGTCGGGCTGTTTGGCGTCGTAGCGCGGGATGACCATGAGCGTGACTGCGCCCGGCGCGTCGCCCGGTTCGCTCGTCGTGAGCGCGGGGTTGTAAGCGGAGAGCACTTCGACGCGCCCGATCTGGATGCCGGGCGTGCGCAGTGCGACCGTGGCGAAGTCCGTCGCGTTGACGAGACGGTCGCGGTGTTGCAGGTAGCGCGTGATCTGTTTCTCGCCTTCGGTCACGCTCTCTGCATCCGCGCCGTTCCATGTGCGCACCGGATTCGACACACGGAATCCGGCGGGCAGCGCCGGACTCGAATTGATCGAATTCGCGCCGACGTTTCCGGCCATGCCGACGCCGTAGTCGTAGCTCGCGCGAATGATGGAAGCGGCGGGCGGGCGTTTGCCGTGCGTGCCGTCGCCGAAACGTATCTCGCCCGACTCTGCATTGACGGTGAAGACTTCGGTGAGCGTGCTCGTTGGAGCGAGCGCGCCCGGCGCGAGGCGCGCATCCTGCACGGGCACTTCTGATCCGGCCGCGAACAGGTCGTCGATCTCCTGCCACAGCCGCGTCTGCCCGTCTTTCGGCGTCACGGTCAAACGCACCGAGCGCGCGATGACGGGCTTCTGCGAGAGGAAGGCGATCTGGTCGGGCGCGCCCGTGCCTGCCGGGAGCAGTTCGTTCGAGACGCGCGCTCGTTGCGAGACGAAGACCGTGTTGATCCCGACCCACAGGAGACGCGCGGCCGCAGCCGTCGCCGAAGGACGTATGCGCAGCCACGTCACGATGCGCTCGTCAAGGTTCGTGTCTTCGAGCGCGGGCGGAAACTCGCCCACGCCCGGCTCAAGCGGATCGAGGTTCGTCCAGAGTTTGAGTTCGTCTTTGTTGCCGGGCAGAGTGATCTCCACGACGCCGGGTTTCGCCAGCACATCGGTCGGGGCGCGCGCGTCAAGCGGTCTGTATTTCGCCACGCGCAGTTCGGGATCCTCGGGCAGCACGGTGCCGCCCGAGACGTTCGGGATTTCGTAAGTCAGTTGCGTCTGCGTCGAGGCGGCCATCGCCTGTCCGAGCGGCGTGAGCACGCGTGTCGCAGCCGTGAGCGCGGGCACGATGCCGAGGCTGATGGTGCGTCCGGCGATGGCCTTGCGGATGTCGTCGCGCAACTTGTCGAGCGCCGCTTCGGTCTTCTCCGTCGGCTTGTCGCCCGCACGCGTCAGGAGCGCGACCCAGAGCGAGCCGTCGCTCGTCTCCGCGCCGATGTCCACGCCTTCGGGCAGATTCGAGTCGAGCGGCACGGTCTCGTAAAGCTCGATTGAGGCGTCGTCAACTTCGGCGTCGTTGTAAGAGGCGTAGAGCAGTTTGTAGTAGTCGGTCAGCGTCTCGTCGGTCGTCGTGAGTTTGCGTTTGAAGAAGACCTGCGCTTCGACGGGCAGCACGTCCAAACCCTGCACGGTACGAAAAGGAACTTGACCGGCGCGCACTTCGAGTCCGTCGTTCAAGGTGACGGTTTCGGCCGGGCCGCGCTCGTTCGTTAACTGGACGAGGCCGACTGCGGACGAGGCCGACTGCAAAGGCACGCCGAGCAGCGAGAGAAACTTGCGCCGGTTGCGTTCGGGAATCTGGTTGCTGCGATAGAGCAGATTCTCCGTCAGGAAGGCGAAGATTTCGATGAGCGTCACACCCGGATCGCTCTTGTTGAAGTTCGTCCACTCCGGATTGTGGACGGACACGCGTGCGAGCGCCTCGTCGAGCAATTCCTGATAGCGCCTGTCATCCAGATTCGGAATCTGCAACGGCATGAGGTTTAAGACTCCTTAACGTTTACTTCCAACTCCGACTTTCTTCACTAGCCCGCGAGCACGACGTTCAAGCTGACGGTCTGCGCGGCGCGCGTCGCCACGAGTTTGTAGTTGATGGTGGCGACGACCGCTTGCGGATCTGTCTCGTCCGGTTCGACCGACACGGATTCGACCGCGATGCGCGGCTCCCACTGTGCGAGTTCCTTCGTGATGCGATCCTTGATCAGTTGACGCGTCGTCACAGTGTTCGGCTCGAAGAGGTAGAGGTTGAGATTGCCGCCGAAGTTTGCGAGGCGCAGGCGCTCGCGCTGCTCGGTCAACAAGATCACGCGGATGCTCTCGCGTATGTTCACCTCGCCCTCCGACCACATGACGCGACCGTCCGGCCCGACGCGCGGCGGAAAGCTGATGCCCTTGCCGAAAATGCGCCCGCCGTTGTTCATCTCGCTCCTCCAAACCTTCGAACGTTGTTCATCACGTCTCTCTTACTTTCGCCTTCACTGCGACTTCTTCGCGCTAAAACCCGGCAGCGGGAAACAGATCAGGAAATAGGGCAGCCAGCGGAAGATGATGTCGAGCAGGTTGACGATGATCATCAACAACAGGAGCGCACAGATCGTGATGATTGGGATCGACAGCGAACAGATCATGCCGAACTCAAGCGACCCTGAAGGCTCTTTGCAAGGCCCTTTGTCAGGCGCGGACAAATCCTTGTGGAGCGGCCACGGCAACACCGAGCGCACGAGGTCGCCGAGGCTCATCCCCTTCGCGCGGTCGATCTGCCCGCACAGCATGTCCGAGATCATGAAGGCCGTGTTCTTGTCGAACTTGCGCAAGCCCGCGGGCGAGGTGTCGATGGGCATGGCGATGCGTATGGGGCGCGCAGGGGCGTCCGGGTCGAAGAAGCCTGCCAACTGGAAGGCGCGCGTCGGCTCGCTCACGACGGGCGGATCGATGGGGCCGCATTCGGGTCGTTCGTAGACGCAGCGCGCGACGAACCAACCCTGGCGCGTGTCCAAAACTTTTTGCGCCACGAGCGGCAGCGGCACGGGCGAAGCGGTCTCCACCTCCTCCAAGGCGGCGGCGACAAGGTTGGCCAGATTCGACACGCGCTCGGCGGCTTTCAGGAAACGGTCTGTGTTGTCCACCGCGCCCGCGGCTTTCGGCGGCAGAGGCCCCTCGAACTCCGTGTCGGCGAGCGGGAAGAGAAAGTCAGGCCACTTCGCGTCGGGGTTGTCGCGCAGGTAAGAAACGCCGACTGTTTCCAGGTCGTCCTCGATCTGATTTGCTTTCGTCTGGTTGAAAGGCTTGCCGCCGCGTATGGCACGAAGTGCGTCGGCCAGATTCTTGACGACATCGCCTGCGCCGTAGCCGACGCCTTTGACGAGAGACTTCAACTCGTCCGCGCCCGCAGCGTTTTCGTTCGTCAGCTTCGCGTAGGTCGTCGCGTCGAAAGCGGTCTGCGTCAGTGCGTTAACGAGCGCAGTTTCGGCAGTCGAAAGCACGGGCGTGCCCGTGCCCATGACGGTCTTCCACACGTCGGGCAGATAGGTGTCGAGGAACTTGGCGAAGTCGAGCAGGATGTACCACGAGATGGTTTGAATCTGCTCGCGCAGAGACTTCAGGGTGGCGGGCTTGGCTTCGGCCTTGAACGCCTCGTCGTCAGTCTTCGGCAGAGGCGGCGGGTTGAACATGTTGTAGGTCGCGCCCGCGCGTTCGATCAGTCGAATCCAGGGCTCGGTCACGTCCATCCACAGCGGCATCATGCGCGGGTCAACCGGCTTTTCGTAATCCTTCGCGGGCGGGGGTTGCTGTGCCGTCGGCGTGTTCGAGACGGCGCTCGCGCCCATGTAGTTTTCGCGTTTGCCGACGGGGACGAGGCCGGTCAGGATGCGGCGACGGCGGCCGTCGTCCTGCGTGTAGTTGACGGGAAAGAGCGGCAACTGTTCTTCGCCCGCGACGAGCACATCGGCGCGCGTCGTCGTCCCGGCGACGACTTTCTGCCAGCCTGTTCCCGTTGCAGTGGTGACGAGCGCGTGTTCTTCCCAGGTGCTCGCGTTGAACTGCGGCATGGGCTGTTCGCGGTCGGGCGTGCCGTCCGCGCGGAGGAAATTGGGCGGGAGCAAGCGGCGAATGATGAACGAGGCGCGTTCGTCGCGCGCAGGATTGATGGCGCGATCCGGGAGTCCGGCGCGGCCGCAGACGAGACAGGCCGTGATCAAATAGAAGCGTTGATGCGCGGGTTGATAGAGTTTCAAAGGTGCGTCTGTCGCGTCGCCGCCAGCAGTCGTCGTCAGTGCGCCGCCCGAACCGACGAGGGCTTTCGACTTCTTCTTCTCCGAAGCGAGGCGCAGGCGGTTCAAGGGGCGCAGGAAGGCCGGGCGGCGTGTGACGGGCGCGATGGGCGGCGTGGGGCCGCGCCACGTTTCGGGTCGCACGACGAGTTCGGGCAGGCGCGCCGGGTCGTTCTCCATGAGCGCGAGGTAGTCGTCCATGAAGTCGTCTGTGGCGAAGCGCAGGATAGCCGGGCGGCGCAGGGTGCGGCGGCGCACGGCGAGTTCCGTCGCGTCTGCCGCTTCAGGCCACAGGGGCGCGGGCGCTGTCCATTGCACTACGTCTCGCATCAATTCCTCACCAGATGTTGCCCGCGCCGGGCGTATACGTTGCGCTGACCACGCAATTGCTGATCAACGTGTCGCACTGCACGACGCCCGAAAATTTCGACATCCCCGAATCGACCGTCACCATCGAAGCCGACACCTGCACGAGCGACGCATTGATCGTCACCTTCGCCGATGCGTTGACCGTGATGCCGCTCGGCTCCATCTTGATCGAGTTGCCGTTGCTATCTATGATCTCGACCGTGCCGGGGCCGTCTTTGAGCGTCAACTTTTGCCCGCCCGGCGTCTCCAGGATCAACTGCTCCTGCCCGTCCGTATCGTCCATCGTCAGTTTGACGCCGTTGCGCGAGCGCAGGACTTTGCGATAGTTGTTGCCCGCGCCGTCCATCGAATCGGGCGGCCGGTCGCTGCCGTTCCAAAGTCCGCCGATGACGTAAGGGCGTCGCGGGTCGCCGCCCTCGAAGCAGACGAGCACTTCGTCGTTCACGTCGGGAACAAACCAGCTGCCGCGATTGTTGCCGCCCATCATGGTGGCGAGCCGCGCCCAGGCCTCGTAGCGACCGCTCCCCGTGTCGGCCGACCACGGCAAAGTGACCTTGACGCGCCCCTGTCCGTCCGGGTCTTTAATGTCGCTGACGAGCGCCGGAAAGACGCCGTACCAGCGACCGCCCAAACCCGCAGGCTGCCGCACGTCCAGAATCATCTCAAGTTGGTTCTTCTCGCCCACCTGTTCACCTATCCGTCTGACCCGTCCGTGAAAGATTCTCTAAGCGCGCCCAAGCCCCGGTCGTTCAGCGCGAAACTCGGTGCGGATGCCGTTGGCGTTGTCCCAGAGATGCTTGATCTCCGTGACGTAGTAACGCCCCGAAAACAGAGGCCCCAGTTCTTTCAGATCGACGAAGACTCCGGCACGAAGTTCCGGCCTCGTCTCGGCCGTGCCGTAGCCGACGATGAAGCGGCGCGCGCTCATGCGGAAGAAAGTCTCCGCTTCGTATTGCGCTTCCTGACTGTTGAGCGGGACGGTGTGCGCCAGAGCCTCTTTGCGCGCGCCGAGCGCCGACTCAAGGATGCTGACTCCGCTCGTGTCGCCGTTCAGTTCGCTGGCGATGACTGATTCGGTCGCTTCGTATTTGAGCGCAGACTTGCTCGGCACGTCCCAACCGTTGACCGTCACGCTCGTGCGCTGCATGGCGAGGTCGGCCAGGGCCGTGAACTCGCGCAGTTGCGCGCCGCGCTTCAACTCCAGAGGCGTGCCGCCCCGATTCGAATGCGACTTGGCGTTCAAGGTGCTGCCCTCCATCCACAACTCTGCGTCGATTGAGCGCGCGCGTTCGCGTGCAAACGCGAGATCGCTCTGGTTGACCTGCGCGAGCACTTTGTAAGTCGGCCCCGTGACGCTGACGCTCGGACTCAATCCGTGGTCGCTGGCGATCTGGTTGAACACGTCCGCATCGGTCGAGTCGGCGAAGGTGCGCGTGCGGCGCGTCATGCGCAAATCCTGAAAGCGGTCTTCGGCGAGCACGGTGATCTCCGGCGCTTGTCCTTCTGGGAAGCCCGCTTCGAGTCCCATGATGCGGCCGTCGAAGATGACCTTGTCTTTGACCTTCACTTGAAACGTCTTGCCGAAGTCGAGCGTGCGCCGGTCGAAGTAGAGGTAATCGGTCGTGTTGTTGACGTTGCCCCAATTGCTGAAACGCGCCTCGCAGCGATAGAGGCCGCTCGTCTGTTCGACGATGCTCAAACGGTTGAGACCTGCGCCGAGGTCTGGTTTCTCCGACCCGCCGACGAAGAAGGCGGGCATCGAAGAGACGACTCCTGTGATCAACTCGTCGGCCATAAACTTTTAGTGCGCGCGAACGCGCTCGGCGCGCTCCGCCTGTTGCTTCCACATGCGCTCGAACTCTTCCGGCTTCGGCGCTTCACCGCCACCGCCGCCACCGCTGCTATCGTCGCCGCCACCACCGCTTCCGCGTTTTTTCGGCGGCGGCTCGGCCACGTCCAAGTTCACCTGATCGATCACAACAGTCATCTCTCACCTCTTTCTCTAAAACAGGTCTTTGACATCCAACTTGATGTTCGTCTCGATTGCCCCGCCGCTGCCGCTCGTCCCCACGCCGCCGCCGACCGACAGCGATGTGGACGCCCCGAGCGACGTAGACGCGCCGAAGGATGTGGATGCGCCGAGCGATGCGCCTGCCCCGAAAGAACCCGACACACCGGCCGAACCGGAGACGCCCGCGCCGAACGACGCGCCGACGGAGACGCTCGCGTTCATGTCGAGCAGCGCGCCCGGTTCGAGCATGCGCGGGTTCTCGATGTTGTTGGCGGCGGCAATTGATTGCCAGTCGTCGCCCTTGCCCTGACTGTCCGCCAGCTCCGACACGCTCTTGTCCTTCGGCGCTTCGGTCAGAGGACGCGTGCCCGGCGTCGGCGCGTTCGAGGCGGCCACGTCCTTGATCGTGAACTCGGTGATCTTCTGCTGCGACAAGTTGAGCGTCATGCTCGCGCGCAGGGGGCGTCCTTCGGGCGAGAAGAATTCAAGCGATTCTTCGAGCGATTCCATCAAGCCGTCGAACTGAAACGACCCCCAGATGAAACGCACCGACGGCGGCACGTAATTCTTCCCTTCCTGCACGGGCGTGATGAAATAGGCGACCTTCTGCGTCAGCTTGCGCACGTCGTTTTCGGCCGTCTCTCCTTCGGGCATCGGCTGCGTCACGTCGAACCAGAGCGTGAGCGTCAGTTTCGTCGTGCCCGCGCCGACGAACTGGCGCGCGGGCGTGCCCTTCTGGTCGCCCGCGCCCGCCGGAGTGGCGATCTGGTTGGCGAACGAAACCTTCAGCGAATCCGGATTGAACTGCACCTTCGCAGTCTTGTCCGGGTTGATCTCGTTCTTGAACTCGGCATCCAACTGCCGCAGTTCCGCTTTCTCTAGTTTCACCGAATCAGGCATCTGTTACTCCACTTCATCTTTTGTCACTGGTTACTGTCCCGAGGTTCCGGTGTCATCTTTGAGGGAGAGCGATTCGTAGGCGAGTTGGAGTTCTTCGATGGCGACCATGCCGTCCTTGGCGTTGAGGGGCGGGGCTTTGAGTTTGACGGGGACGCAGCGCGAGAGGATGAAACGCGCGCGCTCGGTCGTGCCGTCGGGCGCGAAGACGACGACTTCGGCATCGGCGCGCGTTTCGGGTTTCGTCAACATCAAGTTCACCCACTTCCACAAGTCGAACGTCTCGGTCATGCCTCGCTTGAGCGTGACCGAAGCGTAGTTGAGCGGCCCCGTCAGGCGAATCTGCTTGCCGTTGTTGCCGCCCTCGCGGATGGTCTTGACCTCCATCGTCATCTCCAGGCCGTCGCATTCGGAGAAGGCCGCGTCGCATATCTGCATCGCCACGCCGTCAACCCTGATCTCGACCGAGAAGTTGAAGGCGACGAACGGATAAATAACTGTCTCGTTGGCGGCTTTAGTCATCTTCTATCTCGCCTCCGTGACGAAGCCGCGGTCGCCCGTCTGGACGAGCCGGATGGTCATAAAAGTCATCGGGAGAGACGGCGCAACTCTTAACTCCACGATGAAGCGTCCCTGCTCGACCGATTGCCGCGTGTTCAGAGACTCGCTCGTCACGACCTGATAAGAAGCGGCGGCAGTCCGTCCGGCGAACGCGCCGCGCAGAAACATGCGGTCGAGCAACGCCTCGAAGCCGCGCTGCACGAGACGACGGAAGGCCGCGCTGTTCGGCTCGAAGACGTAAGTTGCGCCGTGGCGCAGGGCGAGCCGCCTGAGGAGTATGAGCAGGCGACGCACGTTGATGAGGCGCAGGTCTTCGTCGTCGCTCAAGGTGTCTGCGTTCAGGGCGAGAAAGCCGCGCGGCTCCTGCCGTATGAGATTGAGTTGCGCAAGCTGCAAGTCGAGCCAGCGATGACGGACGATTGCGGGCGTGAGCGCGACCGCGCCGCGCAGGAGTTCGTTGGCTGGGGCGACCCACGCGCCGCGCGCGTTAGCACGCCGGGCGAGGATGCCGCAGGCCGCGCCGTCGGGCGGCGTATCGCGGAAGAGATCGAAGCGGCGCGAGTCGCGCGCCGTGAGCCACGGATGATAGATGGCCGCGTAGCTGAACGCGCCCGTCTCGTCGTTGTTCAGACGCACGCTGTTGTCCGCGCCCGGAGCGCGCTGTTGCGTCGTCTTCAAGAGCGAGATGTGTTCGATGGCCTTGTCTTCGCGGTAGTGGACGGGCAGAGAGAGCACCGCGAGCAGGTCGCCGCGCGCGGCGCACATGCGGACGAGAGCGCGTTGCACCGACAGCAGTTCGGTGTTCGCGTAGTCAACCTCTTCCGTCAACTGCCACGCGTTCGACGGCGCGACGCGAACCGAGACGCCGTTCGACCAGTCGCTCGTACCTTTGGCGGTCACGGCGCGCACGCGGTAGTAGTAATCGCCGGGGCGACGACCGTAGAGCGTGTAGCGCTTGTCCTTGCCCGTGTAGACAATTGCGCCCGCGCTCCAATCGCGCTCGCTCGATTCTTCGAGCACGAAGGTTGCGCCGTTCAAGGTGGACGCCCAAGTGAGCGTGTAAGTGCCGCTCTCGCTGAAATCGCCGGGCGAAGCAAGGAGCGGACGCTCGATCACTTCGATGTCGCAGTTGAGAAAGTTGCCGACCGGCGGACGACGCACGAGCGGCGGATCGTCGTGACGGTCGCAATCGAGAAAGTGCCACCATTCGGGACGCGGGAAAGGCGCCGAGCGACGCGCGCTCGGCGCTTTCTCCAGCGACGCGCGCTCCCAACTACGATGCACCGCATCGGGCACTGAGACGATGGTTACTTCTTCGAGCGAGAGCGCGGCGTGGACGCCGCGCAGGCGGCGCGGCTCGTCGCTCAGGTAGCGTATGAAGTCTGCGCGCGAGAGTAGATCGTTAAGGCTGGCCTCTTTGAGATCTGGATCGAGGAAGAGGTCTGCGTCAAACTCCGCAAGGCCGTCGCGTTCGAGCGGCGTGCCGGGAAGTTTGACGGCCGTTAAAAACGCTTCGGGCAAAAACTGCATGCCGAGCGGGAAATAGACGACGCTCTCAGCGCCTTCGCCTGCCGCGAGCGGAAAGCGCACCTCGCCCACCGGCTGCCAGAGTTGTTCGGCCGGTTCGTTGACGGGCGCGGTTCTGTCCGGCTCGTAGGCTTCCCGGTCTGTGGGAAGCTGGCCGAAGTAGCGCGGGTGACTTGCGCCGAAAGCGAGTTCGCCGAGCGTGAGTGCGTAGTCGCTACCTTTTCGCGCCCACAACTCGAACGCGAGCCGCTCGCCTTCCGGCGAAATCTTTCCGTTCACTTCCAGAGCGTTCGCGCCGGGCGCACTCTCAAGCCACCAGAAGCCGCGCCCCTTGATCTGCACCACCTCCTGCGCGCCCGCGAGCGCAGCGTTCGTCGTGACGCCGATCTCTTCGACCGTGACCCATAGGTTCTGCCCTTCGACGCGCATGAGCGAGCCGGGCGCGGGCGCATCGGCCGCGGAGACGGCCACGTCGAGTCTGATCTCGCGCCCCTCGCTCGACGGCTCTGCGGCCTCGTCCCAAGGGTAAAGGATGGCGGCGCGTCGCACGGCAAACTCGTCGGCCTGCGTGCGCTCGAACGGTTCCTGCGAGTCGTAGATGATGGGCGTCTGCGGTTCGGACGTGTAGGTGCGCACGTCTACGAGCTTCGGGCTGAGCGGCGGATCGTGCGGCGAAGTGGAGCGCAACCAGACGGCGTGCGCGGCATCGGCTTGAACGGTGCGCCGCGTCGTAGGTGAACTGGCCGCAAGCGGCGTGATGTTCGTCGCCTGAAACAAGAGCGCGTACTCGTCTCTGAAAGTGAGGCGAAGAAGATCGCCCGCCACGAGGTCGTCCGGCGAATCGAGCGCGAGTTCGACGCGCATCTGCGCGAGCGAGAACGAAATTACCTGCGCCGGACGGCTGATGAGCGAGGCCGAGACAGTCACGTCGTCAGACCAACTGCCTTCGGAGCGCGCCTGCACGTAGGCCGGATTGAGTCTGGAGACAGCGCCCGTCGTGCTGCCGTCCGCGTCGAGCGCGGCGGCCATGAGGCCGGGCACGGGGAAGAAGTTTGCGCGGGCGCGGTTGCGCGCGTTCTCTCCGGCGCTCTCGGTGCGTGCGACGCGTATGATCCAGCAGCGCCGGCCGCCGTTATCGAAGAAGGAGCGCACGGCCGGGGCGAGGTAAGCGAAAATCTCGACGCTGCGTTGTCTGTCCCACGCCACCTGCGCGTCTTCGCCGAAGATGGCCGTGAACTGCGCGACGGATTCGACGGCGACCGGCAGGTTCAAAGGCCCGGACGCGGCGAAGCCGACGAAGGCCGCCACGTCCATGCGTGGCAACCACTCGTCCAAAGCGGGCGCTTGTGCCTCGAAGCGAAAGCCGGGCAGACGCCGCGTAACGACGCGCTTCAACATCACTCACCCCATCCCGAAAGAGTTGCGCGAAGGCGATGGCCGTGGCAGAGCACGAAGGCGCTTCTCGATGCTCTCAAAGCAGAGAACCCTTCTGGCGCGCGTCGCGCTCCGCCCGTCGGCCGCTCGTCTTATTCCATCTCCAGACGCTCGTAGGCGAGCGTCAACTCTTCCATCGCCACGTCAGTGCCGCGTGCGTTCATCGGGCCGCTGACGTGCTTGATGATGCGCGCGCGCAGCAGTTTCCACGTCTGCACGACGGCCGTGTGATCCTCGTTCTGCAACTGGATGACGACCGTGCGCTCGGCCATCTGATTGCCGTTGCGAATGTCGTCGAGCCACTTGTAGAGATTGAGCGAGCCGATCACGCCGCGCTTCAAGGTCACGTCGGTCGCCTTGTTCAGACCGGTAATCTTGCGCACGCTGTTCTCTTTCGAGTTGCCCGTGCGATATTCCGCCACGGTCACTTCCATGCCGATGTTGCTGCACTCCTGAAAACCCGCCTCTACCCCGTCGGTCGTGCCCGTGCCGAGGTCAACCAGAAAATTGAACTGCACATACGGACGATCACGTAGGACTGCCATTTCTTCCTCCTTCGGAGAAGTGACAAGTGACAAGTGACGAGTGACAAGTTAGAAACCCAACTCGTCGCTCGTTACTTTGTCTCTCATCACTCGATCCTCATCATTTCTGACTTGTCACTTATCACTCGTCACTGCTCTTAGACTTTTCTGTCCGCCGTCCACTGGCCGATGCGGAAGATGACGAACTCGGCGGGGCGCAAGGGAGCGACGCCGACGAGGCAGACGAGCCGCCCGTTGTCGAGATCGTTCTGCGTCATGGTCGAGCGGTCGCAGCGCACGAAGTAGGCTTTGTCCGGCTTGTCGCCTAAGAGCGCACCCATCTGGAATTCGTTGAAGAGGAAGTCTTCGATGGTGCGGCGCACGTTGTCCCAGAGCATCGTGCCGTTCGGCTCAAAGACAGCCCATTGCGTGCCCTTGTCGATGGAGCGTTCGAGATAGGCGAAGTAGCGGCGCAGGTTGACGTATTTCCATTCGGGGTCGGAACTAGTCGTGCGTGCGCCCCACAGGCGATAGCCGCGTCCCTCGAAGAAGCGGAAACAGTTGATGCCTTCCGGGTTCAGAACCTCCTGCTGCGCACGGTTCAGCATCTTCTCGAAGCCGATGGCGAGATTGACCACTTCGTTGGCGGGCGCTTTGTAGACGGCGCGGTTGATGTCGTTGCGCGCGTAGATGCCTGCGACGAAGCCGCTCGGCGGCAAGTTGATCTCGGTGTTCGTGACGGGATCGAGGACGCGCACCCAAGGGTAGTAGAAGGCCGCGTACTTGGAATCGATCTTGGCGCGCATGGCGCGGACTTCGGAGATCGACTGGTTGTCGCCGCTGTCGATGACGGCGATGCGATATCGCATCCGCTCGGCATGACTGATGAGCGCGCCGATGATGGCCGACGCTTCCGACACGTTGTTGTTGTAGTTGGCCGTCGCGCCCGGTGTGGCGACGATGGAGATGTCTTCGAGGTCTTCGAAGGAGACGAGACCGAACTTGGCGTTGGTCTGCTCGTTCGTCGCGCCGGTGTATTCGTCCGCGCCGGGAATCTGGCCGTCGTTGCCGCCCGCAAGCAGTATCTCGACGCTGCGTTCGCTGTCGGTCGAGTTGAGATTGTTGAGCAGGTTGTCGCTCAGGCTGGTGTTCGAGTTGGAACTTGTGCCGTAGGCGATGAGCGTCTCGATCAGTTCGACGCCGGTTGAGAGTCCCGCGCCGACGAGGACGACGATGGGGAGCGTGCGCGCCTGCGACAGACTGCTCGGATTCTGCGCGAACAGTTCGCGTATGGAATCGGGCGTGCCGAAGGTGTTTTCGTGATTCGGGTCGAGCGCGATGTTGTCCCACACGTTCGTCGTCGCGCCGTCGGCCGAGGTGACGGAGACGGTCAAGGTGGCGACGCGCACTTCGTCGCCCTGATCGACGCTCAAGGCGCTGAAGCCCGAACCCGAAGGCGTGTTGAGTCGCAGGTCGCTGCCGGTCTTCGTCGCGTTCGCGCCGAAAATCCAGGTCTGCTCGGCCTCGTCGTAATGCGCGAGACGGAAGCCGCCGCTGCCCGGCGGGCTGTCAACCGGGCTGGTCACGTTGCTGAGCCAGACGGTGTCGTAGGGGCGCAAGCCTTTGACCGAGAGGTGTTCCGGGTCGCCCGCTTTGCGCGGGTCTTGCACGAGTATGTTCTGGCCGAGTTTGACCGTGATGCGGACGCGCATGTTGCCCGCCGCGCCGGGGAAACGCGCGCGCACCAGGACGGAATCGGCCGCCACCGTCGCGGGCGGGTTCTGGTACATCCACGCGCGCGCATGGCCGTCGGCGTAGAGCGAGCCGCTGCCGAAGGTCGGGTCGTCTTCGAGGATGTTGTCGCTCGGACGTTTGTAGACATCTTCGACGCCGTCCGCGTCGCCCGACTTGACGAGCGGGCGGAAGATGCGCCCGATGTAGAGCCGTTTGCCGCCCTCTTCGAAGAAGGCGCGGACGGCGTGCCAGAGATAGTTGTGCACTTTCGCGCCGCCGTCGAATTCAAGTTTCTGCCGGTCGCCGTAGATGCGCTCGAACTCGACGAGGCCCGTGATGATGTCCGGCTCAAGATCGACGGGGCCGTAGCGCGACGGGCCGACGAAGCCGGTCGTGGTCGTGCTGACGCCTTCGATGGACTTGGCACGAAACGAGGTCTCTTCGATATAGACTCCGGGAGCGAGATATTCAGGCATGACTCCTCCTTCAGGGCGGTGAACCCGCCGGGGTGATGAACAGCACCGACTGCGGAGCCGGCGGTGAAACGTTCGTAGAATCTTGCGATTTTAAAATCAGTTCTTGTCCGTATTTCAGCGTGACGCTCAACAACTCGTCCTGCCCGGCGAGGTCTGCCCACAGACGCGCGGGCGGCGCGTTGAGTTGGTCGAGCGTCGTGCGCAGGTCTGGAATGACGGGCGGCTTCGCGGCAGTCGCCAAGTCTTCCGGCGCGTAACCGGCCGTGAGCGCGAGTTCCCAGGTCTGTTCGAGCAACGGCACGTTTTTGTTGACCGGCGGCGAGGCGACGGGCGAAGAGAGCGGCGCATCGGTCGGCTTCGGATAGGGAAAGATGAGTGCGAGGCGTCCACGCTCGTCGCTCATGCCGCGCGCTTGCAGTTGATTGTTCAAGCGCGCTTCCACGACAGCCCACGCGGCGGGTGCGCTGGCCTGCGCGTCCCACAAATCGGCGCGCACAACGGCCATGCCCGAACTGACTTTTCGCGCCGGAGCGGAATAGAGCGGAAGGCTGCGTGCGCCCGCGGGCGGCGAAGGCTCGACGGGCGACAGCCAGTTGAACAGGCCGCGCGGCGCGGGCAGTTCCGCCTCGAACGAGAAAGGCTGAAAGCGACGCTCCTGATCAATAACTTCGACGACGAAGGTTTGCGTTGGCGGCAAGTTGTTCCAGAACTCTTCGTCGCCCGCGCCCCGCTCAAACTCGCGCAAGCCCGGCGCGTGATGCAGGACGTATGTGCCCGAACGATTGGCGCGCGCTTCGACGCGCTGCAACGTGTTTTTGATTGGATAGACCGTGACGTTCAGTCCGTCGCCGACCAGTTCGCCGGTGGCCGCGTCGTGAAAGCGCAGGCCGAGCGGCGCGACGAGCGTGAAGTGTTCCAACACCTGCACTGGGTTCGTCGTCGGCATCAGGCGCGCACCTTTCCGAGTTCGAAGGCGCGCGTCTGCACGAGGTCGGCCTCTTCGAGTGCGACTTTCGATTCGACCGACACCATGCGTATGACGTAGGTGACAAAGAGCGGCGGGTTTAGTTTCGTCAGCGTCGCCAAGTTGGACATATCTTGCAGGTTCAAGGGGTCGAGGATGATCTCGATTGTTTCGCCGGGGCGAAACGTCGCCGCGTCGGCCGCGTAGTCGTTCAGCAACCCGGAGTGCAGCACGGGCACGTCCTGCAACATGCGTATCGCCCAGCCGAGCAGGAGGTGTTGCTTCTCGGCCGTCTTGCCCCAGGCGGTGAGCATGTAGTGCAGGTCGAGCGGGAGCGGCGGACGATAGCGGCGTCCGTCCGGGCCGACCGTGGGCGGCAGGTTGCGCCGCGCGCCGTTGACCGCGATGCGATAGAGAAAGAGCGACAGTCCTTCCTCCATCGGCGACAGGAAATCTTTGATCTGGTAGAGGCTGAAACGCGCGCCCTCGAATTCGGGCTTCGGGCACGCGTCGCCGAGCAAGCCGATGATGGCCTGCCCCGCCGCCGCAATTGCTTCATAACTCGCCATCTAAAATTGCGCTGCTCACTCGTGCCGCGCCGCGTGAATCGAGAAGCGCCTGATCCAGTTTCGCAGACGCCAACGCCTGCCCACGTCCACGCCCATCTCCGCCAGATAAGGCTCGATGAAGAGTTTGATCTCGTCGAGATCTTTCAGCGAACGCCGCGCGCCGTCGGAGACGTGCGTGATCTGGCCGTGCCACTTCACGCGCCGCGCCCGGCCGCTGCCTGCGGCCTCCGTCCACAACTTGACGATAAACGAATCCACCTGGGACTCAGGCAAGTCCATGACGACCCCGTGCGAGGGGATGGGCTGTGAGAGCGGGTTGAATGCGACCGCCATCCAATAACCGGGTTTTGGCGAGCAGAGGCTCAAGCTCAGGTCGGCAATCATGCGCAGGTACACGTATAACAGCGCGCTCGACGGGCGTGCGTCTCACGCGCGTCTGCCGAAGCGTCTGTGATGAATTGCGGACGCTTAGATTACGGATTGCGGATTGGAAGAATGCGGACTTGGAAGAGTGCGAACTTGGAGCGACTAACAAAATCAAGAAACCACGAACAGACACGAAACAACACGAAGAAGAGTTTAGTGTTGTTTCGTGTCTGTTCGTGGTTCCGCTCTCTGCTTTGTTAGCCGCTCTAAAACGAATGCGGATTAGAAAACAAGTTGATGTTTTCTAATCCGCATTCCGCAATCCGCAATCGTCTCAGTGTTTGAGGGCTTGCTGGACGGCTTTGATGTCTTGTTGGATGCGGCGTTGCACGTCGGACATGACGAGTTGGAGTTGTTGGAGGCGGCCGAGCACTTCGGGCAGAGAGACGGGAGACGCGGCCGTCGCGGCCTGCGTTTCCGCTTCGGGCGACGTGGCGGCGGGTTGAAGGGCGCGTTCTTCCAGTTGGTCGAGGCGAATTTGCTGGTAGAGCGCGACGGTGCGACGGTCGGGCGCTACGTCCAGTTCCTCGCGGAGCGCGGAGACGCAGCGTTCGTACTGGCGCAGGGCGGCCGTGCGGTCGCCCGCCATGTAGAGCAGGTGCATCAACTGTCGGTGCGTGCGTTCGCGCGCGCGGTCGTAGCGCAGGATGATCGAGCCGTAGAGCAATCCCATCTCATAATCGCGTTCGGCCTCGCAATAGTTGATCAATTTGTCGAGCATCACGAGATACATATTTTGCAGGCGCTCGCGCTCGTACAGACACCAGTCCTGATACCAGCCTTCGAGCAGGTCGCCTTTGTAGAGTTCGACGGCCTCCTGCACGACGCGTTTCGTCTCTTCGTCAAGATCGCGCCCGGCCTTGCCCTGCACGCGTGTGAAAGCTCGCTCGAAGATCTCCACGTCGAGCCACAAAGCGGAATCGTCGTTTAGCCGCACCCAATCGTGCCCGGTCGAAAGCAGCGCGCAAACTTCAGGCGCTTTGTCGCCGCTGCCATAGTGGTTTTCGAGCGCCGTCTGCAAGTGCCACAAAGTTTGCCGTAGATACTTTTTCGATTTGTCCGTGGAGGTTTCGCCCCAGAGAAGGCTGGCGAGCGATTCGCGCGTGTGAGGGCGCGCGCGGTTGACGAGGAGATAACTGAGGAGTTCCTGTACCTTGCAAGCGTCGAAGCCTTCGAGCGACTGCCCTTCGGCCTGGACGCTGAACTTGCCGAACAGGTTGATGGTCAACGCGGACATTGCATCCATTTCCTTTCCCGTAGGTGTGGGGTTTCAAAGAGCCGGAGTTTGAGGCGCAGAGAGTCGCCGCCGTTCGAGCTGCAAGGGGGAATATTGCAGGCGGGTCGTCTGCGCCGGTGGTTCAGTCCGGCGGAAAGTTCCTTGAAGTTGCTCCTGACTTTGTCGGGCGACGAAGCGAGTCGCCCTATCGCGCGCTGCGAGCAAGGGATATGAAACTTAACGGAGCGCGCTTTTGGTGGTGCAGTCTGGCTAGCGTCAAACTGGTGAAGCGTTCGACCTGACTTGGAGAGAGCGCCGTCTGCTGCGTGCGGACGAGAGAGAATTTGTGCCGGGCATGAGAGGATTCTCCAAGGAAGATGGCGAGGACTGGGATGATCGAAGAAGCACGTAAAGCGACCGAAGCTAGTGCTGCGAAACGGAAGCGCTCCCCTCGCTGGAGAGCGTCAACTGCATGAGAACGCCCTGTGAGACGGCGGGAGTTATATCGCCGCTGTCGCCACTTTGTCAATGCCTAAAGTTAACTGCAATAAAAATATAATAACGCCTGTGTAAAATTTTGCAGCGACGCCGCGCGGTCTGCGGACAATCACTTTCAAATACGAGTTGCAGTCTCTTTAAGGATGTCGAACTCGCTTTTTATTCTCCACTTTTCAATGCGCCGCAGCGACAGAGTGTTTCGGTTCGCGGCTTTGAGCCAGCAAGTGTCAGCGCGCGGGCGGGACGGCCACTTCGAGCGAGAAGTTGCCGCCTCTGCGCGCGCCGCCCGGTTCGGTGAAACGCAAGTCCGCAAACTGCACGAGGAACGCCTCGGCGCAACTTTGTCTCTCGACGCGGATAGCCGGAAAGCGTGAGAAGTCGAGGAAGATGCGCGCGCGCTCGTCTTCATTGCCGACGCGCGCGGCCAGTTCGGCCGCCTGCCCCAGCGGCTTCTCGAAACGCTTCAGGGCATCCGGCCTTTGGCGTTCCTCCGCAGCACTGGCAAGGAGCGAAGTCTCAAAACGATAAAGCGCGCGCTCTGTCTCCGCGAGCACACGCCAGCGCGTCGGGTCGGCCAGGGAGGGCATCGCCGCCACGCGCTGCACCGTCTCTCCCTGACGTGCCGCCTCTGCTGCCGCCACCTCGCCAGCACGCGCCACCGCACGCGCGTGCAACAGGCCGAGCGCGCCCCAGTACACGACGACGAAGGCGAGCGCAACGAGCGCCACACGGCTTCCCCAACGACGCGCCAGCTCCGTCTGATGCGCGAAGATGAGCACGACCAGCCCCATGATCCACAGAGCGCGCGACCAGACCGGGTATCCCATCCCGGCGCGCACAGGCAAAAAGACGAAGGCCAACGTCGCCAGAATCGCCAGTGCGCCCCACGCGAGGCTTCGCCAGCGCGACTTGGCCGTCAACAAAAACGAAGCCCCGCCGAGGCTCAGCCACAACCAGGGATCGACGATGTAGACGAGGTCGCCGTAAAACCAGCGTCCATCCCAGGGCAACAAAGGGCGCACGCCGTAGTTGTTCGTCCAATCCATCAAAGGATGCGTCGCGCTGACCAGGAGCGACGCGATCGTTAACCCGCCGAGACGCGCACGCGGCGCGCGACCTTTGAGGCGTGCCGCGATTCGCTCCACCGCGTAGAACAGGAGCGGGATGATGAGCGCGATGGCGAGCGTCCCGACAATGGAATGTGTGATGCCGCGATGATGCTTGAGATAAAACCAACTGCCGCCGAAGGCGGCCACGATGTCCGCGTCCGGCGCGTTGGCGGCGGCGAGACACACGGGCGTCGTCCACGGCGAGAGCCGTTCCAATCCCGCCTTCGCAGCCGTCAACCCGACCAGCGTGTGCGTCAAATTATCCATGAGAAAAAGAGGTCAGAGGTTAGAGGTTAGAGGTTAGTGAAAGACGGTTGGAGTTCACCGTTGCCTCATGTCCTTCACTAACCTCTAATCTCTAACCTCTAAGCTCTGCTTTTAGAATGGGAGATTGGCGGGTGTGGATTCCGCGGGCAGTTGGGCGTGGCGCGCGGGGTCGAGCCGTTCCAATTTTTGCGCGGCCTCGCGCGCGGCGGCCGATTGCGGGACAGGTTTGCCGTCCTTACCTTTAGCTTCGCGCGCCGCCTTGGTGATCTGGAAGAGGATGTCTGCGGCCTCGCTCCGCTTGCCCTGCTTTTCGTAGACGGAGGCGAGCCGCACGTTCGCCGTGTCGGCGGGGACGGCCTGATTCTGCGCGCGTGCCAGCTCGGTGTAGAGCGTGGCCGCCGCGTCGTACTGCCCGTCGGCTTCACGCGCCTGCGCCAGCGCGAACTTGGCGCGGGCTGCTACTTCCGCGTCGCCGCTTCCGGCCAAAGCCTGTAACTCGGCTAAACCCTTCTCGCGGTCAACGGTCAACAAATTGGCTGCGCGAAAATAGCGAGCGAGCGAACGATAAGGATCGCCGTACTTGTTCTCAACCTTCTGCGCCTCCGCCACGACGCGCTCGGCGCGTTCTCTCTCGGTCGTAAAATTCAGACCCGTCGCGCCGGGCGCGGGCGAGGCCGCGACGGTAGCGTCTGCGATCTCTATGACGCGGCTGAGGGCGCGCGTGGCCTCCTGCGCCTTGCGGCCGCTCCACCACGAATAGACGCCCGCCAAAAGCGCGAGCGCGACCAGACCGGCAATGGCGTACAGAATCGTGCGACCGCGGCCTTCGAGCCGGTCGCCGACGCGGTCGAATCCTTCTAACGCCTTTTCCCGAAACTTATCGCGCCGGACTTCGCGCGCATGTTTTTTCTTCGATGGAGCCACGTTTTTTTCTCTTGCAACATCGCACAGGTGTGCGCGTTCTGATTTCAGCAGTTAGGGTGAAACAAGTCACTCTAACGACCACGGCGCGGGGTTGTCAAGCAAGCGTCCGGCGGGCGCAACCCTCTGTTGCGCAGAGACTTTATTGACCGCTACGGGAGCGCGTGCTACGCTTCGCGCCCGCCACGGAACGATGAATATGTGCCGAACAAAGAAGGGCGAAATTTTTCGGGAACAAGCCGCCGGGGCACGGTGTCTAAGTGTGCGTGTGGACGGCGTGCGGCACGTTTCGCCTGAGTCGCCGGTTTGCGCTGGAGGACGTTTGTGAGCTTCGGAGAGCCAATCGCCCTCCGCGGGCAAGCCGAATTGGAGCACCCCGCTTCCGTGGCGGACTCGGCCGAGGCGCGTCCCCTTGCCGAGTCGCAGTTCATTGAAAGATTACGCGCGGGCGAGGCGGCGGCCTTCGAACGTCTCGTCGGCGAACGCTCGGCGGACATTTACGCCCTGCTCTACCGTCTGACGGAAGACGCAGAAGAGGCGCGCGATCTGACGCAGGAGACTTTTCTCCAAGCCTTTCGCAGCATCGCGCACTTTCGCGGCGACGCGGACTTGCGCACATGGCTCTATCGCATCGCCGTCAATCAGGCGCGCAACCGCTGGCGCTGGTGGCGACGCAGGCGACGCAACGTCACCTTCTCGCTCGATGCGACGGACGAAGGGCACGAACTACCGCTCGCCACGCGCCTCGTGGACGAACAAGCGGACGACCCGGAAGCGCGCACGCTCGCGCACGAACGCGAAGAGATTCTTCTCGCCGCCGTCCGCGAACTCGCACGCCCTTACCGCGAGGCGGTCGTCCTGCGCGACATAGAGGGCCTGAGTTACGAAGAAGTCGCCGCCACGCTCGACATCAGCGTCGGCACGGTCAAATCCAGACTCTCACGCGGCCGCACCGAACTACGCCGCAAACTGGATCGAGCATTGTGAAAAAGCTGTTAGCTATTAGCCGTTAGCTGTTAGCTAAAACCGCTTGCCAAAGTCGAGTTTGACAGACACTCTCGCTCGGCGACGAAGATGTTCGAATTTGCTTCTTGCTGAAAGCTAATAGCTAACAGCTAATAGCTAACAGCTAATAGCTCTTTGAAAACGAATGGCTGCCCTGCCCCGGCTTCACCCATCCAATCCAAGGTGCCAGTGGGTCGGGAAGCGACGAAGGTTCGAGTTTCGTCGTGTGCTTTGCGAAGGGCAGCAGCAGTTGTGCGTGAGTTTTTGCGGACGCGGCCAGCAACACCCGTCCGCCGAAACGACGCGCGCACGCTCGCCGCACTTCGCGTGCAGGCGTTGGACTACAGACCAACACGCGTTGCTTCCTTGAGCGAGGGAGCAGCCGGGGTCGGCCAGCCATTCGTTTGATAGCAGAGGTCAGAGGCTAGAGGTTAGAGGCCAGTGAAAACTGTCTTCCACTAACCTCTGACCTCTGACCTCTGACCTCTGAAATTATGACTTGCGAGGAGACACAGAAGAGTTTTTCGGCGTATGTGGATGGCCGTTTGGCGCGCGTCGCGCGTCAGTCGGTGGACGCGCACGTCGAAGTGTGTCCCGTGTGCCGTCAGGAACTGGCGCGCACGCGCTCTCTCGTGCGCTCGCTGGCGAGTCTGGAACGCCCGGTCGTGCCCGCCGGTCTTGCCGCTTCCATCAACGACCTGCTCTTGATCGAGCGTGCCGCGCGACGGCAGCAGCCCACAGGTTCCTACTTCGAACGCGCGCTGCGCTGGATCGAGCCGCGCCTGATGCCCTACACGGTCGGCGCGTTCGTCTCTCTCATCTTGTTCGTCGGCGTCGTCAACGCCTTGCGCCCGCAGTTTCGCGCGCTGCGCCAGTTAACGATTGCCGCGCGTCAAGCCTCGGACGACACGCTCGACAAGTCTCTCTTTGAAGGCGGCGGCTACGACGTGACGAAACCCGTGCCCACGATTGATCCGAACGGCGCGCTCGCCGCGCTCATCCAGACGCCTTCGACTGGCGGCGACGAGGATGCCGACGACATGGTGATCTACGCGGACGTGTTCAGCAACGGCAGCGCGTCGCTCGCGGGCGTCGTGCAGCCGCCGCGCAACCCGCACTTGCTCGACGAAGTGCAGGAAGCTTTCCGGCGCACGCCCGCCTTCGTGCCCGCCTCGCTCGACCGTCGCCCGCCCACACTGCGCGTCGTCATCTCCGTCTCCAAAGTCAACGTTCACGAACGCAGTTTCTAAGAAGCGATCTAACGATAGAGACCAAAACGGCCGCCGGTTCATTTCGCAACCGGCGGCCGTTCTGATTTTTGCCTCGCGTGCGGTCTACTGACCGAAGCGCAGTTTGTACTCCATCGAGTTGAGGAATCCGTCAACCATCGTGCGAACGTTGCCTGCCTGCAAGACGCGCAGCCAGTTCTGGAAGCCTTCGGGGTCGGGCTTGCGGCGCAGGTAGCCGTAGTACTGCATGCCGACGAAGGCGTTGTTGAACTCACGTGAACCGACCTCGTTCGAGTCGGCCACGGCGCGCAAGACCTGTGCGCGCGTGAGTGTGTTCGCGTTCAGGCGGACGGTCAGTTCCTCAGCCGTCAGGACGATCTTCGACGCGCCGTCGGGGGCGGCCGGGTCGGGCGTCGTCACCTGCGTCAAACCATAGCGGCCGAGCAGGGCGCTGACGAACTGCCCGTCGTTCATCGCGCCGTAAGCGGTCTGAAACTCTGCGCGCTCGGTGAATCGTTGCGCCAGTTGCGCCTTGCGCATGTAGACCTCTTCGGCCGTCTGCCCGGCGACGAAACTCATGTCGGACACGATCTCCGTGTATTCGGGCAAGCGATTAAAGGCCACTTTGTAGAAGCGGAAGACGTAAGCGCCCTTCAACTGGAACTCAAGCGAGCGGAAGAAGCCCTCACCCGAAACATAGATGCGGTCGCAGGTTGAAGGCACGCTCGGCCCTGTGTTCGGGTTGGCGCAGCCGTTCAAGACGCCGAGCCACGCGTTGAAACCGCCCTCATCCGGTTCGCGCGAGAGGAAGTCTAAATACTGCTGCCGGACGAAGAACGGATGCGAGGTCGTGACCGGGTTTGGCGCTCCTGCCGCGTCGTTGTCCGTGATGGTAATGGTGGTGACCGCGTTTGTGCCGAGCACCGCGCCCGCAGGATTGCCCAGACGCAACTGGAAAGTCTCTGTGCTTTCGACGTGTGCGTCGTCGATGATGGGGACGGTGACGGTCTTCGTCGCCTCGCCTGCGGTGAAGTTGAGCGTGCCGACGGTGGTGGCGAAGTCGCAGCGGCCGTATGCGCCGCCGTTGTTGTTCGTGCGGTCGAAGCAGCCGATGGTGAAAGTGTCCGTGTCAACCGTGCCGTAATCGACCGAGGCCGCGCTCGAAGTGTTGCCCGTGCGCGTGACGGTGATCGTGGCGCGGCCGGCAGACTCGGCGAACTGCGCGGTCGTGGCGTTGAAGTCGAAGACGGCAGGCGTGGCCGAGGCGGCCTGCGCGACGTTGAAGAACGAATCGTCCGTGTGGAGTATCTGCCCGTTGCGCGCCGCGCCGAAGTTGGCGGCGACGGTGTATGTCACCGTGCCGCTGCCCGTGCCGCTGCCGTTCGTGATGGTGAGCCAGGAAGGCGCGAGGCTCGTGGCAGACCAGGGGCAGCCCGCTTGGGTCGTGATGGTGAAACTGCCCGTGCCGCCGCTGGCGGGGAAACTCTGCGGGCTGGTGGCCGTGGCCGTATAGGTGCAAGACAAACGGCCTGTGAAGTTCACGCTCGACTGGTTCACGCTCAAATTCGAGAGCGAGGCATTGGCGGGCGTGAAGGTGAAGTTGGTCTTCGCCGGAGTGATAGTGTAGTTGCCGCCCGCGAACAGATTGTCGAAAGAGTAGTTGCCGAGCGTATCCGTGCCCGTGATGGCGTTGAAAGAGCCGCTGAGCGTAATGCCGACGCTCGGCAGGCCGTTGCCGCTCGCGTCCGTGATGCGTCCGCTGATGGAATATCGCACCTCCGAGGCGAGGAAGTTCGCCGTCGTCTGATCGCTCGACAGGTTGGTGAACGTAAGACTCGTCGGGTTGAACGAAGTGTGGGTGCGCGTCGGCGTGACGGTGTAAGTTCCAGTCGGCAAATTGGGGAACGAGTAAGCGCCCTGCGCGTCGGTTGTGGTCGTGGCCGATTGCGTGCCGGTGAGCGTCATGGTCACGCCGCTGAAGGGCGTGCCGGCGGCGTTGGAAATCCTGCCGCCGATGGTGTAGGTCTGCGCGCCCGTCAGTTCATAAGCGCCGCGCCCGTAGGTCGAGAGTTGGATGACGCCGCCCGCGCTCGTGGCAAAGCCGGTGACGACGGCCGGGAGCATGCCGTTGTTGAAAGTTGCCCATGTCGCGCCGTTATCGGTGGAGCGGAAGACGCCTATGTCCGAACCGGCGTAGAGCGTATTAGGGTTGACGGGATCGATCAAAAACGCGCTGACCGGAACATTGGGAATGGCCGTCGGCTGTCCGGGCGTGCCGCCGATGTCAGTCCAACTGGCTCCCATGTTCGTCGTGCGGAAGACATGCCCCGTGCCGTAGCCGCTGTAAGTGACGTAGGCGACCGACGCGTTCGTGGGATCAACCGTGATGCTTTCGATGAAGCGATTGGGGAGGCCGCTTGTTCTGTCCGTCCAGTTAGCGCCGCCATTGGTGGAGACCATCAAGCGCCCCTGCGCCGAGCCGGTGTAGATGATTTGCGCGTTGGCCTTGCGCTCGACGCCGATGGCGCTCAACACGTCGCTGCCGCCCTTCGTCAGGTCGGTCGTGGCGGGATTGGAAGTCGCAGTCCAATTAGCGGAAGCCGCTGAGGCCGTAGCGCAGTTCGTACAGGTGAACAGGCGATACGTGCCGAAATAGATCGTCGAGTCAACACCGTTGCCGACCACCGGCGGGTAGAAGGCGATACGGGGACTGGTGGTCGGTTCGCCGAAGTTCGAGTTGTTGGCGATGATCCCGCCGGGAGTGAGGCCGTTGTTCGTGAAGCGGTTGACGCGCCCGTAGATGTAGGTGGTAAAGACCATGCTCGGATTGGCCGCGTTGACGATGCTGCGCCCGCCGTCGCCGCTGCTGAACTCAGTCCAGGTGTTCGTGCCGACGTTGCGGAGCTGCGTGCCGTTGTCCTGCGTGCCACCGAAGGAGATGGCCGGGTTCGTCGGGTGCATCGAGATGCCGACGAACTGCGTGAGCGTCAAAGAGGCATTGTACGCAGTGAAGTTTGCGCCGCCGTTGATCGAGACATAAAAGCCGCCGTCGTTACCGATGTAGAGAATGTTCGGGTCGGCCGGATGGAAAGCAAAGGCGTGCTGGTCGGGGTGAGCGTTGGAAGCGAAAGGATTGTAGGAGAAATTAGCGCCGGAGAAATTCTTCGTCATGCTCTCCCAGCTATCGCCGCCGTTCGTCGACTTGTACACGTCGCGCGTGCCGACGTAGATGGTGTTCGGGTCGTTCGGCGAGACGTGGATGTAGGTGTTGTAGCCGAACTGGCCGGGGTCGATCCCGGTCGTGGGCTTGTTCGTCCACGTCAGGCCGGCGTTGTCGCTGATGTCGATGCGGATGGCACCTTTCGCGCCGGAGAAGACGTACACGCGGTCGGGCGCGGCGGGCGTGACGGCGATGCGCACGTCGAGCGTGTTCGCGGCGGAGGGCGCGACGAAGACGGGCGCGGGCAGCCACGATGCGCCGCCGTCCAGAGACTTGTAGACGCCAGCCACGTTCGCAGGAATGCCGGCGAACGCGTCCACGAGCGCCATGCCCATGTAGAGAATCTGCGGGTTCGACGGGTGGATGGCGATGTCGCGCGGCCTGCCCCTCATGGTCTGCTGCCAGTTCACGCCGCCGTCCGTCGAGAGGTAAAAGCCGTTGCGATAGAGCGTGCCGTCGGGATTGAGGTCGTTGTAGGAAGTGGCGAGCGTGCGCGTGGCTTGCAGCACGTAGACGCGGTTCGGGTTCGTCGGGTCGACTTCGATCTCGGCGGTCGTGCCGAGCGGCGGCAAGCTGTTGTTGCTCACGCGCGTCCAAGTTGCGCCCGCGTCAGTTGACTTTAAAACGCCCGTGCCGAAATAGCCGCCGTCGAGATCGCCCATCCCCGCATAGACGATTGAAGGGTTGCTGCGCGAGAAAGCGATTGAGCCGACGCCCAGATCGACGTGCGAGTCGCTGACGGGGACGAAGTTTGCGCCGCCGTCGGTCGAACGCCAGATGCCGCCGGTGGCCGCGCCGATCAAGACGACGTGCGGCGCGGTCGGGTGGACGGCGATGGCGTTGAGCCGGCCGCTCGTCACGCCCCAGTTGTTCGGGAAGGCGGGCGTGGTCGGCGAAGGGCCGATGCTGCGCCACGTCTGCGCCAGAGAGCGCGCGCTGTTCTCGCCGTCTTTGCCGCCACCGGTGTCTTTCGTCGGACGCGTGAGCCAAGCCTTGAGACGACCTTCGGCGGGCGGCGCTGCAAACGGATAGGAGCGCCGCAACATGAACCACTGCTGGCGCGCGTCGATCACCTCGCGCTCGTCACCGTCTTCCTGGTCGCCGATGCTCGGTTCGTTGATCTCTTCGGCGGGCGTCGTCTTCCGCGACGCAGCAACAGAAGGGACAGAAGTGGCGGTCGGGCTCTTCTTGCGGCGCGCGGCGGGTGCGTCGGTGCGTCGCTTGGCGGCCTGCCGTCTTTTCTGCGTGCCCTTCGATGCTTCAGACGCAGGCAGCAGGGCGGCCGTGGCCGCGACGAGCGACAGGCTCGCTATGAAAAAGAAGGTGAACCGCAGGAAGCGGCTTGAGCGGAGGGAGCGGGGCACGGGGAAACTGATTTTTTTCAAGGCTGCGTCCTTCAAAAGTGAAAAAGGGCGAAAAATCAACACTCCGTTTTAGGCGCGAGGGGTTTAACGGAAACGGCCGTCGAGTGCGCGTAGGCGGAACAGAAACAACTGGCGACTCTCGCTTAAAAGTTGGGAAACAGGCGCGGCCGGCATGAGGGGGAATGCTTGCGGCCGTTAAGTTTTACGGGTCAAACAGCGACGCATGAAATGTTCGCCGCGGACGACTATGAACTGTTGAAGACTATGCCGAATCAGGTCGTCGAAATGTCGGGATTTTAGATGCAAAATTTGTGTTTCAGGATGTCCGGCGAGACACGCGCGAACGAGTCTCTGGGATGCTGCGCCACACCGGCGAGACGCCCCCAACTTTAACGTCACCCTTCGCACCCGGTCAAGTTTTCCCGCGTCTGAAAAATCGGTCGTGTCCAAATTTAGTTTGACTGTCTCTTCCCCGGTATCCCGGTCTCTTTCCGCGCCGGGCGCAAACTTGAGTTGCTTGACGCAACCTTCGCGGCATGTTAGGTTTTCTCCTTCGTAAACATCAATAATTTTCCGCGTTCCACACAACCTCATCGAGAGAGGTAGGAGAGTCGTTTGACTACTGCGCCGACACCACTCAAGCAGACGCCGCTCAACGCCGCGCACCGCCGTCTGGGCGCGCGCATGGTCGATTTCGGCGGCTGGGACATGCCTGTCCAGTATCCGGCCGGGACGGTTGAGGAACACCTGCGCACGCGCCGCCACTGCGGTCTGTTCGACGTGTCGCACATGGGCGAGATCGAGGTGCGCGGCCGCGAAGCCATCGCGTTCGTCAATCGCCTCTGCTCGAACGATGTGACCAAACTCGTGGATGGGCAGGCGCACTACACCGCGCTCACCACGCCCGAAGGCACTGTCGTTGACGACCTGCTCGTCTATCGCTTCGCCGAAGACAATCTCCTGCTCGTCGTCAACGCTTCGACAACTGAGAAGGATTGGGACTGGATAGGCGCGCATCGCGGCGACGAACAGGTGGAACTCAAGAACCGCAGCGCAGAATTTTGCCAGATCGCCGTGCAAGGCCCGGAAGCCGTCCGCATCCTGCAAACGCTCACCGACGTGCCGCTCTCGGAAATCAAGTATTACCACTTCCGCGAAGGCGCTGTGGACGGCGTGCCCGCCATCATCTCGCGCACGGGCTACACGGGCGAAGACGGCTTCGAAGTCTACGCCGCGCCCGAACGCGCCGAGCAGCTTTGGGATCGCATCCTCGAAGCAGGCCGCCACGGCGAAGCGGACGGCATCCTGCCCTGCGGCCTCGCGGCGCGCAATACGCTCAGGCTCGAATCCGCGATGGCGCTCTACGGTCACGAGATCGACGAGACGACGACTCTCTACGAAGCCAACCTCGGCTGGATTTGCAAACTGAACAAAGGCGACTTCAACGGGCGCGAACGCCTTGCAGAGCAAAAGGCCGAAGGCGTCAAACAAAAACTGGTCGGCTTCGAAGTCACAGATCGCGGCATCGCGCGCGACGGCTACGCGGTTTTGATTGACGGCGAGCGGGTCGGGCGCGTCACTTCGGGCAGCCCCGCGCCTTTTTTGAAGAAAAACATCGGGCTGGCCTACGTCCCCGTCCAGTACGCGAACGAGGGACAGGAAATTCAGATCGAGGTGCGCGGCCGCCCCGTCGCCGCGCGCATCGTGCCCACGCCTTTTTACAAGCGCGAACGAGGGTCGAAATAAAAGTGATGAGCGAAAACAAGTGAATCGTGAATCGTCAATCGTAAATAGAGAAAGACTGTTTTCTTCTGTTCACGATTGACGATTCACGATTCACGACTCTTACTCATCACTCATCACTTTTCCAGAAGGAGCATCATGGCGAATATCCCAGACGATTTGCACTACAGCAAGGATCACGAGTGGATTAGGGTCGAAGGCGACACAGGGACGGTCGGCATCACCGATCATGCGCAAGGGCAGTTGGGCGACATCGTGTACGTGGAACTGCCGCGCGTGGGCGATAGCCTCGAGGCGGGCGCGGTCTTCGGTCAGGTCGAATCGGTCAAGGCGGCCAACGATCTCTACAGCCCCGTCTCCGGCGAAGTGCTGGAAGTGAACGAGACGCTCAACGACGACCCTGAGCAGGTCAACAAAGACCCTTACGGCGCGGCGTGGATGCTCCGCCTGCGTCTGAAGGATGCGGGCGAAGTGGACAAGTTGATGAACGCCGCCGAGTACGAAGACTACACCAAGAAACTCACGGAGTAAGAGAAGTTGCGCTACATTCCCAACTCGCCGGAGGAGCGCGCCGAGATGCTGCGCTCAGTCGGTTTGAACGCGCCCGAAGAACTGTTCGACACCATCCCGGCCGACATCCTGCTGCGCGATCTGCTCAAGACGCCGCCCGCGCTCTCAGAGCCGGAACTGATCGCGCGCTTCGAATCGCTCGCCGCCAAAAACACGGCCGCCCATCGCGCCAACTTTCTCGGCGCGGGCGCTTACTCGCATTACCAGCCCACAATCGTCGATAGCCTGATCTCGCGCTCCGAGTTCTTCACGGCCTACACGCCGTACCAGCCGGAAATCTCGCAGGGCACGCTGCAAGCCATCTTCGAATTTCAAACGCTCGTCTGCCAGTTGACCGGCATGGACGTGGCGAACGCTTCGATGTACGACGGCTCGACCTCCGTGGCCGAAGCCGTCCTGATGGCCGAACGCGTCACGCGCCGCCGCAAGGTGGTTGTCTCCGGCGCGCTTCATCCGGAGTATCTGCACGTCGCCGAAACTTACGTCGCGCACGCCGGGATCGATCTCGTACGCGCGGGCTTCGACGAGACGACGGGCAGAACCAACTTCGACGAACTAGGCGATCTGGACGAACAGACTGCGGCCATCATCGTGCAGTCGCCAAACTTTTTCGGCTGCGTCGAAGATTTGCAGTCGCTCGCCGCGCGCGCGCATAAGGTCGGCGCGCTGCTCGTCGTCTGCGTCACGGAAAGCATCTCGCTCGGCCTGTTGCGCGAGCCGGGCGCGTCGGGCGCTGACATCGTCGTGGCCGAAGGCCAATCCTTCGGCGTGCCCTTGAGCTACGGCGGCCCTTATCTTGGCCTCTTCGCCACGCGCGAGAAGTACGCACGCCAGTTGCCCGGCCGTCTCGTCGGCGTCGCACACGACAAGGAAGGTCGGCGCGGTTTCGTCCTCACGCTCGCCACGCGCGAGCAGCACATACGCCGCGAGAAGGCCACCTCGAACATCTGCACGAACGAAGGCTTGATCGCTTTGATGGCGACGATCTATCTGGAGACTTTCGGACGGCGCGGCTTGCAGGAAGTCGCCATGCAGTGCGCGCAGAAGGCCGCTTACGCCGCGCGCCGCATCGGCGAACTAGAAGGCTTTTCCCTCCCCTACGCCGACACGCCGCGCTTCAACGAGTTCGTCGTCCGCGCGCCCGTCGCGGCGGAAGAACTGCTCAGGCGACTGGCCTCCGAACACAACATCACGGGCGGCCTCGCACTCTCGCGCTACTTCCCCGAACGCGCCAACGACATCCTCGTCTGCGTCACCGAAACCAACCCCCGCAGCGAGATCGACGCGCTCGTCAACGGATTCAAAGCACTAACAACCGATGAATAAGAAAGCCAGCACACACATTACGCAGAACGAGGCTCTGATTTTCGAGCGCTCGCAGACGGGGCGCAAGGGCTACATGCTGCCCGCGCTCGACGTTGATGAGACGCCGCTCGACGAGTTGTTGCCCGCGGAGCTTCGTCGCACGGACGACCTCGAAGGCGTGCCGGAAGTTTCCGAGGTTGACGTGGTGCGCCACTTCACGCGTATCTCCACCTGGAACTACAACATCGATCTCGGCATGTACCCGCTCGGCTCGTGCACGATGAAATACAACTCGCGCCTCAACGAACGCGTCGCGCGCATCAAGGGCTTCACCAATCTGCACCCGCTCGCCTCGGAAGAGGATTCGCAGGGCGCGCTGCAACTGCTCTACGAACTGCAACAGCACTTGTCCGAGATCACCGGCCTCGCCGCCGTCTCCCTGCAACCGGCCGCCGGAGCGCACGGCGAGATGACCGGCGTGATGCTCATACGCGCCTTTCTCGACGCACGCGACGGCGCGGGCGAGGGCGACCGTCCGCGTCGCCACGTTATGCTCATCCCCGATTCGGCGCACGGCACGAACCCTGCCTCGGCGCACCTCTCAGGCTTCACCGTCAAGACCGTTCGTTCGACGCCGGAAGGGCAAACCGACCTCGACGCTTTGCGCGAACTGTGCGCGGCGGGCGACGTGGCCGGTCTGATGTTGACCAACCCGAACACGGTCGGATTGTTCGAGCGCCACATACGCGAGATTTGCCAGATCGTCCACGACGCGGGCGGCCTCGTCTACATGGACGGCGCGAACATGAACGCGCTCGTCGGTTGGGCACGTCCCGGCGACATGGGCGTGGACGTCATCCACCTGAACCTGCACAAGACTTTCTCCACGCCGCACGGCGGCGGCGGCCCCGGCTCCGGCCCCTGCTGCTGCACGAAGGAACTCGAACCCTACTTGCCCGTTCCGCGCGTGGTGATGACTGAGGGCGAGAACGGCGGCGACCCGCGTTTCAGTCTGGACTACAACTACCCGCAATCAATCGGACGCGTGAAAGCCTTCTACGGCAACTTCGGCATGGCCGTGCGCGCGCTCTCTTACATCGAGACGCACGGCGCAGACGGTTTGCGCGAAGCGACCGAAGCGGCCGTCCTCAACGCGCGCATGATCGCCGAAGGGCTGAAGGGCGACTACGACAAGCCCTTCGACGCCCCGCCCATGCACGAAGTCATCTTCAGCGACAAACGACAGGCGCGCAAAGGCGTCCACACGCTCGACATCGCCAAGCGGCTCATCGACTACGGCTTCCACCCGATGACCATCTACTTCCCGCTTATCGTGCAGGGCGCGATGCTCATCGAACCGACCGAATCCGTCGGCCGACAGGAGATACAACAATTCATCGAAGCCATGCGCGCCATCGCGCGCGAAGTGGAAGAGACGCCCGATCTCGTGACGAGTGCGCCGCACACCACGCGCATCGGCCGTCTCGACGAAGCCGCCGCCGCGCGCAAACCCGTCCTCCGCTGGCGTCCCGAAGAAAAAGCCGCCGTCGCTTAAAATCGATCATAGGTAGACAAGGGCGGCGCTTTTGTTTGAACTGTTAAAGGTTCAAACA
>DASZCS010000075.1:0-17346 GCA_035942855.1 Pyrinomonadaceae bacterium | reverse complement strand
GGCGCGGACAGTGATCTTCGGATTATGCTTGGCCAGCACTTTGGTGATGGCGGCGGTGAGAGTGGTCTTGCCATGGTCAACGTGGCCGATGGTGCCGATATTGACGTGCGGCTTCGACCGGTCGAACTTCTCCTTGCTCATCTTTTTCTCTCGCTCCTACTGAAATTTAATTTGTCAGTTTGTCTGTTGGGTCGCCAACGCTAGTCACATCAGCGAGAGAAGCGACCCGCTTCGTCGTCTTGCTTAATCTATTTGGCGACGCCCTGCACCTTCGCGATCACTTCCTCGGCGATGTTCTTCGGCGCTTGCTCGTAACGCTCGAAGTGCATGGTGGAGGTGGCGCGTCCCTGCGTGGACGAGCGCAGGTCGGTCGTGTAGCCGAACATCTCAGAGAGCGGGACGTAGGCCGTGATGACCTGCACGCCGCCCGCACGCGGCTCCATCTTTTCGATCTGGCCGCGCCGACGATTCAGGTCGCCGTTGACCGCGCCCATGTACTCTTCCGGCGTCACCACTTCGACGCGCATGATCGGTTCGAGCAGCACGGGCTTCGCTTTGCGCACGGCGTCTTTGAAGGCGAGCGAACCGGCGATGTGGAACGAACGCTCGTCGGAGTCGACTTCGTGATACGAGCCGAAGACGAGGCGGACGCGCACGTCAACCAGTTCGTAACCGGCGAGGAAGCCGCGCTCCAATGCGTCGCGGATGCCCTCTTCGACCGGCTTGATGAACTCGCGCGGGATAACGCCGCCCGTGATCTTGTTCTCGAAGACGAAGCCTTCGCCCGGTGCGGGTTCGATCTCGATCTCGACGTGGCCGAACTGTCCGCGACCACCAGTCTGTCTCTTGTAGACTTCCTTGCCCGGCGCGGGCGCGGTGATCGTCTCGCGGTAAGCCACCTGCGGCTTACCGACGTTCGCTTCGACGCCGAACTCGCGCTTCATGCGATCCACGATGATCTCAAGGTGGAGTTCGCCCATCCCGGCGATAATGGTCTGTCCGGTCTCTTGGTCGGTCGAGACGTTGAAGGACGGGTCTTCCTGGGCGAGACGCGAAAGCGCCGTTCCGAGTTTGTCCTGATCGGCGCGCGTCTTCGGCTCCACCGCGACGCGGATGACGGGCGCGGGGAAATCCATCGCTTCGAGGATGATGGGACGGTTTTCGTCGCAGACGGTGTCGCCGGTTGTGACCTGCTTCATGCCGCCGATGGCGATGATCTCTCCGGCCGATGCCTCTTCGATGTCCTCGCGCTTGTTGGCGTGCATGCGCATCAGGCGGCCGACGCGCTCTTTCGTGCCTTTGACTGAGTTGTAGGCGTAAGAGCCTCCCTTGATCGTGCCGGAATAGATACGCACGAACGAGAGTTGGCCGAGGTGTTTGTCGGCCATGATCTTGAAGACGAGACCGGAGAAAGGTTCTTTCTCGTCGGCCGGGCGCGGCTCTTCCTCGCCCGTGCGCGGATTCGTGCCCTTGATCGCTTCGATGTCGAGCGGCGAAGGCAGGAAATCGACAACGGCGTCGAGCAGAGTCTGCACGCCCTTGTTCTTGAAGGCCGAGCCGGTCACGACCGGAACGATGCTCAGAGCAATCGTGCCACGACGGAGAGCAGCGCGCAGTTCGTCTTCCGTGATCTCTTCGCCTTCGAGGAATTTGTTCGTCAGGTCGTCGTCGGTGCTGGCGATGGCTTCGATCATCTTCTCGCGTGCGGCGTCGGCTTCGGCGCGCATGTCTGCGGGAATCTCTTCGACCGAATACTCAGCGCCCTTCGTTTCGTCGTTCCAAAGGAGCGCCTTCATCTTGATCAGGTCGATAACGCCTTTGAACTGATCTTCCGCGCCGATCGGGATTTGGATGGCGACCGGATTCGCGCCGAGACGCGTGATGATGGAATCGAAGGAGCGTTGGAAGCTTGCGCCCGCGCGGTCGAGTTTGTTGATGAAGCAGATGCGCGGCACGCCGTACTTGTCGGCCTGACGCCACACGGTCTCCGACTGCGGCTCGACGCCCGCCACGCCGTCGAACACTGCGACCGCGCCGTCAAGGACGCGCAGAGAGCGTTCGACTTCCATCGTGAAATCGACGTGTCCGGGCGTGTCGATGATATTGATGCGATGCTCGACGTTGTTGCGTTTCCAGAAGCAGGTCGTCGCGGCCGAAGTGATGGTGATGCCGCGCTCCTGTTCCTGCTCCATCCAGTCCATCGTGGCCGTGCCCTCGTGCACCTCGCCGATCTTGTGCGAGACGCCCGTGTAGAACAGCACGCGCTCGGTGGTCGTCGTCTTCCCGGCATCGATGTGCGCCATGATGCCGATGTTGCGGAATTTACTGAGGTCTTGCTTTGCCATGATCAAACCCTAGCTATTAGCTTTCAGCTATTAGCTTTCAGCTTGTGTGCCCTTCCGGCCAACAGCTAACAGCTAATAGCTAACAGCTTCCCTACCACTTGTAATGCGCGAAAGCCTTGTTGGCTTCCGCCATGCGATGCACGTCGTCCTTTTTCTTGACGGCGTTGCCACGGTTGTTGGCCGCGTCCAGAAGTTCGCCCGTCAGGCGGTCGATCATCGTCTTCTCGCCGCGCGAGCGCGCCGCGCCCACGATCCAGCGGATGGCGAGCGAGCCGCGCCGTTCCTGCGGCACTTCGAGCGGCACTTGATAGGTCGAGCCGCCGACGCGCCGCGACTTCACTTCGACCTGCGGCCGCACGTTGTCAATCGCGCGCTTGAAAGCCTTCAGCGGGTCTTCGCCAACCTTGTCGCCCAGTTGAAGCAGCGAGTTATAAAAAATCTTCTCGGCGGTGGACTTCTTGCCGCCTTCCATCAAACCGTTGATGAACTTTGTGACCAGCGGGCTGTTATAGACCGGGTCGGGCATCACGTCGCGTCTGTCGACAACTCTTCTTCTTGGCATAGTTAGCTCTTAGCTTTTAGCGATTAGCTGTTAGCAAAACCTAACTGAGCTAATCCGTGTTCGTTTAAATCTCTGCCACCCGCCAGCGAGCCAAAGCTAATGGCTAACAGCTAACGGCTAACAACTTCCCTACTTCTTGCCCTTGGCCGCGCCGGCCGCCGCGCCCGCTTTGGGGCGTTTCGCGCCGTACTTGGAGCGCCCCTGCTTGCGGTCGGCCACGCCCACGGAATCGAGCGTGCCGCGAATGACGTGATAACGCACGCCCGGCAAATCCTTAACACGGCCGCCGCGAATCAAAACAATCGAGTGCTCCTGCAAGTTGTGGCCGACGCCCGGAATGTAGGTCGTCACCTCGATGCCGTTCGTCAGGCGAACGCGCGCCACCTTGCGGAGCGCGGAGTTCGGCTTCTTCGGGGTTTGCGTGTAGACGCGCGTGCAGACGCCGCGTCTCTGCGGCGAAGATTGCAACGCGGGGCTGGCCGTCTTGTACTTAACTTCCTGGCGGCCTTTGCGAACAAGTTGGTTGATAGTCGGCACTTCTTTTTAAGTCCTCTTCAGTAGCGTCGAAGCAGCGAAGTTTCTCAAAGCGCAAAAGACTCCGAATCCTGCCTCTAACCGGAACTCGTCCGGCAGTCAGCGCAAGAAGCGGTTGGCCTCTTCTATTGATTAACTAAAGCGGGATGTTCTGTGCTGCGTCCCTGTTTGCAGGAGACGGGTGCGGATCATGGCTTCCCCACGAGCCAAAATGTTTCTCTGTGGCGTCGCCTATCCCGAAGGAAAGGAGTGAGGCGCGGTGACTAACTAAAAGCGCCATTTTCGCGTGCTGCGCGCTGGAATCCGCCGACGGCACAGAAGCTCTGACCGGAGCGGCGCGCGAGCATTTACGCCACAATAATTATCAAGCGACCGCCTCAAAAACAGACAGCCGGGCAGCGCCTCCACACCGACAGAACCTCACGAGCGCTGCACACTTGGGAATTGGACTGCATGTCCAAACGAGAGATTCTAAAGATGCTTTCCCCATCTGTCAAGTTGCCATGAACTGTTATTGAGACTCAACCAAACACGACTATTTACTATCGCTTTTCGCGGGCTATGGGTGATGAAAAAGGGGCGTCTTCGTTTGAGGAAGACGCCCCTTTTGTTTGGTTGAGTTGGTTGACGAGAGTTTTTTACTCGTCGTCGCCGCTGTCGGCGTCGCCCTCGCCCGTGGCAGCAACGGCGGCGGGCTGTGCTCCGGCGGCAGCGGCCGTCGTCACGTCCGCGCCGATGATTTCGGGCAGTTCGTCGAGGCTGCGATCCATGTGTGCGCCCTGGTCAACCGTTTCGTCGCGGTCAACCGTGACGTTGCGGTAGAACTCCATCCCTGTGCCGGCCGGGATGAGCCGACCCATGATGACGTTCTCCTTGAGGCCGCGCAGGTGATCGACGCGACCGGAAATCGCCGCCTCGGTCAGCACGCGCGTCGTCTCCTGGAAAGAGGCCGCCGAGATGAACGAGTCGGTCGAGAGCGAAGCCTTCGTGATGCCGAGCAGGAGCGGTTCGGCCTTCGCCTGTTCGCCGCCTTCTTCGGCCACGCGCGCGTTCTCGTCCGTGAAGCGGAAGCGGTCAACCTGTTCGTCGAGCAAGAACTCCGTGTCGCCCACTTCGCGTATCTTCACCCAGCGCAACATCTGCCGGACGATCACTTCGATGTGCTTGTCGTTGATGTTCACGCCTTGCAGACGATAGACCTCTTGAATCTCGTTGACGATGTACTCCTGCAAGCGGTTCATGCCGAGCACGCGCAGGATGTCGTGCGGATTCAAGGGGCCGTCCATCAGAGCTTCACCGGCGCGCACGCGGTCGCTTTCCTGCACGTTGATGTGCGTGCCGCGCGGAATGTCATACTCGCGCTCCTCGCCGTCGTTGCCGACGACGATCAATTTGCGCTTGCCCTTGGCGATGGGGCCGAGTTTGATCACGCCGTCGATCTCGGACATGATGGCCGTCTCGCGCGGTTTGCGCGCTTCGAACAACTCGACGACGCGGGGCAGACCACCCGTGATGTCCTTCGTCTTCGTCGTCTCGCGCGGAATCTTCGCGATCACGTCGCCCGGTTCGACCTCGTCGCCGTCGCCGACCATCAGGTTGGCGCGCACGGGCATCTGGTAAGTCTTCAGGACTTTGTTGCCGCTGAGACTGCGAATCTCAAAACGCGGCTGCTTCTTCTCGTCGGGCGAATCCTTGACGACGAGACGCGACTGGCCTGTGACCTCGTCCACCTCTTCGTCAACCGTGACGCCTTCCTTCAAGTCCTGATACTTAATCTTACCGGCCACCTCTGTGAGAATCGCGAAGGTGAACGGATCCCACGTCGCCAGCAGTTGATCCTGTCGGACGCGCTGGCCGTCTTCGACATGGATGTGCGCGCCGTAGACGATCTGGAAACGCGCTACCTCGCGGTTGCGCTCGTCGTGGATGGTGAGCGCGCCGTTGCGGTTCATGGCGATGATCTCGCCCTTGCGGTTCTTGACCGTCTGCAAGTCGACGTAGTGAATCGTACCGTCGGTGCGCGCTTCGTGCTTGGACGACTCTTCGAGCCGCGCCGTGCCGCCGATGTGGAACGTGCGCATCGTAAGCTGCGTGCCCGGCTCGCCGATTGATTGCGCGGCAATGACGCCCACGGCCTCGCCGATGTCCACCGGCCTGCCCGTGGCAAGGTTGCGCCCGTAGCACTTGATACAAACGCCGCGACGCGATTCGCAGGTGAGCACCGAACGGATGCGCACGCGCTGCACGCCAGAGCGTTGAATCTCGGCCGCGATGTCTTCATCGATCTCCTCGTTGGTAGCAACGATGACGCGTCCCTCCACCGGATCGATCACGTCGTCGAGCGCCGTGCGGCCGACGATGCGGTCGCGCAACGATTCGATCTCCTCGCCGCCTTCGACGATGGCCGTCGAAGAGATGCCCTTGAGCGTGCCGCAGTCAGGTTCACTGATGATCACGTCCTGCGCCACGTCAACGAGACGACGCGTGAGGTAGCCGGAGTCGGCCGTCTTCAAGGCCGTATCCGCCAGACCCTTGCGCGCGCCGTGCGTCGAGATGAAGTATTGCAAGACGTTCAGGCCTTCGCGGAAATTCGAACGAATGGGCGTCTCGATGATCTCGCCGGAAGGCTTCGCCATGAGGCCGCGCATACCTGCGAGCTGTCGAATCTGCTGCGCCGTGCCGCGCGCGCCCGAGTCAGACATGATCAGGATCGGGTTCAACTCGCCCGATTCCCTCTCGCGCTTGTCCATCGCGCGGAACATCTCTTTCGCCACCTTGTCCGTGACTTCCGACCAGATGGCGATGATCTTGTTGTAGCGCTCGCCGTTCGTGATGACGCCGTCGCGGTACTGTTTATCGACTTCGATCACGTCCGAGTCGGCTTGGCCGACGAGCACCTTCTTCGCGTCGGGCGTGACGAGGTCGTCGATGCCGATGGAGATGCCTGCGCGCGTCGCATACTGGAAGCCGAGCGTCTTCAAATCGTCGAGCATCTTCACCGTCATCTCGTGGCCGAGACGCAGGTGGCAATAGTTGACGATGGCGGTCAAGCCCTTCTTCTTGAGCGTGCCGTTGATGTAGGGCAGCCCCGCAGGGATCGAATCGTTGAAGATGACGCGGCCGACCGTGGTGTTGATGACGCGGCGGACGTTCTCCTGCACGGTCGCGCGCATGATGTCCTGCGTGTCGTGCTCCTGCGTCAGATCGATGAGGTCGCCCGCGAGACGCAGTTTGATCGGCGTCTGCGTGGTGACTTCCTTCGCGTCGAGCGCCAGGAGCACTTCGTCGGTCGTAGAGAAGACGCGCCCCTCGCCTTTCGAGCCGGGACGGTCACGCGTCAGGTAATAACAACCGAGGACGATGTCCTGCGAAGGCACGGCGATGGGCTGACCCGACGCCGGGCTGAGAATGTTGTTCGATGCGAGCATCAAGACGGTCGCTTCGATCTGCGCTTCGGGCGAGAGCGGAATGTGGACGGCCATCTGATCGCCGTCGAAGTCCGCGTTAAAGGCCGTGCACACCAAGGGGTGAATCTTGATCGCCTTACCTTCGACCAGCACCGGCTCGAACGCTTGAATGCCCAGACGGTGGAGCGTCGGCGCGCGGTTCAAGAGCACTGGATGCTCGCGGATCACCTCTTCGAGAATGTCCCACACGACCGGCTCCTGCCGGTCAACCATCTCGCGCGCCTGCTTGATGGTGGCGGCATACTGCTGCTTCTCAAGCTGGTTGTAGATGAACGGCTTGAACAACTCCAGAGCCATCTTCTTCGGCAGGCCGCACTGGTGCAGTTTCAACTCCGGCCCGACGACGATCACCGAACGGCCGGAATAGTCCACGCGCTTGCCGAGCAAGTTCTGGCGGAAACGTCCCTGCTTGCCCTTCAAAGTGTCGGACAGGGATTTGAGCGGGCGATTGTTTACGCCGCGCAGCACGCGTCCGCGCCGTCCGTTATCGAACAGGGCGTCCACGGCTTCCTGAAGCATGCGCTTCTCGTTGCGCACGATGACTTCGGGCGCACGCAACTCCATCAACTTCTTGAGACGGTTGTTGCGGTTGATGACGCGCCGGTAAAGGTCGTTCAAGTCGGACGTGGCAAAACGTCCGCCGTCGAGAGGCACGAGCGGGCGCAGCTCAGGCGGAATGACCGGGATCACGTCGAGGATCATCCAGTCGGGCCGGTTGCCCGACTTGCGGAACGACGTGACGACCTTCAGCCGCTTGGAATATTTGAGTTTCTTCTGCTGCGAAGTCTCGTCCTTCATCTTCGCGCGCAGGTCAACCGAGAGTTCTTCGATGTTGACGATCGCGAGGAGTTCCTTGATCGCCTCTGCGCCCATCTTGGCGACGAACGCGCCCGGGAAGTCGCGCATCAGTTCGCGGTAACGCTCGTCGGTCAAAAGCTCTCGCTCTTTGACCGGAGCATCGCCCGGATCGATGACGATGTAGGACTCGAAGTAGAGCACCTTTTCGAGTTCGCGCAAGGGGATATCGAGCAGGTGGCCGATGCGCGAGGGCAAGCCTTTGAAGAACCAGACGTGCGAGCAGGGAGAGGCCAGTTCGATGTGGCCGAGCCGTTCGCGGCGCACCTTCGCCTGTGTCACCTCGACGCCGCACTTGTCGCAAATGACGCCGCGATGCTTCATGCGCTTGTACTTGCCGCACAAGCATTCCCAGTCTGTGACGGGGCCGAAGATGCGCGCGCAGAACAGGCCGTCGCGTTCGGGCTTGAACGTGCGGTAATTGATCGTCTCCGGCTTCGTCACCTCGCCGTGCGACCACTGGCGGATCTTCTCAGGCGAGGCCAAGCTTATGCGAATCGCTTCAAAGTCGGGCGCGAGTTGCGTTTTTTCTTGCTGGAATCGAAACACGTTTTTATCTCCGGTAAAATCAGCTATTAGCGATTAGCTGTTAGCAAAGCCTGTCCACTCGGTAGCTTGTAGCCGTCGGCCAAAGTCGTTTGGCTAACGGCTAATCGCTCACAGCTAATAGCTTCTTTATCCTTCCGTTCCGCCAAGCAGGGCGACGACCGGCTTGCCCGCGCCGTCCGAAGTTTCGTCGGGCGCGGCGTTGCGGTCGATGAGTTCCACGTCGAGGCAGAGCGATTGCAGTTCGCGCACCAGCACGTTGAACGATTCGGGCACGCCCGGATTGAAGTCGGCTTCGCCTTTGACGATGGCTTCGTAAATCTTCGAGCGCCCGGCCACGTCGTCCGACTTGGCCGTCAACAACTCTTGAAGAATGTGCGCCGCGCCGTAGGCTTCCAAAGCCCACACTTCCATCTCGCCGAAACGCTGGCCGCCGAACTGCGCCTTGCCGCCGAGGGGCTGCTGCGTGATCAAGCTGTACGGCCCGATCGAGCGCGCGTGAATCTTGTCGTCCACGAGGTGCGAGAGTTTGAGCATGTAGATGTAACCGATGGTCACTTTCTGCTCGAACGCTTCGCCCGACAGACCGTCATAGAGCACGGTCTTGCCCGAATCGCCGACGATGTCCGGCAACCCTTGTTCGCGCAGCAGCGAGGTGGCTTCCTGCAACTTCTGCTTGATCTCGGGTTCGGTCGCGCCGTCGAAGACGGGCGTGGCGAAATGCACGCCGAGCACGCGCGCCGCCCAGCCAAGGTGCGTCTCCAAAATCTGCCCGACGTTCATGCGCGAAGGCACGCCGAGCGGATTCAAGACGATGTCAACGGGCGTGCCGTCGGGCAGGTAGGGCATGTCCTCTTCGGGCAGGATGCGCGCGATGACGCCCTTGTTGCCGTGACGACCGGCCATCTTGTCGCCGACCGAGAGCTTGCGCTTCATGGCGATGAAGACTTTGACCATCTTGATCACGCCGGGGGCGAGTTCGTCGCCCTGACGCAACTTCGAAATCTTGTCTTCGTAGATGTCCGTCAGAATCTTGACCTGACGATCCGTCCGGTCTTCGTACTCTTTCACTTCGGCCGCCACGTCTACGCGCGTCGAAGCCAGATGCGCTTTGCGCAAAGCCTTCGGCTCGACCCCGGCGAGCATCTCGCGCGTGATCGTCTCGCCCTTCGGGATGCGGACTTCTTTTTCGACGACGAGATCGGCCGAGAGCTTGCGCCCTTCGAAGAGTTCATAAATGCGCTGGTCGCGCTGCTCGCGCAGAATACGCATCTCGTCTTCGAGGTCGCGCCGCAGGCGATTCTCTTCCTCTTCCTCAATCGCCATCGAACGCGCGTCGCGCTCCTGCCCCTTGCGCGTGAAGACCTGCACATCGACGACCGTGCCGTCGATGCCCGGAGGACACTGCAAGGAGGCGTCTTTCACGTCGCCCGCCTTCTCGCCGAAGATGGCGCGCAAGAGTTTCTCTTCCGCCGTCAACTGCGTCTCGCCCTTCGGTGTCACCTTGCCGACGAGGATCGAGCCGGGTTTGACCTGTGCGCCGATGCGTATGATGCCCGACTCGTCCAGGTCGCGCAGCATGTTCTCGCCGACGTTCGGGATGTCGCGCGTGATCTCTTCGGGGCCGAGCTTCGTATCGCGCGCCTCGATCTCCAACTCTTCGATGTGGATCGAAGTGTAGTAGTCGTCTTTGACGAGGCGTTCGGAGACGAGGATGGCGTCCTCGAAGTTGTAGCCGCGCCACGGCATGAAGGCGACGAGCACGTTGCGGCCGAGAGCGAGTTCGCCCTTGTCCGTGCAAGGCCCGTCGGCTATGACCTGCCCCTTCTGGACGCGCTCGCCGATGTTGACGATGGGTCGCTGGTTGATGCAGGTGTTCTGGTTCGAGCGTTTGAACTTCGTCAGCGTGTAGATGTCCGCCGTCACCTCGCGCGAGATCGTGCCGTCAACGTTGTGATCGGCTTTGACGATGATGCGCTCGGAATCGACGTAATCCACCACGCCGTCGCGCCGCGCGGCGACGACCGCGCCCGAATCGCGCGCCGTCACGCGCTCCATGCCCGTGCCGATGTAAGGCGCTTCGGCGCGCAGGAGCGGCACAGACTGGCGTTGCATGTTCGAACCCATCAACGCGCGGTTCGCGTCGTCGTTCTCAAGGAACGGGATGAGCGAAGCGGCGACAGAGACGAGTTGCTTCGGCGAAACGTCCACGTAGATCAACTCGTCGCGCATGGCGACGACGAACTCGCCCGCCTTACGCGCCGCGTTGCGCTCGTTGATGATGTTGCCCTGCTCGTCCAGTTCGATGTTGGCCTGCCCGACGACGTACTTGTCCTCTTCCCAGGCCGTCAGGTAGAACGGGTACGGCTCGTACTCGGCGCGTTTGCCGTCCGCGCTGACGCGCTTGTTGGCCTTCTCAATTTCTTCCTGCAAGATGTGGTCGCCCGGCTTGTACTTCGTGTCGCCGCCGTTGATGACGCGGACGTACTCGACAACGCGGCCGTTCTCCACCTTGCGATAGGGCGACTCGATGAAGCCGAACTCGTTGATGCGCGCAAAGCACGAGAGCGACGAGATCAGACCGATGTTCGGCCCTTCAGGCGTCTCGATGGGGCAGATGCGGCCGTAGTGTGTCGGGTGCACGTCGCGCACCTCGAAGCCCGCGCGCTCGCGCGACAGTCCGCCCGGCCCGAGCGCGGAGAGACGACGCTTGTGCGTGATCTCCGAGAGCGGGTTCGTCTGATCCATGAACTGCGAAAGCTGCGACGAGCCGAAGAACTCGCGCACCGCCGCCGTCACAGGCTTGGCGTTGATCAGATCGCGCGGCATCGTCGTCTGCATCTCCTGCTGGATCGACATCTTCTCTTTGATGGCGCGCTCCATGCGAACAAGGCCGATGCGGAACTGGTTCTCAAGGAGTTCGCCGACGGCGCGCACGCGGCGGTTGCCGAGATGGTCGATGTCGTCGGCGATGAACTCGGCCGGGTTGCGCCGCATCTTCAAGAGATACGAGATGACCTGCACGAAGTCGTTCGCGGACAGGAGCGGATCGGCGATGCGGTCGCGTTCGGGGCGTCCCATCTTGATGTTGAACTTCAAGCGGCCGACGCGAGAGAGATCGAATTTGCGGTCGTCGAAGAACATGCCCTCGAACAGACGATAAGAGGTCTGCACCGTCGGCGGATCGCCGGGGCGCATCTTCCGGTAGATTTCCAGCAGCGCATCGACCGGCTTGTTGATCACGTCCTTCTTCAAGGTCAAAGACAGGACGGAACCGAGGTCGTCGCGTTCGGGGAAGAAGACCGAGAAACTCTGGACGCCCGATTCGGCGATCTCCTGCAACTTCGCGGGGTTGATCTCCGTGTTGGCTTCGAGCAGAACCTCGCCCGTCTCCATGTTGACCACGTCTGCGACGGCATACGCGCCCTCGAACTGCGTCGAGTCAACTTCGACTTCCTTAACGTGTCCCTTGCGCAGATCGCGCAGAGCCGAAGCAGTCACCTTCTTGCCCGCACGCGTGACGGGTTCGGCGTGGCCGCGCACCTTGAGGTCGTTGTCAACCTTCATGCCGACGAGGTTGCTTGCACCCTCTTCGGCCACCTGTATGAAGAGCCGGCCGCCCTCGACGCGCACTTCGTCAACCGTGTAGAAAGCGCGCAGGATGTCTTCATCCGAGTAGGCGGCGTTCTTCACGGCGTCTTCGAGTTGGCCGTCCGTGTGAAACCCTTTCGGATCAAACTGCGGGTTGAGCCAGATGCCGAGTGCGCGCAAAAAGATCGAAGCGAGGAACTTGCGCTTGCGGTCGATGCGCACGTAGAGCAAATTCTTCTGGTCGTATTCAAACTCGACCCATGAGCCGCGATACGGGATCACCTTCGCCAGATAAACGGGCGACTTCTCGAAGAAGACGCCGGGCGAGCGGTGAAGCTGCGAGACGATGACGCGCTCCGTGCCGTTGATGATGAACGTGCCGTTGTCGGTCATCAAGGGAATTTCGCCGAAGAAGACCTCTTCTTCCTTGATGTCGCGGATAGACTTCGCGCCCGTCTCCTGATCCACATCGAAGACGGTCAGGCGAATCTTCACCTTGAGCGGCACACTGTAGGTCATGCCGCGTTCCTGGCATTCCTGCTGGTCGTGCTTGTGCTTGAGGCCGACGGGTTCGCCGCAGTTGTCGCACAGTTGCGGGCGCACGGCGTTGAAAGTGCCGCAGTTGTGGCACAAGCTCTCGCCGGGCACGAGCGGATCGACTTTGACGAGCGTGCCGCAGTTCTTACAGTTGGCGCGAAGATACCGCAAGCCTTCCAGACGGCCGCACTTGCACTGCCAGTTGCCGATGTGATACTCGACGAAATCCAGTTCCGCCGTCCCGCGAAAATCCGAAATGGGGAAGACCGAGCGGAAGACGGCTTGCAGCCCCGTCGGCTCGCGCTCCTCGGAGAGCAAGTCCATCTGGAGAAAACGGTTGTAAGAGTCGCGCTGAATCTCGATGAGGTTCGGGATGCGCGCCGCCGTCTTGATCTTCGAGAAGTCGTGCCGGACGGGCGGTTGGCTCATGCGGCGACCGTGGCCGCTCACGTTCGCTTGAAGCGGATTTGCAGACATCTTTGATTCCTGAGCTGTCAGCCGTCAGCAGTCGGCAGTCAGCTAAAAAGAAATTTATTCAGCACTATGGCTCAAGAGCATTTAGCACTAACCTGCTGATGGCTAACAGCTAAACGCTAACAGCTTCCTTTAGAGACGACAAAACGCAGCCAGAGCGCACAAGTCTCTGACCGCTTCGATAAAAGTTTCAGCGGTTGAATTTTCTCAAACTGACTGTGGGAGTAACGCCAACGCCTCAATACTCCCCTACCTTAGCCGCACCGCGGCTCGCCTGTCAAGACGGACAAAAGTTTCCAGTCTCAAGTCCCAAGTCAAAAAACCTGCCTTCGACTTGGGACTTGAAACCTGAGACTTGAGACTTATTTGACTTCGACGGTTGCACCCGCATCGGCCAGTTTGGCGCGGATGGCTTCGGCCTCATCCTTCGAGACGCCTTCCTTGACGGCCTTCGGCGCGGCTTCGACGAGGTCTTTGGCCTCTTTCAGCCCAAGCGCCGTGATCTCGCGGACGACCTTAATGACGTTGATCTTGTTGCCGCCGGCGGCCTGCAGGATCACGTCAAACTCGGTCTTCTCTTCGGCCGGAGCAGCCGCATCGCCGCCGCCCGCGCCCGCTGCCGGAGCAGCCGCCACGGCCGCAGCCGCAGCCGAGACGCCGAACACAGTCTCCAACTCTTTAACGAGTTCCGAGGCTTCCAAAAGGGTCATGCCCTTCAAATAATCGATCACTTCTTCTCTAGTTGCCATGATAACTAATTAACCTCCTCAAGGGTTCTGCTTGTTGTGCTCATCGTTGATGGTTCGCAGCAGGAGAACCCACGGGACACTCTCCTTGGCCTGTTGCATCCAGACTTCTGAGGAGCATCCGAGCCACTAAAAGACGACCTGACAAATCGTCCCGCCCGTTTTAACCGCGTCCAGCTGACTCTTAAACGAGATTTGAAACCTCAAATCTCAAAATCGTAATTTCGACTAAGCGGCAGCGTCGCCGCCACCTTTTTGCTCGCCGATCTGTTTGACCACAATCGCCAGATTGCGCGGCACGGCCGACAGCACCGTGACCAGACGCTGCGCCTGACAATTGATCAGGAACATGATCTTCGAGATCAATTCTTCCTTCGGCGGCAGGCTCGCAATCGCCTCGACATCACGAAGCGCGACGACCTTGCCTTCGACCACGCCCGCCTTGAAGGTGAACACGTCCGGGTTGTCTTTGACGAACTTTGAAACGGCCTTCGACAGCGTTACCGCGTCGCCCGTGCTCGTCGCAATCGCGGTGACGCCTTTGAAATGCTCGGTCGCGCCCGCGAAGGGCGTGCCCTCGACGGCTCGCCGCGCCAAAGTGTTTTTGACGACCGAATATTTCGCACCCGCCTGATCGAGTTGGCGGCGGAGTTCCTGATCCTTCGTCACCGTCAGTTTGTTGAAGCCGATGAGCATCGCGGCGGTCGCTTCCTGAAACTGCTGCGTGAGGGCTTCCAAATCCTTCTGCTTCTGTTCTCTCGTTTTCATCTCTTAAATGCGCTCCTCACCGCAAACTATTTCACGTAAGCCGTCTCGTCCAGCAGCACGCCCGGACTCATCGTCGCGGCCAGGTTCACTTTCTTGACGTAACGGCCTTTGGCCGTCGCGGGCTTGGCCTTGATGACGGCGTCGAGCAAGACTTGCGCGTTCTCGCGCAAAAGTTGCTGATCGAAGGAAACTTTGCCGATGCCGACGTGGATGACGCCCGTCTTGTCCACGCGATACTCGACCTTGCCGGCCTTCGTCTCGCGGACAGCGGTCGTCACGTCGGGCGTCACCGTCCCGGTCTTCGGGTTCGGCATCAGGCCGCGCGGCCCTAGCACTTTGCCGAGTCCGCCAACGAGGCGCATCATGTCGGGCGTGGCGATGACGGCGTCGAAATCGAGCCAGCCACCCTTGATGCGATCCACCATATCTTCGCCGCCGACGAAATCCGCGCCCGCCTCTTCGGCCTCACGAATCTTGTCGCCCTGCGCGATGACGAGCACGCGCTTCGACTTGCCCAGACCGTGCGGCAAGACGACTGTGCCGCGCACGAGTTGGTCGGCCTTACGCGGATCGACGCCGAGCCACATCGTCAACTCGATGGTTTCGTCAAACTTCGCGAAGGCGATCTCTTTGACCTTCGCCAGTCCTTCATCCAGATTGTATTTCCGGTTCGGCTCGATCTTCTCCAGAGCCGCGCGGAACTTCTTTCCATGCTTTGGCATTAACTTCACCTCTGAGGTACGAACGAAAACACACGAATCGTGTCATGCATCTTCTCCCTCTCAAAAGAGATGTTAGATGCTAACAACTAACATCTATTCCACCGTCAGTCCCATGTTGAGCGCAGTGCCTTCGATGGTCTTGATGGCGCTCTCCAAATTCGTCGTGTTCAGGTCGGGCATCTTCGTGCGCGCGATCTCTTCGATCTTGGCGCGCGAGATCGTGCCGACCTTCTCCTTGTTCGGCTTGCCCGAACCCTTCGGGATACCTGCGGCCTTCTTCAACAAATCGGCGGCGGGCGGCGTCTTCGTCTCGAAGGAGAACGAGCGGTCGGCGAACACGGTGATGACGACCGGAATTTTCATGTCCGGATCCATCTGCGCGGTCTTCGCGTTGAAAGCCTTGCAGAACTCCATGATGTTCACGCCGTGCTGGCCGAGCGCCGGGCCGATGGGCGGAGCCGGATTAGCCTTCCCCGCCGGAACTTGCAACTTGATGTAGCCTGTAATCTTCTTTGCCATGATCTTTAGCTGTTAGCCGTTAGCTGTTAGCTGTTAGCAAAAGCATTAAAGCTAAATGCTAATCGCTAACAGCTAATAGCTTCTGTTATTCGTCCTCTGTGAACGTGACTTTTTCCACGTCCAGAAAATTCAGTTCGACGGGCGTTGAGCGGCCGAAGATGGTGACGACCACCTTGAGCGTCGATTTGTCTGCGTTGACCTCTTCGACCTTGCCGGTGAAGCTGGCGAAGGGGCCTGACTTGATGCGTACCGTCTCGCCCGCCGCATAGGTGAACTTCGGCTTCGGTTTCTCCTGCGCCTCCGTCACGTTGTGCACGATCTGATCGACTTCCTGCGGCGTCAGGGGCGTCGGGTTCTGCCCGCCGACGAAGCCCGTCACTTTCGGCGTAGACTTGATTAGATGAAAGACGTTGTCGGGGATATGCCCGCGGTCGTCGCATTCGATCTGCACGAGCACGTAGCCGGGATAGAACATGCGCGACGACTCGACGCGCTTGTTGCCGCGCATCTCGACGACCGTTTCGGTCGGCACGAGCACTTCCGTGATCTCGGCTTGCAAATCGGTGTCACGGATGCGTGCCTTCAGCGAGTCGCGCACCTTCTTTTCGTGCCCCGAATAGGTGTGTAGGATGTACCACTGCTGCATCTTCTCAAACGTCCTCGCTCTCTCAAAGAGCTTGCTCTACCCTAAAACTTCGTAGAACCCGAACTTCCACGCCAAAAAAATCCGAACCGTCAACTCTCAGCCGCCAAGGGCTTTCGTCAGCCCGTTGATCAACAACGTCCAGCCCCTATCGATGAGCCACAGGTAAGCGGCGAAGAAGGCCACGGCGATGATCGTGATGACCGTGGTGTTCTGCACGTCCTTCAACGTCGGCCAAGACACGCGCCGCATCTCGGAGCGGACATCGCTCCCGAAAGTTGCGATGCGTTCGAAGAACCCTGCACGCGCGCCTTTCATGCCGCGCTCGCGCCGCGCGCCGCGCCCCTCCGGGCCTTCGCCGAAACGCGCCGCACGCGGAGCGGCCACACCCGTGTCCGCGCCCGTCGAACTCGTGCGTCCCGGCGGCGGCTCAGGCTCTAAAGACGGCAACGAATTGTCGTCCTCGTTCTCAAAATCGTCGTCTTTTTTTCTCGCCAAGGTCGCTTACCTCTTAGTACGCGTGTTGACAGGGGTATCAGGATTTGAACCCGAACTTTCGGTTTTGGAGACCGACGTGCTAACCGTTGACACTATACCCCTTCAGAAGGGATGAGGGCGGAGGGATGAGGGATGAACCGGAAAGACAGAGTCTTTCTTCATTCATCCCTCATCCCTCATCCTTCATCCCTTATTTAGTTTCCTTGTGGCTTTTGTGCGCACGGCAGAAGCGGCAGAACTTGCTGAACTCCAGACGTTCCGTCGTCGTCTTCTTATTCTTCGTCGTCACGTAGTTGCGATGCTTACATTCCGTGCATTGCAATACAATATTATCGCGCGGCATAACTCACCTTCCCTAAAAAACGGGGACTGGACTAAAACTCGCAGTCCCGAAAAATTACTCGATGATGTCGGTGATGGTGCCGGCACCGACAGTTCTGCCACCTTCACGAATAGCGAACCTCAGCCCCTTCTCCATCGCAATCGGCGTAATCAACGTCACTTCCATCGCCACATTGTCGCCCGGCATCACCATCTCC
>DASZCS010000074.1:0-32583 GCA_035942855.1 Pyrinomonadaceae bacterium | reverse complement strand
AGTTAATGCTTTCCCATCCGCATTTCTCTTTTCAACTTCTCAAATCTCATAACCCGACGGTCGCCTCGTCCTGCTTTCCCGTCCGCATTCCGCAATTGACGGCTCTGCTGTTAAAATGCTCCGTTCTTTTGGCGTCAAATTTCTTTTCTGATCGGGCATAGATGAAACTACGTTTGCTTTACCACGGCCACTGCTTCGACGGCGTGGCCTCGGCGGCCGTCTTCACGCGCTTCTACCGCACACGCATCAACGAACGCGCCGACGTGCATTACACGCCGCTGCTGCATCGCCCCGGCGCACTCTTCGACGAAGAGATGTTCGACGGCGACGAAAACGCCATCGTCGATTTCAAGTATTCGCCTTCAGACAAACTCACCTGGTGGTTCGACCATCATCAGTCGGCCTTTCTCTCGGCCGCGGACGAAGCGCACTTTCGCGCCGACCGGACGGGGCGCAAATTCTGGGACGCCGACAGCAAGTCCTGCACCGAATTTATCGCACGCATCGCGCGCGACAATTTCGATTATGAAGACGAAGGACTCGCCCCTCTCGTCGAATGGGCGCACATCATCGATGGCGCGTTCTACGAGTCGCCCGCGCAGGTGGTCGAACTGCGCGAGCCTGCGCTTCAACTCATGCAAGTGATCGAAAACGTGGACGACGAGTTTATCGAAAAACTGATCCGCCAGTTGGCCGAACGCACGCTCGCGGAAGTGGCGTCGAGCGCGGAAGTGCAAGAGCGTTTCCGACCGATTCTCGCGCGCCACCGCGAGACGCTCGAAGTCGTCCAACGCAAGATCAGGTACAGTCGCGGCGTCGTCACTTTCGACCTCGTGGACGAAGGCTACGAAGCCTTCAACAAGTTCATCCCCTACTACCTGCACCCTGAGACGACCTATTCGGTCGCCGTCACGCGCACGGCGCACCGCACGAAAATCTCCGTCGGCTCGAACCCCTGGAGTCCGCGCCCGCGCACGCATAACATCGCCACCATCTGCGAACGCTACGGCGGCGGCGGCCACGCGGTCGTCGGCGCAGTCTCCTACAGCCCCGACGAAGTCGAACGCGCAAGGCAGACCGCACGCGAGATCATCGCCGAGCTATCCAGTGACTTTCACGAGTGAGCGCGTGTAAAATCCGGCTGACAGTTTTTTCGTGTGTGGGCGGGAATCATTCATCGGTCGAGAGGTGTGACGGATGAGACGCCGGAAAGAGATCGCTTTATGCCTCGCCGTGCTGCTGATCACGTTGGCAGCCGGGTGTGATTCGCGCGGCGCGAGTTCTGCGGGCGCGACGCGCGCCGCGACGGCGAACGCGAGACTCGCCGACGCTCAGCCTGCGAGCAGGACGCCGCAGACGACAACGCCACAACAACCCGCCGCGCGCAACTCGATGCGCGTCATACACGTCTTCGTCGCGCTCTGCGACAACGTGAATCAGGGCATCGTGCCCGTCCCCGCGCGACTCGGCAACGGCGAAGACCCCGCGCACAATCTCTACTGGGGCGCGGCCTTCGGCGTCAAAACATTTTTCAGTAAAAGCAGAGACTGGAAACTCGTCGCCAACATTCCCAATCCGCAACCCTTCATCCTCGAACGCGTCGTCTTTCGCCACCAGCGCGATGCGGCCTTCCTCGTCGCAGACGCCTATCGCGGAAGCGAGATCAAACGCGCAACGCTCGATTTCCTCGAAGCCGCATCGGGCAGCGCGGGCGACACGCTCAATCTCAAAGACGACATGAGCGCCCCACTCAATCTACACCTCGCGGGCAGCGCGCATCTCGTGGCTTACGTCGGCCATGACGGGCTGATGGATTTCAGTCTGCCGCATCATCCGCAACGAAAAGACGACGAGCGGCGCGACGCCATCATCCTCGCCTGCGCCAGCAAAAACTACTTCGCCCCGGCGCTCAGGCAGACCGGCGCGACGCCGCTGCTCTGGACGACGAACCTCATGGCTCCCGAAGCCTACGTTTTGGAAAAAGCCGTCGACGGATGGCTCAAACGAGAGAGCGGCCAACAGATTCGCACACGCGCCGCGCATGTCTATCACCAGTACCAACGCTGCGGCATCAAAGGCGCGATGAACCTCTTCGCTACGGGATATTGAAAAGGGATGAGGGCGGAGGGATGAGGGATGAAAGAAAGCATTCAACTATGTGAGTGCTTTTCTTGTTCATCCCTCATCCCTCATCCTTCATCCCTTTTCTTATCTCGCCATCAGGCTTTCGATCTCTTCGATCTGTTTGGGGGCGGCGGTGGTGAGGACGCGGTTGCCCTCTTCGGTGATGAGCACGTCGTCTTCGATGCGGATGCCGATGCCGCGATATTGTTCGGGGATGTTTTCGGTGTCGGCGGCGATGTAGATGCCGGGTTCGATGGTGATGACGACGCCGGGCGAGAGCGGCCGTCCCTGTTTGGTGTCGCGCGCGTAGTAGGGGCCAACGTCGTGCACGTCCAGACCGAGATAGTGGCCGAGGCCGTGCATGTAAAACTGCTTGTACTTCTCTTCCTCGATCAGTTTCTCAGGCTCGCCCTGTAAGAGTCCAAGCCTGACCATGCCTTCGGTCAAAATCTCAATCGAATGTTTTTTCAGTTCGTCCATCGTCACGCCTGGACGCGCCATCTCGACGCAGGACATCTGCGCACGGAGGACGAGTTCGTATACCTCTCTCTGCGGCTCGGTGTAACGGCCGTTGACGGGGAAGGTGCGCGTAATGTCCGAAGCGTAGCCTTGATACTCCGCGCCTGCATCGACGAGCAGAAGGTGGCCGTCTTCGAGCGTCGCGTCGTTCTGAATGTAATGAAGGATGGTAGCGTTTGCGCCCGTGCCGACGATTGAGGTGTAGGCGGGAGCGGCCGCGCCGTAGCGGCGGAAGACATGTTCGATCAAGGCTTCGATCTCATACTCTTTCATGCCCGGGCGCGCAGCCTTCATCGCCTCGCGGTGCGCTTCGGCCGCGATGTCGGCCGAACGCTGCATGAGCGCGATCTCTTCTTCCGACTTGATGAGGCGCATCTCGTGTAGGACTGTGCCCGGTTCGATGATGCGGTCGGGCGCGTGCTTGGATGTGCGCGGATTGGCGCGCAGACTCCTGAGCGTCTGGACGATCATGTCGTCGAGCGACGCGTTCGCGCCGAGTTTGTAGTAGAGATTCGTGGGGCCGTTCAGCAGTTCCGGCAGCTTATCTCTGAACTCCTGAAACGTGTGCGCAACGTCCGCGCCGTACTCTTTGATCGCGCCTTCGACACCGGCGCGGCGGCCGTCCCAGATTTCCCTTTCCGGGTCGCGCGGACGCACGAAGAGCATAAACTTGTGTTCGGGATGCGAGGGCGCGACGACGGCGATGGCTTCGGGTTCGTTGAAGCCGGTCAGGTAGAAGAAGTCTGAATCTTGCCGGTAGCGATAGTCCGTATCGTTCGAGCGGTTGGCCTCACGCGCGCTCGGAATGATGGCGATGGAATCCGGCTCCATGCGTCGCATGAACTCGGCCAGTTGTGGTCGTGCCATAAGATGTCTCTCCTTCGGAAACGATAGAGCGTGTGATTTGATGCGGGCATTGTAACCGAAGAGACGCGCCGGAGAGTAACCGCAGAAGAGTTGAGGACAGATCAATTTAAAGTGGTTCGATACTTTCCTCAAAGACCGTTTCGGACGATAATCCGTGTGTACCTCGCGGCAGTTCCAACAGACGACCACCGGAAGGTTTTCTATGGCGACTCAAATTCAAGAAGCGACAAGTACGAGCGAGCAGGCGACGCGCGCCGAAGAGATCATCTCTTACGATCCGGCGACGGGCGAGGAAGTGGGGCGCGTGCCCGTGGCGACGACAGGCGATGTGACGCGCGCCGTCGAGCGTGCGCGTGCGGCGCAGGCGGCGTGGGGCGCTCTGTCTTACGCCGAGCGCGGGCGGGCGGTGCTCAGAGCGCGCACCGTCGTGCTTGATGAAATGGACGCTATCGCGGAATTGATCTCGCGCGAGTCGGGCAAGCCCACAGCCGAAGCGTTGATGATGGAACTCGTGCCGACGCTTGATCTGATGCAGTACTTCGCGCGGCGCACGGCGCGTCTGTTGCGCGCTGAGAAGATCGACATCGGGCAGTACGCTTTGATGGGTCGTTCGTCGCGCATCATCTACAAGCCGCTCGGCGTCGTCGGCATCATCTCGCCGTGGAATTTTCCGTGGGCGATCCCTCTGGGCGAAGTCGTGATGGCCTTGATGGCGGGGAACGCGGTCGTCTTGAAGCCGAGCGAGTTGACGCCGCTCGTCGGCATAAGGATCGGAGAAGTTTTCCGGCGCGCAGAGTTACCCGAAGGACTCTTGAGCGTTGTGACGGGCGACGGGCGGACGGGCGCGGCGCTCGTCGAAGCGGGCGTGAACAAAATCATGTTCACGGGGAGCGTGGCGACGGGTCGGCGCGTGGCAGAAGCGGCGGCGCGGAAACTGATCCCATGCGTGCTCGAACTCGGCGGCAAAGACCCTTTCATCGTCTTCGAGGATGCGGACGTGGAGGCGGCGGCGCAGGCGGCCGTGTGGGGCGCGTTCGCCAATGCAGGGCAGGCGTGTGCCTCTGTCGAACGTTGCTACGTGCACGAACGGATCGCCGAAAAGTTTACCCGGCGCGTCGTCGAGTTGACGCGCTCTCTCAGGCAGGACACAGGGACGCGCGAAGGCACGGACATCGGCGCGATGTCGAGCGCAAGGCAAAGAGAGATCGTCGAAGCGCACGTCAGCGATGCCGTCAGGCAGGGCGCGCGCGTGCTCGCGGGCGGCAGGCGCGGCGGAAACGCGTGCGGGACTTTCCACGAGCCGACGGTTGTGGACAAAGTCGATCACACGATGGAGTTGATGCGCGAGGAGACGTTCGGCCCCGTCCTGCCTCTGATGACTTTTCGGACTGAGACGGAAGCCATCGCGCTTGCCAACGACAGCCCCTACGGTTTGACGGCGAGCGTGTGGACGCGGGACATCGGGCGCGGCGTGCGCGTGGCCGAGCGGCTGGAAGCGGGCACGGTCATGGTCAACGAAGTGCTCTACACGCATGGCATCGCGCAGACGCCCTGGGGCGGCGTGAAGTTGAGCGGCACGGGGCGCACGCACGGGCGACAGGGCTTGCTCGAACTCGTCTCGGCGCAGCACATCCACGTCAACCGTCTCGCGCGCCTGCACGATCTCTGGTGGTTCAACTACACGCCGCGCGCCGCCGAACTGTTCCGCGGCTTCGCGCGCCGCTTCACCTCCGGCTCGGTCATGCAAACTTCTCTGCTGCTGCCGCAAATGCTCCGGCGCTTTTCCGAACGCAGAGGGAAAAAGAAGAGTTAGTTCGGACGACAAATCCGAAAATTTGTGCACGCCACCGTACATATACGGCTCTGCAATTGTTATTTTTTTGTTGCAATGAAAAATGTGGCGTTTTTCGCATATTTATTTGTTCCCTGGTTGAAAAAAAAGCTGTCATTTTTTTTACAAAGCGGGTATAGTGCCCGCTCGCTTTCGTCAGGTTCCACCCGCCTGACTCCACCTATCAATATTAACTTTCAACCCCGGAGGAAAGAATGAAAAAGTTTGGCTTAGCGTTGGTTTTGTTTGTCCTCAGCATGGCGTTCCTACTCGCCAGTGTTCCCATGAAAGATGTCGGCGCGCAAGGTCGTCCCGACGATCCCGGTCACCAATCCGCGGTCAGAGCTGACGGTAAAGTCGTCGCTCCGGACGGCACTGTTTTTGAATCTCATAAATCCTTTGTCGAATCCGGCCGTAAGTGCAGCACGCGCCACGCCGACGATATCGAAATCGAGCAGGTCAACAAGCACATCGCGAAAGTCCGCGCTGCTAACGGCGGCGGCAATGGCGGCGGCGGCGAATCGACCGACGGCGCGCGGGTTTATGCCAACGGCTCTATCACCATCAATGTTTATTTCCACGTCGTCTCCACTTCGACCGGCACGGGCAACATCCCTGATTCGCGCCTCGACGCGCAGATCGCGACGATGAACGAGCACTACGCCGGTCTGGACGGCCCGGTCTACAGAGGTGCGGCGGCAAATACGTCTTTCCGTTTTGTGCGGGCGGGCGTGACGCGCACGGTCAATGACACCTGGTATAACGCCGGACTCGGCTCGGCAGCAGAAGCGCAGATGAAGAATGCCTTGCGCGTCGGCACTGCCGACGACCTGAACTTCTACACGACGGGCGGCGGCGGTTATCTCGGCTGGGCGACCTTCCCGAACGAATACGCGGCCAACCCGAAGATGGACGGCGTGATCTGCTACTGGGCGACGCTGCCCGGCTCGAACTACGCGCCTTACAACGAAGGTGACACGGGTACGCACGAAGTCGGCCACTGGCTCGGCCTCTATCACACCTTCCAGGGCGGCTGCCTCGGCAGCGGCGACGGCGTGGCCGACACACCGGCCGAACGCACGAACGTCTTTGGCTGCCCGTCGAAAAATCTCGACACCTGCAAGTCAAATGCCGGTCTCGATCCCTACGAAAACTTCATGGACTACACGGATGATGCGTGTATGTACAAATTCAGCCCCGGCCAGTCGGATCGCGCCGATACGATGTGGGCAACCTATCGCGCCGGCAAATAAGTTGATCTGACAAGTTCAACTTGTAGCTGGAAAACTAGAAGGAGCGCTCTCTCATGCAGAGGCGCTCCTTCTTAACTTAAGCCGGTTTCCGATTCTGAAACCGCCGGAGAAAATTTCGATGCGTATATTTCCGACGCGTATATTTTCGATGCTTCTTTCCTTGCTCATGCTATGCGTCTCCGTCGCGGCGACGAGCGGGTCGCGCCCGTCGCAACAGCCGCGCGGCGGACGCGTCGCGCCCCCGCCTGCGCTTTCGTGCGACCGCAGCGATCTCACCTTGTATGACGGTCGCATCGTCGCTTATCGACGCCGCAGGGGCAGCACATTTCTGCGCATCCGTACCAACTTCGACACAACGGAAGAAGTCACCATACGCCATCCCGGCACGGACGACCCGTCGAAGTTCTATCTACTTAACGGTCAGCCGTTCACGAAAAGCGACTGGCGACGCATCGAGCGCGGAAACAAAATCCTGATCAGGAACATGCGCGCCAACGTCTGGGTCTGCCGCGACAACCCTTCAATCCAACCCATCGTAGATTGGCAGCCGGACGACACCGGCGCATACCCGCGCAGTCGCTAAAGCCGGTAGTTAAGCAGGCGCAGACGCAAACAAGTCGGAAGCCTTTCTCCGTCGGTCGCAAACTTTCTCTCATGCGTCGCCGTTTATCGCGCGGCGCAGCGATCACAACTCCCGCCGCCTGATGTTCTTTTTTTGTTGCTAGGCGCTCCATCGCTCATTAAAGTCTTGCCTTCCTCAAGGGGACGGTGTTACAAATGCCTCCCCCAATGTGCGGAAGATAAGTTAGCGATTATTAGTTCATCCTTACGCCGGTTAAAACTCTCAACAATTCAGGCCGGCGTCCTGAGCCAACAACTAAAGTCGAGTGGTTAGGCACTAACGTTCCCGGTGCACTGTGCTCTATTTCTCTTTTTTATCGGCACGACCCCTGTTTCCTCCCTTCCCGCCATTTTTGCGTTCGCGGGGCTGCGCCATGTGCGGTGGCCTCAACTTCACCAACCCCAAAAACTCAAGCACCCAACTTAAGGAGAACAGATGAAAAAGCCCATACTTGTGTTCGCGATCTCCCTCGCGTTCATCTTCGCCCTCACCCTAGAGCCGCGCCGCGAGGCCTCCGCGCAGCGCAGCAAATCGCCCAACTCCGATAGACTCTCGCGCGCCGCCGATGTCTCACTGCGTGTTCTCGAAGCGCGCGGCCGTAGCCGTGGTGATCTGAAAGCCAAACGCGCCTTCACGGACGAAGAGGACAAAACGCATACGCGTTTTCAACAGACGCACAAAGGCGTCCCCGTCTTCGGCGGTGAGGCCATCGTGCACCTCAACTCGGACGAATCGGTCTTCGCCGTCACCGACGACCTCGTCGATTCCGTGCAGGCTGACACCCAACCCTTCCGCACGGAAGACGAAGCCATCCGCACGGCCATCAGCGACCTCGGCTGCGAAACGTGTCTGACGGCCGCGCCCATTGCAGACCTCCAAATCCTGCGCCACGACGGCAACGATTACCTGACCTATCGCGTGCAACTGCGGCGCGAGGACGGTTCGCACGAAACTGCGATGCCCGTCTACTTCGTCGATGCCAAGACCGGCAACGTCATTTGGGAATACGACAACTTGCAGACCGCTTCCGGCTCGTCGCTCTATAGCGGCACGGTGACGATCAACACCTACTTCCGCTCGCCGACCTATTATATGGAAGACCTCACGCGCAGGATCGGAACCTTCGACATGCGCAACACAACCTCCTCCGTCTATCGCTTCACCGACGCCGACAACGTGTGGAACACCTCGACGCAGCGCGCGGGCGTTGACGCGCACTACGGCGCGGCCAAGACCTACGACTATTTCAACACCACACATGGTCGGCGTGGCATCGACGGCAACGGCGGCCCCGTCCTCTACACTTCCGCCGACGGCGTGACCGGCCTCATCAGTTCCAAAGTTCACTACGGCGTGGGCTACAACAATGCCTTCTGGAACGGCAACTCGATGACCTACGGCGACGGCAACGGCTCGTCCTTCTCGCCGCTCGTCACGCTCGACATCTGCGGCCACGAGATGACGCACGGCATCACCGAACGCACCGCCAATCTCATCTATTCGGGAGAGTCGGGCGCGCTCAACGAGTCGTGGTCTGACGTGTTCGGCGCGATGGTCGAACGCTACGCGAAGGGGCAGACCTCGAACACATGGAAGATCGGTGAGCAGTGCTATACGCCGAGCGTGGCGGGCGACGCCCTACGCTACATGGACAACCCGCACGCGGCCAGCAACTCCGGCTTCACGGCCGACGACGACCCAGACCACTACAGCGAACGCTACACGGGCACGGGCGACAGCGGCGGCGTCCACATCAACTCCGGCATCGCCAACAAGGCGTTTTACCTTGTGGCCGTCGGCGGCACGCATCATCGCGGCGGCTCTGTGACCGGCATCGGCGCGGACGCGGCGGCCAAAATCTGGTATCGCGCGCTGACCACCTACATGACTTCGAGCACGAACTTCCGCGGCGCGCGCACCGCCACGCTCAACGCGGCGGCGGCGCTCTACGGTTCGGGCAGCACGAACTACAACGCCGTCGCAGCGGCTTGGTCTGCCTGCGGCGTCGTCTAAACTCGATAGCAAAGCAAGGATCAAAGGGGAAAGGGGAAAGGGGAAAGGTAGAAAGCAAGGGGCGCACGACGAACGCGCCTTCCGGCTTTTTACCTTTCGCCCTTCCCCTTTTCCCTTTATCCTTCTTAGCCTTTTGACCTTTCGCTCTGTTACTCTTAAATTTTTTGCGGAGGTCGAAAGATCAGGTTTGCTCAAACGTCGGATACAGTTAAAGGAAAGACAGCTTGCCACGCGCGATACGAATCGCATCGTGCGCCCCTTCGAGTGGGGCGCGTCCTTCATCGCCGAACACGCGAACGGCGACGACCCGCGCGAACTTCTGGCCGCCTATGCCGAGCGCGCTGTCGCGTCCAGCGACGCGTTCTATGCGCTTCCGCACGTCACGGATTACCGTTTGGACGGAGACGAGTTGACGTGGACGAGTGCCGTCGAGACGCCTTCGCCGGAAAACAACACGGCGCACGCGCGTTTCTTTCGCGAGTTGACCATCACGGGCAAGGAGAACGACACGCGCCGCGCCGTCGTCGTACTGCCCGAATGGAACGCACAACCGCGCAGCCACGTCGAACTGTGCCGCATCCTCACGCGCTTCGGCATCGCCGCCCTGCGCCTGACTTTGCCTTATCACGGCTCGCGTCGCCCGCGCGAACTCGAACGCGCCGATCATCTCGTCAGTTCCAACGTCGGCCGCACGCTTCAATCCATGCGACAGGCTGTGCTCGACACGCGCGCCGCGATTGAATGGTTGCGCGCGCAGGGCTACGAGCGCATCGGCATCATGGGCACGAGCATCGGTTCGTGCGTCGGATTTCTGGCACTCGTGCACGACCCTCTGGTGCGCACGGGCGTCTTCAACCACGTCTCCGGCTACGTTGCCGACGTGGCCTGGCGCGGCATCTCCACAGCGCACGTCCGCGCGGGCTTCGGCGACGCCGTCACGCTCGAAGAGTTGCGCCGCTACTGGCTGCCGATCAGTCCTCTCGCTTATTCGGACAAACTCGGACAACTCCCGCCGCGTCCCATCCGCTTCATCGCCGCGCGCTACGACCTGACCTTCCCCGAAGACCTCTCGCGAGCAGCCATCGACGGCGTACGCAACACAGGTCATCCGCTCGACACCGTCTGGTTGCGCTGCGGTCATTACACGCTCGGGCAGTCGCCCTGGAAATACATAGACGGCTGGAAGATCGTCACCTTCCTGCGCAGGCATCTTTAGTTAGAGCGCGCATGAAGCCGCTTTCTCCCTCACGACGCAAACGAACTTTTTCGCCGCGCGAGAAGAACACGCCTGAGCCAAGAACATGATCCTGCCCGGCGACTTCAACATCTTCGACACGACGGACGAGACTCTAAACGCCATCCTCCGCGCGGGCTTCTACTTTCCCGAACAACTCAAAGCCCATCTGTCGATTACTCACGCCGTACCGACGAGAGCCATGTTCTTTCCACCTGGCTTAAATCAGTTGTCAGGCCGCGCCGCCGCTTCGATCACGGCTCGCGCCTGCATGGCGAAATACTCACCGTATTCGCCTCTGCCTAGAAATGTCTCTGCTCCCGGCACAGCCCCGCCCAGGCGCGCCCAGAACCTTTCCCCAATCGCTTCCCAGCGCCGTTCGTTGCTGCCGAGACACCACGGCGCGACATCGGCCATCACCGCCACCACGAACAGGAACTCAGCATCCTGCGTCGCCTCGCCGCCCAAAAACTCGAATAGTTCTTCAATCAGTCCCTCCGGCAAAGCAGCCTCATCGAGTCCGGTCAGATGAACAGGTTCGCTGCATGTGTACCAGGCGAGGAAAAGAAGGCGCAGCGCAGTTTCACGCGCCCTTACGCCGTCGAGCCATTGTGCCGACAGGATGTCCCACTCCGCTTTCATAATAGCCACCGGATGACTTGCCTGAGGCTGGCAGCGAATCCCTACGTCTCTGAGGTTTAAGCTTTGATGAGACGTGCGAGCGCGTGTTGCTCGTCTTCGGTGAGATAGGTGAAGGCGAGACTAAAGCCGACGTGCTGGTCAACTGAGGCGACCTGCCCGCGCAGTTCGAGCCAGCGGCCGTCCGGCTGCTTGAGCGCGAAGACGATCACTTCGCCGACATCAGCTTTGCCGAGCGTGTCGATGAAGCAGCCGCCCATGCTCAAATCCGAGACGCGCGCTTCGTGCCGCCCCGATTGCCCCTCCCACCACGCTTCAATAGAAACGCTCGCGCGCTTATCTTCTCGACGCTCGTTCTCCATGCCCATTTGCTCCGTAAGCCCCTTTCGCTCTATCCGCCGATTGACTCCATCAAAGACGCTTCGACGCGCGCCGCGATCTCACGCGCGCGTTCGAGCAAATCTTCAGCGCGCGAGAGGTGTTCGCTCGTGAACTCTTCGTCGTCAATCTCCGCAGCGTTGACAAGCACGTTGTAGCGCGCGGAGACGACCGCGGCGAGCGCGAGTTGCGCGCCCGTGGCCGAATCCGACAGCCACGCCGGATCGCCTAAGTCGGCCAGCGTCTCCAGCAACTCGCCGACCTGCACGGCGAGGCTCGCCACTTCGAGCGGCACGGAGGCCGCGCCCTTCAAAGCCTCTTCGACGGCGTTGGCACGCGCGCGTCTCTCTTCTTCCGTGCGCGCAGGGATGCGCCGCGCGCCGAGCACACCCGCGAAACTCGCGGCGTCTTCGTCGGCCGCTTCGTTCAGACGCGCACGCAAATTCCCTAGCGCCTGCAACGCATCGCGCGCTTCGCGCTCCATGTCCTCCTGCCTGCCCTTTCGTTCGATGAGGTGCGCGACCATCTCGCCGAGCGCGGCGGCGAGCGAAGCCGCGTGCGCTGCCGCCGCGCCGCCGCCCGTCACCTCGTCCGGCGCGGACTGCTGCGGCGCATCGGCCGCCGCCGTGTGTGTGCGCTCACTTGCGCCGACCGCTTCACTCTCCGTCGCGGCCGACGGCGCGCGTTGCGGCACGAAGCCGCGTCGCGCGATTGCCTCCGACTCAACTTCCCCGCTCCAACCCGCCGCGCCGTCGCTCAAAACATCTCGACTCGTCGCGTCGCTCGACAAAGTATCCGCTCTTCCGTCGTCTCTCTTTTCCGCGGCGACTGACGCGCGCCTTCTGGCGAGCGCGGAGGCGATGCGGTTTTCGAGTATGAGTTCGGGCGAGAAGTTTTCGATCTGTAGGAAATAGTCTGCGGCGCGGTCGAGCGCGGCCTGCGGGATAAGGCCGACGATCTCGCTGCCCACGACGCGCACGCCGTAGCGCTCGGCCTCGCGCCTGACGGCCTCGAACGCATGATGCAACTCGGTCTTCTCGAAGCGCACGAGGTTCATGGAAACCTGCGTCAGGTCGCGCTCGCGCAACTCGAAGCCGAGCGCTTTCAGGAAACGCAAGCCCCCGTCGCGTCCACGCACGGCGCGCGCGATGCGCCGCGCTACCTTCAAGTCGCGCGTGTCGAGATTAATGTTGTAAGCGATGAGCAGGGAACGCGCACCGACCACACATGCGCCCGCCGACTCGTGTATGCGCGCCTCGCCCTCGTCGGGCGCGCGCTCCGGGTTCGTCGCAATCTCTTCGCGCAACTGCTCGAAGCCCCCGCGCCGCACGTCTTCCAGATTCACGCGGTCGGGTCTGCGCGCCGCGCTCTCGTAAAAATAGACGGGGACATTCACCTCGCGCGCGATGCGCGCACCCGCCGCGTGCGCCAGATGGATGCAGTCTTCCAGTGTGACGCCGCGCACGGGCACGAAGGGCAACACGTCGAGCGCGCCGACGCGCGGATGCACGCCCGCGTGCCTTCGCAAGTCGATCAACTCGGCCGCGCGTGCTGCCACGCGCACCGCCGCCTCGACGATCGACTCGGGCGATCCGACGAACGTGATAACCGAGCGGTTGTGATCCGGATCGATGTGCGTGTCGAGCACGGCCGTCTCTTCGACCGACTCGACCGCCGCGACCAGACGCTCGATCACCTCCGGCCTGCGCCCCTCGCTAAAGTTCGGCACACACTCGACGATGCGTTCCAAACGTGTCACCTCTCAAACTCTTCTCGACTAACAAAAACATAGAACCACGAAGACTCACGAAACCATACGAAACGAAACAGCACGAATCTCTTCTTCGTGTCGCTTCGTGTTGTTTCGTGTTCCATGGTTCTCTAAGGCGCTCTAAAAGTGAGAGCGACTATTTCTCCGTCTCCCGGCTTGCGCCGAGTTCGCGGCGAAAGACGATCATGTCGCGCACGGCGAGTCCGTTTTCGTAGACGGGCTGGTCGTAGTACCAGAAGTAATCGTGGCGTATGTGATCTGCGCGGAAGCCGCACTTCTGATAGAAGATGATGTTCGAGGCGCTCGTGGTGCTCGTGCCGACGATGATCTCGGATTTGCCGCGTCGTTCGGCTTCCTCGACGAGCCACGCGACGAAACGCTTGCCGAGTCCTCTGCCCTGTTTGTCGGGCGCGATGCCGAGTTCCAACATCTCGCACGGGTCGCGCCTGAAGCGCATCGTCGCCGCGCCCGCCAACTCTCCGTCAACGTCCAGACGGTAGACGGTGTCGCTCATGTTCTTCAAACCCCAACTGAGCGCACGCGCGCTCGGCTCCGCGAGCAGGAGCAGCGGAAAGAGCGCATTGATTTCGTCCCTTTGTGCTTCGCGTATGTCGAGTTGCATAGCCGCCGCCGTTTTACAGACTGCGCGCGTTGAAGGTGTTGCCTTGTCTGATGTCGCCCGATTCGTATCCACGTCTGAACCAGCGGACGCGTTGTTCAGACGTGCCGTGCGTGAACGAATCGGGGACGACGTAGCCTTGCCCGCGTTGTTGCAGGCGGTCGTCGCCGACGGCGCTGGCCGCGCCGAGCGCTTCTTCGATGTCGCCCGGTTCGATGATGCCGCGTCGCTCGGCGTAGTGCGCCCAGACGCCCGCGTAAAAGTCCGCCTGTAGCTCCAACATGACGGAGAGACGGTTGTTCTGCGTCTCGCTGATGCGCCCGCGCTGCGCGTCCACCTGCTCCATCGTGCCGAGCAGGTGTTGGACGTGATGGCCGACTTCGTGCGCGATGACGTAAGCCTGCGCGAAGTCGCCCGGCGCACCGAGCCGCGACTTCAGATCGCGGTAAAAGGAGAGGTCTATGTAAACTTTCTCGTCGCCCGAACAATAAAACGGCCCCACGCTTGCGCCCGCCGCGCCGCAGGCCGAGCGCGTCTGTCCCGTAAAGAGCAGGAGCTTCGGTTCGCGATACTGCCTGCCCGCCTGTTGAAAGAGCGTGTTCCACACGTCTTCCGTCTCGGCCAGGACGACGGAGGTAAACTGTTTCAGTTCCTCTTCCTGCGGGTTGACCTGTCTGGCCGTCTGCACACCGCCGCGAGGATCACCGCCACCGCCGCCCTGACCTTGATCGAGCAACTCGCGCGGGTCTGCGCCGAACAGGAGCGCCAACACCACCAAAACAATCGTGCCGAGTCCGCCGCCGACGGCCATCCCCCCGCGCGACATCCCGCGCCTGTCCTCAATGTTCGTGCTCTCGCGACGCCCTCTCCAACGCATAAGTTCTGTTTCCCCCAAACCTTTTTTGCTTCCGCTAAATTTTCGACCACCGACGCCTGACGCCTGACTAAAGTAACGCTCGAATTAACCCGGCCGGGAATATTGTAACAAGCCTTCAAGTCTTACGAATGAAAAGCGAGATAGATTGGCTCGGGTTGAATGAGTTGTTAGGCGCGGCGTATCGTGAGCGCGACAACCTGACGCACCCATCTCCCCGGGCGCTTCTCATTCGGCACGACTATCCGCCACTGTCCTTCAGCCTCCGACAAAACTTTCCCATCCCGACGATCCACCAAAAGGATGCTTCGGTCTGTGAATGCAGGGTCAAGCTCCGGTAAGGCGAACACTGCTCTATATCCGTCCGCTGCATCCACCACCAAGAACAAGGCCAGATTCTTCCCACGTAATTTCTCTCCGAACTCCACGCCAGCCAAGCGCAAGACTTCGACAAGGGCGACACCTTCAAAGGTGGCTGGCTTTCCATGATCTTGAGCACTCACGGTCTGACGTGGGAGTTTAGCCAAATCAGCAGCAGTCAACTTCAGAGGACGCGCAACTTCGCCGCTGATACTCAAGACCGGAGCGGCGGGCACAGAGGTTTGTGTGGTCTGTCCGAAGATAGCTGCCGGACAAAACATTAAAAACAGACCAAGCATCAAGCGAATCTTATTAGCCCTATTCATCCTGCGCCCCTCGGAATAATTATCAAAAGTCACCGGCAATAATATATAGTTTCGCTAAAAGAGGAAAACCAGAACAGAGGGAAAAGAATGAATATCAGTGCCCGCAACGCTTTGAAAGGCAGGATTAAGAAGATAACTCCCGGCGCGGTCAATACGCAGGTGATCATTGAGTTGCCTAACGGGCTGGAAGTTGTCTCGATTATCACAAAGGATTCGGCGGAAAGACTCAATTTGGTAGAGGGAAAAGAAGTGTATGCGATTATTAAGGCCAGCGATGTGATGATTGCTACAGACTGATAGCCTGCCACACAGCGCGAGCGCCTGACATGCCGGATGTTACTATCTGACTGTTCAGTTGTCCTGAGACGGCGTTTCCTGATTCTAACATCTAACAACCGACATCAGAGCATCTCCTTTTATGTCCTCGAACCGTTTCATACAGGAGCGCAAGGGCGCGTGGCAACGTCTGGAAGATTTGTTGACGCTGCTGGATCGCATGTCGCTCCGTCGCCTGCACCGCGAAGAGGTGCGCGAACTCGGTCGCATCTATCGCCGCACCTCATCCGATCTGGCGATTGCGCGCGCCGAATCGCGCGACCCGCGACTTGTTAACTATCTCAACAGCCTCGTTATACGCGCGCACGGCCGCATCTATCGCGCCGGTGCGCTCGAAGGCGGAGCGCGCGTGCGCCTCTTTTTCGCGCGCGACTTCCCGCGCGCCTTTCGCCGTACGTGGCGACACACGGCGCTGGCCTTCGTCGTCTTCGCGGCCTTCTTCCTCGCAGGCTTCCTGGGGACTTGGCGCGACACGGAGTTTTCCGACCTGGCCGGAGTAACTTCCGCCTGGCGCGCGCAGAATACGGACGCGCGCGTGCGCTGGTGGGAGCGACTGAACGAAGCCAATCAGGTGGGCGGCGCGGCGATCATGACCAACAACATACAGGTCATGTTCTACGCCTTCGCCTTCGGTGCGCTCATCGGCCTCGGCACGCTCTACATCATGGCCTTCAACGGCGCATCAATCGGGGCGGTGCTCGCGCTCACCTATCGCGCCGGATTCGGCCACGAACTCCTGGCCTTCATGGCCGGCCACGGCGTCATCGAACTAACCTGCATCTTCATTGCGGGCGGCGCGGGGCTGCTCGTCGGCAGCGCCATCCTTTTCCCCGGCGACCTCTCGCGCCTCGACGCCCTGCGCCTACGCGGTCGCGACAGCATCCAACTCATCGTCGGCTGCATCCCCCTGCTCGTCCTCGCAGGCATCATCGAAGGCTTCATCTCACCCGCCCCCATCTCACCCGCCTTCAAATACGCTGTCGCCGCGGCGACAGGTGTTGCTCTCTACACTTATCTACTTTTAGCAGGACGGGAAGAAGCGGGAGAAGGTTCGACTACAGCAATCCGCGCTCTTTGACGCGGATATAACTCTCCAGAAGTGTGGGCGCGAGCGTGGCGGCCGTGACATCGAGGGCGAGGCCGCCGAGGCGTTCGACCATGCGCAGCGCGGCTTCGCGCTGGAGCATGATCTCTTCGGCGACGGATTGGGTGAAGAGGTCGCGGACGCTCTCAGGCGTGTGGCGCACGGCGGCCGTGAGGTCGCGGTCGCCGATTGTTGCGACGAGCGGGAGATGGCGCGGGCGTAAAAGTTTCAGAGACGTGAGCAGTTCACGCGAGCCTTCTTCGTCAACCAGATCGGTGAGGACGACGACGAGCGCGCGCCGTTTGCAGTTGGCGGCGATGAACTCAAAGGCGCGCGTGTAGGAAGGCTCGATCATCTCCGGCTCGACGTTGTGCAGAGCTTCGAGCACAGCTTCCATCTGCTCGTGGCCGCGCGCGGGCGGAACGTATGCGCCGACGCGGCGTGCGAAGACGGCAAGCCCGGCGTTGTCGCCGCCGCGCGCCGCCGCGCTCATCAGCGCAAGCGCCGCGTGGATGGCCGAATCGAATTTCGACTCGTCTTCGATGCGCGCCGTCATCAATCGCCCGGCGTCGAGCGCGATGAGGATCGTCTGGTCGCGTTCGATCTGATACTGGCGCGTCGTCAACTTGCCGCGCCTGGCCGTCGCGCTCCAACTGACGTGGCGCAACTCGTCGCCCGGTACGTATTCACGCAGAGACTCGAAATCGCGTCCCTCGCCGCGCCACACCGAACGCCTGTGCGCGGCCACGAGCGAACGCGCGCCCAGTGCCTTCAACTCCGCCTCGCGCGCACGACGCAAATTCGGATAGACCTTGATCCATTCCGTCGTTCCCGCGTGCGTCGTGCACCACGCCAGCCGCATACGCGAAAGATAGCGCACGGCGATGCGCCCGAACTCGTAACGCCCGCGCCTCGGCGGCACAAGGCCGTAGGCGAGCGCGGCGGTCGTCTGCGCCTCCACTTGAAAAGACGCCTCGCGCGGCGACACGAGTTTCAACTCCGGCGGGTACTCGTCCTTGACGCGCACGGCGAGCTTATCAGTCGTGTGGTTGGCGACGCGGACGCGTACCTCCGTCTCCGCGCCGATGTGAAAACGCCCGGCCAGTTCGCGCGTGATCTCGACGCCCGCTGGAAGCTGACGGCTCGCGCGCACGTCTATGAAGACTAAGAGCAGCAGCAACGCGTCGTAGCACGCAACGTACCAGCGCAGGTTAGGCCACCTCCACGCCAAAGACAGCGGCACGAAGCCGAGCGCCAGAAGCACGTAGAAGAGTTTTGAGAAGACGAAGCGCATCCGCGTCCGTGGGGCGACTGCCGTTGGCATGTTCAACTGGAAGAACTCTCTCGCATACTAACCGTAGCCGCGCGAAGTAGGCAACTTGATCGCGATTCGGCGTTGGTTGATCTTCTCTGCAAGAGCCTGCGCGGAAAATTTCTGGCGCGCACGCGCACGCCGCGGCTACAATGCACGCCACATGCTCCACAACTTCGTGCGGTGTTTGCGCCTCCCGAATTCATTCGAGGTTTAATATGAAACGTTTACTGCTCGCGCTCGTCGTCGCCCTCTGCGTCTTTACGCTCGACGCCGACGCGCAGGACAAAGACAAAAGCATCCGCACGCGCACGCGTGGGTTGCAGAAATGGGACGGCTACCTGCCGCTTTACTGGGACGCGGACGCAGGCAAACTCCTGTTGGAGATCGAGCGCTTCAACACGGAATTTCTCTATCAGGTGTCTCTGCCCACGGGCGTCGGCTCGAACCCGATAGGACTCGACCGCGGCCAACTCGGCAGCACCAACGTCGTCTTCTTTGAGCGCACCGGCCCCAAGGTCTTGCTCGTCCGTCCTAACTACCGCTACCGCGCCATCACGAACAATTCAGAGGAGCGACGCGCGGTCGAAGAGTCGTTTGCGCGCTCGGTGCTGTGGGGTTTCAAAGTTGAAGCAACCGAAGACACGCGCGTGCTCGTGGACGCCACCGCCTTCTTCATGCGCGACGCGCACGGCGTCGCAGACACTCTGCGCCGCACGAATCAGGGACGCTTTCAGACGGACGAGTCGCGGAGCAGTTTCTACCTGCCGCGGACGAAAAACTTTCCGCAGAACACGGAGGTGGAAACGCAACTGACCTTCACCGGCGAAGACCCCGGACGCCTGTTGCGCGACACAGTGCCCACGCCGCAAGCCGTCACCGTGCGCCAGCATCATTCGTTCGTCGCACTGCCCGACGCGGGCTACACGCCGCGCCGCCTCGACCCGCGAGTGGGCGTCATGGGCGTCGAGTTTTACGACTACGCTTCGCCCATCACCGACCCTATCGAGAAGCGTTGGATCAATCGTCACCGCTTGCAGAAGAAAGACCCGCGCGCGGCCGTCTCCGAACCCGTCAAGCCCATCGTCTACTACGTGGATGCTGGCGCACCCGAACCCATCCGCAGCGCGCTCATCGAAGGCGCGTCGTGGTGGAACGAGGCGTTTGAGGCGGCCGGTTTCAAAAACGCTTTTCAAGTCAAACTGCTTCCCGCCGACGCAGACCCGATGGACGTGCGCTACAACATGATCAACTGGGTGCATCGTTCGACGCGCGGCTGGTCTTACGGCGGCAGCGTCGAAGACCCGCGCACGGGCGAGATCATCAAAGGAAACGTCACGCTCGGAAGTCTGCGCGTGCGTCAGGACTTCCTGCTCGGCACGGGCATGATCCCGCCTTACACTTCCGGCGACTCGCGCTCTCGCAGTGGCGGCGACTCGCTGTTCTGCGAACTCGGCATGACGTTCGGCGGCGACGACGACTATCTCGCACAGGATTCTTCAACCGACTCGGCGGCCATGTCCGTCGCACGCATACGCCAACTCTCCGCGCACGAAGTCGGCCACACGCTCGGACTCGCACACAACTTCGCTGCGAGCACCTATGCCGGGCGCGCATCCGTCATGGACTACCCCGCGCCTTTAGTCGAGATCAAAAACGGCAAGCTCGATCTCTCGAACGCCTACGGGCGCGGTATCGGCGAGTATGACAAGTTTGCGATTCGTTACGCCTACACGCAATTCGCGCCGGGCGCGGACGAGTCGGCGGAACTCGAACGCATCATCGAAGAGGGAACCGCGCGCGGCATGCTCTTTATCTCCGACGACGATGCGCGCCCGCTCGGCGCGGCGCACCCGCTCGCCAATCTCTGGGACAACGGCGCAGACCCCGTGGCGATGCTTCGTCACGAAATGGAAGTGCGCCGCATCGGCCTTGCACAGTTCGGCCTCGGCAACATCCCGCGCGGCACGCCGCTTTCGCAACTCGAAGCGAAACTGCTGCCGCTCTACCTCCATCATCGCTACCAGCTTCAAGCGGCCGTGAAATCCGTCGGCGGGCTTTACTACACTTACGCCGTCAAGACCGCGGCGGGCGGCGCGTCTCCCGCGCGTGTGCAGGAGATCGTCGCGCCCGCGCGTCAACGCGAAGCCCTCGCCGCCGTGCTCGACACGCTCAAACCTGAGACGCTCGTCATCCCGCCGCGCATCATCGCCCTCGTCCCGCCGCGCGCCTTCGGCTACGAAGGCGGCACGAGCGAATACTTCCAGAATCGCGCCTATCCGGTCTTCGACCCAATTGCCGCCGCGACCGTCGCCGCAGACCTCGCCATCCTCCCGCTCCTGGAGCATCATCGCGCCGCGCGGCTCAACAACTTTCACGCGCTCAATCCGGCCAACCCCGACTTCAAACAAATCCTCGACGCGCTCCTTGCGCGCACATGGCACGCCGAAGTGCCGCGCGACGCTTATCACGCCGCGATAGCGCGCGCCGTGCAGAGTCTCACCGTCACGCGCCTGATGGACACGGCGGCCAACCCAGACGCCGCGCCGCAAGTGCGCGCGGCTGCGACCGATGCGCTGCGTGACCTCGGCGAAAGACTCAAGCCGCCCACGACCGACGCCGCCACGGCCGCACATCGCCGCGCCACGCGCGACGACATCGAACGCTTCCTCGCGCGCCCCGACGCGCCGCGCAAACAGACCACGCCCCTCTCGATCCCGCAAGGCGATCCGATTGGCGGCGGGAGTCGCCAGCCCTGACAATATCAATTTGTCGGTTTACCTCTTTGCGCGGGGGTGTCATGAGAATTTCCGGTTCGTGTTTGATGTTGATCGCCTGCGGCTTCCTGTGGCTCGAAGGTGTGCTCGCTTCGTCGCGCGCGCAAAATGCTGAGAGCACACAGCCGCGCATGGTCTTAACTTACGACGACAAAGTTCAGGGTAGCGAGGCCGAGCAATGGCATCTTGAGGATTTTCGGGAAGCGCTGTCGAAAGAACCGAACTCGCGGGTTTTAATCGTCGCCTACAACGGGCGCGAGGACAATCCCGGCAAGGCTCGGCGCTACGCCTTGCGAGCTAAGAATTATCTGGTGAACTCTCGCGGCATCCCGCCTCAACGCATCGCAGCTATCGCGGGCGGAAGGCGCGAGAAGTTCATCGTAGAACTATGGCTTGTCCCGCAAGGCGCGAAAGTTCCCGAACCGACGCCGACCGTCAGTGAACAAACCGATCCGGGCGATAACCTCCTGCACGATTCATACAGTCACGGTTACGACAGCTTTGCGAAGTTTGAAGATATAGAGGCTCGACTCGACGGTTTCGCAGCCGCGTTGAAACAGGAAAGGGCGGCGTGGGGCTGCGTCATAGCTTACACGCAGAACGGCGACGACCGCATAGGCATCGAATGGGATTCACCCGGCACGGCTCGAAAAACCTCGCAGAGCGTCAAGAGTTATCTCGTCCGGCAGCATGGCGTTCTTCCATCCAGAATCAGCGCCGTGGACGGAGGCTATAGCGAATACCGGACGGTGGAGCTTTGGATCATGCGACCGGGGGCACGCTTCGACAGCGGCCCTTTCGTCTATAACCACAGGTTGAAAGCCGGGCGCGGCACGATGCTTACGATCACCAACGACGACTCGTTGGATGTTTGTTGTCACGCGTGCGTGAGGAAGACGACGCAAACTAAAAACCTGCGCCGGAGACGAAAATAGAAAGTCTCTATCGTTGATGACTCATGCGCTGTTGCCGTCGTCCTGCTTTAGCGCGGCACTTCGACCGTGTTGAGGATGTCCGTGATGACGTTGTCGGCCGTCGCGCCGTCGAGTTCGGCTTCGGCTCTGAGGCGCAGGCGATGGCGCAGGACGGGGCGCGTGATGTCGCGCACGTCGTCGGGCGTGGCGAATTCGCGCCCGCGCATGGCGGCCAGAGCCTTCGCGCACAAAAGGAGCGCGACCGAGGCGCGCGGGCTTGCGCCGTATGCGATTGACGGGTGCTCGCGTGTGCGCCGGACGACTTGGACGAGATAGTTTTGCACGCCCGTCTCCATGCGCGTGCGGCGCACCTCTGCGCGGCATTGCGCGATGGCGTCGGCGGCTCCGAGCGGTCGTATATCGATCTGGTCGAGACGGCGCGCGTTGAAGCCCGCGTCCCAGTTGGCAACCACTTGCGCCTCGTCCGCCGCCGACGGATAACTGATGATCACTTTCAGCAGAAAGCGGTCGAGTTGCGCTTCGGGCAAAGGGTAAGTGCCTTCGTATTCGATCGGGTTCTCGGTGGCGAGCACGGTGAAGAGTGGCGAGAGCGGATGCACCTCGCCGTCAATCGTCACCTGTCTCTCCTCCATCGCTTCGAGGAGCGCGGCCTGCGTCTTCGGCGGCGTGCGGTTGATCTCGTCCGCAAGCAGAATGTCCGTGAAGATCGCGCCGCGCCGCAAGGTGAAATTCGACGTGGCGACGTTGAAGACGTTCGTGCCCGTGATGTCGGAAGGCATCAGGTCGGGCGTGAACTGGATGCGGCCGAAGTCCGCGCCGACGATACGCGCCAAAGTTTTCACCAGGAGCGTCTTCGCCGTGCCCGGCACGCCTTCGATCAGCACGTGGCCTTCGGCCAGAAGCGCCACCAAGACCTGTTCGATCACTTCGTCCTGCCCGACCACAACTTTGCGCAACTCAGTCAGGACGTGTTCGATTGTTGAAGAGACGTTTTGCAGCATGAGACGTTTTCCGCTTAAAGCTCGATCCAGTATTGGGAGATCGGTTTACCAGTCATTTGTGAAACGGCGTGGCCGCTGAGACGCCCGCCGTTCTTTTCGATAATGCGCGCCGAAGCTGTGTTGTCAGTATTACAGGTCAAAAGCGCCCGCTTCAATCCCAGCGCGCGCGCACGCTCCAGGGTGAGCGCGAGGATGCGCGTGCCGTAGCCGCGCTGTCTGGCCGACGGCTGTATGTCGTAGCCGATGTGGCCGCCTTCAAGTTCGAGCGAAGGCGACAGCCGATGGCGCAGCGAGCTGCGTCCGACAACCTTGCCGTGATGGACGAGAAAGAAAGTGTTGCTCGGCACGTGCCCCGGCGGAAGCGCGACGCCCCGCGCATATCTTTCGACGCTGCGCAGGTACGCGGAAATATCTTCGAGCACTTCACGGTAGCGTTCGTCGCCGATGGCGGCGTACTCTTCGGCCATCGCCAAAAGTTCCGTTTGAAACTCTTCGGACGCTTCGACCAACACGGCTTCGTCGATGTTCATATTGCCTCTGCCAAGCGACGCACCCTCGAACGAAAGTTAAAACCGGAAACTTACCGCACGCCTCGCCCTTCGCGCGCGATCATAAACTTCTCGCCTGTCGTATCTCTCGCGCGCGCATGCGTATGCCGAGCGTGCGTTCAAGTTCGCGCAGACGCGCGACGAGCGCGAGCGACTGGCGGGGAGTGACGCGCTCGCCGTTGATGGCGTCTTCACATTCACGCATCAGGGCTTCGATCTCTTCGCGTTTGCGACCCGAACGCGCGGCCACGGCCGCCGCGATTGTCTCAAACTTCGCGGAGGCGTCCGTGCCGCCGTAGCGCGCGAGCGCGCGGCGCGTGCGCCCGTAAACGTTTTCGATGGCGAGGTCGAAGGCGCGTGCGCGTTGTTGCAGTTCGGCCATCGAGGCGACAAACTCCAACTTGGAACGCCTGTCCACGCGCGGCGCGGGGAGCGTGCGCCCGAAGCGGCGTCCGCGCGTCCAGACGACGACCGCCGCGAGCAAACAGAGTTGCGCGAACATGGCGAGCACGGGCGTGCCCGCGAAGTAGGCCGCGAACTCGTTCTGCGTCGTGCCGCGCCCCTGATGAAACTCGTCGAAGACGACGAGGCCGCCGCCGCTGCTCGCGCCCATGACGACGTTCGCCGCCAGTTGCAGATTGTCTGCGCGACCGATGCCGCGATTGGCGACGATGAAAGGATCGCTCAATAGGACGATGCGCCCGCGCCCGCGTGCGAAATCAACCAGCAGCGCGCCGCGTTCGTCTGCGAAGTGAACGACGGGCGCATCCGACTGCGGCGTCTCCGACTGTGGCTCGTCTATCACCTCGACATCCACCGTCGCATCGCTCGAAGGCGTCGCGGCAGTGCGCGGGTCGCCTTCGGGAACACTGTTTTCGTTCGTACCCGAAGGGAGCGTTTGTGGCGTCGGTTGTGGCGTCGACAGCGTTTCGCTCTCGTCGCTCTCAGTCGTCCCCTCGTTCGTGTTTTGATCTTCGCCGCCCGTCCCGCCGTCTTCGCCCGCGCTCTCGTCCGTCTCTTTGCGCGCGACGAGGAAGCGGCTGGCGTAGCGCGAGGGCGCGGCGGCCGATACGTCGCGCGTGAGCAGCGTCGGCTGCGCGGGCGCGAGTTGAGATGCGCCGCTCGTGAGCATTTCCACGTCGTCGGCGCGCACGTCGCGTTGCGGAAACTGGACATCGCTCGTGGAGACGCGCCACATCTCGCTCTCAAGAAGCGAGGGAAGCGGCGCGCGGTCGATGACCACGAGACGCCCGCCCCCTTCGACCCATGCCAACAGACTCGCAATCTCTTCCGGCTTGAACTCGATGCGCGTGCGGCCGACGATGACGAACGTTGCGGGGCGCGCACCTTCGGGCGCGCGTGCGAGCGTCTCGACGGGTTCACGCCAACGCATCACGCGCTGCCCCGACTCGGCCAGAAATTCATACAACGCGCGCGTGCCCGACGCGCCCGCGTTCAGCGTCGAACGATCCGGACGAAACTCCAACTCCGCCTCGCGCTCCACACGCACATACGACGCCGCGTTCAAAGCGACGAGCAGCACCAGCATCGCGCCGACGAAAATCGTGATGGAGAATCTTCCACTCATCTAAAGACAGTGACAAGTGACAAGTGACGAGTGACAAGTTGGAAGACGAAGTTTTTGTTTTAACTCGTCACTTGTCACTCGTCACTTGTCACTGCGTTATCGCTTGACGGCAACGGGAACGAAAGTCGTGCCAGTCGGCGTCGGTCGCGGGTGCGAAACCGTACCAGTGGCGCTCGTAGTTGTTTGTGAGCGGCTGCATGTCGTCGTAGAGCGCGGCGCGCTCCTGGCGTATGGCCGACAGGTAGTCGCGGTTGGTTTTGTGCGCGGCGAGACGCAGGATGCGGCGTTCGCCCAGTTCCAACAAGACGGCGATGTAGGCTTTGCGAATCGCGCCGCGCAGGTCGCCCGCGCGTGCGAGCGCTTCGGCCTCGTCAATCAAATTGGCGGGCGTCTGGCCGGGCGCGAGCCGTTCGCCGAGCACGACGCGCGCTTCCCTGTTCGACTTCTTCGCGGCGCGATTGCGCGGCAGCAGAAGCGCGCCGTATTTCCAGAGCACGTAGATGATGACGGCGGCCGTGAGCGCGAAGACGAAGAAGCGCGCGAAGACCGACAGAGTGCTCGCCGTGCGCTCGCCCACCGGACTCCCCTTCGGCATCAAGCCTTCAAGCCAATCCTTGAGCCTTTTCCAGAGACGCGACAGGGCAGTGTCTTCCGCCGCTTGTTCGTTGTATTCGGGACGACGGAGTATAGAATTCAAACGCCCCTTCTCGGCCTCTTTGTCGCGCGCGGCCTGTTCGGCCTGCGCAACTTCCGTGAGCCGCAGGTCGAGCGCGCGCAGCCGCTCGGAGACGCGCAGCAGTAGTTCGTCGCGCGCGTTGGTTTCTGCGGCGGCGATCTGTGCGTAGCGATCTAACTCTTCGTGCAGCCAGCGATTGTCAACGTCGAAGACGCCGCCCGCGCCTTCGATCTTTTCGGTCGGCGGGAGCGCCGCGCGCACTTGCTGAAAGACTCTCTTTTCGAGCGCGTTGAACTCAGGCGACGACACGTCCTCCGTCTCGTCGAACGTCGAGTGCAAACCTTCCAACGCGTCTGCGGCCGAGCGCACGCGCGCGCTGTAGTCCGCGAAGGCGGCGGCGGAAACTTTCTGCGGCGCGGTCGCCAGACAGAGCAGCGCGAGCAGAAGAGACGCGAGCGCGGCGTCGCGCCGTGTTGATGTGCGGCGCTTCATTGCGGCTTTCTCTCCGAGAGGCCGAGCGTGGTGAGGTTCGACATTGGAGTGAACGATTCTTCCGGCCGCGACTCGCGCGGCGCGACGGGCGTGACGGAGATGGCGGGCGCAAGCGGCGCCAATCCACCGCCGGGAAGGAGAGGCATCTCGCCGAGTCTCTGCGCGGCCAGCAGTTCGATGTCGTATCCTTCGTGGCGCACGCGTTCGTCCACGTACAAAAGCGACAGGCCGAGCATCCACACGGGCGCGAGCAAGATCGAACTCGCCTGCGTCAACACCTGATAACCGATGGCGTACCAGATCGGCCAATCCGCTTCGTTCAAAGAGAGCGGGTTGATACCTTGCAGGTAGCCGTACCAGCCGAGCGGCACGATAAAGAGCATCAAGGCCGAATAGGTGGCGAAGGTCGTGAAGAGGAACATGGCCGTCAGGCGTCGGACGTTGCCGCGCGAGAGCGTGATGCTGCGGCCGATGGCGTCGAACACGCCGCGCCCTTCGACGAGCATCACCTGCGGCACGTAGGCCGCGCGCCCGACGACGAAGAAGAAGAGAAATAGTGCTCCCGCAGTCAGCAGGATAAAGAGCACGCTGCCGAGTATCCCGCCGAGCAGAAACGCGCCGCCGCCGATCGCTACCGCCCCGCCCACCACGAGCGCCACCGACATCACCCACACGAAGGCGATCACCACGCCCACGATCCAGGCGAAGATGCCGATCATAAAGAGCGCCCCGACGAGACTCCAGAAGCGCGCGCGCACGCTGCGATAGATCGTGCGTGCGGCGACAGGCTCGTTCCACAGCAGATTCATCACAAGGTTGCGCGAAGCGCCGCCCATCACGAGCAGGAAAAAGAAGCTGCCCGTCATCATCAACAACCAGCCGACGATGGCCATGCCGACGTAGATGACGAGACGGCCGCCGCTCGAAGTGGCCGGGATGGCGCGCATGCTCACCGTCCACAGCACAGAGCCGACGGCGGAGCCGATCACCGGAGGCGCGGCCGTGCGGATGAGGGTCAGGAAGTGGCGACGGTAGAGACGGATCGTGCGGTCGATGAGATCACCCGCGCCAAGCGGCGAGAGCGACAGGCGACTGGCGGCGTGCGTGTTGGTCTGCATCGGACGAGAAGTTCGGGATGAGCGCTCGGTCGTCGGAGTTGGACGAGAGGAATTCTAACACACGCCGCGCGCGCCTCATTCTAACTTCAACTTTTGATCTGGTACTTGTCGAACGGAGTCCAGGCCGTGTCGTCGTTCGTTTTGCAACGCGTGAGCGTCGTGTACTTGCACACGTCTATGGCGTAGACCGGATGAATCTCCCAGACGGAGATGCGCACGGGGTTGCCGGCCGAAGGAATGCCGTTCGAGCAGGGGCGGTGCGCCGCGTCGAAGAGAAGCGTGCCCGTGATGCGCACCGGGTATTTCTGGAAGACCGGACGATAGGGCGCGCTGTCGAACTTGTCCCAGACAGCGGGACGAAAGTGCGGACTGATCTCGGCCGTGATCGAATTGCAGCGCAGGTCTGGTTTGCCCTTTGCTGCTGCCGCCTGCGCGCCCGGCACAGTTCTGAGCGAGATGTGTATGTCGTTCGACTCGTTCCCCGGAATCTTGCAGTTCACATCTTCGCCCTTGGCCGTGTCGTCGTGTTTGGCGTCCATCACGTAGCCGACGAAGACGACCTTCGTGCCCTCGCCGAGCGTCAGGCTGCGGCCGCCGTCCTTGATCTTTAGGCCGCGCAGCTTGGAACGATCCGGCGGCAGGCGATTGCCCTCGCCCCACGGCAGGTCTGTCATGTTGTTGACGGCCGTTTGCAAGCCGACGAAGGCGTTGTAGGTGACGGGGACGGGAGCGCCCGTCGCGCAGAAATTGTTCTTCGCTTCGTTCTCAAGGGCGTGCGCGCCTGTCGGGTCGGTCGCCGCCGCGCTGCCGCCGCGCGGGCAGGTGTCGTCAATCGGATGTTTCAACTTGATCGCTTCGAAGGGAAGACTGCAACCGGGATTGAACGCTTTGTCCTGCGGCGACGGCGCATCGGGCTTGGTGGACGCGGCGGGCGCCGGGGCGACGTAGGCGAGCGTGGATAAAAGTAGACCGCAGGCCAGAGCCGAAAAACAGCTTAGACGCTTCATTCGGAGCACCTCCAAGTTTGATCTGCCCCGGCGCTTCAAGATTTGGGTCAGAGAAGCGCGGGCGAGTTTCAGTGTAGCTCAAGCAAAGCAGAAGGCGGGCTGAAAAAGTCTCTCTCCCGGAGAACCTGTCGGTACTCCCCGGCGCTCGTTCGGCGCTCAGACGCTTTTTCACGCTTGCCGGGAGCGGCGACTTTATCACTGAATTCCAACATTATGGATCAAAAAAATCCTAAATTTTGGATATACACGTTGCTCTCTGCGGCGTTTGGTGAAACTTCCTAGCACTTGCGTGGATAAATTTCGCGCGCCTTTTCGGCATAAAATTTGCCGTTCCGCTTTATCTCACCTCTGACCAAGTTCTGGTACGAGTAACGCACACAAACGAGCAGTTCCTATACAGCTAGTTAAGGAGAGTCCACATGAGTAAATTGTCGCGCTTTGCCAAGGGAGCGGCGCTGGCCTTCGTCGCCGCCGTCTGCTTGGCCGGGTCTTTTGCCCCACGTGTTTTTGCTCAGAAAGTTACCTCGAACGTCAACATCACCGTGAAGGATGAATCGGGAGCAGTCGTGCCCGGCGCGAACCTGACGTTGACCTCTGTGGCAACTAGAACTGAGCGCACCGGCGTCGCCAACGACGAAGGATTTTTTTCATTCAACGAAATGAGCGCGGGCGAGTACACGCTCAATGTCGAAAAGGCAGGCTTTAAGAAAACTGTCGTCGAGGGCATTAAGGTTGACGTGGGCGGCGTTCCGGCCGAAGTCAACATCGCTCTCGTCACCGGCGGCGTCGAAGAGACCGTGATGGTCACGGCCTCCGAAGCTCAGGCCGTTATCAACAACGAGAACGCGTCGCTTTCCACGACCGTCAACTTGCGGCAGGTGCAAGACCTCCCGATCAACGGCCGCAACCCGCTCGCGCTCGCTGGTCTTCAGGCGGGCGTCAACACGGCCACGAACAACAACCGCACCTCTTCCATCAACGGATTGCGCGGCACGTTCTCGAACCTGACGTGGGACGGCATCAACATCAACGACAACTTCGTCCGCACGGATGCCCTGTTCGGCGCGGCCAGCCCGTCCGTGGCCGGCGTCGCCGAATTCACCATCACCACCCAGAACGGCGGCGCGGACGAAGGTCTGGGCGTTGCGCAGGTGCGTCTCTCGACGCCGCGCGGCACGACCGACTTTCACGGACAGCTCTTCGAGTTTCACCGCAACCACAAGTTCGACGCGAACCGGTTCTTCAACAATTCGACGATTGACCCGCGCACGGGACGGGGGATCGATAAGCCAAAACTTATTCAGAACCAGTTCGGCGGCAACATCGGCGGCCCCTTCCGCCTCCCGCGCCTCGGCGAAGGCGGCCCCCGCACGTTCGGTAAAGACAAATTCTTCTTCTACGCTTACTACGAAGGCACACGCGAAGCGAGCGACGCGTCGCTCAACCGCACTGTCCTGCTTGACCAGGCGCGCACAGGCACGTTCACCTACCGCCGCCAGGACAACAACCAGTTACAGACCGTCAACCTGCTGACCCTGACCGGCCGCAGCGTTGACCCCCGCATCCTGCGCCTGATCTCTCTGCAACCGTCTTCGAACAACGCCGAACTCGGAGACACGCGCAACACTGGCGGCTTCCGCTTCAACAGCCCTTCGGGCAGCACACAGGACTTGTGGGGCTTCCGCATCGATTACGACCTTTCCTCCAAACACCGCTTCGAGGCCATCTTCAGCCGCGCCAAGTTCGCTTCTCCGAACGACACCTTCAACGACATCGGCGAAGTGTTCCCCGGCCTGCCGGGCGGCGGTCAGGCTTCGCGGCGTCCGCGCGGATCGTTTGCGTGGATTTGGGCGCCCACGTCGAATCTCAGCAACGAGGCGCGCTTCGGCTTCTTCCGCACGACGCCTGCGTTCCTGAACGAAGAGACGTTCCCGGAAGGCAACCGTCTGACTTTCCCCATCAGCACCAACCCCACCCAGAACTTCCTGCAACAGGGGCGCGTGCCGACCAACTACGACTTCATCGACAACGCCTCGCTGGTGCGCGGCGAGCACGTCATCCGTTTCGGCGGCGTCGCACGCATCGTCAAGGTTGACGTGTTCAACGACGCGGGCACTCTGCCGACCTATACGCTCGGCTTCAACACCGTGAGGAACATCAACCCGCTCAGCCAGACCACGCAGTTCCCCGGCGGCGTCTCCAATAACGACTTCACCACGGCCTCGAACCTGCTGGCCTTGCTGACCGGCGCGGTCACGAGCGCGGCGCAGACCTTTAACGTCCGCGACCGCGAGTCGGGCTTCGTCCCCGGCTTCGGCGAACGCCGCGGAATCGACTACAACACCCTGTCGTTCTACGCCAGCGACACGTGGCGCATGCGCCCCAACCTGACCGTCAACTACGGCCTGCGCTGGGAGTACATCTCGCCGCCGACCGAGCGCAACGGGCTGGCCTTGCTGCCGCGCGACAGGTCGCTCTCCGCCCTTAACGATCCGAACGCCGTGCTCGACTTCGCCGGCGAGGGCACGGGGCGTCCGTTCCACAACAAAGACCTGAACAACTTCGCGCCGAACGTGAGTCTTGCATGGGATCCGTTCAACGACGGCAAGACCTCTCTGCGTCTTGGCTACGCCATCTCCTACGTGCTCGACAACAACGTGACGACGGTGCAGAACGCGGCCATCAGTTCCAACGCGGGACTGTCTTCGGCCGCCAGCCTGACGGGTCTCGACGGCACGGTCAGCGGCACGGGCATTGTCCCGGTTCCGGTGCCGACCTTCCGCGTCCCGCGCACCATCGCCGACAACCTCGCCATCTCGCAGACGCCGACGCTCTACACCATCGATCCCAATCTGAAGACGCCCTACGTGCAGCAGTGGAACATCGGCATCCAGCGCGAGGTCTTCCGCGATACGGCGGTCGAGATTCGCTACGTCGGCAACCGGGGCATTAAGCTGACGCGCGCCATCGACACCAACCAGACGATCATCTTCCAGAACGGGTTCTTGCAGGACTTCCTGCGCGCCCAGTCGAATCTGGCGATTCTGGATGCGGAAAACGCAGCCCGCCGCGCCGCCAACCCCAACGCAACGCTGCTTCCGCGCACGGCGGCGTACAACCAGAATCTCGCCGGTAGCCAAATGCTGCCCATATTCAGCCTCATCGGCTCCGGCGGCTCGCTCGGCAACGCAACGATCCTGAACCTCATCGCCACCAATCAGGTGGGTGAGTTGGCTTCTACCTACGTGCAGAACCGCAACAGTTTCCTCACGCCGGGGCTTAACGGCGCTCCCGGAGTTAACGGTGCTCGGATCGGGCCGGGCTTCTTCCTGCCCGCAAACCCCAACGCCTTCGTGACCGACTACGTGGGCAACGGTTCGTTCTCCAACTACAACGGTCTGCAAATGGAAGTCCGCAAGCGTCTGTCGAACGGCTTCTACTATCAGGCCAACTACACCTACAGCAAATCGTTCACCGACTTCGAGGGCAGTCAGGCGAATTTCCAGGGCTTCATCGATCTGAACACGGGCGGAGCGATTGAGAAGCGCCGTGCGGCCAACGACGTGCGGCACGTCTTCAAGGCCAACGGCGTGTACGAACTGCCTTTCGGCCCCGGCAAGCGTTTCCTGAACTTCGGCGGCTTCGGCGGGAAACTCGTCGAAGGCTTCCAGTTGAGCGGCCTGTTCCGTAGACAGTCGGGACGCCCCATCAACATCGTCACCGGACTCGGCACGACGGCCGAGCCGTGCCGCGGCACGTTGAACCGTTCGGGACGCTCCTGCGCCATGACGGCCAACACCAGCCTGAGCCTTCAGGACTTGGATCGCCGCACGGGTCTGTTCTTCAACCCGGTCACCGGCCGCCCGCAGTTGTTCGACCCGGCTCTGATCGGTTCTGACGGCCGCGCCAATCCTGAGTTCTTCCAGAACCCGGGCGCAGGTCAAGTCGGCGCGCTTCAGCAAACGCCCGTCAGCGGCCCCGGTTTCTGGGTCGCGGACATGGCGCTCATCAAGCGCACCAAGACCAGCGAGAACACAAACGTCGAATTGCGCCTTGAGGCTTTCAACGTCTTCAACCACACGAACTTCTCCGTGGCCGAGACGCAGAGCATCAACAGCACGAACTTCGGGAGAATCACCGGAACGTTCGATCCGCGCATTTTGCAGTTCGCCTTCAAGTTCAACTTCTAAACCGCGGCGGACAGGCAACAGCCCGATCCGCAACCGTTTAGCTTAACGCGTTCAGCGCTTCGGGCGTTGCCTCCCCACAAAGGAGAGGC
>DASZCS010000073.1:0-4003 GCA_035942855.1 Pyrinomonadaceae bacterium | reverse complement strand
AGTCAGGCTTGCCGCCGCGCACTTTTCTTGACAACCATTTCCGGCCAGAGTATTTTCCCGTTGTTCCCGACAGTGCCGTTTTCCCCCTCTCAAAAGTCTGTGACTTTAACCTCACGGGCTGTTCTTCTAACTTCACCGTTCCATTTAACAGAGGACTGCCGCAGAGCGTCCTGAGAGTAAACCGGCCGCCAAGCGAAACGGACACGCAGCCGCATGCGTCCGTCGCCCGCGGAATTAGCGATTAGCTGTCAGCTATTAGCTATTAGCTATTAGCCTTTAGCTTTCGTCCATCTCCCGGCGTCCGGCCCGAGTTGTCGATTGTCACTAACCGAAGTCCTAACGGCTAACAGCTAATAGCTGACAGCCAACAGCTTTCCCATGAAAAAGGGGCGCAATTTATTCATCATCATCTTCTTCACGGCGCTGACTATTGTCTTGACGGCAATCGTCGTGCTGGCGTGGGAGAAGATTCTGATGGCGCCCATCTATACGATCTTCGAGGCGTATTACCCCGGCGAAGCCAACAACATCATCCGTTGGCGCATGCAGCAGAGGTTCGAGCATTTCTTCATCTCGACGGTCGTGGACTTGATCGTCGTCACGCTCCTGCTGCGACTGGTCGGCCGCCAGCAGCGCAAGTTGACCGCCAGCGAAGCGCGCTACCGCGCCATCTTCGAACACGCCAACGACGGCATCGTCATCGTGGCCGCGAACAGCCGCACCGTCGTCGAAGTCAACAACAAGTTCTGCGAACTCTTCGGCTGTCGCGCGCAGGAATTGGTCGGCAGAGAGATCGGCGCGCTCGATTGGGGAACGAGCGAGGGCGACACGTTGTCGGGCGTTCTGGTTGATGGTTATTGCACAGACAAAGAGATGTCGGTGAAGACTGCCGGGGGCGCGTTGCTGCCCGTCTCCATCTCTTGCAGCCCGCTCTCGACGGAGGAAGATCGTCTGATCGTTCTCATCGTCCGCGACTGGTCGATCCGTAAACGGCTGGAAGCGGAGAAGGAAGAGATGCAGCGTCAACTCTTCCACAACGAAAAGATCTCCGCGCTCGGACGCGTCGCCGCGCAGGTCGCGCACGAAGTCAAAAACCCTCTGACGGGTCTGTTGCTCTATTCGATGCACTTGAAAAACAAACTGAGCGGCAAACTGTCCGACGGCGAAGTTGCGCTCTGCGACCGCATCATCAACAGCGTCAACCATCTCGTCGGCACGACCGAACAGATTCTGAGCTTCGCGCGCCCCGTCTCGCTCTCGCCGCGCCCCGTCGATCTCAACCACATCGTCCGCAAGGTCTTTCAACTGCTCGAACCGCAGATCAACGCCAACCGCATTGAAGAACGTCTCGACCTGCCCGACACGGAAGTTATCGCGCTCCTCGACGAAGCCTCGATCACTTCCGCGCTCATCAACCTGACGCTCAACTCTATCCAGTCGATGCCTGCGGGCGGACAGTTGACCGTCAAGACGAGCCGCGAGAACGGGACGAGCCGTCTGATGATTGCAGACACGGGCTGCGGCATGACGGCCGAGCAGATCGAGAAGGTCTTCGAGCCTTTCTACACTACGAAGAGTCAGGGCCTGGGGCTTGGGATGCCCTACGCCAAAAAGGTGATCGAGCAGCATCGCGGGGCGATTCACATCGAGAGTCAACCGGAAGCGGGCACGCAGATCACCATCGAACTGCCGGCCGAAAAGTGAGTCGGTGAAAAAGACGGACGCGAGCTTAAAAAGTGGGTGATGAAAAGATGCGTTCATGGGTCAGGATTCTGGTGATCGACGACGAGAGCAGCATTACGGGTGCGCTCCAGGTGATTCTCGAAGAACAGGGCTACGAGGTGCACACGGCCGCGAGCATGGCCGAGGCCGAACGCCTGCTCGGCGGCGGCCGCGCCTTCGACCTCGTCTTCACAGACCTCCGCCTGCCCGACACGAACGGCATGGAAGTCCTCAATCGCATCAAGGCCGAGAACCCCGACACGGAAGTGGTCTTGATGACCGCGCACGGCTCGCTCGACATCGCCATCAGCGCCATCAAGCGCGGCGCGTATTACTACGTGGAAAAACCCTTCACGCCCGATGAGATCGTGATGCTCACCGAGCGCGCACTACAGTTCGCAGGGATCAAGCAGGAGAACCGCGTGCTCAAAAGCACGCTCGCGGCGGGCGAGAAGGAAGTCTACGGCATGATCGGCCGCAGCCCGCAGATGCGGCAGATTTACGAGACTATCCGCGCGACCGCACCTTCGGAAGCCTCCGTCCTCATCGAAGGCGAATCGGGCACGGGCAAAGAACTGATCGCCACGGCCATCCACCTCCAGAGCAAACGCGCCGCGCGTCCCTTCATACGCATCAACTGCGCGGCCTTCCCGCCCGACCTCATCGAATCGGAACTGTTCGGCTACAAGCGCGGCGCGTTCACCGGAGCCGACCGCGACAAGCGCGGACTGATCGAAGCGGCCGCCACGGGCACGCTTCTCCTCGACGAGATAGCGGAGATGCCCGCGCACTTGCAGGCCAAGCTCCTGCGCGTACTACAGGAGAGAAAACTGCGCCGCCTCGGCGACGAACAGGAGATCGGCGTCGATTTCCGTCTCATCTCATCCACCAACCGCAACACCTTACAGGCCACGCGCGAGGGGCTGCTGCGCGAAGACCTCTACTTCCGCATCAGCACCGTCAAGATCACCGTCCCCCCCTTGCGCGAGCGCCCGGACGATCTGCTCCCGCTCGCGGATCATTTTCTGCAACGCTACGGCGCGCAGTATCAAAAACAGATTCGCGGCATCTCGCAGCCCGCGCTCTCGCTCCTGACGCGCTACGATTGGCCGGGCAACATACGCGAACTCGAAAGCGTCATCGAACGCGCAGTCCTCTTCTGTCAGGAGGAACAACTCACGGTCGAGAGTCTGCCCGAACACTTGCGACCCGCCGCCACAGCGACCAGTCAGGTCAAATGTCTCTTCCCGCCACACCTCACCCTCGAAGAGATCGAGCGCGAAGCCATCGCCCAGACACTCGAACGCACCGGCGGCAACGTCAAAAAAACCGCCCAGATTCTCGACATGCACCGCCCCACGCTTTACCGCAAATTGAAGCGCTTCAAACTCATCAACATCTAACCCTCACCATCAGTCGCAAAATAAAACACGTTGAGTTTTCATTGCGTCGCCGCGATGCGGGGCGGGCGAAGTTCGCCTCTCTCAGTCGCTTTTTTAAAGGCTGATTGCAACAATGGCCGGTGTCGAGCCGACTACGTTGCGGAATCCTTGCGATTCCGTTTTGTTTTAGTCTGAACCACGCCGCCCGCCCGAAGTTTCATAGTGAAACACACCCCGCCCTTCGTTCCCTTCCGCTTGATCCGCTAAGTGTTGATTTCCCCGCCTTTAAGTTTTCCATTTCTGTGGAACGACTGTTGCACTAGTAGAGGACGCAAGCCGGATCGAACAAACCCCCAAGCAGAGAACTCACGGCGACATTGTCTAAATCGAAGGCCAGACCGTGTCGCTCCCGGCTCGCAATCGTCTCAGTCGCTTCAAGCCCAAATTTCCAGATGGACGGTCAACGCTTCCACGCGAATGTTGAGGGCGAAAGTGTGCAAGGACGATTAGACGGCGACACCGGCGCGCGTGTCGCTTGAAGCAATCTCTACAGGGTTCCTTCTCACAAAAATTTATAGGTGATTGAGATGAAGCTACTCAAAGTTCTCCCCCTGATTCTCTGCTTAATGGCGCTCGTTCCCCAACTCGCGCCCGCACAGGAATACACCTCAAGAGGTCTCATTCGTCAGGGCGACAACGCCATTCCCAACAGCTACATCGTCGTTTTCAAAGATAGCGTTCCCGAAGGCCGCATCGAAGCGTTCGCCGCGCAACTGGCGCGCGAGCACGGCGGCAAAGTTGGCTTCGTTTATCAACACGCGCTGCGCGGCTTCTCCGTCGAGTTGAGCGAGGCGCGCGCCATCGCCCTCAGCCGCAACCCGCAGGTCGAATACGTCGAA
>DASZCS010000072.1:0-23509 GCA_035942855.1 Pyrinomonadaceae bacterium | reverse complement strand
ACACGAACAAATCTTCGTGTCGTTTCGTGTGAGCTCGTGGTTTCTTAGTTTTGCTATCGCAAGACGTTGACGACTTACGCCGCATCCATTCTGCGGCTAGAGCTTTTTGTACTTGTCGATCAAAGCCTGTAGACCTTCGGTCGAATTGTTGTGACGGTATTTGTAGTAGGACTCAAGGTCTGCTTTTAGTCCTGTGCGCAGCGCATCGTATTGCGCGTTGCCTTCGGTGAGAGCGACGGCGTGCGCGTAGGCGTCGATCACTTCGTCCATCTGCGCCTCGGCCTGTTTGAGCAGGGCATCCTTTTCCGCGCCCGCCGGGGCGGCCTTGTGCAACTGCGCGAGCCTCTGGTATTCGCCGTTCGCCAGTTCGCTCAAGAGCACGTAGTTGATCGGGTCGCGCGGGTTGAGTTTGATGGAACTCGCGAGTCTCGTTTTGGCGTCGGCCTTGTCGCCACCGGCCAGAGAGAGCATGGCGAGCCACTGGTACAACTGCCAGTGCCAACGCGTCTTGTAATCGTTCCACGCCGCGTCCGTAACATTTACGGGCTTCTGGTTGCTCTCGATGATGTTGATGGCCTTGAGTCCCATCTCGCGGCTCGACGCGACGTATTTGAGATTGTTGTTTCTGGACTCGGCCAGACCGGCGCGCGTCAGGTTGATGAGCGTGGCTACCGGGTCTGCGCTCTTGTCAACCACTTTGGGCGCGAGCGCGAAAGCGTCGTCGAGCCGATTCGAGGCCGTGTAGGCCGAGAGCAAATGATCGTTGACGAGTTCGGCATCCGCAGGCGCGCTGAACAGTTTCAGGTAGCTCTCGCTCTGTGCGATGCGCTGCGCGGGGTCTTGTATCTGGCCGATGCGGTGCGCGACGAGCGGCGCGACCTGCGGGCGCAGAGGGCTTTTCGGATACTTCTGCAAAAACTCGCTCGCCGCCGCGAGCGTCGCCGGAACATCCGCAGCCGCTTCGATGGCCTTCGCCGCCTTCAACTCCGCTTCGGGAACGGTGGGCGGCTTCTCCTTCTTCTCTTTCTTCTTATCTTTCGAGTCATCCTGCTGCGGCGCGTCGAACCTTGCGCCGCTCGAAGTGGCGACGAAAGAAGCGGCGGCGCACACGAGCGTCAGGCAAGCGCAGACGACGAGCGCGTGCAGGGCATAAAAGGCTCTGTTTCTCATTGGCGATCCTCTTCCGAAATTTGATTGCAACGCCTAGACCAAAGGGGGATGTGCTGTCTGCCGCTCAATATACTCCAACGCGCGCGCGCGATGCCACCTCGCAACCGTCCAGTCAATTTTGTCCTTTGTGCTGCCTCCGTGTCCTCTGTGGTTAATGTTCTCATATTCACCACAGAGGACACGGAGGAACACGGAGGCAGACGGCATCGCCCGCGCTTTCTTGCGAACATCGGAAACTGTTTCGCAAGGCGCGGGCGATGTAGTTGTGCATGGCGATGCGCGTTCGCGTCACCGCGTTCCGAAATGTTTGGAGCGATTACTTACCGCCGCTCAGTTTGGCGAGTTCCTTCGCCAGTTCCGGGTTCGTCTTTTGCAAGGCTTGTGCTTCGGCCGCGAGCGACTTGGCGTCGTCCATGAAGTAATAGGCGAGGCCGAGATTGTAGTGTGCCTGCGCGTTGTCCGGCTTCAGTTCGAGCGTCTTTTTGAAAGCCGCGACGGCGTTCGGGTAATCTTCGAGTTTGCTGTAGGCGACGCCCATGTTGTAGTGGGCTTCCCAGTAGTCGGGTTTGATCTTGATCGCTTCTTTGAAGGAGTTGATCGCATCCTGATGTTTGCCGAGCGCGGCCTGCGACAACCCGACGTTGTAGTAGGGCGTGTGCACGGGCTGCGGCAGACGGCGAATGACTTCCTGGAACATGGCGATAGACTGCGCGTGATCGTTCGTCAACGCGTAGACGTTGCCGAGGTTGAAATAGGCACTCAGGACTTGCTCAGGGGTCTCGCCCATCGACTCGTCAACCTTGAGCGTGATGGCACGCCGATAGGCTTCCGCCGCTTCTCTGTATTTCCCCTGCGACTCGTAAATCTGACCGAGGTTGTACTGCGGCCGGAACATCTCCGGTTTCAGTTTCGCGGCTTGTTGGAAGAACGCGATGGCCTCGCCCATGTTGCCCTGTCCGGCCTGTCCCATCGCGCATTCGATCAATTGCTCGTAGGTCAGGCACTCGCCGCGCGTCGCCCCGCCCGTCACCAGTTTGTCCGACGCATCGCGGTCTGCAAACTGCGCGAAGCCTTTCGCGCCCGGCGGAAGTTTCTTCTTCTTCGCGGGGGGATTCTGACCTTGCGGCTGCGCGCTCACGGTCAAGCCAGCGCCGAACGCGACAAGCGAGAGAGCGACGACCAGCGCGCGGGTCGCGTACATGAATGTTTTCGACATTTCTTCTCCTTCTTTCATCAACGAAGAATGATTCTCACCCGGCAGGCTCGTTCTAAGGAGAGCACAAGGGGGCGGTAATTCTATCTCAAGTGCGCAAGTTAGCGCGAATCTTTTTCGTCCCCCTGGCAGAGCGCATGAGTCTTGAATCGAAGATGCACGCCGCTCAACCGCGTGAGATGCTTTTACGACGGAATTTAGTTTGCTCGACAGACGATTCATCAAAGATCACTCATCGAGACCGTTTATCAAGACGACTCACAGACGCGTCCTCAGTCTTCCTCACTTCTCCTCACTTGGCGCGCCACTCGCCGACGACGACGAAGGGCGACCAGTAGAACGGCGCGCTGTATTTCTTACCCGCGATCATCGCCAGTTGCGAAGCGCGCATGGCAGAGGGCGCACCTTCCTGTCCCGCCAGCAGACGCCGGTAGAACTCCGGCATCAACTCGGCCGTAGACTGGTCGCCGACAGACCACAGGCTGACGCCCACAGTCGGCGCGCCCGCGTACATGAAGGCGCGCGCTAGACCGATGACGCCTTCGCCGCGTCGCTCCTTACCTAAGCCCGTCTCGCAGGCCGACAACATCACGAGCGGAGAGCCGAGCCGCAGGTTGAAAACTTCGTCCACGCGCAGGAAGCCGTCCGCTTCCGTCTGCCCGACGAGTGAGAGGGCGAGGCCGGTGAACTGCGGCCGCTCGGCGTCGAGCAGGCCGTGCGTGGCGATGTGCAGGATGCGATAGTTATCCAGTTTGCGCGCGCGCAGATTCGCTTCGTTCGCGTCGAAGTCGAGCCACACGTCTGCCTGTCCGCCGCCTGTGCGCGCGAGTTTGGCGATCTCTTCGGCTTCCGAGCGCGTGCCGTCGAGCCGCACGAGTTTCAGATTACCGCTCTTGACGTTCGTGACATCCGAGAGCGCGCTCGCCAGCGCCAGACGCTGCACCGTCTCGCGTGCGCGCGCGGCCGCTTGCGTGGAACCCTGCAAGCGCGCGTCGCTCGCGTCGAAGACCGGATCGGCCACGAGCAACATGCCGCTGCCCGTCGCGCCGCGCTTCGCGCCCTGCCTCACTTCGGCGAGGACAGAAGCGGAAGGCGCGTAGACGAACTCGTTCGTCTTGACAAGATAGGAGAGCGTCGAATAGTCAGCGCCCTGTGTGCCCGTGACGAGCGATTCGAAGGGCACGTAGTTGAGCGCGCCTTCGGCGACGACGAGCACGCGCTTTTGGCCGAGGCTCGCAGCGGCCGGTGCGACGATTGTTTGATAGAGCGCGTGGGCGGTCGCGGCATAGGCGCTGACGTTGGCCGAGGCGGTCGAAGGACTGCCGAGCGTCAACCCGCGCGTGTTCTCGACGTTGATGCCCGCGATGGCGCGGCGCACGCCCGGCGGAATGAGACGCTGCCTGAGTTCGATGGCCTGTCGCTCGATGCGCTCGCGCGATGGCAGGCGATGCAGCAGCAGACCGTTCTGCGTCACCACGAACAGGTACGACTGGTGCGTGCCCAGATTGTATTCGAGCAGCACGGTCGAACTATCCAACACCTGTCGCTGCACCTCTGCGAGCGTCAAAGGTTGTGCGCGCACGAGCGCGGCATAGCGCGGGTTGCTCGTTCTGATCTGATTTTCGAGACTGTCGAACTCGATTGAGAGGCGTTCCAGTTCCGACTCCAACTCGGCGACCGTCTGTCGCGGCGCGGCCTCGCCCAGCCCCGCGCGGCCGACGCCGTTCAAGAGATTCGCGATCTCCTGTTGCCGCGCCATGTTCGCGCCCTTGCGTTCGAGCAGCGCCGGGGGCACGCCCTCTTTGAGTTCCGCGCGCGCTTCGCCGAGCATGTCCAGAAGCGAACGCGCCTTGCCCTGCTCAACGATCTGGAAGGCTTCCGCCGCATAAGCCAAACGCTGCCCTTCGAGCGGGCGCGCGTCCTGTGCGGCAGAGGCGTGCGCCAGAGCCTGCTCGTTGCGCAGGGTGGCGGGCGCATCGATCAGCACGATCTCTGCCAGCACGCCCGCCGCTTCGTCGTACACGTCTTTCGTCGTCGCCAGAAAATTGCTCCGCGCGTTGTCGGCGCGCAAACTTCCTGCAAACAACGTCTCGATGATGGCGAGCGCGGCGCGGTAATGATTGAGCGCGGCGTTTCGATGTTTGGCTTCGGTCGGCACGTCGGGCGCGCTCGCGGCCATCACCCAGTAAGCCTTGCCGAGGCCGCGTTCGGCGCTCCAGGTCAACTCGGGGCGTTCGTCCTTACGCGCGATGTCGGCTGCCTGTTCGTAATAACCGATGGCTTCGGCGAAACGGCTCTGGCGCAGTGCGATGTCGCCGAGGCTCGTGCGCGCGACGGCGCGGAACAGGCGCGCGGCGGCGAGATTACCGGCGGGCGCACCTGCATCTGCGGCGGCGAGCAGGTTGCGATAGCGAGCCTGTGCGGAGGCCGTGCGGTTGGCGGCGAAGTCCGCGCGCGCCAGACGCAATTCGCTCGTCGCATAGGCCACGAAGAGGCGGTGGAAATCGAAACAGGCGGAAGCCGATTGAAGATTGGCGGACGCGTTCGTCGCAGTTGCCGCGTTCATCGCATTCGTCGCGTTCGTGCTGTTCAACTCGCTCGCCGCGTCAACTCCGTTCGCGCGGTTCAAGGCGTCGGCCGCGTTCAGTGCGAGTTGTGCGGCCAGTTCGCGCGCGCTCTGCGCGGAGTTGGTCGTGGCATGTGTTTGCGGCGCGGCGGCATGCGCGAGCTTCTGCCCCGAAGGTCTGGAGAGAGACTTCGCCGCGCCCTTCGCTTTGAGCGTGACTGTGTAAGGCTCCGCGAGTTTGTCGGGCGGCACGATCTGCTCGACCGATTCGTAGCCCGGCGCTTTCACTTCCAGCTTCAACTTCTCGCCGACGTGAATGGGCGGCAGCACGGCACGCCCGGCCGCATTCGTCACTTCCCAGCAATCGCAGTAGATACCATTCGGCCTCTGCGTCGAGAGTCGTCCCTGCGCGCCTTTGACGGGATTGCCCGCTTGGTCTACCACGCGCAAATCCATGCGCCCGATGCCGTCGAGTTTCTTCGGCGCGCGTCCCATGTTCGGCCACTCCGGGTTCGAAGTGTTGCCCGGCATGTTGGCGGAGTTGGTCGGATTGTTCCCAGGCGCAGTGCGCGCCGAACTGCCCGAAGGAGTCTCGGTCGAACTCTTGAAGTTGCCGTTCGAGAGATTGTTCGAAGGATTATTCGTCGGCTTGTTCGACGCGTTATTGGCGGAGTTGTCCGTCGGCCTGCTCGACGAATTATTGCTCGCGCTGTTCGGATTGCTCGTCGAATTGTTCGACGGGTTGCCCGATTGATTGTTAGTGGGCCTGCCCGACGAACTGCTCGTCGAATTACCGGACGAAGAGTTCGCGGGATCGGTCGGCCGCGTGCTCGAAGGATTGCTCGACGGGTTGCCGGTTGAATTACCGGACGGATTGTTGGGCGAATTGCCGGTCGAACTGTTGGGCGAGTTGTTCGACGGATTGCCCGTCGGCCGACCGGACGGATTGTTGCTCGCGTTGCCGGACGGATTGCGCGGCGCATTGCCCGTGCTATTGCCCGCAGGGTTGCGCGCCGGATTGCCAGCCGGATTGTTCGCGGGATTGTTTGGCGTGCCGCCGCCCGTCGTGATGTTCGCCGCCACGTTGTTCGCGGCGTTCACGAGAGGCGAAGTATTGTTGCCCGGGTTATTGTTCGGATTGAACGAAGGGCATGCGCTCAGTCCCGGCAGAAGCGCACTGATGGAAGCGAACGTCGTCGAATCGCCGCCGACACCGAGGCCGCCCGCGTTGTTTCTTCTACTGCCACCGCCCGCGTTAACACCTGCGCGGCCGTTGCCGCCGCCGCTGCCCTCGCCGATGCGCGCGAAGGCCGCTTGCGCCGCCTGCTCGTCGCCCGCCAGATAATATGCCTCGCCTAGTTTGGCGAACATGAGCGCGGCGTTCGGCATCTCGTTCGCGGTGCTGAAGGCTTCGGCGGCACGTCGGAAATGTTCCGCAGCCGTCGTGTACTGCCCGTGTCTGAGATAGATGTCGCCGAGCGCATCCGATGCGGCGGCCAGACCGCTCCGGTCGTTCGCCTCCGTGAAGAGTCTGAGCGCCGTTTCGAGCGGCGGCAGCGCCTGGTCTGCGCGATTACGCCGGAGCAGAGCAGTTCCTTCGGCGAGCGCGCGGCGTGCGGCCTCTGTGTTCGTCGTGCTCGCCGCTTCTGATGCGCCGGACGCGGCCGCTCTGTACGAGACGGGGATGAACGCCAGCAGGCACGCGAAAACTACTGCGAGTAGCGAGAGATAAAAACGTTCGGACATTCCTTAAAGAGCCTCCGACAAATCAGGCGGAAAACGAAGCGGGAGATTTCAAGGCGAGCGCGCTTTGGCAGCGGATTCCGGCGGCACGGCATCCACCCTCGCGCGTCAACGTGTGACTAACGGCCATCGAATTTAGCATAACGCCCTCACTAACTCCAAAGTCTTCCCCGACTCAACCGCCACGCCCTTAATTACGCAGCGACCGCGCCGAACGGATGCACTGGCATGACAGTTGCGACTCTGCATCCGTGGCCGAACCGAACGCACGCAGACTATACAGTTTGCCGCCACTCTCTCCCTTCGCGCCGTTTCGGAGACAAACAGATTGCGACGTAAATACAGTCGCTTACGTCGAATTTACACAGTGAGAAGAGTGTGAGGAGGCAACGTATGAAATTCAACTTCGGAAGTTTGAAACGGACGGCTGCAAGCGTGTTTACCACGGCCGCGCTTGTCGTCGTCTTCGCAGGCGCAGGTGTGGAAGCGTTCGCGCAGAAGCCCTACAAGCAACAACAGAAGGCGGAGCGGCGCGACCTGCGCCGCGAGCAGCGCTACGAGCGGCGCACTTACGGCACGAGCCGCAGCCTGCGCCGCGAGCACAAAGCCGAGCGCCGCGAATTGAAGGCGGATCAGAAGGCCGAGAAACGTTACTACAAGCAGACGCGCCGCAACGGCTATTACACCAACAACGGCCGCCGCGCCTATCGCACCAAACGTCCCTTCTGGGCGCGTGCGCGCAACCGCTAAACTTCAGTTCACTTTTGAAAACTCAAAGGCGTGTGTCAGTGAACTCACCGACACACGCCTTAAACTTTCTCGCGCCGATTGTCTTACTCGTAACGCAGACACTCAATCGGATCGAGCCGCGACGCTTTCATCGCAGGCCACACGCCGAAGACCAGACCGACGCCGATTGAAACCAGCAGCCCCGTCACCACCGCCCACAACGGAATCGTGGCCGGAAGCGAAGGTATCAGTAACATGATGAGTTGGCTGATGAGTATGGCGAGGACGATGCCGAGTATGCCGCCAAGGAGCGTCAGGGTCATCGCCTCGAACAAAAACTGGTTGACGATGTCGCGCCGGCGCGCGCCGATGGCCTTGCGAATACCGATCTCCTGCGTCCGCTCCGTCACGGACACGAGCATGATGTTCATCACGCCGATGCCGCCGACGAGCAGACCGACCGAAGAGATGGCGATGGCGATCAAACCGACCATCGCCGTGATGCTGTCGAACTGTTCGACGAAGGCGCTCGCCGTCTTCACGTCGAAGTTGTTCGGCTCGCTGAATTTCACGCCGCGACGCGCGCGCAGGATTTCTTCCACTTGATCCTGCGCCTGCTGCACCATTCCAGACTTTGCGCGGATGACGAGGATGAGAAAGCGGCGCGCGGGCGCGATCTGCAACCCGGTGCGAAACGGAACGAGCACGGCGTTGTCCTCTTCGTTCTCGCCCATCACAGTGTTCTTGCGCTTGGCGAGCACGCCGATGATCTCGAAGACGTAGCCGCCCATCTTCACCTGCTTGCCCACGATGTTATCGGGCTGGTCTGGAAACAGCGCATCGGCCGCGTTGACGCCGATGACCATCACGTTGCGCCGGTAGATGTCGTCCTGTTCGGAGATGAAGCGGCCTTCGCGCAGAGTGGTGTTGAGCACGAAGGCGTGATTGGCCGTGACGCCTTTCGTGTTGCCGCGCCGGTAGGTCTTGCCCTGATAAGTGATCGTGTCGTCGAAGGGGCCGCCGCCGTAGCCAATGTTCGGCGACTCGAAGGCCACGTCTTCGACGGCGCTCGCCGCCTTCAAAGCCTCGCCGTCTTCGGGCGTCAACACCTTTCGCGTGCGCTCGGCCTGATCGCGCTCGCCCACTTGCGGCCCCGTCGTCAGGTGAAACGCGTAGAGGTTGTTCGACCCGTACTCTTCGACGATGCGGACGATGTTGCCGCGCAAGCCCGTCAGGATCGAGGCGATCACGACGGCCGTTAACACGCCGATCACGATGCCGATGGTCGTCAGGATGCTGCGAAACTTGTGCGCCCGTATGCTGTCGAGCGACATCGCCAAAATTTCCTTCGTGAGCAATCCGGGCAGTCTCATAACTTCTTCTCTAAACTTTCACTTCAACGTCGCTCTCTAACTGTCTTGCTCTCACTTGCCGCCTGACTTCTCGCCTAATTTCTCGTCAAGGCCACAATCGGATCGAGCCGCGACGCCTTGAAGGCCGGGTAGAGTCCGGCCACCATCCCGATGCCGCCCGAAGACAAGATCGAGAGCAGCACATAGCCGATGGTGATCGTCATCGGAATCGGCGTCGTGGCCGAGATGAGCGCGGCGAGCGCGGCGGCGAGCAGGAGGCCGAGCACGCCGCCGAGCGCGCAGAGCGTCGAAGACTCGATCAAGAACTGCATCATGATCTGCTTGCGTCGTGCGCCGAGCGCCTTGCGCAGGCCGATCTCGAACGTGCGCTCCGTCACAGAGACGAGCATGATGTTCATCACGACGATTGCGCCGACGACGAGCGAGATAAAAGTGATCGGCACGACCACGGCCGCAATCGCTCCCGTGAATTGCTCGATCTGGCCGCCGAGTTCTTCCGTGTTGACGAGGCCGAAGTCGTCCTCTTCGCTGCCGACGAGTTGATGATAATTGCGCAAGGCCGTGCGCGCGTCTTCAATGGTCAACTGGAAGGTGTCGCGCGATGCGCCCTTGCCGTGAATCTGTATGTCGCGCGGGCGGCCGTAGATGCGCCCGAAGGTCGAGAGCGGGATGTAGACGTGTTTATCCACGAGGTCGCCGAAGATGGGGCCGCGTTTTTCTTCCACGCCGACGACGCGCAAAGGCAGCCCGCCGACTTTGAGCGTCTTGCCGATAGGGTCTGTGTCGGGGAAGAACTTATCTTTGATGTCGCCGCCGAGCACGACGACGAGCGCGCCGCTCTCTTCCTCTTCCGGCTGGATGAAGCGTCCGTCCGACATCGTCTTGTCTTCGATGTCGCCCATGTTGGCCGTCACGCCGAAGACGATGCCGCCGTAAAAACTCTTGCCGTCCTGCTCGAAGTTACTCCCGCGCCCGGCCTGCGCGCCGACCATAGAGCATTGCGTGCAGTGCTGCCTGAGCCATTCCATGTCGAGGTACGTGAGTCGCGGGTTGCGCCGCTGCCGCCGCTCCAGTTCCTCCTCGGACATCTGGCCGGAACTCGCCATGCGCGCGATCATGAAGTGGTTCGAGCCGAGCATCTTCCCCACTTTATCGATGACGTAAGTGTTCAGCCCGCTGATGGCCGCGCCGACGACGACGACCGACGCGACGCCGATGATGATGCCGATCAAGGTCAGAAAGGCGCGCAGTTTGTGCGCGAAGATCGAGGCGAGCGCGATGCGCGTGGCGTCGAGATAAAAGGTGTAGACGTTTCTCATAAAGCTGGAATGAAACGGCGAGATGCTTCCGAGTCGGGAGCTTATACGACGAACCGGCGCGGAAGGTTTGCCAGAACTTTCCCCCGCACTGAGAGACACTACCGCTCACACCTTAAACGACGGAGCTGGCGCTTTTATTAACACGGGCCGACTGATTGATTTTCGGGCGATTGAGCTTCCGGCGGTTGAATTTCAGGTATGGGCTTCGGAGTCGGCGGGTGGGGACGCGGATTTGGTCTGCGCGTCGAGGCGGCGTTTCATAAAGCGGCGCATGACGGCGAGCCTTTCTTCGATGTCGGGCATGCGCAGGACGAGTTGTTCGAGGTGCGTCAGGTAGTAGGGCGCACTCGTGCGCGCGCGAAACTCTGCGAGGAACGGCTGAATTTTGGCGTAGACGGCAATGTGCTCGAAGTGTATGTCGTTGAAAAGTTGCTCATCAATCGCGCCGTGATTGACGAAAGCGGCGGCCATGTCCCAGTAGCTCGAAACCATGCGATAGGCGGCGTTATGCCCGCCGACCATCACGGCCAGCAGATCGTCGATGCTCTGCGGGTTGAACTCGGTCGTGAACCAATCGCGCGCACGTCGCATCGTCTCTTCGCGCCGCAGTTCGTAGAGACGCAGGATGAGTTTGGCGTCTTCCTGTTTGTTCGACATCTCGGTGTGAGTCCTCTCTAACGGAATCTCTGCTGGAGTTGAAAAGAGCGCGCATTCACGTCGGTTCTTCGACGGCCGCTGCGGCGGCGACGGCTGCCAGTTCGCCCGGTGCGGCCATCTCCTGCAACTCCCGACGATGGCGCAGCATGAAGGCGAGGAAGGCGCGTGTGGGCGCGGGCTGAAAGCGGCCGAGCGAGATCATGGCGACCATGCGGCGCAAACTCTCTCCCTCGATCTCCAACTGCGCGAGTTTGCCCGCCTCGACCTCTTCGCGCACAGTCCAGGTGGGCAGGATCGAGATGCCGAGTCCCTGTTCGACCATGCGCTTCATAAAATAGGTGTCGTTGGATTCGAGCGCGAGGGCGGGACGAATCTGTGCGCGTTTGAAGAAGTCTTCGGTGGAGCGGCGAATCGAAGTGCCCCGCTCGAACATGATCAGGCGCTCGCGCTCGATCTCTTTCGTCGTCACGACGCTGCGCCCGTGCGCGGAGAGATGGTGACGCGCACTTGCTACGACGACCAGTTCGTCTTCAAACAACTCCGACACCTGCAAGGCGGGCGAATATACGGTGAGCGACGCGAAGCCCACGTCGGTTGCGCCCGCGAGCACGTCGGCCACGGTCTGCTCGGTGCTCGGCGTGTGGTGGAAAGAAAGTTCGACTTCCGGGTTGGCGCGCATGAACGATTCAAAGAGCGAGGCGAACAGATGCACGAAGGCTTGCGTGGCCGCAGACGCGCGAACGCGCCCGGACAGTGGACGCTCCGCGCCCGACACGCGTTCGCGTAAGGCTTCTGCGTCGTCCAGAATCCGCTCGGCGTAGCAAAGCGCGGCCTCGCCCGCCGGAGACAATTTCACGCCGCGCTTCAAGCGTATGAAGAGAGGTTCGCCGAGTTCGCTTTCGAGCGCCTTGATCTGATGGCTGACGGCGGCCTGCGTCAGATTGAGGCGTTCGGCGGCGCGCGTGAAGTTCAACGTTTCGGCCACCACGCGGAACGCGCGCAATTGCGACATCTCCATCTCGTTCAACCCCCGCGCTCCCGTCTCGGACACAGCCGACACCAAAGAGCACCCGGACACTTAAAGCATTGAAGCGCGCGCATTATATCAATCAAACGGAAGAAGGCGCAGCGATTCGGGCGCGCTCGCAGTGCGCTCGTGTCCGCCGCGTCGCCGCGCGTCCGATGATTTGCAGGCCAACGAATCGTGAGAGTTGGATCAACTCGGCGTGACGTTATCTCTCTATCTTGCCGCCGTCAGGCACTAACCATTCGCGCGAGGGATCGATTGCTCGCGCACCCGCCGGAGCAGGCCGACACGGAGGAAACGGATGCCCGCAAAGAAATCTTCACCCGCTTCGAACTTATCGCGTCTCGCGCCTTTCTTGCCGGGCGAACCAGACACCCTGCGCGTCATCATCGAGACGCCGCAGGGCAGCCGCAACAAGTTCGACTACGACGAACAACTCGGCCTCTTCAAACTTGGCGGCGTGCTGCCCACGGGTGCGCTCTTTCCCTTCGACTTCGGCTTCGTTCCTTCGACCCTCGGTGGCGACGGCGACCCGCTCGACGTGCTCGTCCTGATGGACGCGCCCGCCTTCACCGGTTGCCTCGTCGAAGCTCGCTTGCTCGGCGTCCTCGAAGCAATGCAAACCGAAGAGGACGGCGGACGGACGCGCAACGACCGTCTCATCGCCGTGGCCGCAAACGCGCGCAACCACAAAGAAGTCCGCTCGCTCGAACAACTGGGCGAGAATTTGCTCGACGAGATCGAGCACTTTTTTGTCTCTTACAACGAAATGAAGGGGAAGAAATTCGAGCCGCTCGGGCGCTTCGGCGCGGAGCGTGCGCGCGAGTTGATCGAAGAAGGGATCAGTCTGTTTCGACGGAAAAGCGGCGACGCGAAGAAGCGCGCGCGGAAGAGTGCGGGCGGCAGCGGCGGCGGCGCGCGAAAGCGGCGCTAGGGTTGAAACCGGCGGCGGGGCGTCGCCGCTTGTGTACGCGAGACACGGAAAGCGAAAGGGCGCGCGCACAAAAAGAGGAGAAGCCCCGGACAGCGGCCAGGTCGCCGCTGTCGCAAGACTTCTCTCTCGCGTGTCACTTAAGAGTCTGAACGTTTAGCCGCGCGGCTGCTGTTGCGGCGGGCGGCGTTTCTTCTTGTTGCGCTTGCGCGCGAGGGCGGATTTGAGTTTCGCCTTCTGCCCCTTCGACATGAAGAAGGCGTGCTTCTTGGCGTCTTTGATGATCTCTTCGGTCATCACCTTGCGTTTGAAGCGGCGCAGCGCGCTCTCGATTGATTCACCTTGATTGACGTTAACGGTAGCCATCTTATCTCCTGCTCTGTAGTTCTTACGCGGCGAAAGTTTTCTCTAAAAGTTGTGCGCGCGTAGCTCTTGCGTACTATTTGTTAATCAAAAAACGTTCAAAGGTCAAGCCGCCGCAAAAGAGAGCACGTCCAGAGAACGCGCTGCCCCTTCGAGGCTGTCGGCTAGCATCTACGCGTCTGCGCGGCCGTGAACGAGACGACGCATGCGATCCGAGAAAAGCACGTCGATCTTTTTCGGCTCGACGAGCGCCATCACTTCGCCGAGCCCATAGGTCGGATGAAGCATGGTCTGTCCGGCGCGGTAAGTGCGCGTCCAATCGTAGGGCGTGCCGGTCTGCGAGCCTGAGCGTGCGCCCGCCGCCTGCGCGCTGTTTTTGAACGAACTGCGCGTGCCGCATTTCGGACAGTTGACGCGCGAGATCAAGCCGCGTTTCGTCACCGTGGCAACGACGTGACCGCGTTCTTCGCCGCACGCCTCGCACCATTTCTCCACGCGGTCGCCCACGGCGTAAGTCTGTCTTTCAATAGTCTGTTTTTCCATAAAACCTTTCATTAAAAGCATTCAACCATCAGCGTCGAGCCGTTTTGCTAACAGCTAAGAGCTAAAGGCCAATCGCTTATTTGTACCGATAAGTGATCCGGCCTTTGGACAGATCGTAGGGGGACATTTCGACTTGGACGCGGTCGCCGGGGAGGATACGGATAAAGTTTTTGCGCATCTTGCCGCCGATTTGTGCCAGCACGACGTGATCGCTGTTATCCAGACGGACGCGAAAGAAGGCGTTGGGCAGTTTGTCTATGACGACGCCCTCGGCCGGAATCAGATCATCTTTAGCCAAACAAAGTCTCCTTTGGTTAAATCAAGCGCCGACGCCACGCTTCCGACGGTCTGTAAAGATGAAGCGCGCCGACGCTTTACCCGAAGTTGGCGAACGAGTTTGACGAAGTTCGCCGGGGGTTCTCGTGGTTGTGTTAGCCTGCGGCCAATCGAATCGAAACCTTCACACCGAGAGCGCCCCGGCGACCGTCAACTGCCGTCGCACAGGGCGCTGCTTGCGGTGCACACTCTTCAGAGCGAACTAACCCGAGCTCTTACCAGCGCGGCTCGCGGTCGCCGCCGCCACCGCCGTAACCGCCGCCACCACCACGGTTGCCGCCGCCGCCATAGCCGCCGCGACCACCACCGCCGCCGCCGCCATAACCGCCGCGTCCGCCGCCACCGCCGCCGCGATCTTCGCGCGGGCGCGCTTCGTTGACGCTCAGGTTGCGGCCGCCGAATTCCTTGCCGTTAAACTGCGCGATGGCAGCTTCGCCCTCTTCTTTGCTCGCCATCTCGACGAAGCCGAAGCCGCGCGAGCGTCCCGTATCTCTGTCCATCACGACTGAAGCCGACTCGACCGTGCCGACCTGACCGAACAATTCCTGCAAATCTTCCCCAGTGGTTTTGAAGTTGAGATTACCGACGTAAAGTTTCATTGACATAACTCTGAAATCCCTCCCCCGTGGGAGCGTGAAGAGAAGCTCGAATGCTATTTGGCTTCGTGAACGGGTAGCAGCGAAGTCGCGTGTTCGGAATGCCCTGACGAGCAGCTTCTGCAAGTTAATACCGGCCTGCTCTCGAACTATCCAGACGCCGCCGCTTGGCTCTCCACAGCGCGGGGCGCATCACCGTTGATGCGCGAGAGAAGGAGTGGACACCGCATATTATGCCTTGTGTGCGAAAAAAAGGCAAAAGCGGAAGCGTCCGCCGCAAACACGCGCCCCCAGACCTTTTGCGGCGGCCTGCATACGCCCTTTGGCGACCACGAAAGCGGCGCACGCGCTTTTGACACGGGACGCACCGCGATAATACTCTTAGGCCGCGCCGAAGTGCGGCGCTAACGCCCACGCGTGTCGGCCTCGGCCGACCACACATCCGCCGTCGCCTCGTAATCAAACGGATTAAGGTAAGAATATGAAAGTCAAAACCCTCGCTCTTGCCGTCTCGATGTTCGCCCTTCTCTCTGTCGCCCGCCCCGCTGTCAAGGCGCAGGGCGCGCAGACGTGGCAATACACCGCGCTCGGCGATTCACTCGCCGCCGGTCTGAACGATTCGCAGGGCGGCTACCCCGTGCGCTTCCGCAACTACGTGCAGACAGACACGGGCGTCGCCGTCACGCTCAACAATCGCGGCGTCTCCGGCTGGACGAGCGCAGACCTCCTCCAAGCCCTGCGCACGGACGAGACTCTGCGCGCACAGATCGCCAACTCGCAGATCGTCACCTGGAACATTGGCGCGAACGATTTTCAGGATGCCCTGCTGCGCTACCAGGCGGGCACGTGCGGCGGCGCGGATAATCAAGACTGCATACGCTCGACGGTCGCCAGTTTCAAAACCAACTGGAACGCCATCAACGCCCAGATACTCTCCCTGCGCAGTCCTCAGAACACCATCCTGCGCACGATGGACAACTACAACCCGGCCGTCGATCTCGCGCGCCTCTTCGGCGTGCTACACATCATCAAACCCTACTTCGACGACGTCAATCGCTACATCTTCGTCAACTCCATCAGCAATCGCATTCTTTCGGCGCGCGTCTATCACGCGTTCAACGGCATCAACGGCGAATCGGACGCAGGGCGGCGCGGTTATCTGTCTTCAGACGGCGTCCACCCGAACGACACCGGCCACGACATCATTGCCTCAGAGTTTCGCGCGCTCGGCTACCAGCCGCTCGTCACGCCCGAAAGCGTCTTCAACCTCACCCTGCCCGTGTGGCAAGTTCAGGAAGGCGCGGGGCGCGCAACCATCGTCGTCAACCGCCTCGGCAACACGACGGGCGCGGCCTCTGTCGAATACTCGACCCTCGACAACCCGGCCGCCGTTCCCTGCTTCGCCCCGCCCGCCAATACCGCCTCCATCGGCACGGCCTACGCGCGCTGCGATTACGCCACCTCCGTCGATACGCTTCACTTCGCGCCCGGCGAGACGCAAAAGACTTTCACTATCCCCATCATCGACGACGCGCACACGGAGACGACCGAAGAGTTCGTCATACGCCTCGCGCAGCCTGCGGGCGCGACGCTCGGCGTGCGCCCGACGGCCACCGTCCGCATCTTCGACAACGAACTGCAATTCGAGCCGCCCGTCGCGCTCCCGAATCCCATCTTCTCCAACGCGTTTTTCGTCCGTCAGCAATACCTCGACTTCCTGTCGCGCGAGCCGGAACCGGCAGGCTTCGAGGCCTGGATGAAAGTCCTGACCACTTGCTCGAACGTCAACGACAACCCGGAGTGCGACCGTCTGACGGTCACGTCCGCCTTCTTCCGCTCGTTCGAGTTTCAACTCAAAGGCTATTTCGTCTATCTCTTCTACAAAGTCTCGCTCGGACGCATGCCGCTCTACACGGAGATCATCCCGGACATGCGCCGCGTGTCGGGCGAGACGGCCGAAGAAGTCTTCGCCCGCCGTCTCGCTTTCGCCGAAGGATGGGTCGAGCGGCAGGAGTTCAAAAACCGCTATCCGGAAAACCTCTCGCCCGATGCGTTCGTCGAGAAACTCTTGCAGACAACGGGCGTCTCGCTCACGGGCAGCGTCACGCGCAACTCGCTCGTCAGTGACCTGACGACGAGAAAGCGCACGCGCGCCGAAGTGCTCATGGCCCTGGTCGAGCACCCGTCCGTGGATGCGCGCGAGCGCAACGGCGCGTTCGTCGCCATGCAATACTTCGGCTACCTGCGCCGCGACCCCGAAGAAGAGGGCTACAACAACTGGCTCAAATACCTCAACGCTAACCCCACGGACTACCGCACCATGGTCAGAGGCTTCGCCAACTCGCCCGAATACCAACTGCGTTTCGGACAAGCGAGATAATGAAAGGGATGAGGGATGAGGGATGAATAAGAAAAAGAACTCAACTGCTTGAATGCTTTCTTTCATCCCTCATCCCTCATTCCTCATCCCTATTTCTCCGCTGTTTCGTCGTAGTAGAGAATGATGACGATGAGCCAGATGGCGGCGGCGGCGGCGAGCAGGAAGAAGATGATGGCGAGGCCGGGATAGCCGAAGAGTTTGAAACTCGTCTCGACGCGCATCAAGAGCGACGCGCCGATGATCATGGCGGCGATGACGAGGCCGACCGTGATGCGGTTGGCAACCTTCTGCAAGCCCTCCATCAACTTCTTCTCGTCAATCGCGTCAACCCTCAACTCCAACTGGTTATTCCCTACGGCGTCCAGAATCTTGTTGACGCGAGCCGGGAGACGTTCCAGAAAATCCTTCACGTCGAGCAGGTTGGTCATCAGGTTGCCGGGCGCAAGCGACTTCAGGATGCGCTGCTGCATGATCTCGCTGGCATAGCGGCGTATGACTGCGTTCGGGTCGAAGTCCGGCGCGAGCGTGTAGACCACCTGATCGAGATTCAGGAGCGCCTTGGCGATCATGGTGAACTCGGGCGGCAGGCGAAAGCCGCGCTCGGCCGCGATGCGCTGAATTTCGAGGACGACCCGGCCTGCGTCAACCTTCGTCATGCTCGTGTCCGTGTGACGCGCCACGATGTCCGACACGTCGCGCGTGAACTCCTCTTCCTCGAAGTTCTCTTTGCGCGTGCCCATGCGGATGGTGATCTCGGCGGCCTCTTCGCCGCGCCCGTCGCTGATGGCTAAGAGCAACCGCAGCAAATTGTCCTGAAAGCCCGACATGATGCGCGAGATCATGCCGAGGTCGAGAAGGGCGATGCGCTCGCCGTCGTCCGTGAGAAAGACGTTGCCCGGATGCGGGTCTGCGTGGAAGACGCCGTTGACGAGTATCTGCTGAAGGTAGGCGCGGAAGAGTTGTTCGGCGAGCCGCGTGCCGTTGATCTCAAGGCGGCGAATCGGATGGAGCGCCGTGATCTTCTTGCCGTGGATGTACTCCATCGTCAGGACGCGCGAGGTGGTGAAGTCCTCGACCGGGCGCGGGATGACGATGGCGTCGAAGTCTCGCAGGTTCTCGCCAAACTCGATCAGGTGGCTGGCTTCATCGCGGTAGTCGAGTTCGCGCAGCAGGCTCTTGCGAAATTCCAGAAGCATCTGCGCGAAGTCGTAGCGCTTGCCCATCTCGGTGTGCGAGTCGAGAAAGACGGCGAGTTCTTCGAGCGCCGTCACGTCCTGCACGATCTGTTCGCGTATGTCGGGGCGCTGGATTTTGACGACTACCTCGCGCCCGTCGCGCATCTCCGCGCGGTGCACCTGACCGAGCGAGGCCGACGCCATCGGCACGGAGTCGAAACGGTTGAAGGCTTTCGACAGGCGCACGCCGAGGTCGTCTTCGACGATGCGTTCCACGTCGGCGAAGGAAAACGGCTCGACGTTGTCTTGCAAACGCGTGAGAGCTTCGAGGTAGGGCGGCGGCAGAATGTCCGCGCGCGTCGAGAGCAGTTGGCCGAGTTTGATGAAGGTTGGCCCCAGACGTTCGAGGTCGGCGGCCAACTCTCCGGCTTCGGGCGCGGTCGCGGCCACTTCCGGCGAGTCGTCGCCGAGCGCAAGCGACAGCCCGCTCGTCCTCACCAGATCGGAGCGGCCGTACTTCATAAACAGCACGGCGATGTCTTTGTAACGCTTCAGAAATTCGGGCTTCAACGAAATGACCATCAAACGTTCCTCGGCGGAGAATCCCTATCAGACTTGAAACTTGAAAACTGCGGGAGAGTTTAGTGCGCCTACTTTGCGCGACGAACGATTATACCGATTCACTCGCCGGACGCCACTCGCTCAGCGGCCTCCGCACGCGTCACGACGATCAGCACGACGTAGCAAACAAGCAGGGGCAAAAATAACACCATCGAGAGCAGGGACAGTAGGAAGAGAACGACGTAAGCGTTGTCGTGCGCCGTGCCCTGCTCGCGCAAGCCGCCCATCACGTCGAAGACTGCTCGCTCAAGATTCAACATGGTGAGCGCGACGATGATGGCGGTCACGGGAAGTAGCGAGGCCGTGAGGATCGCGAACGGGGATAGACGCGCGTGTCGCTTGAGATAGTTGAACAGCAAGGCGATGCGCCACAAGGCCACGGTTGCCAGAAACCAGACGTTGAGCGTGCGCGCCGTGTCGAGGCTGGAGAAGCGTTCGACCGGAATCGCGTAGAGCAGCGCGGGCGGCGCGGTCAGAGAGACGAAAGTGAGGACGTGCGTGTAAGTCCACGCGTGCGGCTTGAGCGGCAGAACGACGAGCCAGATCAGCAGAGCCAGCGCGAAGACGTAAACAACCGAACCCACGCCCGCGTGTTGCAGCCACCCCGCGCCCGGGTCGTCCCACCAGCGCCCGATCCCTACGATCCAGGTGCAGCAGAGACCGAAGAGCAGATGGCGGCGGCCGAGACGAGAAAATTCCTCGCCCTTAAACTGAAAGGTCAGGAGTCGTGCCGCGTCGCGCACGACCGTGGTGTGGCGTTCGAGCGAAGGCGTTGAATTTTCAGCCATGACGCGCGGCTCTGCTGAAAGCCGTGTGGGACTCAATTATGAATTTTGATATTGCCGCTGATGACTTTGACGACGATGGGCTGACCGCCTGAGCCGAGACGGCCGACGGCCTGACGGCCAATCGTGCGCTGTTCGACTTTGATGCCGAGGTCTTCGTCAACCTCGATCCGGCCGTCGAGAGTTTCGGCCTTGAGTTCGGCGTTCGTGCCGGGAGCGAGTTCGAGTTCGACGTTGCCGTGGATGCCGTTGAAGATTTGCGGCGCATCTTTGGCCGCCTCCGACAGCACGACCGTGGTATTGCCTTTGGTCGTGCGCGAGTTGATCGTGCCGCTCACGTCTTCAAGTTCGATGTTGCCGCGCTGGACGTTGACTGAAATGGACGCGCTGCTGACGTTCGTGAGTTCGACGTTCGAGTTGATCGAGTTGATCTCCAATTCGCGCAGGTTGCGCGGCAGTTTGACGACGTACTCCACTTCGCGCGCCCCACGCGTTTTGTCCGGCATCGAGTTGAAGACGAGCCTGTTCCCGGCCTGTTCGGGCGAGACCAGCGGGTCGTCCGGCGAGACGGGAGCGCCGCCGCGCTTGATCATCTTCACCTCGGCCTGCTGTTCGTCCCAACCCTCGATGGTGATGTCGCCGCTGAAGTTTCGCAAAGAGAACGAGCCGTCTTTGGCGAGCGGGTAAGTCTTCGTGATGACCGACTGCGCGCCGCCCTCCGCCGCTGCCTCCGCTGCCTCTTCAACGTCCATCGGATGCGGCGGCGGGATCGGCGGCACGACGACGTGCGGCCGCGCAGGAGCTTTCACCATGCGCCGGGGCGTCGTCGCCCGGTTGAGGAAAAACAGCCCCGCCACGACCGACGCCCCGGCAAAAAAGATGAGCAGGCCGACGATGGCGTAGACCCACGCGCGCGCGCGGCGCGGTGGCGGCTGAGGCGGCATGCCATAGACGGGCGCGGTCGCGCGCTGCTGCTGCGCGGGCACGTGCGGCGGTTGGTAACGGTCGTAGCCCATGCCGTAGACCGGGTCGGAGGTGTTGCGCCCCGGCAAGGGCGAAGTGTTGAGCGGCATCTCCGGCACGGTCGGCTGTTGTTGCTGCGACTGCTCTCCTTGCGGGAGCATCTGCGTGGGGAGTTCTTCGCTGGAAAACTGGCGCGTCCGTGCGCCGCACGCGCGGCAGAACTGCTGCCCCGTGAACAACTCCGCACCGCAACTGTGACATCGTTCAGCCATAAATCACCGCCGCCCGTTTTAGTAAAAGAAGTGGATCGCAGGAAATCTTCCGACCCGCTGATTCTATCCGCGCCTGTGCGCTTTTCACAACACGAGACGATCAAACGCCGCCGCTGCTCTCTGTCGTGGTAAACGCGCACGCGCGGCCGGAGGTTCAAAAAAGAAGCCCGGAGGCAATGCGCCTCCGGGCTTCTCGTGTCGAACCGGTCTTGCGGCGCGCCTTCACATGTCAGCGCGGATAAGTCAAAAAGCCGCGCGTCAGGTAGTCGCTCATCGTCAGGCCGACCATGATGATGAGCCACAGGAAACCGCCCGCGACGACCACCCAGGTGAGACGCGAACTGTAACGCACGTGCATGAAGTAGAGCACGACGAGCATGGCCTTGGTGACGGCGATGGCGAGGGCGATGGGCGTGTTCAGCGGGCCTAGATCGACATAAGCGACCGCGACGGTTATCACCGTCAAGACCATCAGCGCGCCGAAGATGACGAAGTAAAGTTTTTTCGAGACGATATGCTCAGACATAGCTTTTCCACTCCTCTAGTGTCCGCCTCCGCCATGCGTGAGGTGCGCGCCCAACAGGTACAGCAGCGGGAAGAGGAAAATCCACACGATGTCTACGAAGTGCCAGTACAAGCCCGTCAGTTCCACGGGCGCGTGATATTCCGGCGTGTAGCGTCCGCGATAGGCATAGTAGATCAGAAAGAGCATCGCGCCGATGCCGATGATCATGTGGAGCGCGTGCAAGCCCGTCATGGCGAAGTAAATCCAGTAGAACATCTGTATGTGATGCGTGGAGACGCCCGCGGGCACGGCCTCGTTCCACTGGAAATTCAGCCCCGGAAAATGATGGTGCTTGAACTTGTCGGCATACTCGAAAGCCTTGACGACGAGGAAGACCGCGCCGAGCAACATCGTCACGACGAGAAAGATGATCTGGTTGCGGCGGCTGCCCACCTGCGCGAAATAGACGGCGAGCGCCATCGTCAAACTGCTGACGATGAGCACGACCGTGTTGAGCGCGCCGAGTTGCCAGTTGAGCGTGCTGCTGGCGATGGCGAAGGCTTGCGGGTTCTGCGTGCGATAGATGATGTAGCCCGTGAACAGCCCGCCGAAGAACATGATCTCGGTGACGAGGAAAAGCCACATGCCGAGACTTCCGGCCTCGCGCTGCTGTTCGAGGTTGTCGAAGTGGTGCGCGAGATTGGCCGAGGCATGGTGCGTCGCTGCCCCGTGATCGTGCGCGTCCAATGTTTCTGCGTGTGCCATGTTCGCTTAGTTCCCCTCTTGCTTTAAATCGTGGCCTCGCCGTGGGCGGGCTGCGCCGTGTCGCGCTTGTCGGGGCCGATCACTTCCATCTCTTCCATCGGCCGGTATTCGTAAGCCTCCCAGGTGACGACTGGCGTGCGGACGAAATTTTCCGTCGGCGGCGGCGACATCGTGCGCCACTCAAGCCCCGTGGCCGCCCAAGGGTTCGCCGGGGCAAACTTGCCGTAGCGCATCGACCAGATGAAATAGATGCCCGGAATCAGCAAGCCCACACCGAGAATAGACGCCCCGGCCGTAGACATCACGTTCAGAACTTGAAACTCTTCGGCATAGGCGTGGTAGCGGCGCGGCATGCCCATGTAGCCCAAAAGGAACTGCGGGAAGAACGTCAGGTTGAAGCCGACGAAGATGACGAGGGTCGCGAACCGCGCCCACCCCTCGGGGTACATGCGCCCCGTGATCTTCGGCCACCAGTTGTGCAGCCCGCCGAGGAAGCCCATCACGGAGCCGCCGACCATGATGTAGTGGAAGTGCGCGACGACGAAGTAGGTGTCGTGGACGTGGATGTCGAAGCCGAGCGCGGCGAGGAAGAGCCCCGTCATGCCGCCGATGGTGAAGAGGCCGATGAAGGCGTAGGCGTAGAGCATCGGCGTGTCGTACGAGAGCGAGCCCTTGTACATCGTCGCCGTCCAGTTGAAGACCTTCACCGCCGAGGGGATGGCCACGACGAACGAGATGAGCGAGAAGATCATCCCGGCGTAGACCGACTGGCTGGAGACGAAGAGGTGGTGCCCCCAGACCAGGAAGCCGAAGACCGCGATGGCGAGTGACGAGAAGGCCACGAACGAGTAGCCGAAGATGGGCTTGCGCGTGTGCGTGGCGACTAGCTCCGAGATGACGCCCATCCCGGGCAGCACCATGATGTAGACGGCCGGGTGCGAGTAGAACCAGAACATGTGCTGGAAGAGCACGGGGTCGCCGCCGAGCGCCGGGTCGAAGATGCCGATGTGGGCGAGCCGTTCGAGCGCCACGAGCAGGATCGTGATGGCGATGACGGGCGTCCCCAGAATCATGATGAGGCTCGTCGCGTAGTTCGACCAGATGAAGAGCGGCAGGCGGAACCACGTCATCCCCGGCGCGCGCATCGTGTGGACGGTCACGATGAAGTTCAGCCCCGTCAGGATGGACGAGAAGCCGTTGATGAAGATGCCGAGGCCGGCGAGCGTGACGTAGGTGTTCGAGAAGTTGGTCGAGTAGGGGACGTAGAACGTCCAGCCCGTGTCCACGCCGCCGTTGAGCAGCGCGGCGAAGGTCAGCACCCCGCCGGCCATGTAGATGTACCAGCTCAGCAGGTTGAGGCGCGGGAAGGCCAAGTCCTTCGCGCCGATCATGAGCGGGATGAGGAAGTTGCCGAGCGTCGCCGGGATGGACGGGATCAGGAAGAAGAAGACCATCATGATCCCGTGGTGCGTGAACA
>DASZCS010000071.1:0-6029 GCA_035942855.1 Pyrinomonadaceae bacterium | reverse complement strand
GTTGAGTGCGGAGTTGACAGCAGCGCTGAGGGAGGTGAGCCGGAGAGAGGGCGTGACGGTGTTCATGCTGCTGGTGGCTGCTTATCAGTTGTTATTGAGCAGGTACAGCGGGCAGGGGGAGGTCACTGTCGGGACGGCGATCGCGAATCGCAATTGGTTGGAGACGGAAGGTTTGGTGGGGTTCTTCGTCAATCAGTTGGTGTTGAGAGGGCGGTTGGGAGAATGTGAGACGGGGCGGGAGTTGTTGGGGCAGGTGAGGGAGACAGTCTTATCTGCGTATGCGCATCAGGATGTGCCGTTCGAGCGTGTGGTGGAAGAGGTCGCGCCGGATCGTGAGTTGATGCGTTCGCCGCTGTTTCAGCACGCGATTGAGTTGCAGAGTTTGCCGCGTGAGAGCGATGAGCCGTGGCAGTTGGGCGAGTTGAAGCTGGATTCGATGACGCTGGAAGGTGCGACGACGAAGCTCGATCTGGACGTGGTGCTCTACGAGCGCGAGACGATTAGCGGTTATGCCTATTACGACGACGCCCTGTTCTCCGAGACGACGATAGAATTCCTGATGCGTGGCTTTGAATCTATCCTGACAGAATTGGCGCGCGACGTTGACGCGGAACTCGGACGCATCTCACAGGCGGCCGTGGGCGGCGACTCCTACGCCGCGCAACTCGCGTTGAGTCTCGAACTGCTCGAAGTCTGATCCATAACACATGACAACTAATCTCAGTTCAATCTCCTGGGGCATCGTCGGGGGGATGGGGCCGCTCGCGTCCGCTGAATTCGTCCGCACGATCTACGAGGCGGCGGCAGTCGGGCGCTATGCGGAGCAGAGCGCCCCGCGCCTGCTGTTGCTCTCCGACCCTTCTTTCCCGGATCGCACCTCTGCGTTGGCTGCGGGCGAAGAGGTGGAACTCGTCGCGCGGCTCGGCGCGGCCGTCTCTTTGTTGGCCGAACAGGGCGCGGAGGCCGTCGTCGTCTGTTGCGTGACGATCCATTCAGTGCTCGATCAACTGCCTGCGGAGTTGCGTGCGCTCGTCGTGCCTCTGACGGACATCATCCTGCGCGCGGCCGCCGAAGGCGAGGGAAGACATCTCCTGCTCTGCACGAAGGGCTGCCGCGTGGCGCGTCTGTTCGAGCAGCATCCTTTGTGGCCTGCGGCGCGTGGGCGCGTGGTGCTTCCGTCCGAAGAAGATCAGGAAGCGGTGCACGAGTTGATCTACGCCGTCAAGCGCAACTGTTGGGACGCGTCGGACGCGGCGCGGCTCGTCTGCGCGTTGTTGGAGAAGTACGAAGCCGTGCGCGCGATTGCCGGATGCACGGAGTTGCATCTCGTCTCGAAGCGTTTCGGGGAGTGCGGCCTCGGGCGTGTGCCTTTGTTCGACCCGTTGACGGTGCTGGCCGAGCGCATCGCGGGTGGAAAATTTTTCAATGCCGAGGAAGGTCTGACGGAATGTGCGGAATCGCTGGCATTTTCGAGCTAGACGCCGAGCGCGCGGCCGAGCACCAAGTCGTCGAGGCGATGACCGGGGCGCTCGCGCATCGCGGCCCGGACGGCGCGGGCTTCTACCGGCAGGGCAACGTCGCTTTCGGCTTCCGACGCCTCGCGCTCAACGACCCTGCGCGCGGAGATCAACCGTTTGCGAATGAAGACGGCTCGGTCGTCACGATGTGCAACGGCGAAATCTACAACCACGGCGAACTGCGAGAGCGGCTGGCGACACGCGGTCATCAATTCAATACGACTTGCGACAGCGAAGTGCTACCGCACCTCTACGAAGAATACGGCGCATCGCTCGTGGATCATCTGGACGGGCAGTTCGCCTTCGCCGTCTACGACCAAAACAAAAACCGGCTGCTTCTCGGGCGCGACCACTTCGGCATACATCCTCTGTTCTATACCACGGTCGGGCGCACCTTCCTCTTCGCTTCCGAAATCAAAGCTATCCTGCGCCACCCGCGCGTCCGGCGCGAAGTGAACCTGACGGGGCTGGATCAGATTCTCTGTTTCCCCGGACTCGTCAGCCCGACGACGATGTTTCGCGACATCCACAGTCTGCCGAGCGGTCGCCGCCTGCTCGTCTCGGCGCGCGGCGTCGAAGAATCCGAATACTGGGATTTGGATTATCCGTTGCAAGGCGAAACGGCGGGCGCTACAGCCGACGAGGCGCACTACATCGACGGCGTGACCGAACGCCTCGCGCGCGCCACGCGCCGACGCGCAGAGGCCGATGCGGACGTGGGCATCTACATCAGCGGCGGGCTGGACTCGGCCATCGTCGCGGGCGTCTGCGCGCTCGAAGACAGAGGCGCGCCGCGCCGTTCCTTCTCCATCATGTTTCCGAACGACGAGATGGACGAGGCGCGGCATCAGAGACGCGTGGTCAGGCACGCGCGCACCGCGCACGAGGAAGTTTCCTTCAAAGCGGCGGACGTGTTGGCACGTCTCTCGGAAGCGATCTATCACGCCGAGTGTCCTCTGAAAGAGACTTACAACACGGCCTGTCTCGCTCTGGCCGAAGCGGCACGGCGCGGCGGCGTCAAAGCCGTCCTCACCGGGCAGGGCGCGGACGAGCTTTTCGCAGGCTACGTCGGCTACAAGTTCGACAAGTTCAAGGGCGGCGCGGCGGACGACCTCGACCCCGTAGAGAGACGCATACGCGAACGCCTCTGGGGCGACGCGCGCATCCCTTACGAGGGAAACTACGCCGAACTCGCGCGCCTCAAACGCGAACTCTACTCGCACGCTCTTTTAGATAGGCTCGACGCCTCCGGCGACGCCTTCGACTCGCTCACGCTCAACCGTGCGCGCCTCGCCGGGCGACACGCGGCGCATCAACGTTCTTATCTCGATTTTAAATTGCGTCTGGCCGATCACCTGCTCTCAGACCACGGCGACCGCATGGCGATGGCGCACGCCATAGAGATGCGCCACCCGTTTCTCGACCGCGCGCTTGTCGATTTCGCGCGCCACATTCCGCCCGATCTCAATCTGAAGAACTTCGAAGAGAAATACATCTTGCGACGCGCGGCCGCCGCGTTCGTCCCGCGCCAGATCGCCACGCGCGAGAAGTTCGGCTGGTTCGCGCCGGGCACGCCCGCGCTCTTGCAGGCCGGCGACGCGCGCATCGCCGATCTGCTCTCCGCCGAACGCATACGCCGTCAGGGCTATTTCAACGCGGAGACTGTCGAACGCCTCAAGCAGAGATATGCCGCGCCGGGCTTCCGTCTCAATCATCCTTACGAGACGGATTTGCTCGCCATCGTTTTGACTTTCAACGTCTTCCTCGAAGTTTTCGAGATACCGTCGCTCAATTAAGAATCCGAAAAATGTTATGAACCGAAAGCGTCACACATACGTCCACGAATGGTTTGCGGAAGTCGCTGCGAAGCACCCGGAACGCGCGGCCATCGACACGGGGCACGGCACGATCAGTTACCGTGAGTTGCACGCACGCGCGCGGGCAATCGCGGCCGCCATCAACGCCGCGGGCGCAACGAAGAATCGCCCCGTCGTCGTCTTCACGGACAGACGTGCTCGTATGATCGCGGCTCTCATCGGCGCGCTCAAGGCCGGTGCGCCCTTCGTTCCGCTCACGCCCGATCTGCCCGATGCGCGTCTCGCAGAGATGGTCGCCATCGCAGACCCCGCGTGCGTCTTGACGGACGCATCGCTCGTCGCGCGTTACGAAACCAGCATCGCACCTGAGGCGAAGACTGAAGCGACGACCGAAGTGACGACCGAAGTGACGACCGGCGGAGCGGCGCGCGTGTTGACTTTCGAGTCGCTGCCGAGTGACACGGAATTCGTCGCGCCCGAACTCGACCCCGAACACTTCTGCTACATCTATTTCAGTTCCGGTTCGACGGGCGAGCCGAAAGGCATTGCCGGGCGTCTGAAAGCCATCGATCATTTCATACGCTGGGAGTTGAACACGCTCGGCCTCGAAGCCGGCACGCGCACGAGCCAATTGATCGCGCCCACCTTCGACGCCTTCCTGCGCGACGTGTTCGTCCCGCTCTGTTCGGGCGGCACAATCTGTCTGCCGCCGCCCGATGCTTTCCTCGAAGGCCGCGCCCTCGCCGATTGGCTCGACGCGCAACAGATCAACTTGATCCACTGCGTGCCTTCGCTCTGGCGCACGATCTTCCCCGCGCTCAATGCAGACAGGGCAGACAGGGCAGACAGGGCGGAGAGGTTCGAGCACTTGCGTCACGTCCTATTGTCAGGCGAACCCGTGCGCCCGACGGATGTGCATCTCTGGCACGCGAACTTCGGAACACGGATCACGCTCGTCAATCTCTACGGCCCCTCAGAGACAACGATGACGAAGTTCGCTTACGTCATCCAACCGGGCGACGCGGAGAGGCGCACGATCCCCATCGGCAAGCCAATGCCGGGCGTCGTGGCCTATCTGGCAGACGAGGCGGGCAATCCCACTTCGCCTGTCGGCGAGATCTGCATCCGCACGCCGTTTCGCTCCGCAGGCTATTACCGCCGCCCGGACCTGACGGCGCAGGCGTTCGTCAAAAATCCCTTCGGGACTGACGAAGCGGACATGATCTACAAGACCGGCGACACGGGGCGCATCCTCGAAGACGGCAACTACGAATTCCTCGGTCGCCGCGACGGGCAGGTAAAACTGCGCGGCATACGGATCGACCTCGGCGAGATCGAAAACGCCATCGTCGCCACGGGACTCGCACGCGAGGCGGTAGCCACCGTTCACGAAGAGGATGGCGGGCAGACCTTGTGCGCCTACTTGATCCTGCGAGAGGGCGCGAACGCGCGCGACTTGCGCGAGCGTCTGCGCGAACGCCTCCCGGCGGCGCTCGTGCCGGGCGTCCTTATCCAGCTCGAACGCATCCCCGTGTTGCCGAACGGCAAAGTTGATCGACGTTCGCTGCCAAACCCCAAACAATATCTCGCGGAGCGCGCCGCCACACATGCCGAACCGCTCAGCCCCGTCGAAGAGATCATCGCGGGCGTCTGGTGCAAGCTGCTGCGTCTTCCGTCGGTGCGGCGCGAAGAGAGCTTCTTTGAGTTGGGCGGCCATTCGCTCCTGGCGGCGCAGGCCACTGCGCGCGTCGCGGGCGCGCTCGACATGGACGTTCCGCTGCGCCTCATCCTCCAAGCCCCGCGCCTCGGCGATTTTGCACGCGCGGTGCAAGAGTTGATGAAGGATGACGCGGACGAAGGCGTCGGCGCAGACGCGCCCGAACTCGTGTGTGCGGATCGCAGCAAGCCGCTGCCGTTGTCGTTCGCGCAGCAGCGTCTCTGGTTCATAGATCAACTCGAACCCGGCAACGCCGCTTACAACGTGCCCTTCGCCGTGCGCCTGAGCGGACAGTTGAACGTGGACGCGCTCAACGGTTCACTGAACGAGGTCGTGCGCCGCCACGAGACGCTGCGCACGACCTTTCCCACCATCGACGGCCAGCCCGTGCAATTAATACACGAAGCGCGGCCGTTCACCGTGCCCGTCGCCGACCTCGCACACTTAGCGGCTGACGAGCGCGAGCGCGCGGCGCGCGAACTGGCGGAAGAAGAAGCCGGTCGCCCGTTCGACCTGGCGGCGGACTCTCTGCTGCGCGCGCGCCTGGTGCGCTTGAGCGAAGCGGAGCACGTGCTCGTCGTCGTCATGCACCACATCATTTCGGATGGCTGGTCAACCGGCGTCCTCATGCGCGAGTTCAGTCAACTTTACGAAGCCTATAACGAGGGGCGACCGTCGCCGCTTGCTGAGTTGCCGATTCAATACGCCGACTACGCCGTATGGCAGAGAGAGTGGTTGCAGGGCGAAGTGCTCGACAGTCAACTCGCTTACTGGCGCGAGCAGTTGAAGGACTTGACGCGTTTGGAACTGCCCGTGGATGCGACGCAGACAGTTGCAGCGTGGGAGCGCGGCGGTTCGGTGGTGCGCTTCGAGTTGAGCGCGGAGTTGACCGAATCATTGCGCGAGTTGAGTCGCCGCGAGGGCGTCACGCTGTTCATGGTGTTGATGGCGGCGTGGCAACTGTTACTGTCCAGGTAC
>DASZCS010000070.1:0-35618 GCA_035942855.1 Pyrinomonadaceae bacterium | reverse complement strand
GCGAGACGCATCGCGTCGGCCATCCGCGCGGCATCACGCGCTTCAGCAATCGCCGTGTTCATCAAGACTGCGTCCGCGCCTAGTTCCATCGCAATCGCCGCGTCGCTCGCCGTGCCCACGCCCGCATCCACGATGATGAGCGCGTCGGGCAATTGCTCGCGCATGATCGCCAGGTTCGCGGGGTTCTGCACGCCGAGGCCCGAACCGATGGGCGCGGCCAGCGGCATCACGGCGGCGCATCCTGCGTCCAGAAGTTTCTTCGCCATGATCAGATCGTCGCTGAAATAAGGAAGCACCGTGAAGCCTTCGCGGACGAGTGTGCGCGCGGCTTCGAGCGTCTGCTCGTTGTCTGGAAACAGCGTCGTCTGGTCGCCTATGACTTCGAGTTTGACGAGGTCTGTGTTCAAGGCTTCGCGCGCGAGCCGCGCGGTGCGGATGGCCTCTTCGGCCGTGTAGCATCCGGCCGTGTTCGGCAGGATGGTGAGCGCGGGGTCGAGATGATCCAGAAAGGATTCGCTGCTGCGGTCGAGCGGCACGCGGCGCACGGCCACCGTCACCATCTCCGCGCCCGAAGCGCGATGCGCCGCCTTCATCTCTTCGAAGCTGCGATACTTCCCCGTCCCGATGATCAGGCGCGAAGTAAACGTGCGCCCCGCGATCTCCAAGGTCTCCGTCTGTGTGGTTGCGATAGTTGACATAGTTAAAGTAACTGAAACTCTCCCGCTCCTGTTTCGGCTAGAGATTATAACAACTCCGCGACCGTGAACAGCAAAGGGTGCGACACATGAACTCGATGCGTCGCACCCTCTATCCGAAAGGAGCGGCTGTCGAGACACGTCCTGACAGCCGCCCATCCTCGTTTGTGAAGACTTCTGTGCTCGTTTACTTGACCGACACTTTCGCGCCGTTGTCCGCCCCGTTCGCCCCAGACCCGTTACCCGATCCGTTGACGTTCAAGCGGTCGCGGAAGAGGTTGAGCAAAAGGAGCGTGCCGAGTCCGCCCGCGCCGTCGCCCGTGCCGCCCGAAGCCAACACGTCGGGCGTGATGCGGACGCCCTTGTCGCCGATCACCTTCAACGTCTCGACGAGCGCCACGCCCTGCGGGCCGAGCGCGTTGACCTGTTCGTTATAGGCGACGCCCTGCGCCTCGCCCATCAGACGCACCTTCTCGGCTTCGGCCTTGCCCGTAGCGAGAATGTAGTGCGCCTCGCCGTCGGCCTCGGCCTTGCGCTGCTCGGAGCGTTTGCCTGCGATGTCCACGCCGACCGTGGCCGCCATCAGGTCTTTCTGGTTGTCGGCCTGCGCACTGATGCGTTCAAGCTCGATGCGTTTCTCTTCGGCCTCGCGCTGTGCGTTGTACATGTTCTGCCGCTGCTCTGCGAGAATCTTCTCGGTCTGAGTCTTCATCAACTCGGCGGGCAGGTGTATGTGGCAGATGAGCACGTTGACGACATCGACGTGATACTTCAACAGGTGTGCGCGCACGCGCGCTTCCGCCCGCTCCTGTTCCTCGTGGCGATTCTGCAAGTAGGCCATCGCGGAAGACTCGGAAGCCTGGTTGCGGAAGATCGAGTCGATGAGCGGATGCATCACGTTCTGGATCAACTTATCAATCGATCCGATCTTGGCGACCATGAAGGGCGCATCTTCCGGTTTGACGCGAAAGACGACGCGCACTTCGAGTTGCATCGTGAAGCCGTCTTTCGAGATCACTTCGAACGGGTTGAACGATTGGTTCACTTCGCCCGCCGTCCATTCGACGGTCTGGTTCGTCGTCGGGATGACGATGGGCGTGATGGCGAGCGTGTTGACGTAGTAGCGGCCGGGGCCGACGACCGTTTCCTGTATGCCCCGATAACCTTCGGGCACGACGTAAGCCTCGTGCGCGCCTTCGTCGAGGCGTCGGTCGGCCGGGTCGCCCGAAAGCAAATCTTCCTGTATCTCTGCGACGTTGCGTTGTTCGTCGCTGAGCCTGTCGAGACGCGCGGCGGCCTGTTCGACGTGCGCCTGTTCCTCGCGTTCCATTCGCTCGCGCACCTTCTCGGCCATCGTGCGGCGCACTTCTTCGCCGGGGTCTTTGCCGATGTTCGAGACGATGACGGCCACTTCGCCCGGCTTCACTTCCTTCGCCGTCTCCGGGATGACTTTGAAGACGAGCGGGTTGATGTAGTAAGTGCCGGGCAAGAGGATGTCTTTTTGCGGGCCGCGCTGGCCGCCGTTTTTGATGAACTCGTTGCAGTCCTGAAAATTGTCGTGGCCGGTGACGGGCGTGGCGACGTAGTCGCGCGGGTCGAGCGGCGCACCGTCCAGCGCTTCGACCAGACCGATCTGGTTTTCGTTGATCACGGTCGCATCGTAGTGGCGTACGAAGAAGAGGCCGTGCTTCGTCTCCGTGCCGTCTTCGATGGAGACGGACTGCGTGAGGATGCGATAGGTGCCCGGCGTCAGTATCTCGACCTGCGGGCCTTTCTGCCCGCCGCTTGAAATGAACTGCTCAGCGTCCTGATAGTTGCGATGGCCTTCGATGGCCTTGCCGTGGAGTCGGCCGGAATCGAGTTGATCGCCGTCGGCCGCAGTCACTACGCCGACCTTGCCCGGCGGGATGACGCTCGCCTTCGCAATCGAGACGCGGAACAGGTACGGGTGAATCGGCCACAAGCCCGGCGGGAGCGTGCGCAGTTGGATGCCTTTCACGCCGCCCTGTTTGATGAAGGCGATCGGGTCCTGGAAATTGTTGTGCGCGTTCTGTGCGCGGTCGGGCGCGAAGATGCGACCGGCGGGCATCGGCTCGCCGTCCACGGCTTCGATGATGCCGAGTTCTTCCGCGCCCACTTCGATGAGCGGAACTTTGCGCACCACTTTCTCGAAAGGCCATTTGATGAGATGCAAGCCCGGCTTGAGCACATCGGCCTGTATGCCGACTTCGCCTTCGGTGGCGACGACGCGGCCGGGCGGCATCTTCGCGCCGAGATAACGACGCTCCTTAATGGCGATTTCACGACCGCCGACGTTGACGAACATTTTGCTCACGATGACGAGCAAGAGGAGAAGCCCGATTCCGAGGATAAGCAGGAGGGGGGCGCTGACGAAGAGGTCGTTGATGTCCATATCGCTTCCTTTGTTGCGATGCAACGGTTAGAGGGTTCAACTCTGCGTGCGCGCTTCTTGGGGGAGCGCGCGAAATTGACAGTCGCTTCGGCCGCACCAGCAAACGCTTGACACAAGCATTCGCCAGTCCGCGTTTGCCATCAGCTTTCTACATTCGGAGACTCCGGTTCTGTGCCGGCCGCCCACAAGTCGCCCGCGGCGGCGAGGCGTTGTTTCAAAGCGAAGCCCGCGCCCGTGCGACGCGCTTCGGAACTCAAAACCCAATAGTCGCTTTCGACGAGCGCGGACAATTCCTCGCGCTTGATCTCTTTGAGACGACCGGCGCGCGCGGCCTCTATGGCCGCGACCACGGCGCGCTCGAACGCGCTCGCGTCGTCGGAGAGCGCGGCCAGATGGAGCATCTGCGCGGTGTGCCGCCGATCCGGATGCTCGCGCCAGAGTTTCATGTAGGCCGTGGCGAGCCGTGCGTTGCCGCGCAAGTTCGTGTCACTTGCAATGAAGGCGACGAGCGATCGCAAGTTGTCTTCGGAGGTGTCTGCCCAATCGAGCAGTGCGTTGAGCGTGTCTGCGTAGAGCGCGGAGTCTTCGGTGCGTTGCGCTTCGGCGAGCGCCGCCAAGTCGCCTTCCGCGGCGCGGCGCAAAAGCGTCGCCTTGCGCTCGGCCGTCTCGCGCACCGTTTGCTCTGCGGTGAGACGGCGTGATTCGTTCGTGTGTCCCTCTGGTTCGAAGAGGCTGCGCGGTGTCGGATATGGCGTGCCGATTTGCGCGGGATAGTCGGATGACGCGTGCCGCCTGCGATAAAGTGTGTATGCGGTTGCAGCGAGCAGGGCGAATGCGATGATGAAAAGGGCGATCACTTTTGACGCCTGAGCAGCCCGTTTTTCCAGCGACGACGGCGACCGTTTCCGAACACCGCGCCGCTTGCGAGCGCCAGCCAGAATTATATACGGCGACCAGCGCGGAAGGTTCTAAAAACCGGCGGGAGCGAAACTTATTTTCCGGCGCGCAGTCAGAGACTGCCGCCGCCGACGAAATGGACGATCTCGACTTGATCGCCGTCGCGCATGACCGTCTCTGCCCAGCGCGCGCGGCGGACGACTTCGCGGTTGAGTTCGATGGCGAGGCGTTCGGGCGCGAGCGCGAGTTGGCGGACGAGCGCGTCGAGCGTGAGTTCGTCCGGCAGTTCGCGTATTTCCCCGTTGACTTGGACGCGCAAAATTATTCCTTTTCAGGGCTGGCGGACGTTTACCTTCAGGGCTGGTGGATGACGCGGCGCAACTCTGCCGTGAAGCCGTCGAGCGCGGCGCGCACGAGCACGGCCGCGCGTCCCTTCGTAAATCTCGGCAGCCACGCGTGGATGGTCGCCACGCCGTCTGAGTCCGAGCGCGTGGTCAGGATCAGCGGGCGAAATTCCGTGCCGAGCACCTTCACCGTCACGGGCACGTTGGCCGCAGCGAGGCGCGCGTCGCCCGCGCCCCGACTGACGCGTATGCGAATCGTCACGACCTCGCCCGCGTGAAATTCCCTTTCCTCCAGCAAACTCAGATGCAGCGCGCCTTCGGCCTCAACCTCGATGAACTCGTCTTCCTGCTTGGCAATCGTCTTAGGCGCGGGACGCACGGGTTCGACGGGCGTTTTGACAGGCGGCCTCGCGGGCGCTGGCGGCTGGTTCAGAATTGGCTGCGCAACCTCTGCCGGGGCATCTTCCAAATCCAGAGCGAGGATGTCCGTCTCTTCTTCGACAATTTGAAACCTGGGCAAGCTCGCCTCGACCACGACCGGCGCGGCGGCGACGACCGGAGCGGCCTCGCGTTCGGGCGCGGGCGGGCGCGGGGCGGCTTCCGGCTTTCTCGCGGGCGCTTTCGCCGCCGTAGATTTTTTCGCGGGCGCATCGTCCGCACCGCCCGGCGAGAGGCGTTTGAGGTCGTCGATGCGTCCGGCTTTGACGGCCGCGCAGATAAGTTTGTGTTGGCGTTGGAGTCGTTCGTTGAGAATGAGCGGGTCGAAGCCCTCGTTGATGAGGTCTTGATAGGGCGAACGCTTGCTCGCCAAAATCGCACCGCCCACGTAGACAAGCGACAGAATCAAAGGCGTGTCGAGTCCTTTGTCTTCCGTCTGCACGTGGTACACGACGCCTTCGAACTCTATATCCGTGTTGAACCCAGTGATCACGACGATTTCAGGAAAGCGCACGTGCGCCGTGGCGGAGGTAAATTGCTTCTTTCAGGGCTGGCGGCAGGGTCGCCGTTAAAAACAGTAACATAGCCGTTCGAAGAGGGTCAATCTCCTGATAAAACTGGCCTTTGCGCAGCACGTACTATCCCTTGACACCCTTTTGGCCTTGCACTACCATGACTTTGTACCATCATTCTCAAACTCGTTTTAGAGCAGCTTTAACGCTCTTTTCGGCACAAGCTGACGGGAGGCCGGGGTGCGTAATTTCGACCTGAAAGATTATTTGCCGATCCTGTTGATGTTCATCGTCGCCGGAGGTTTCGCCGGGGGCAACATCCTGCTGTCGCAACTCGTCGGGCAGCGCAAACAGACGCGCACGAAGTTGATGCCTTACGAGTGCGGCAAAGACCCGGTGGGTTCGGCGCGCGAACGCTTCTCTGTGAAGTTCTACCTGATCGCGATGATCTTCATCCTCTTCGACATCGAACTCATCTTTTTGATGCCGTGGGCGGTGGTCTTCAAGTCGCTTTCGGCGCAGGGTGCGTTGCTGCGCAATTTGATCTACATCGAGATGATGCTGTTCGTCGTGCTGCTCTTGGTGGGCTACGTCTATGTGCTGAAGAAGGGTTTGTTCGATTGGAACGAGCGGGCACGGACGGAGGCCGAAGCGGAAGCACGCGCTCTGGCTTTGAAAGAAGGACGTCGCGCGGAACTCGAACATCGTCCCGCAGCTTAGGAAAATCAGGCGCGCGGTTTAGCAGTAAAGTTTAGGAGTTTTACCATGGGTCTCGAAAATAAGATCGCGGAAGCGCTGCCGGAAGTGTTGACGACGACGCTCGATTCCATCGTCAACTGGGCGCGCAAATCCAGCTTGTGGCCGGCGACTTTCGGTCTCGCCTGTTGCGCTATCGAGATGATGAACGCGACGAGTTCGCGGCACGATCTGGCGCGTTTCGGCTCGGAAGTTTTTCGCGCCAGTCCGCGTCAGGCTGACGTGATGATCGTTTCCGGCCGCGTCTCGCGCAAGATGGCTCCGGTCCTGCGCCGCATCTACGATCAGATGCCCGAGCCGAAGTGGGTCATCTCGATGGGCGCGTGTGCCACTTCGGGCGGCGTGTTTGACAACTACGCCATCGTGCAGGGCGTGGACAAGATCGTCCCCGTGGACGTGTACGTGCCCGGTTGCCCTCCGCGCCCCGAGATGCTGATCAACGCCGTGATGATGTTGCAGGACAAGGTGATGAAAGAGTCTCTACGCGACCGGCGCGACATTCCGACCGAACAGGCGCGCGAAGCCGTGCCGCCGGGAACTCTGCCCGCTTCAGGCATCTCCGCCCTTAACGAAGCGGCGGCACAGGACGCGGACGAGAAGGCTAACGTCTCGCGCCCCTACACCATCCCGTCGCGCCACGAGCGCCGACGTTCATCGTAAGGAAGCTGTTAGCCATTAGCTATTAGCTATCAGCCGAACCGGTTGGATCTGGCGAAGGTTGACAGCTAATAGCTCAGACAAAAAGCTAACAGCTAATAGCTAACAGCTAATAGCTTCTATGTCTAAAGATATTGAGCGCGAAGGACAGATAGCAGAGGCGGCGGCCGCGGAGCCTTTGCGAGATCAGGCGACGCAGTTGATCGAGGCGCTGCAAACGTCGCATGCCGAGGCGGTGTCGGACGTGATCCGGGCGTTTGGCGAGATCACGATCGTCGTCAGGCGCGAGTATCTGGTCGAGTTGTGCAACTACTTGAAGACGACGCCGGAGTTCGGTTTTGACATGCTGGCGGACATCTGCGGCGCGGATCGCGGGCCAGAGGAAGACCCGCGTTTTGAAGTCAACTATCACCTCTTTTCCACGAAGAAATTTCATCGCCTGCGCTTGAAAGTAGTGGTGAGCGAAGAAGACCCGCGTATCCCGACCGTGACCGACGTGTGGCGCACGGCCAACTGGCACGAGCGCGAAACGTTCGACATGTTCGGCGTACGCTTCGAAGGCCATCCCGATCTGCGGCGCATACTCCTGCCCGACGACTGGCAGGGGCACGCGCTGCGCAAAGACTTCCCGCTGCGCGGCTACGAGCCGTACAGCCTGAGTTAGTAAATCGTGAATCGTAAATAGAGAAGAACCGCTTTCTTCTATTCACGATTCACGATTCACGATATTCTTATGAGCGTTTCCACCAAAAATCTTCCGCCGCAGTTCGAGGTCGTCGATCAGCCGCTCGACACGCAGATGACCATCTCGATGGGGCCGCAGCACCCTTCGACGCACGGCGTCCTGCGTCTCGAACTCGTGCTCGACGGCGAGATGATCGTCAAGTGCACGCCCGATATAGGCTATCTCCACACGGGGATGGAGAAGCTGTTCGAGTACAAGAAGTACCAGCAAGGCATCGTCATCACAGACCGGATGGATTATCTGAATCCGCTCGGCAACAACCTCTGTTACGTGATGGCGGTCGAGAAACTGCTCGGCCTCGAAATACCGGAACGCGCGAAGGTGATTCGCGTGCTGATGTGCGAATTGCAGCGCATCGCTTCGCACATGGTCTGGTTGGGGACGCACGCGCTCGACATCGGCGCGATGACCGTCTTCTTCTATGCCTTCCGCGAGCGCGAGAAGATTTTGAACTTGATCGAGGCCGCATCGGGCGGTCGCCTGACGCCGTCCTATTTCCGCATCGGCGGTCTGATGATGGACTTGCCCGCAGGCTTCGAGCGACGCGCGCGGCAGTTCATGGACGGCTTCCCGAAAGCGGTTGACGAGTTTGAGACGCTCTTGTCGGGCAATCGTATTTTCCAGACACGCACGAAGGGCGTCGGCATCATCACGGCCGAAGACGCCATCGACATGGGCGTCACCGGCCCGTGCCTGCGCGGATCGGGCGTCGGCGTGGACATACGCCGCACGAACCCTTACACGGGTTACGAGACTTACGACTTCGAGATTCCGGTCGAACAGAGTTGCGACGTGTGGGGGCGGTACATGGTGCGTATGCGCGAGATGCGCGAGTCTCTGAAGATCGCGCGGCAAGCACTGGAACGTTTGAAGCCGGGGCCGGTCAAGGCCGATGCGCCGAAAGTCGTCCTGCCCGACCGCGAAGCGATGAAGACGCACATGGACGCTCTGATCCATCACTTCCTGATCGTGGCCGAAGGCTTCAACGTCCCGGCGGGCGAAGTCTATCACCCGATTGAGGGCTCGAAGGGCGAACTCGGCTGCTACGTGAAATCGGACGGCGGGCCGAAGCCCGCGCGCGTCCATTTTCGCGGCCCCTCGTTCATCAACCTCTCCGCCCTGCCGCACATGGCCGAGGGCGAGATGGTCGCAGACGTGGTTGCCATCATCGGCTCACTCGACATCGTGCTCGGCGAAATTGACAGGTAGCTGTTAGCCGTTAGCTATTAGCTGTTAGCTGATAGCTCAATCAGTCGCTTGTCTGGCTAACGGCTAATAGCTAACAGCTAATAGCTCCCATATGAGTAAACAGTTCACGCCCAACAATCCACTGCCGCAGGAAGCGCCCGTCCCCGACGAGATCGCGCAGTTTCCGGCGGCGGTCGAGGCGGAGATGGACGCGCATCTGGCGAAGTATCCGTTGAAGCGCTCGGCCATCCTGCCGCTCATGTTCATCGTGCAGCGCGAGCGCGGCTATCTGGACAAGCCGGGCGTGGCCTACCTGGCCGACCGCCTCGGCGTGCGCGTCACGGACATCTGGGAGGTGGCGACATTCTATTCGATGATCAACACGGAGCCGGTCGGCAAGTATCACCTGCAAGTCTGCCGCACGCTCTCGTGCAAGATTTTAGGCGCGGACAAGATCACAGAGCACTGTGCGAGCCGTCTCGGCATCAAGCCGGGGGAGACGAGTGAAGACGGGCAGTTTTCGCTCTCCGAAGTGGAATGTCTCGGCTCTTGCGGCACAGCGCCGATGATGCAGATCGGTTTCGACTATTACGAGAATCTGACGCCGGAGAAGGTTGACGAACTGATCGAGCGAGCGCGCAAGGGTGAACTCTCGAACGGCGTGCGATAAGGAGCAGACGGTGAACGATGAATGGTAAATGGAAGAAGACGGTTCTTCTCCATTCACCATTTACTATTCACCATTTACCAACTTATGTTTATCGGTGCTATCGGTTGCGAACCTTTACAACTCGCGCGCGTCCAGTTGGAGCGTTCCGAGTCGCTTGAGACTTATCAGAAGCACGGCGGCTACGAGCCTCTGCGGAAAGTCTTGAACGGCATGTCGCCCGACGACGTGATCGCAGAGGTGAAGAAGTCCGCTCTGCGCGGGCGGGGCGGGGCGGGCTTTCCGACGGGGATGAAGTGGAGTTTCGTGCCGAAGGATTCGCCGAAGCCGAAGTATGTCGTCTGCAACGCGGACGAATCCGAGCCGGGCACGTTCAAGGATCGTTACCTGATGGAGCGCGACCCGCACATGCTCATCGAAGGCATGCTCATCGCCGCCTACGCGCTCGGCTCGCGCGCCTGCTACATCTACACGCGCGGCGAGTATCGCTATTTGATCGAGATCGTGGATCGCGCGATTGAAGAGGCGCGCGCGGCCGGACTCGTCGGCGAGAAGATTCTGGGGACTGACTTTGCGTGCGAAGTCTACACGCACACGGGCGCGGGCGCGTACATCTGCGGCGAAGAGACTGCGCTCCTCAATTCACTCGAAGGCTTGCGCGGACACCCGCGCATGAAGCCGCCCTTCCCGGCCGTCGCAGGTCTGTACGGCTGCCCGACCGTCGTGAACAATGTCGAGACTTTGACGGCCGTGCCCGACATCATACGCATGGGTGGCGAGGCTTATCAGAAGCTCGGCACGGAGAAAAGCGGCGGCACGAAACTCTGGTCTGTCAGCGGCCACGTCAATCGCCCCGGCGTCTACGAACTCCCGATGGGCTATTTGGATATGGAACGCTTCATCATGGAGGACTGCCAGGGCATCAGCAATGGGCGGAAACTGAAGGCCGTGATTCCCGGCGGCTCAAGCGTCTACATCATGCCCGCGTCCGACATTGAAGGTAAGAAAGTGACGATGGATTACGAGGGCTTGGTCGCCGCCGGTTCGATGGTCGGCTCAGGCGGTTTCATCGTGATGGACGACACGGTGGACATCTTTGAATCGACGAAAAACCTGACCGAGTTTTACAAGCACGAATCCTGCGGATGGTGTACGCCCTGCCGCGAGGGCACGGACTGGCTCGTCAAAGTCTTCAAACGCATCGCGCGCGGCGAAGGACGCCCCGAAGACGCGCAACTGCTCCTGGACTTGTGCGACAACATCGAGGGCAAATCCTTCTGCCCTCTGGGCGACGCGGCCTCCTGGCCGATCCAGTCGGCCATCAAGAAGTTTCCCGAAGACTTCCGCCGCCACCTCGCGCCACTGACGAATGGAAACGGCCACCAGACTCTAAGCACGCTGTAGGCGTAAGGGAGCGTAGGTTCAATTGAATGTGAGACCGAAACAACTGTGGCGCGCGTTGGCGTTCTCCGCTGTTGTGTTTACCGCGCCCGCTGCCCTGCGTGTGGAGGCCGCCGGGGGAAGCTCGACACCGCCGCCCGCCACGCAGTGTCAGGGCACGGATGTGTCAGTCCGCAAACAGTTGCGCTTCGGGCGAGGGCGCACAACAACAGTCGTGCGGGACAGGATCAAACTCTGCACGAGCCACAACTACTACTTCCGCGCACGCCGGGGGCAGCGGATGAGCGTGCATCTCGTCGCGGGCAAAAAGACCTCCTTCGCGGTTTATGCACCGACCGACCGCATCTCCGACGGCGCGTGGGACTGGGCGGGCGAATTGCCCGAAGATGGTGAATATCAGATCAGTATCGGCACGGACGTAACGGCGCGCTACACACTTGAAGTCACGATTCGCTAATTAAAAGCATGGCTACTGAATTTATAAAAGTCACGATCAACGGCAACCTCTACGAGGTGGAGAAGGGCGCGCGCCTCATTGACGTGTGCCGCGAGAAGGGGCACGCCGTTCCCTCTTTCTGTTATTACGCAGACCTCGCGCTGCAAGCCTCTTGCCGCATGTGTCTGGTGCGTATCGAGAAGATGCCGAAGCTGCAAACGTCCTGCACGATCATCTGTACGGACGGCATGAGCGTTACCACCGAGAGCGAGGAAATAGAGAAGGCGCAGCGCGGCATGGTGGAGTTTTTGCTGGCGAACCATCCGCTCGATTGTCCCGTCTGCGACCGCGGCGGCGAGTGCGAGTTGCAGGAGATGGTCTTCGACTGGGGCGGACTGGAAGAACGCTTCCGCGAGAAGAAAAATTACTACCCGGAAAAATTCCTTTCGCCCATCGTCGCCAACGACCCGCAGCGCTGCATCCTCTGTAAACGCTGCACGCGCGTCTGCGACGAATGGATGGGCGAGGATGCCATCGAAGCGGGCGGGCGCGGCGCAAACACGGTTATCGGCACGTTCGACGGCTGGCTCAACTGTTCGCAGTGCGGCAACTGCATAGAGGTCTGCCCGACGGGCACGCTCCTTGACGCCACCTATCGACATCAAGCGCGTCCATGGGAACTGTCGCAGACCACGACCACCTGCAACTTCTGCTCCGACGGCTGCCAGATGTCTCTCGGCTCGCGCGCGGGCGAGGTGATGCGATCAGTCGCGCGCGACCGCTACGTGAACGGCATCAACGGCGAGTTCCTGTGCATCAAAGGCCGCTTCGCGCACCCGTTCATCAATCACGAGGAACGCATCAAGACGCCGCTCATACGCTACAAGCGTGGCGGCAAACTCATCCCCGCGACGTGGGACGAAGCCATCCGCCACACGGCCGCGAAACTGCAAGAGATCAAGGGAGCGCATGGCGGAGACGCAATCGGCGTCGTCGGCAGCCCGCGCCTGACGAACGAGGCGAACTACGCGCTCTTGAAATTCGCGCGCGAAGTCTTAGGGACGCAGAATTACACTGCGACCGATGCCTTCTCGCTCGCGCCGTTCTTCGCCAACTTGAGCGCGCCCCTCGCCACGCACCGCGACATACGCCGCGCCAAAACCATTCTCATCATCGGCGGCGAACCTGAAGAGTTGCAGCCGCTCACGGGTCGGCAAGTGCGGCAAGCGGTGCGCAACGGCGGCGCGAAACTCGTCATCGTCAACAGCGTCCCCATCCGCCTGAAACAGGCGGCGACGCGTTTCATACATACAAACCCGGGCGCGGAAGACGCGGCCGTCCTGGCCTTCGCCGGAAGCGAATACGCGACCGCCGCACACAAGATGGGCGTGGATAACGAAGAGTTGGTCGAAGCGCGCCGCCTCATCGAAGAGACTGACGGCGATGTCGTGGTCATGTTCGGCGAGTTGAGCGCAACGGCGCAGACGGCGCTGGCAAGCATTTCGTCCGCTTACGGCGAGCGCGATGGGCGACGCTTTTTGTTCCACCCGCTGCCGCTTTACAACAACAGCATCGGCGTCCACGACCTCGGGTTGATGAACGGCGCGCTCGATGCCGCAGGGCTGCTCGACGCGGCGGGCGCAGGCGTGCGCGCGCTCTACGTGGCGGGCAGTTTCTTACCACGGCATCTACAGGGGCGCGAAGACGCGCTCTCGAAACTCGACTTTCTCGTCGTGCAGGAGATGTTCGAGACGGAGACGACCAGACACGCCGACGTGGTCTTTCCCGCGGCCTCTTATGCGGAGACGGACGGAACGTTCACGAACAACAGCGGTCTCGTCCAACGCGTGCGACAGTCGATCCCGCCCGTCCATCAATCGCGCCCCGACTGGATGATCACGGATGCGCTCGCGCAAGGCTTGGGCGCGAATTTCGATTTCCAATGGTCGGCCGGGAAAGTCTTCCTCGAACTCGCGCGAAACACTCCGGCCTACAACGGCATGAAGTACGCGCTCCTGAAAGACGAATCGCAACCCGTGCAGGCGAAGCACGCCATCGCACAGGACAGCGGCGGCGGAGCGACGACCGACGCGCTCGAAGACTTACGCACGGCGGTCGAGGCTTTAAGCATTGAAGGCGAGAAGATCACGGGGACGCCCCCCATCGGGCACGAACTGTTCAAACCGGGCACGCTGACGGGTAAGACGCCACAGTTCCAACTGCTCGACGCGGGCAACCCGAAGCCGCCCACCGTGCTCGTCTCGCCGCTCTATCAGATTTCCGTTGACCCAGCGCTGCGCCGCGCCACAGTCGCAGGAGATTAAAAGGAGGGATGAAGGATGAGGGATGAGGGATGAATAAGAATTGAATCAATGATCAACTCTTAAACTTCCTGTTTCATCCCTCATCCCTCATCCTTCATCCCTTAATTGTTATGGACTGGAACACACTTACTTACGTCGGCTTGAAGATGCTCGGCATCAACATCGCGTTCGTCGTGGTGTTGATGATCGTGGCCTACACGGTGCTGGCCGAACGCCGCATCCTCGCTTTGATACAGGGACGGCTGGGGCCGAACCGCGTCGGGCCGGGCGGCATCCTGCAACCGTTCGCAGACCTCTTAAAATTCATCTTCAAGGAAGAGATCGTCCCCGACAAGGCGACGAAGTTCGTCTATTTTCTCGCGCCCATGATCGCCATCATCGGCGCGTTGATGACGATCATCGTCTACCCGTTCGGGCCGGAGATGACTTTGCCCTTCATCGGCACGATCAAGCTCGTCGTCGCGCAGTTCGACGTGGGACTTTTGTACGTCCTGGCGATCACTTCCATCGGCGTCTACGGCATCGCGCTCGCCGGTTGGTCTTCCAACAACAAGTACAGCTTGATGGGCGGCCTGCGCGCGTCGGCGCAACTCATCTCTTACGAGTTGTCTCTGGGGCTTGGCCTCGTCGGCGTCGTGCTCCTGTCGGGCACGCTCGACCTCTACCAGATCGTGGAACAGCAGACGGGCTACTGGTGGCTCGGCGGCGTCGTGCCCATTCCGCGCTGGAACATCTTCCCGCAAATCATCGGCTTCGTCGTCTACTTGATCTCGGCTATCGCCGAGACGAACCGCGTGCCGTTCGACCTGCCCGAAGCTGAGACGGAACTCGTCGCCGGTTTTCACACGGAGTACAGTGCGCTCAAGTTCGCCCTGTTCTTCATGGCCGAGTACGTCAACATGTTCACGGTCTCGATGCTGGCGGCGACGCTCTTTTTCGGCGGCTGGAATTTCCCGTGGCTTGACCTCGTGGTTGCGCGCGGCGGACTCCTGTTCGGCATTTTGAGTGCCCTGGCGTTTCTCATTAAAGTTCTCTTCTTTCTCTTCCTGTACATCTGGTTGCGCGGGACGCTGCCGCGTTTTCGCTTCGACCAGTTGATGAATTTCGGCTGGAAGTTTTTGCTGCCGACGGCCATCGTGAACGTCGTCCTGACGGCCACGGTCGTCTTCGCCATCGTCTACTTCCGCGGCTAACCAGGGGAGCGCGCCCCGCTCTCCGGCGCGGGCGACTTTTCGGGCGCACATAGTCGCCCCATTCGTTTTTGCTTATGACGACTCTACTCTTCGTGCTGTTGGCGGGTTTGGCGGTCGGCTCGGCCGTGGCCGTCGTCGTGCAGCGCAACCCGCTCTACAGCGCGATCTCTCTGATCGGAGTTTTCATCGCGCTCGCCGGTCTGTACCTGACGCTCGCCGCGCCCTTCCTCGCCGCCATCCAGATCATCGTCTACGCGGGCGCGATCATGGTGCTCGTCGTCTTCGTCATCATGCTCCTGAACGTCGAAGAAGAGGAGCACAGACCCGCGCGGCGGCTCGGATATTTGACGGCCGTAGCGATCCTTTTGGCCGCCGTTCTCTTCGGCGAGGCCGGATTCATTCTCTACTTCATGGGCAACTCCGGGCTTGAACCGCTCGACCCGAACGCGGCGGGCGATCCTTCGAACGTCGGCCTGACAAGTTCAATCGGTACGGGACTGTTCACCAATTACCTGCTGCCCTTCGAGATTACGTCCGTGCTCCTGCTGATGGCGATTGTCGGCGCGATGACGCTGGCGCGCCGCGTGGGCTTGCGCCCGACTGACGTGGTCGTGCCCGGCTCGCAGTCGCTCACGCGCCAGACACTCGACCCGCGCGCCATCGGCGACGCGACCGAGGTGGAGAGTTCGACGACGGACGAAGCGCGGCGCGTGCTCGGACTCGCGGATGCCCCGCGCAGGCGAGAGGAATAGCGAGAGGAAACTTCTTATGCCCGGTGTGTCTCTTTCATGGTATCTGGCGCTCTCGGCGGTGTTGTTCACCATCGGCGTGGCCGGCGTCATCATCAAGCGCAACGCCATCGCCATGTTCATGTGCATCGAACTGATGCTCAACGCCGTCAACTTAACTTTCGTCGCCTTCTCAAGTTATTTCCGCGACGTCAACGGCCAACTCTTCGTCTTCATCGTGATGACGGTGGCGGCGGCCGAAGCGGCCGTCGGACTCGGCATCATCCTCGCCGTCTTTCGCAATCGCGAATCGCTCGACGTGGATGATTCCAGCGTGTTGAGAAACTGATAAAACAGAGGCTAGAGGTCAGAGGTCAGAGATCAGTTAAAGACAGAAAGCTGATTTCACTGACCTCTGACCTCTAACCTCTAACCTCTTTCATCTATGCTTCGTTTCATCATCCTTGCGCCGCTCATCGGCGCGGCCATCAACTGGCTGGTCGGACGCCGCGTGCGGAGCGAAGCGTTCATCGGCGCGGTCGCGAGTCTCTCGATCGCAGTGTCGTGCGCGCTGGCGTTCTACAACGCGTTCGGGCCGGGCGGCGCGCTCGTGGGCGAGCCGAAAGTCGTCCTCGATCACGTCTGGACGTGGATGGACGTGGGCACGTTTCGCGCCGACATAGGCTTCGCGATGGATCGCCTGAGCGGCATCTACGCGTGCTTCATCACCTTCGTCGGGCTGCTCATACACATCTTCGCTACTGGCTACATGCACGGCGACAAGAGCTTTTATCGCTTCTTCGCCTATCTGAACCTTTTCATGTTCATGATGCTGACGCTGGTGCTGGCCGACAATCTGCTGTTGATGTTCGTCGGCTGGGAAGGCGTCGGGCTGTGCTCCTACCTGTTGATCGGTTACTACATAGACCGCCGCGAGGCGGGCGACGCGGCGAAGAAGGCTTTCGTCGCCAACCGCGTCGGCGACTGGGGCGTCGTGCTCGGCATCATGCTCGTCTTCTCCATCACCGGCTCAATCAGTTTCTTCGACAACCCGGACATCGGCGTGTCGAGCGCGCTCAGTAAGATCGCTGCGATGCCGGTTGAACCCTTTCACTGGAAGGCTCTTTTCGGCGTCGGGGCGGGCGTCGTGGGGATAACGGCCGCCGCGCTCCTGCTCTTTATCGGGGCTTGCGGAAAGTCTGCGCAGATACCTCTCTTCGTCTGGCTGCCGGACGCGATGGCAGGCCCCACGCCCGTCTCCGCACTCATCCACGCCGCGACGATGGTGACGGCGGGCGTCTACATGATCGTGCGCTGCTCCGAGATTTACACGCACGCGCCCGCAGCGATGACCGTCGTGGCAGTGGTCGGCGCGGCGACAGCGATCTTTGCGGCCACCATCGGCCTCGCGCAAAACGACATCAAGAAAGTTCTCGCCTACTCGACCGTCTCACAACTCGGCTACATGGTTCTGGCCTGCGGCGTCGGCGCTTTTATCGCGGCCATCTTCCACGTGATGACGCACGCCTTCTTCAAAGCGCTTCTCTTCCTCGGCTCCGGTTCGGTCATCCACGGCATGCACCACGAGCAGGACATGCGGCGTATGGGCGGCCTCAAGAAGTACATGCCCATCACGCATTGGACGATGTTCGCGGGCTGGCTCGCCATCTGCGGCATCCTGCCCTTCGCGGGCTTCTTCTCGAAGGACGAGATTCTGTGGAAGACGTGGAGCAGCGATGTGGTGGGGATTCCGGCCGGACTCAACAAGGCGCTCTGGTTCGTCGGCGCGGTGACGGCCGGACTCACGGCCGTCTACATGACGCGCCTGATGGCGATGACCTTCTGGGGGACGGAGCGTTTCCGCGAAGCCCACGCGGGCGGACAGGCCGACGAAGCTCACGCACACGCGCACGACGAAGGCGCGAAGCCACACGACGCACATACGGCTTCCGCAGGCGACCGCCCGCACCACGCGCCGGGCGAACACGTCGGCGCGGATGCACACGCAGCCGCCGCGCATGGCTCGCACGGACACGATTCACACGGCGGCGCGGGCGACTCGTTCGTCGATGAAGACGAGTACGACGACGAGCACGCGCACCACGGCCCCGTCGAGCCGCACGAGTCGCCTCTCGTAATGACCGTGCCGCTCATCGTCCTTGCCGTACTCTCGACCATCGGCGGCCTCGTCGGCGTGCCCTATGCTCTCAGTTCGATCTTCAGCGACCACGTGCCGAACTACTTCGAGCACACGCTCGAACCCGTCGTCGCGCACGCGCCCGAGCGCCACGCCGCGACTGACTCGCACGGCACGGCCGTCACGCCCGCAGGCGAAGCCGCACACGGCGCACAACCCACGGGCGAAGCCACGCACGGTGCGCCGCCCTCGACGGCGACCGACAGCCACGGGCAGCAGGCGCAGCCGCACGGAGCGGAGCGCGACGCACCGGCCGCCGTCGGCGAAGGCACGCGCGGCGCACCTGCGGCCGAACACGCCGCGCACGACCCGGCGGAGGTGCGCGCCGAGCGAATCTTTAGCAGCATCTCGCTATTCATCGCTGGCGTCGGCATTGGCGTCGGCATCTGGCTTTTCGGCAAACGTCCGCTCTTGAAGACGCCGCGACTGCTTGAGAACAAGTATTACATTGACGAACTCTACGACGTGGCCGTCATCAATCCGATCAAGGTCGGCTCGCGCGAAGGGCTGTGGAAGATTTTCGACGTGAAGGTCATCGATGGATTGGTCAACGGGCTGGCGCGCGCCACGAGCGGCGTGGGCGACATCGCGCGCCGCATGCAGGCCGGGTTCGTGCGCGGCTACGCGGCCATCATCCTGCTCGGCGCGCTGCTCGTCATCGGCTATTTCGTCTTCAATTTCAGCCGCGTGCTGTAGCACCTGTAACGAATCGCGCTAATCCGCGCGGCGCAGTGATAGCCCTGCTGCCGCACACGTTCAAACCGGCGCGGTCGCGCTGATAACAAAGTCGGTGCTTTCGAAAGCACCTGCGGAAAAAATATGCTCCAACGTTCGCTCTTAACCGTCCTGATTTTGCTGCCCGTCGCGGGCGCACTGGCTGTCGTCGCTTACGGTGCGGTCGCGCGTCGTAACGAGACGGCCGCCCGTTGGATCGCGCTTCTGTTCTCGACGGCGACCTTCGCTCTGTCGCTGCTTTTGCTGACGGGCGGCGGCTACACGGATTCGGCCGCGTTTCGCTTCGAGCAGAACGTCTCCTGGATCGGTGAGATCAACGCGCGTTATCACGTCGGCGTGGACGGCATCAGCCTGTGGCTCGTGATTCTGACCACGCTGCTTGTGCCCATCTCGATCGTGTCGAGCTGGCACGCGGTCGAGAAACGCCCGCTCGCTTTCTACGCCTTCGTCCTGCTCTTAGAGAGCGCGATGATCGGCGTCTTCGTCTCGCTCGATCTCCTGCTGTTCTACCTCTTCTTCGAGGCGTCGCTCGTGCCGATGTTCTTCCTGATCGGCGTATGGGGCGGCGAGCGGCGCATTTATGCGGCGGCGAAGTTTTTCATCTTCACGGCCGTGGGCAGTCTCCTGATGCTCGTCGGCATCATCGCGCTCTACTACATACACCGGAATCAGGTGGGCTTCGGGACGTTCGACTACACGACGCTTCTGGAATCGCTGCGCAGCGGCAAGATGTTGTTGACCGACGGGGGACAGCCGACGCGCACGCAACTCTTGATCTTCGCGTCGTTCTTCATCGCGTTCGCTATCAAAGTGCCGCTCTTCCCGGTTCACACGTGGCTGCCGGACGCGCACACGGAAGCGCCGACGGCAGGTTCGGTCATCCTCGCGGGCGTGCTCCTGAAGATGGGCACTTACGGGTTGATGCGCTTCAATCTCGCACTCTTCCCCGAATCGTCGCGCGAGGTGGCATGGCTCGTCATCACGCTCGCCGTCATCGGCATCATCTACGGCGCGCTGGTGGCGATGGTGCAGCCGGATGTGAAACGGCTGGTGGCCTATTCGTCCGTGAGCCACATGGGATTCGTCGTGCTCGGCCTGTTCTCTTTCACCGAACAGGGCATGCAGGGTTCGCTCTACCAGATGTTGAATCACGGCGTCTCGACGGGCGCGCTATTCCTGCTCGTCGGCATGATCTACGAGCGACGACACACGCGCATGATCTCCGACTTCGGTGGCTTGGCGAAACCGATGCCGTGGTTTGCGACGCTCTTTGTCTTCGCCTCTCTGTCGTCGGTCGGGTTGCCGATCCTCAATGGCTTCATCGGCGAATTTTTGATCATGCTCGGCATGTGGACTTCGCCCGCGCTGTCGCAGACGTGGGCGCGCGTGGCGACGATGCTCGCGGCCACGGGCGTCATCTGGGCGGCCGTCTACATGCTCTGGATGTTGCAGCGCGTTTTGTTCGGGCGTGTGACGAACGAGAAGAACAGGCGTCTGCACGATCTCAACTGGCGCGAGATCGGATTGCTCGTGCCGCTGCTCGCGCTGATGATCTACATGGGCGTCTATCCGCGCCCGTTTCTGAATCGCTCTCGCGCGGCCGTTGAACTCGTGCGCTCGCGCGTCGTGGCGACCGAGAGCGGCGGCGTCATCGCCGAACGATAGTTGATTCCGATGCCGGATTTGAGATTTGAGCGTGGGAAGATTTGAGATTGGATTTGTGAAGAAGCGTGTATGTTGAAACTGACTGAAAACTTTCGGCGCACCGTCAACTTCTGTCTCGCTGCGTTGCTGTCGATTTCGCTTTCCGACTCGACGGCGCTCTCCGCGCCGGCGCGCGCCGAAGGGACGGGCGAGCAGGTCTCCATCAAGTTGAAGGGCGTTGACGGGAAGACTTACGACGTGTCGGAGATGCGCGGCGAGGTGGTGCTCGTCTCGTTCGGCGCGACGTGGTGCAAGCCCTGTGCGTGGGAGTTGGAAGCGCTCGAAGCGTTGAAGAAAGAGTATGCGGGTCGGGGCGTCAAGTTCTTGTGGGTGAGCATCGAGTCGGACGAGCAGACTTCGAACGAACTGCTGCGCGATTACGCGAAGTCTCTGAAGATGACGATCCCCGTGTTGCGCGACCCGGAGAAGGCGGCCTTCGCGCAGTTCAGCGAGCGCGTCCGCCTGCCGATGGTCGTCTTCTTCGACCGCGAAGGCAAATTCGTCGCTCCCAAACACACGGGAATGACGCCGCAGGCGGAGGATTACAAAAAGATTATTCGCGCGCGCCTCGACGCGCTTCTCGGCGCGCAGGCGAACGATGCGGGCGGCACGCGCACGGCGGGTGCGCCAACGCAGCCGTAAAGTTTCGGTTGCCGTCGTCGCCGTTCGTCGTTCGGGTTCGGCAAACGTTTTCGCTTAGGTTAAAAAGATGAACTTGTGTCTCGCCTTTCAAACCGCTCAGGCCGTGTTGCCTGACATCAACTTCTGGCTCATCCTGCCGGAGATGATCGTCTCCGTGACGGGCGTGCTCGTGATGCTCGTCGATGCCTTCACGCGCCGCATGTCGCGTCGTTGGGTGACGGGGATTCTGTCGCTCGTCGGACTCGGCGGGGCGATGGCCGTCTGCGTGCTGATGTGGAACGACCAGACGACGGCGCGCGAAGCCTTCAACGGCATGATCGTGCTCGACCGGATGCGACTCTCGTTCACGCTCGTCTTCCTCGTCGTCTCGGCCTTGACCGTGCTCGTCTCGATGATCTGGGTTGAGTGGGAGCACCTGCCCGCGGGCGAGTTTCACACGCTGCTCTTGTTCGCCACCGTCGGCATGATGTTCATGGCGTCGGGCGGCGACCTCGTGATCATCTTTCTCGGTCTGGAACTGCTCTCCATCGCTACCTACGTGATGGCCGGTTTTCGTCGCACGGATTTGCGCTCGAACGAGTCTTCGATGAAGTATTTCATCCTCGGTTCGTTCTCCTCCGCGTTCCTGCTCTACGGCATCGCGCTCGTCTACGGCGGCACGTCGCTTTTGAACGGCGGCGCGGGCACGACCAACATCAAGGAACTGGCGCTCAGGGTCGGCGCGGAGAACGCACTGGCTTATCCGGCGCTGCTTTACGCGGGCGCGGCCTTGATGCTCGTCGGCTTCGGTTTCAAGATCGCCACCGCGCCCTTCCACGTCTGGACGCCTGACGTGTACGAGGGTGCGCCGACGCCCGTCACGGCCTTCATGGCCGCCGGGCCGAAGGCATCGGGTTTTGCAGCCTTCATGCGTGTCTTCCTCTTCGGCTTTCCGCTCGTCGCCGCCACGACCACAGCCGCGCAACTTCATTCCGCATGGCTCAATGCCCTGTGGCTGATCGCCATCCTGACGATGACCATCGGCAACGTCGCCGCGCTCGTGCAAACGAACGTCAAGCGCATGCTCGCTTATTCGTCCATCGCGCACGCGGGCTATGCGCTCGTCGGCTTCGTCGCGGCGGGCAAGGCCACCGACGAGACGGTGCAATCGGACGCCGTCGCCGCCGTCGCCTTCTACCTGCTGGCCTATGCTGTGATGAACCTCGGCGCGTTCGCCGTCGTCACTTTGATTGCGCGCAGCGGCGACCGCCGCACGGAGATCGAAGACTACAACGGCATCGGCTTCAGCGCGCCCGCGCTCTCGTTTGCGCTCACGCTCTTTCTCTTGAGCCTCATCGGCATCCCGCTCACGGCCGGATTTATGGGTAAAGTCGTGGTCTTTAGCGCCGCGCTCGATCAAGGGTTCTATGCGCTCGTCGTCGTCGGCGTGCTCAACTCGGCGATCTCCGTCTACTACTACCTGCGTCTCGTCGTCGTGATGTTTTTCCGCGAACGCTCGACCGCATGGAGCGCGCCTGCCGTGCCCGTCAGTGTCGCGCTGGCGATCATCATCACGGCGCTCGCAGTTTTTTATCTGGGAATTTTTCCGGGTCAGGTGCTGGACGCCTTCCGCACCCCCCAAACCGTTGTCAGTCAATTGAAGTGACAGTGGTGAATAGTGAATGGTAAATGGTGAATGGAAGAAAACAGCTTTTCTCCATTCACCATTTACCATTTACCATTTACCATTTTTCACTTGTCACTTTTTTATGTCTTCTGCGACGAAGATTGCCGGGCGGGAGGATGCGACCGAAGCGACGGGTGCGGCTAAAGCGCAGCCCGCGCGCGAGGGCGCGCATGCGTCTCTGGAATCGCTGGCCGCAGAGGTCAGGGAGACGCTCGGCGCGGCCTGGTTGCCGCGCTATTACCGCGAGCGGATTCTGCCTTTGCGCACGCGCGCACACGCGTTGCAGGCGGGCGCGAGTGCGACGAAGCCCGAACAGGTCAACGTGCAGCACACTTTGCTCGGCGTCGAATTGAAAGTGGGCCGTCGCCGCATCACCTGTCCCGATCTGGCGACGGCTCGTTATCTGGCGACCTTCGCCCGCGCCGGTTGCAGCGAAGTTGCCGTCCCTTACGACATCTCACGGATTTCCCTGCTCGCAGACGAGTTGGAATCAGGCTGGCAAAGGATGTTGCTCTTGGTCGAGCATCTGGCGGGCGGGCGCAGCAAGGCTTTTCGCACGCGCCTGCGCAACGCTCTCATCGCAGAAGCGCGCCGCGAAATCGCAGAGGCCGGAGCCGGCACACTTATTCCACAATTCAACCAGAATACTAAACAACGGCGGCGCCGAATTTGAACATCTAATTCCGAACTGTTAAATTAATGTTTGATGATGCAAGAAGTTAAAGAGAAAATCACGCCCACACCCATCGACCAGGAAGAACCGCTTCCCTTTCCTTTCAACCAGCGCACCTTCTGCCGCTACGAGCCGATTGAAAAGCGCATCGAAGCGATTCGCGTGCTCGTCATCGACGACCTTTTGCGCGACGAGCGCGATCTCTCCGAGATGGCTGTTGAGGAATGGGGACGCCGCGCCTCTTCGCATCTGCAACGCGAACGCAAGATCGCGGGACTGGCCGTCGCCAACATCAACAACAACATTTCGCGCTTGGTGCGTCGGCCGGAAACGCACGTCGCGCACGTTTCGGAGATCACTGCGGCCGTCGAAGAGTTTCAGCCGCAGGCGATTGTTTTGAGCGGCACGCTCCGCGATTTCGACTACTATCATCCGAGCATCATCGAGAACTTCGGCCGCTTCATCCGCGCCACACGGATTCCAGTGCTCGGCATCTGCGGCGGCCATCAACTCGTGGGTCTGGGTTTCGGCGCGCGCGTCGTGACGCTCGACAACATGGAGCAGCACGAGCGCCGCGAAGGCCGCCCCTTCGAATACCAGTATCGTTTCATCCGCATCGTCGATGCGACCGATCCGATCTTCGAAGGCGTCGCCGACCGCGAATCCGGCATCTGGCAGGACTACACCATCGAGGCTTGTATCTTGCGCGTCTGGCAGAATCACGGATTGCAACTCGACCACGTGCCCGAAGGATTCAGACTGCTTGCCACGGCCTACTTCTGCCGCAATCAGATGATGGTCAAACGCACCGACGAACAATTGATCTACACCGTGCAATTCCACCTCGAAAAATCTTTCGAGGACTGGGACAAGACGCGCGCGACGCGCTGGGAGCACCCGAACGAATCGCGCGACGGACGCATCATCTTCGAAAATTTCCTGCGCGAAGCGCTCAGGCACGGCGCGTAAGTTTCAAGGCTTAAAGTTAAAGACGAAAAGCGAAAGCCTCCGGCCGCGTCGGTCCGAGGCTTTCGCTTTTGCAGCAATATGAAATGAAGTTTTCTGTCCTTCGTGCCCCTCCGTGTCCTCTGTGGCGAATGATGGCTAATTAACCACAGAGGATACGGAGGGGCACGGAGGAAAACTGAATTTTCGATGCGGCTCAGATCACGGGCACGTTCTCCATTGTGCGCGCGATCAGTAGATCGACGACCGCTTCCAGATTGTTCTTCTCGGCATAGACTCGCAACTGTTCGTCGGCCGAAGTGCCGCGTTCCAGAATCGTGTGGATGTGTTCGACCTCTTTGCGCGAGCCGAGATCGTCGAGCACATCATCGACGAATTCGAGCAGTTCGAGAATAAGGTCGCGGACGGGCACTTCCTTCTGTTTGCCGAAGTCGATCAACTTGCCTTCCAACCCCCAGCGCACCGCGCGCCACTTGTTCTCCTGAATCAACATGCGGCGATAGAGGCGGAAGCCGAGGTTCTTCGAGATCAATTTATCGAGCTTGGCGACGATGGCCTGGAACAAAGCGGCGATGGCGATGGTGTCGTCAACGCGCGTCGGGATGTCGCAGACGCGAAACTCAAGCGTCTCGAAGAACGGGTGCGGGCGCACGTCCCACCAGATTTTTTTCGGGCTGGAGATGGACTGCGTATCGAGCAGCAGTTTGACGTAGCGTTGGAACGAGGCGTAGCTGTCGAAGTGGTCTGGAATGTCCGTGCGCGGAAATTTCTTGAACACTTCGGAGCGATAGGATTTCAGCCCCGTGTTGATGCCGAGCCAGAAGGGCGAAGAGGTGGTGAGCGCTAAAACGTGCGGCAGGAAATAGCGCGCGGCGTTCATGATGTGAATTTGCCGCTCCCGGTCTGTGATACCGACGTGAACGTGCAGGCCGAAGATCAGGAGCGAGCGCGCCACCATCTGCAACTCTTCGATGAGCAGAGTGTAGTGCGGGTCGTCGTAAATCTGCTGCTCGCGCCACTGCGAGATCGGATGGGTCGAAGCGGCGACAACTTCCAAACCGTTCTTGCGCGCGAGCGAAGAGACAATGGCGCGCAGGTTCGTGATGTCCGTGCGTGCCTCCTGAATGTTGTGGCAGATGCCCGTGCCGACCTCGATCATCGACTGGATCATCTCCGGTTTGATCTTCTCGCCGAGGAGCATCTTTCCTTCCTCAAGCATCTCAGAGACGTGCGAGCGCAATTCGCGCGTCTTCGGATCGACGATCTGGAATTCCTCTTCAATGCCAAGCGTGTATTGCTCGAACATAAGTTTTCGCTCTCCTTGCGAGACATGAATTGAAACAAGGGGGAAGAAACAGAGAAAACTTTCGCACGATTGAAACTTTCACATGCACCCTTCGCCAAGCTTCGACTGCAAGAGTGCTGGCAACACCTGCCGCGACCAACGTTCTTGCGTCGTCGCTTCACGCGAGCGCGCTTTTGATCGCCTGCCAATCGGGCGTCTCGCCGCGCACCTTCTCGCTCCACAGGTGGCGCAGGGCGCTCAAGGGGCTGGCCGCCGGGGCGTGCAAATCGAAATGAATCGACCAGAGCGCAGCGTCCGCCTTCATACGCAGGAAATGGAGCGCGGCGCGCGTGCGTCCTCGTTCAAAGAAACCTTCCGCACAGTCGCCATGTGTGGCGAAGCGCGAAGTGAACTGATCATGCGCCGCAAGCACGCCTGCCAGGTCGCCGCGAGCGCGGAAACTCATTCCGACTCCGCCCAGACCGTACACATTCTCGATGCGCTCGATCTCGCTCCACAAATTCAGGTCATCGAGGCGCGCGGCAAACAGAAGCAACGCCTGTTGCTTGTCTGCATCGAGCGCGTCGAAGGCCGCGCGGCCGTCCGCGTGCCCGTACAAGCCTTCGAGTTTCTGTGCCAGGTCTGCGCGAAGCGCATCCGGCAAGTTCGCCCAATGCAGCCGCGCCTCCGTGTCTTCGCTCATCAAGTTTCACGCAGGGCGCGCTGCATGACCGAGCGATCTTTGTCCGACAGACCATGAAAGCGCACGCCCACGCCGAGGCCGGGGTTGCTGTAGACCACCTCGCCGTTGACGATCACGTCGCCCTCGGCAAACGGCAGGCGCAAAGTGAGCAGAGCGCCTTCGGGCAGTTCCGTCTGCGTGTTCATGTAGAGACCGCCGGGGCTGATGTCTTTGGTGCTGGCGACGGCCGTGCCGTCCGCGCCGTCAAAATAGACATCTATGATCAGGCGCGCGCGGTCGTGCAGGCGGCGCTCGTCGGCGGGCAAATCCGACTCATCTGGTGCGCCTCTAAACTCTTCGCTCATATTCTCGCTCTCCCCGTGCCGGACGAGTTCAATGGACGAACACCCTTCATCTTACTCGAAGCGACCGGCGCTCTGCCGCACGTTTTTTCGGCGACGGCCGAAGGCGCTTTTGTTCGGCCGCGGCCATCAAGACTTCAACGCTTCTCGTCGATGATGAAGGTCGGAACCATGCCGCCGCCCGAAGAGACGTTGGCGAGTTCGGTGAACGACAGACGCGTGAAGGCCGAGCCGACCTTGCCGAAGAACAGAAGCGGATCGAGATCGACGAGTTGCTCCGCAAATTCGAAAGTGCCGTCCGGTTGCAGCGCGGGAAACTGTTCGCGCGCCGTGCTGACGCGTTCCTGCAACAGATAGTCGCCGTTTGCGAGCGCGTGGCGCAGGGCTTCGTGCCAGGCGAGTTCGTCCGTGTTCCAGCCGATGTAGATGCCATGGCCGCCGTAGTCGTCGTTGGGCTTGAGGACGAGACGGTCGCGCGTGTTTGCGGCGAATTCGAGCAGGTCGATCTGTTCGCCGTAGTGGTCTGTCTGCTCGGCGCGCACCTTACGCGTCCAGGGGACGTGCGCGCGAATCGCGGCGCGTTCTTCTTCGGTGAAGAGATGCGCGTAGCGTTCGTTGGTGAGCACAGCGAAGAGTGCTTTCTTGTGGATCAACTTGGAGCGGAAACTGTTGACCATGCAGATCGCGCCCGCGCGATAGGCGTCGAGCAGCGCCGGGTATTCCTCCATGATCGGGATGTACTCGTTGACGAGCAGGCGCTTGTAAACGATGTCGATCTCGTCTGCGCCACTACGCAGACGCCCGCCCGTGAATTCCAACTCCTGCGGCGAACAGACGATCGAGCGATAGCCTTCGCTCTCGAAATATTCCTGAAAGAGTTCAAACTCCTTCTGTGTCGGCAAATCTTTCAGATCGACTATGGCGATCAAGGGTTTTCGCTCAGGCTCGCGCCCCAGATATTCGGTGTAGGCACGGAGCAAGACTTCGAGCATGAAGTGGCGACCGTAAAGCGGGCGCACCTTGTAACGCTCGGCGAAGCGTTTCATCACGGGCAATTCGGAGAAGATGTCGAAGGCGGCATCGACGTAAGCGATCCCGGCGGGGCTTTCGCCGTTCAGTTCGACAAAGCTGTAAGCATCGTTTGTGAGAAACGAATCGAGACGCGCGGTGGGCGAGACGGCCGTGTAGCCGGGGTCGATGGCAACGAGGTCGCGTTCAAGTTCGGTGATGCCCAGTTCGTCGAGCAGTTCGTCGTTGCCGACGGCCGCGTCCTTCACTTTCTGGATCGCGCTCCAGACGATTTCGCAAACCTGACGGATGCGCGCGAAGTCTTCTTCCGTGACGAAGTGTGGCCGCAGGTAGGGCGACAGGCGACGCCCGCCGAAGATCAATTTAGCGCGTTCCAATCCCTCGTCGAGCATCTTGCGCGACGCCTCGGCCAGTTCGTTATCCGCCAGTAGTTGGTGATAGTGCTCAACAGCTTCCTCTAGCATGCCGCCTCCGTGGGAAGACTTGCAAAAGCGATTTGAGATCACGAACGAGTGTGCGGCTAGAGTAGCACAAACGGGAAGGCAAAGGTAAAAAGGGAAAGGGGTAAGGGGAAAGGTAAAAGCAAAAGAGCGGCGGGTAAGCGTCGAACGCTCCCGTCTTTTTTTTCCCTTCCCCTTTACCCCTTTCCCTTTTCCTATTTTCCTATTGAGGGTTTCGTGAGAGGTTGAAGGAAAGTTTTTCGCCTGCGCGCAGGATGCCGAGCGAGAGTTCGGTGTCGAAGTCGGCGGGCAGGTTGAAGTTCCAGTTAGTGTCGGAGAAGAGTTGGCCGTTGATCGATTCGATGATGTCGCCAACCTGAATTTGACTGCCCGCCGCTGCGCTGCCCTGCCGCACGGACATGACGAGCAAGCCGCTCGGCCGCGCGCCCGTCCGTCTCTCGATGGACGGCGCGAAGCGCACGGCTTCCAGTCCGAAGGCAAGCAGAGGTCTAACGGCCAAGCCGCTGTAAGACTCGCTGGCGGCGCGATAACGTCTCTCGGCTTCACTGAGGCGCTGGCGCGCTTGTTCGTATTCGGCGGAAAGTTTTTGCATCCGCTCGCGCTCCCGCGCCAACTGTGATTGCACCCTCTTCAAAGTGACAGCCAGCGGCATATCCCGCGCCGCATCGGCCACGTTGGGGTGTAGACGCTTGAGTTCTGCTTCCACGTAACGCAAAGCCGCCTCGTGGCTGCGGATGTCCTCCTCTGTGACGCTGATGGCAAGTTGCTTGCTGCGTAGATCAGCCCGCGCGGCGCGAAGCTCTGCGCGCGCCGTGTCCAGACCGGGACTGGGCGACTCGCTCAGGCGCACAGCCAGGTTGAGCGGCGGGCTCTCGGCGCGGAGCACAGTGAAGTTGGCGAGCGTGTTGCCGCCGAGTTCTTTGATCAGCAGAGACATGTCTTCGATGTTCCGCACATCGTGGTGGCCGATGCGCGAGACGACATCGCCAGGTCGCAAACCGGCGTGTGCGGCGGGCGTTCCCGGCGCAACGGAGGTTAACAAGACGCCGCGCTGTCGTGTCAGAAGCGAGCGCGCCTGTTCGCGCGTCCAGCCGCCCGCGAGCAATTGTTCGAGCGGCGCGAAGGCGAGCGCATCGCCGCGCGCGCCGAGCCAGGGCTGCGGCACGCTCGCGCGTCTTTCGCGCACACGACGCGCCGCGCCGCGCACGCTCTCGGCCGAGAGCAGACGCGCTGCGCGTGCGTCGCTCTCTTCCACGATGCCGACGAGCGTGCCCGTCTCGCTCAAAGCGACGCCGCCCGCCCATTCGGGCGAGACGCGTTTAACTTCCACAGTCATCTCCATCGGCTTGCCCGAAGGCGAACGCTTCACCTCGCGCAACTGCCCCGCCTCTTCGCTCATGTTCATGTAGAGCACGCCTTCGTCGCCGACGGGCGCGAAATCAGGCCGGGGCGTAGCGGCGGGCGCGGGAGGCGCAGCGGCAGGAGGAGCGACGGGCGCGAAAGCAGCGCGCACAGGTGCGATCACGCGCACGCGTTGGCCGACGACGGGCGAAACGATTTCCGGTTCGGCGGCGGGCGCAAGCAGCGGCTCGTCCGCTTCGAGCAGAGAGAGGCCGGTGCTGGCGTCGAGTCCGACGAAGCGTGCGCCGAGCTTCGAGCCGTCGGGACGCACGAGCGATAACTCGGCATCGTTGCTGTTCGCCGCTGTGTTGTTCGTCGTGGTGTTGTTCGTCGCCGCGTTGTTCGACGTTGTCGCGGCGGATGGCAACGACAAGGGGCGGAAGGCTGCCGCCAAATTCAACATCTCGGCTTCGGCTTGCGGCAGGCGCGCAACGACCGTGCGGCCATCAGGCATGATGTAACCGGCGACGATGTTGGTGCGGACGAAATTCTCGTCGAAGTTCGAGGCGACGGGCGCATCGGGCGGCGTCAACAGAGTCCGCAGTTTCCAACCGCTCAGACGATGGACGACGGCGATCACGGGCGGCATGGCTTCCTGAGGCTTACGTGGCGCGGCGACGGGTTTTGCCGGAGCGGTCGGCGCGGACGGAAGAGTCTGCGTGCGTCGCACGGGGCGCGCTGTCTGTGTAGCCTGCGCCGAAACGCCGGATGCCAGGAGTGTCAGAAAGGCTACGCAGGCGAGCGTGCGCACGCCGCGCCATAGGCCGACGCCGACGAGGCCGCGCGTTTCAAGAACTCTTTCGTCTGAGAAATTCGACAGCACTACCACACACCTTGGTTCGAGGATAGCGACGCCTTCGTGTAGGTCGGGCCGGGGCGGCGGGTCACAACGTCGCGCGAGCCGAAGGAGACGGAATCGACGGAGATCGTGCGCGCCTCGCCGCTCGTGTCGCGAAGCAGAACTTTCAACTGCCCTTCCGGCGCGTCGAGTTGCACGGGGATGGGCGCGGCCTCCACACGCGACGTCGTGCCCGCAGCGAAATGCGGCGTCGAACCCGTCACGCCCAGAGAAGCCGACTCTTCAACTTGAGCCGTCGCCGACTCGACGCCCCCGCGTTGCGGCGTTGACGCGCCGCGCGGCCGTTCTATCCGGCGAACAGGCTTCGACGAAGCAAACTCACTCTCTGGCCGTTCGTCGTTCACGCTCTGCACACCTCGCGGCGCTGTCGAGGCGTCCGCAAGCTGCTGTGTTCCGTTCGCTACTCTGTCCGCCGTCGCGTTCGTTGCCGTCATGTTCGCTGTCGTGGTCGCAACGGGCGACTGTGCGACGGGCGGTGTCGCAGCGGGCGCGTCCGTCGTGCGCTGCGCTTGAAGGTAGAGCGAGACGGAGACGACGAGCGCGAGGCAACCGGCGAGAGGCCAGGACAGCGCCGCCGGCGAGAGTTTGAACCACGCGGTGCGCGGCGCGCCAGCGGCGCTGCGCTCGGCGGCCATGCGTGCGCGCATGCGAAAGTCGAAATCGGCGGGCGCGGAGACTTTTTCCAATTCGCCGACCAGACGCCTGAGCGCGATCCTCTCTTTGGCGAAAAGGCGGCACGCGGCGCACGTCGACAGATGCGCCTCGGCCGCGTCGCTTAAAAGTTCGCGGCTCAGGTTTCTGTCTTCAATTTCAAGTTTGCACTTCTGACAGTTCATTTTTTTAACACCGAGAGACTTATAGATAACCCTGCAACTTGTCCCGCAAAAACGTCCGCGCGCGGCTGATGCGCGATTTGACCGTGCCCTCGCTCATCTCAAGAATGCGGCTGATCTCTTCGTAACTGCGTTCCTCTATATCGCGCAGGACGAGCGGGGCGCGATATTTTTCCGGCAGACTCGCAATCGCGCGTGCGATGGCGGCGCGGCGTTCGTCTTCAACGAGCGTGGCGTCCTGCAAGGGTCGCCGGTCGGCCGGGTCTAACTCTGTGCGCTCGCCCTCGCGCTCTTCTGTCTGGAAGAAACCCGTCAGCGAGACGAGGCGGCGGCGTTTGCGCTGGCGCAACTCGCTGATGGCGAGATTGGTGGCGATGCGGTAGATGTAGGTCGAGAAGGCATAGGTCGCCTGATAACGGTCGGCCGCGCGATAGACGCGCATGAAAGTCTCTTGCGCCAGATCGACGGCCGAATCGTAGTCGTTCGTCAGGCGATAGACGTAGTTCGTGATCTGGTTGCGATAACGCCTGACGAGTTCCGCAAACGCCGCCTCGTCGCCCGTGCGAGCGGCTTCCAGCAGACTATGATCCGAGAGCGTTTCAGACACGGCCGCTTGCCGCGACACGGAGGCGCGCGCGGGGAGAATCAGTTCGTCTGCGGAGCTAATCGCACTCATGTCGGACAGGCGGGCCAGGCTGTGCTGATGCGCGTCGGGCATCGGGAATGAATTTATCGCCACACTGCGTGGCACGCCGACTTTCGGCAGCCGTGCGCCCTCGAACGTTCTCGTTCGGACGGCGACATTATACACTCCCGGCCGCGACTCGCCCGACCGTGTACACGCCGCGCCGCCCGTCTAGTTCCAAAATTTCGTTGCCGCTTTTAGTGTCCGGGCTTCAAATTTTCTCCGCGTAGCCGTGTGTGATTTCGCGTCGCGGAGTCTCTAAAAATTTAAGAAGCCGCGCGTTTTATTTATGTCTAACCACTCGCGGCGGACTCTGCTATAATGACCGCCGTTCAGCAATTCAAGCCTTGTACGAGCTTTTGAGGGCTTCTGCTTTTGCGCCGGTTCGCTCCCGTTCAAATCGCTCTACCTTAATAAATTGAAATCTTTCCCTTCTCTATGCCTAAGGAAATTACTAAGCATAAAACCGTCCTCGACGCCATCCGACAAGTTGACATCATCTCCGACCTCGTCGAGTGGGACAACGAGCACGACCACTTCAAATACGAACTAGACCTCGAAGTGATCGCCTACGGCCGCAACTACAACGGCAAGAAGGTCGGCCCCTACGTGCGCCTCTTCGAGTTTGAACCCGGCGAAGAGATCATCAAACAGGGCGACTGGGGCAGCAACACCTTCTATATCACCGTCGCCGGCAAGTGCGACGCCTACGTCAACGACGAGAGCGGCACGCCGAAGAAGGTGGGCGAGATTCCGGCCGGAGTCAGTTTCGGCGAGATGGCGATTCTGGCGGGTGTGCCCCGCAACGCCACCGTCAAAGCCGCGCCCGGCGCTCAACCCGCCACCGTGCTCGAAGTGACGCGCCCGGCGCTTCGCCTGTTGCGCAAGCTCCCGGCCTTCGGGCAAAACCTCGATGTCACCTATCGCAAGCACGGCCTCGACCGCACGCTCGTAGACGTGCGACAGGTGGCGGGCGACGCCTTCGACGCCGACATGCTGAAGCAGCTCGGCGACGCCGCGCGCTTCATGGTCTACGGCAAAAACCACGTCGTGCACCGCGAGGGCGACCGGATCGAGAACATCGTCTTCATCAAAAACGGTTGGGTGCGCTGCGTGAGCGGGGCTGAATTCAACCCGGCGATGGCCGACCTCGCCGCCGCGCTCGACGAACGGGCGGGGCTGGATTTTCTCGGCGCGGGCAACTGCCTCGGCCTCGAAGGCGTCCGCGAAGATAAGACGTGGGCGTACACGGCCACGATCCTTTCGCGCACCGAAGTGCTCGAAATCTCCATCGCACACCTGCGCGCCAACCCGACTTTGCGCGACGCCGTGCTGCGCAAGTTTGGCGAATTTTCCAGAGCCGACGACCAGATCGAGACGGTTTCAGGCTCGCACGCCTTCCAACTCGCCGCCACCGAGAAAGAGATTTCCACCGGCATCGTGGACGGGACGAACCTGCTGGTGATGGACATGGACTTGTGCGTGCGCTGCGGCAACTGCTCGCTCGCCTGCCACAAAGTGCACGGTCAATCCCGGCTCCTGCGTCGTGGCATCCACATCGAACGCCCGAAAAAACTGGGCAGCACGTCCAGTCAACACGTCCTTTCGCCTTCGGTCTGTCTACACTGCCAAGACCCGGAATGTCTGACCGGTTGCCCGACGGGCGCAATCGGGCGATTCAGCAACGGCCAGATCGACATCGACCCGAAGACCTGCATCGGCTGCGGCGACTGCGCCACGCAGTGCCCCTACAATGCCATCACGATGATCCCGCGCAAGCCCGTCGCGCCCACGCCGCAGACGTGGCAGACGCGCCTGCGCAAGTGGTTCAGCCTCGCGCCGCCCGAACCGCCCCCGGCCGTCACCGAGACGGAGAACCTGCTGGCCGTCAAATGCAACCTCTGTAACAACACGCCTCTGAACCCACCCGGACGGAAGCGGCACGCCTATTCGTGTCAGGAAAACTGCCCGACGGGCGCGCTCGTGCGCGTCAACCCGCGCGAGTACTTCACCGAAGTCAAAAACCGCATCGGCCTCGTCTTCCAGGACCAGACGCACGCCATCGGACGCAACATACACAAGCGCGACATTCCGGCTCGCCTGTGGCACGCGGGCGGCATCCTTGCCACCATCGCCCTGACGGCGCTCACCATCTGGGCGCTCTACCGCTACGGCCTCGACGGTCGCCTCGGCGGCACCTGGCTGACGATTCGCTGGATCACGGGACTCGTCGGCCTCCTGGGGATCGGCGTCGTCATGGCCTATCCCGGCCGCAAGCAAATCTACCGGCGACGCGCGGGCGCACTGCGCTACTGGATGCTCTCGCACGTCTACGCAGGAATCATCGCGGGGATTCTCCTATTGCTCCACGGCGGGCTGGACACGGGCGGACTGCTGACTTCCCTCCTGATGATCTCTTTCGACCTCGTCATCCTGTCGGGACTCTTCGGCATCGCCTGCTACATCATCGTGCCGCGCATCATGACGAGCATCGAGGACGAGCCGCTGCTCATCGAGGACTTGCGCGCGCGCCGCGAGGAGTTGCGCGAGACGCTCGCACAGACGAGCGCGCAGGCCGACCCGGCAGTCCGCGAGATCATCCTGGGCAAAGTGCGCAGGCGCTATCTCTCGCTCGGCTACCTGCTGCGCCAGTACATCAAACGCGAAGATTTGACTTCGCTCCATTCGCAGGCGCGCGAAGACTTCCACCGCGAACTCGAACCTTACAAGAAGTCGCCCGAAGAGTTGAGCCGCACCTTCATCTACGGGACAAACGACCCGTCGCTCTATCGTGCCGAAGGGCGACTGCTTCATGAAGCCATCGAATCCACCGTCACGCTCCGGCGCGTGGATTCGCTCATCTACCTGCACCAACTGCTCAAACTGTGGCTCGCGCCGCACGTCGTCGCCACGTCTTTGATGCTGGTGCTGATGCTGGTGCACATCATTCAGGTGGTCTTTTTCAGAGTGCATTAAGAACAAGTCTCGCGCGTCGGTTCAACGACAGAGCCGACGCTGAAGCTAACAGCGGAGTCAACTTCAGTGAGCACACGGCAAGAGGCCAACACCTTCATCATCACGCGCGAAGACCGCTCCTTCGATCCGGTGACCATCCTGTCCGAAGGCCTGGCTATCGGACGCGCGCCCGACAGCGAACTCAACCTGAATCACCCGACCGTCTCGCGCCTCCACGCAGGCGTACGCAAACTCGGCGGGCGCTTCTACATCTTTCATCTGAGCCCTTCGAATTCGACGACGCTCAACGGCAACCTCGTACAGGAGAAAGCCGCACTGGCCGATGGCGACGTGGTGCAGATCGGCCCTTTCTTTCTCTTCGTAGATTACAAAGACGACGCGCTCTCGATCAGGGTCAGATACCAGACGGCCGTGAACGTCGGCGAAGCCGATAAGTTGACTTCGACTCCCTTGCAGGCGGCGGAACAACCACCTGCGGCGGGCGGCGACGTTGCACGCGCGACCGGCGCGCACTCCATCCCGTCGGCCGCCGCTTCAGGGACACACGCAGCGGACGCGGACGAAGGTGCGCTCGACGTGTTCTGGGAGAAGCGCAAACGTGAGGCGGGCAAAATGACGCGCCCGTCGCCTCTGCGACCGAAGCCGCCCGCGCCCAAACTCGGCAAGTCGCGTTTCAACTGGAAGCCGACACGCGATCTCGAACGTCCCTGGCCGTTCTCGATCTTCACCTGGGGCGTGGTGGTCGTCGGCCTGCTCTCCATCGTCGCGGCCTTCAGCTACACGTCCGCCTTCTCGCCCGCGCCGATCTCGAACGCGCACGCGCGCAACGCTTTTAGTCTCACGCCCGCCATCGCACGCGAGCCGAACGCCAACTCCTGCACCACCTGCCACACGATGCGCGCGAGCATGGAGACAAACTGCGCCTCTTGTCATCAGACAGACGCGTTTACGGCGACTGTGACAGAGCAGCACAAGGCAGCAGGAATCGGGTGCACGAGTTGCCATGCCGAACACCGTGGCGCTGAGTTTCGTCCCGGCGTCGCTCCCTTCAATGCCTCTTTCCAGAAA
>DASZCS010000069.1:0-16079 GCA_035942855.1 Pyrinomonadaceae bacterium | reverse complement strand
CTCGAGTTGATCCGGCCTTCCGCTTTGTCTGGATGCGAACGAGTTAGCGCCTCGCGCGTTAGTCGTTCAGTTGGATGCTGCGCAGAATTTGATTGAACGCGTTCTGATAGTTGCGCTGATCAGCCTGCGGCGTGACGTAGTTCATGTAGAAGATGCTGCCGTCGCGCAGCAGCGTCGTGACGACCGTGACCACTTCGGTCTGTCCCGTGACAGGCGAACGACCGGAGAGAGTCGTCGCCAGTCCGGCACGGCCGGAGACGGTGGTGCGTGTGTAGCCGCTTTGCGCGCGCAGGTACGGATTGCCCTGCAAGACCTCGTTGAGATACTGATCTGTCGCCTGCCGCAAGTTGCGCGCCTGCACCTGATCGATGCCGAGGATGACGCCGTGCGTCACGACGTTCTGGCCGACCGCGCCTTCGGGCGCGAGCGTCACGGAGTTTTGCCCGCTGTAGTCGCGCCAGTTATCGGGCACGCTCAGGCGGAACAGTTGATTACTGACAGTGCGATAGCGCGTCGAAGGATAGGCTACGCGGCCGCCCGTCGGGTAGTTCTGTCCGCCCTGCCCCTGTCCCTGCGCGATCTCGCCCATCGAAGGCGCGCGTCCCTGCCCGCGCAGGCGTGCCTGCACGAGTTGGAAGTCGCGCGTGTTGCCGACGGGGTTACGCACTGCACCGATCAGTTGCGCTTCTTGATTGATGCGCGCGTAACGGTTTTCGGGGTTCGGGTGGCTGCTCAAAAATTCCGGGCCGCCGCGCCCGCCCTGCTGCTGTATGGTCTGGAACATGCGTGCCAGATCGCGCGGGTCGTAACCGGCGCGTGCCATGATCTGCGCGCCGAGAATGTCTGCCTGCGTCTCATACTCGCGTCCGAACTTCAGGAAGTAGACGCCCACGGCCGTCTGCGATCCCTGTCCGATGACGCTCCCCAAGCCGCCGCCGATGACCGCACCCGCAATCGCGCCGATGCCGCCGAGGACGGAATACTTCTGCGCCTTCGTCGCCTGCGCCGTGCCGTGGCGCAGGGCGACGTGGCTGATCTCGTGCGCCATCACGCCCGCCATCTCGCCCTCGCTGCGCGCCGCTTCGATCATGCCGCGATTGAGATACATCGGCCCGCCCGGTAAGGCGAACGCATTGATGTCTCGCGCGTTGACGACCTTGAAGCTGTAACGAAACTCCGGATGATTGAACTCACTGGGGATCGCCGAGACCAGACGTTGACCGATGCGCTCCACGTAGTTCTGCACTTCGTAGTCGTTCAGAAGCGGCAACTGTCGTTCGGCTTCGCGCGCGGCCTGTTGTCCGGCCTGCACGTCGTCGCGCACGCTGTAGCCGTTCTTCGGCGCGGTGATGCGCGTCCCTTGAGCGAGCGCCGTCATCGGCATCAGGGCGACGGCGAAGACCATCAGCCACGCGAAAAAGGCGCGGGCGTTTGTGTGATTGCGTTGATTAAAATTTTTCATGCTCTCTCCTCCGAATCGCACGCGAACCTAAACTTTGCTGTCGGGCGTTCGCGTCTCAATTTTTCAGATGCAAACTAACGGATGCAAACTAAAAGAGCGGCGCACCTCTCGTCTCGACTGAAAGCGAGGAGATGTGCGCCGCTCTGCTACGAAAGCATCTCCCCTCGAAACCATCAAAACTTCTCGACGCCGAAACCTGTTCGGCCGCCGTGTCTCTAAACGGGAGAGCGTTGATTCCTGAAACGCCGGGAAACGGGTGCGCTTGTCGCGCGCCGTGTATGATTCCGACACCACTTTGATGAACCCGGCCAACGGCAGGTTGGCCTCGGTAAAGCGTCCGTCAAACTAAGAGCGCCCACGCGTGCGCCGCCCGCGCGGACTGCGAATAATCTTGCGATTTTGTTGCGTTTCCGGTTCCGCCGTGCCCTTCCCATCGTCCGTCAAACTGACGCTCGCGCCCTGCGGCGGACGCGTAATCGAGACGGCGACAAACGGCGAAGTGATAACCTGTGTTGTAACGTCTCCGAACGCCGGACGCCGCTCTCTGACCTTTACTGCAAGCACAGTGCCATCACGCCTGATCTCTTCGATCTCGATACTGTAACCGCCCGTCGACTTCTGTCCCTGATAGACGACGATGCAGGCGCGCGTTGCGAAATTGATCTCAGGGCGCGGGCGTCCGCCACCTACAATCGCCCACGCGCGCCGCCAGTCGTTTTCGTTCGTGATCAACTCCGCCGTGCGTCCGCCTTCGTGACCGCTCATCGCGCCCGTCGCCAGAACAGAAAACTCGACGACGTTCGTGCGATCCTCCGTCTCGACATTCGCGGGCGCTGCGACGTTCGACGGCGTATCTTCAAGGCCGTCGAGTAACGCCATGCGCAGAATCTTCACGGGCGGGCTGCCGTAAGCGAGCAGGCGGTCGTGAAATTCTCCGAGCCGGAACGATGCGCCCACGCGCCGCCTGTACTCTTCGCGCAACTTCAAAATCTCCATCTTGCCGAGCGTGTAGATGAGATAGGTCGGGTCGAGCGTGCCGCGTCTGGCTTCGCGTTCGGCGTTGGCGCGCTCCATGTAGCCCTCGCGCATGAAGAACTCGACGCCCGCTTCGTAACTCATCCCCTGTGTGTGCATCCTCAGGCCGACGAGATAACGACACAGGCGCGAGAGCGCCGCCTGCAACTGCGCCAGACGCAGCTTCGGGTTGTTGCCTCCGAACCCTTCGTCCAACATCATCTGCTCCGTGTAGTGTGCCCAACCTTCGATGAAACTCCCCGAACCAAAGACGGCGCGCACGCGCGAAGGCGAACGTCGTGCGGCGAGCAGTTGATAGTAGTGGCCGGGATAGACTTCGTGGATCGAGACGATGGGCAGCGAGTAGCGGTTGTAGAAACTGAGATGTTCCTCTTTGCGCCGCGCGTCCCAGGCCGGGTCGGGCGGCGTCACGTAATAGTAGGCTTCGGTTGCCACGCGCTCGAACGCGCCCGGCGTGTCCATCGAAGCGAAACTGGTCGAGCGCGCGTATTCGGGCGTCTCGTCCACGTGCAAATTCTCGCTCGCGGGCGGCGTTAAAATTCCTTGCGTGCGGACGAAGGCGCGGATGCGATTGAGTTCGGCGCGCGTCTCGCCGACGAGGCCGTCGGCGCTCGGATGCTCGCGCCCGAGAGAACGGATCACATCCATCAGATTGCGCCCGGGCGCGATCTCTTCGGCCACTGCGCGCATCTCGTTCTGCGTGCGACGCAACTCACGCTCGCCCTCTCGAATCAACTGCGCGAGCGGCGTCTCGATCATCTCTTCGTAGAGAAGTTTCCGGCGGTAATTCTCCGCGCCGATGGCATAGTCGCCGTTTGAGCGCGGCAGCAGTTCCGCGCTCAGCCAGTCGCGGAAAGAGGTGAGCGCCGAGACGACAGATTCGTTCGTCGTCTCAAACTCCGCGCGCCGCGCCGCGGGCAGACGCCCGCCGCCCGCACGCTCGAACATCTGCGGCACGACCGTCTTGAAGTAATCAATGCTGCCGGAGACCTGCGCGATGGCCGTCTCGGTGTAGATGCGCGGCGGGTTTTGCAGATTGGTGCGGGCGTCTGCCAGAAGGCGCGCGATCTGCCGCTCGCGCGAGACGAGCGCTTCGAGGCGCGCACTGATGGGCGCGTAGTTGCGCTTCAGGATGTTGTCCACGCCCGAGGCGAGCAGTTGATTGTAGACGTTCGGGTTGCGCTGCCACATCCGCACGTCTTCGAGTTCGAGCAACTCTGCGCGCGCGTGCGATTGCAGCACGAGATAATCGTAACGCGCTTCGGGCGACAGACGCGTTTCCGGCACGCGTGCGAGCGCCGCGAGCGTCGCGCGCAGACGCCTCACCTCGCGCGCCACTGTGTCTGAGTCGCGCGCCTCAAGCGCCGAGTCGAATTCGTGCACGCCGAGCGCCGTCGCTTCCGAAGGGTAGAAGGCGAAGTGGCCGCGCAAGTATTCGGCCGCCACTTGCGCCATGCGCGCGTCATGCTGCGCGGACGATGCCGCCGCGACGGGCGGCCGGGCGACGCGGCGCGGGCGACGATTTCGCTGTGCCCACACGTCCGTTGGAAACGCGAGTTGAGAGATGACAAGTGCTACGGCGGCGACGACGAGCACCGGGCGCGCGCGGAGTTTAGGAAACAGAGCCAAGAGACTGCACCTCTGCAAGTTGAATTGAAGAGACAAATCGGAGTTCGCATCCGCGTGGAGAGACACGCGCGAGATTATCACAAAACCGGCGCGGGCGAAGGCAAAAGAAAATGCGGCCGAGAGCGTTTTGCCTGTCTTCGAGACGCGGCCACATCACGTGGAGTTCGGGATATACTGTGTCCGCAGTTTAAACGACACTTGGGCGATTACGCTGGCGTCCAACTCATATCTTGCGGGAGAGTGAAAATGAAAAGAGTTTTAGTCCCTGTAGTCATCTGCATCTTGCTTTCGGCGTCGGTCGGTTATGCTCAGACGGCAGCGTCGAATGCGTCGCCGGAAATGCTGGCGGAGGCGAGACGCGCGATAGATAAGGGGAACGCGCAATGGATCGAGGGTTGGGAGAAGGGCGACCCAGCGCTGGTGGCCGCGCTGTTCACGGAAGATGGGAGCATCTTGTCGGCAAACGGCAAGGTGACGAAAGGGCGGCAACAAATTCTTGAGCGGCAGAGAGCGGGGATGCAATACGTCGGGCGCGGCGTTAAGGTGTCGGTCACGACGCTCGATCTGTGGTTGGACGGCGAGACAGCTTACGAAACCGGGAAGTACAGTTACAAGTATCAGCAGAAAGGCCAGCCCGTAGTTGACGAGGGGCGTTACGTGACCATCTGGAAGCGACAGCGAGACGGCTCCTGGAAGTTGTTCATGGACATGCTCGTGCCGTAAGAGGTTGACGTGTTCAAGGCCGTCTTGAAGTCAGTCTATTTGCGCGGGTCGATGCGTTCGTAGAGCCAGGTGGTAGCTTCGTCGAGAGGTGTGATGTGGTGCGTCTCGCCTTTCCAGACGCGGATGATGGAGACGACGAGGAAGATGTTGGCCGCGAGCGAGAAGAAGAAGCGGCCGACGCCGACGCCGGAGAGGTCGCCGAGGAATCCCAGAAGCAGAGCGATGATCAGGATGGCGAATTGCAGCGCGAGACCTTGCGCGGCGTGGAAGCGGACGCGGCTCTCCGTGCGCGGCACGATGAGCAGTTCGAGCACGGCGGCGATGATGCCAATGTAGAAAGGCACGTAGGGCAAGACGAGCGCGAACTTTTCGGGGAGGCCGATGCCTGCGACCGTGCGCGAGGTGGGCGCTCCCGGCCTGCCGTGCTGCGCGTAGGGCGCACCCGCCAGCGGTACGGTGCGGCCTCCTGCGTGAGCGGCTGGGGGCTGTTGGTAAATCGGCTGTTGATAGGGCGGCTGCTGGTAAGTCGGCTGCTGATACGTGTGCTGCGGCGGCGGAGCCGTCTGCGTCGGGGGCACGAAGATGGACGGGTAGGGTTGTGCGAACTGGTCGTCGATGCGGCGCGTGGGCGCGTCGGCGTCCGGGTTGAGGCGTGCGTCTTCGTTTGAGGTGCGCGTCGTCTCGCGCACGCCGCCGCGGCTGATCTCCTCTGTCTGACGGACGAAATCAGGATCGAGCGGATCTGTATCGTACTTGCTTCGCTTCTCCGACATAGCCTCTATTACGAATCGCGCGCACAGCGGGTTCGACGCAAATTCAACTCTCGACGACAGCGTATTCTACTCTCTTCCAGAGTTTTTCGCTCCTAAAAATACGGAACGCGTGCAGGCTCGCCGCGGCTACGTCCGTGCCCTCTCTGTCTTCGAGACCGATGATGAAATAGACGGCCGAAGGATGATAGGCGAGGCGCACGTCCGTCTCGGAAGGCACGGGCGCGGCTTCGCGCGGGTGCGAGTGATAGACGCCGAGCAGATATTCGCCGCGCGCGCGCATTGTGCGCTGCGCCTCGCACAAGCCTTGCGGGTCGCCGTCGTAGGCCACGAGCGGATCGACTGCTACGTTGCGCAGGCGATAGACGCTCGTTCCGAAGCCTTCCGCGTCGCCGCCGACCAGACCGCAACATTCGGCCGGGCGTGCCTCGCGCGCGTGCGCCAGCATCTCCTCAACCTGCGCGCGCCCGATCGAGACCGTCGCGCGCTCCGCTTCTCCCTGTCCGCTGCTTCGCAAAATTTTACTTCGACGTGCGCGCGCCCGTCGCTCCGGCCGTCAACTCGTCCTTGACGACCGCGCCGCCCTTCATCACGAAGCGCACGCGTTCAAGTTCGGTGACATCTTTCAAAGGGTCGCCCGCGACGGCGATCAAGTCTGCGAACTTGCCCGACTCGATGCTGCCGAACTGTGCGCGCTCGCCCATGAACAACTCCGCGTTGTTGATGGTGGCAGCGCGTATGATCTCAAGCGGCGACATGCCGGATTCGGCGTAGGCACGAAACATGAGTTTACTCGTCTGCCCGCGCGTCTGCCCCGGCTCCGCGTAGTAGGAATCGGAACCGGCCGAAATGCGCACGCCCATCCTGACGGCGCGCGCCAGACGCTCGCGGCTGCCCGTCGTAAAGCCTTTGATATTTCTGAGTGCGGCCTCGCGCTGCTCCGGCGTCAAATTCAGCGGCAGGTAAAACTCCGCGGGGAAATCCGTGGGGACGAGGAAGATTTTCTTGGCGGCCATCAACTTGAGCGCGTCGTCAGGAATGGTGTAGGCGTGTTCGATGGAATCGACGCCCGCTTCGGCCGCGATGCGCGTGGCCGCGTCGCCGATGGCGTGCGCGGACACCTTGCGGTTGACGCGATGCGCCTCTTCCACGATCACCTTCAACTCTTCGAGCGACAGGACGCGCGGCCCCGTGTTGACGATCACCTTGATCAAATCCGCGCCGTCGTAAAGCGCCTGACGCACGGCGCGTCGTGCTTCTTCGACGCCGCTCACAACCACATACTCTTGTTCGAGTATCTTCTGCATCTCTGCGGAGACGTTGCCGAACTGCCCGCCCGCCGCCGACAGCGCGCGCGTCGAAGCGAACAGGCGCGGCCCCACCACCCAGCCCGAACGGATCGCATCGCGCAAGGCCACGTCGCCGTTCCAGCCGGAGTTGCCGAGGTCGCGCACGGCCGTGAAACCAGCTTCCAGCATCTCGCGCGCCTGCCCCGCGCCGAGCAGCGCACGACGCGTCGTGCCCATTTGCGTCACGGTCAAGATCATGTTCGGGTCGTCGCCGCCGATGCGCTTGTCGTAGTTCTGCAACAGGTGCGTGTGGCTGTCGGATAGGCCGGGAAGCAGCATCGCGCCGCCGAGGTCTAACACCTCCGCGCCCGCCGGGATGCTCAAATTGCTTCCGGCCGTCTGGATGCGCCCGTTCTCTATGATCACGACGGCATCGCGGACGACCTGACCGCTCCGCACGTCGAGCATCCGCGCCGCGCGCACGGCTGTGCGCTTCGGCGCAGGCGGCGTCTGCTGCGGCGTCTGCGCCGAAGCGACGACGAGCAGCACAAATGCCGACAGCAGTGCGAGCGTCGGCAAGAGCACGCTCGCGCGAGAGACGAGCCGTTTCAAGTGCATTGAGATTTTGCTTCTCCTTAATCTTGTCAGGCTCAGGCTTCGTCGATGCGTATGTGCAAATCCCTGAGCATGTGCGGGTCAACTTCGCCGGGCGCGTCGATCATCAGGTCTGCGGCCGAGGCCGTCTTCGGGAAGGCCATCACGTCGCGTATGTTCTCCGTGCTGGCTAAGACCATCATCGTGCGCTCGATGCCTGAGGCGATGCCGCCGTGCGGCGGCGTGCCGAATTCAAGCGCATCGAGGAAGAAGCCGAAACGCTCGCGCGCAGTCTCTTCCGTCATGCCGAGCGCCTTGAAGATGAGCCGCTGCACGTCGCGCCGGTGAATACGGATCGATCCGCCCGCCACTTCCACGCCGTTGATCACGGTGTCGTAAGCCTTCGCGCGCAAGTCTCTGAGCAGGTGCGTCTCGCCCGCTTCGACCGCGCGTTCAAGTAGCGGTAAGTCTTCGTCGAGCGCCGAAGTGAACGGATGATGCATCGCGTAGTAACGCCCGTCCGACTCGTCAAACTCGAACATCGGAAACTCTGTCACCCACAGCGGCGCGTAGACTCCTTCGGGGATCAACTTTTCGCGCTTCGCCACTTCGATGCGCAACGCGCCGAGACTCGTCGCCACAATCTTCGCCTTGCCTGCGACGACGAGCACGGCGTCGCCCCGTTCCGCTCCGGCCGCCGAGGCCATGCGTCTGATCGTCTCTTCGCCCAGAGCCTTCAGCAAAGACGAAGAGATTTCATCGCCCAGTTTGATCCACGCCAGCGCGCCCGCGCCGTAACGCTTCACGTGCTCCTGCAACTCGTCGAGCACCTTGCGCGACAGCCCCGCGCCGCCGCTGACGACGATTCCCTTCACCTCGCCGCCCTCCGCGAGCGCCGCCGCGAACGGCGCGAAGGTCGTCTCGGCGAGCGCGTGCGAGAGGTCTTGTAGTTCCATGCCGAAACGCAGGTCGGGCTTGTCGCTGCCGTAGCGGCGCATCGCTTCGGCATAAGAGAGGCGCGGGAACGGCACGGTCAGTTCAACATTGAGGCAAGCGCGAAAGACGCGTTGGAAATAACCTTCGACGAGCGTGTAGATGCGTTCGAGCGTCGGGAAACTCATCTCCAGATCGAGTTGGGAAAACTCCGGCTGGCGGTCTGCGCGCAAGTCCTCGTCGCGGAAGCAGCGCGCGATCTGGTAATACTTATCCAGCCCCGCGATCATGCACAGTTGCTTGAACAACTGCGGCGACTGCGGCAGAGCGTAAAACTTCCCCGGAAACGTCCGCGACGGCACGACGTAATCGCGCGCGCCTTCCGGCGTCGACTTGATCATGATCGGCGTCTCGATCTCCGTAAAACCCTGCTCGTCCATGTAGCGGTGTATCTCCGCCACGAGCCTGTGACGCATGCGCAAATTGGCCTGCAACTGCGGACGACGCAAGTCCAGATAGCGATACTTCAGGCGCAAATCTTCCGCCGCCAGCGTCTCGCCCGCCGCGACTTCAAGTTGAAACGGCGTGGTGCGCGCGTCGTTCAGAATCAAAAGCTCGTGCGCCTGCACCTCGACTTCGCCCGTGGCGATCTTCGGATTGCGCTGTGATTCCGCGCGCAGCACCACCTTGCCCGTGATCGCGATGACGTACTCGCCGCGCGGATGCTTCGCCTTCGCGTGCGCCGCGGGCGCGGCCTCCGCGTCGAAGACGACCTGCGTGATGCCGTCACGGTCACGCAGATCGAAGAACGTCAGCGGCCCGAAGTCGCGCCGCCGCGCCACCCAGCCCATCAACACCACCGCCTGCCCCTCGTCCGCCGCGCGCAACTCGCCGCACGAATGCGTCCGCTCTAAATTTCCTAAATTGTCCAGCACAACTAATGTATCCTTCTGCCGAGATTACTTATATGTAGCAAGACTACCTCATATTCATCAATCTGCTACTCATCCACTGATTCTACTGCTGTTCGTTCCAATCGTGCCGCGAGATAGAGTTGTTTGGCTAACTCATCGGACGTAACCGTAAATTGATCTCCTGAACTCATAACTTTGAAATTGACTTCGTCGCGCTTTTGTTCTTCCTCTCCCTCAACTACGACAAGGGCGACACCATAGGCGGACGCATATTTCAACTGTTTGCCCAATTTGTCGCCGGGCACAGGATACACATCTACACGCAACGGCTCACCACCTAAGTTGCGTGCAAGGATCAATCCTTCCTCACGTAACTTGCGTGCGAGAGTCAACGAACGTGCGACCGAGCCTTCGTTCCAAACGGTCACCATCACGTCGGCCGAATTTCTCAAGACCTTATCGGGAAACATCTCGCGCTCGGTCATCACGACGATGATGCGTTCAAGGCCAAGCGAGAATCCGCAGGCCGGAATGTCGCGCCCCGAAAACATCCCCACGAGATTATCGTAACGACCGCCGCCGCCGAGACTCCCCGCTAGATCGGGCACGCTGATCTCCATGATCGCTCCCGTGTAATAAGAGAGCCCGCGCGCCAGACTCGGATCGACACGGATGCGCGCGCCCGCGCCCGACGCTTCGGCAAACTGCAAAATCTGCCGCAACTCGTCCACGCCCCGCGAGCCCGCTTCATGATCGCCGATAAACTCGACCAGCCGACCGAGCATCGCCGCGTTGAAAGCCTCGCCCTCCGTGCCCGCAGCGCCCAGGTCAACCTCGTCCGCAGCCTTTTCGATCCCCGCGACGCCCTCAAAAAAGCGCAGCAGCTTCACGCCCGCCTCGCTCCCCACGCCGCGCTCTGCAAACTCGCGCGCCACGCCCTCCGCGCCGATCTTGTCCAGCTTATCGAGCGCCGTGAGCGCGTCCGACTGCTTGTCAGCCGACACGCCCGCCTGTTCCAGCACGCCCGCCAACACCTGTCGGTGATTCAGGCGGATCGTGAAATTCGTAAAGCCGAGTTCGACGAGCGCATCTGCCGCCGCCGCGCACAGTTCCGCCTCGACGATCATCGAACGCGACCCCGTGGCGTCAACGTCGCACTGATAAAACTCTCGGAAGCGACCGCGCCCCGGCCTGTCCGCGCGCCACACGGGCTGAATCTGGTAACGCTTGAAAAACTTCGGCAAACGCTCCCCGTATTCGGCGACGACGCGTGCCAGCGGCACTGTCAGATCGTAACGCAAGGCGAGGTCGGCCGCGCCCGTCTGCTCGTGCTCGCCGCGCTTCAGGATTTTGAAGATGAGTTGATTGCCCTCTTCGCCGTACTTGCCCAAGAGCGTCTCGATGTTCTCCGCCGCCGGAGTCTCCAGCGGCTCGAAACCGTAACGCTCATACACCCCGCGCACGACGCCCATCACATACTCGCGCCGCCTCACGTCCGCAGGCAAAAAATCGCGCATCCCGCGCGCCGGTTGTGTCTTACTCATAAGAAAATAACGATGAAGTATGAACGATGAGGTAAAAGCGATTGGATCGTTGGGCCATCGATTCAATGATTCAGTGATGAACTGAGTCAGTCTTTCAGTTCATCGTTCATCCTTCATCGTTTTTGTACTGCTCTGTATATTCGACGTAATTCTTCCAGTATTGCGCCAGTCCCTCGACTTCCTCTGTCGTGAGCGCGCGCTTGACCTTCGCCGGGACGCCCATGACGAGCGAGCGCGGCGGAACGCGCGTGCCCGGCGAGACGAGCGCGCCCGCCGCGACGATTGACTGCGCGCCGATCCGCACGTCGTCCATCACGATCGACCCCATGCCGATGAGACACCCGCGTTCGATGTAGCAGCCGTGCAGCGTGACGTTGTGGCCGACCGTCACTTCGTCTTCGAGGATGGTCGCGTGCGTGCCGTTGGTGACGTGTACGACCGTGCCGTCCTGTATGTTCGTGCGGTTGCCGATGCGTATGTAGAACACGTCGCCGCGCACGACCGCGTTGAACCACACGGACGACTGCTCGCCCATCCAGACATCGCCGATCACCTGCGCGCTCGCTTCCACGAACGCGCTCTCATGAATCTGCGGGTGCTTGCCCTGAAAAGGTCTAATCATATTTCACCCCCGGCTCGCGCTTAGTCAATCGCCAGTTCCGACACGAATTGCCGCCCCTCGCGCCTGACGACAGACACGCGCATCGTCTTGCCCGTCTTGGTGTCAACGGCGACGACCGTGTTCTCGCCCTCGCGCGACTGCTCGCGCCAGTTCTTCAAATCATCGGTGCTCGCCCCGGAGCGTTTGAACGACTCCGAGAATTTTTCAATAAAACCCTTCTGAAACTCCACGCGATTCTCTTCGTCCGGCATCTCCCGGTACGCCTCGCCCGCGTTCGCGCCCGGCACTTTCAAGTTCTCCCAATCGAAAGACTCCGCCGCCCCCACATCGCCCGCGAGCAGCCCTTCGACCGCCTCTCTCGCAAACACCACATCATCCTTCAAGGGCTTCGCCGCAGTCGTGTTGCCGCCCGCTCCGCTTCCGCCCTTCGCCGCTCCTCCCGCGTCGCTCGTGTTCCCGGTCTTCGAGCCGCACCCCGCACTCAAACAACACCCCGCCGCCAACAAAAAAAGCAGAAGCACACGCTTCATCGCCGCTCTCCTTTATCAAGGTCAAACGTCGAACCGCCCATCACCCGGGCGACGCAATCAAGCCACACTCTTTCCCCACGGAATAGAGAGCACGACTAACACCAACGCCCACGAAGAAAGGCAAAAACGGTAGCACGAAACGATCACAAACGCGAATAGGTTAGGCCGGTTTGGTTTTGGTATTTGCCGCCGCGATCCTGGTAGGAGACGGCGCAGTCTTCGTCGGATTCGAAGAAGACGATCTGGCCGATGCCTTCGTTGACGTAGACGCGTAAAGGGAGGGCGGCGAGGTTGGCGAGTTCGACGACGAGGCGGCCTGTCCAGCCGGCTTCGAGCGGGGTGGTGTTGACGAGCAGACCGACGCGTGCGTAGGTGCTTTTGCCCATCGCGATGCCGGTGACGTTGCGTGGCATCTTGAAGGTTTCGACCGTGACGCCGAGCGCGTAGGATTGCGGCGGCATGAGGTAGTAGCGCGAGCCGTCTGTGGCGGTACGCAGGGGGGGTTCGACGAGCGATTCTTCGTCGAAGCGTTTGGGGTCGATCTCTAAGCCGTGGATGGGTGAGAAGACGCGGAAGCCGTCGTCTGCGAGGCGCATGTCGTAGCCGTAGGAGGAAGCGCCCGCGGAGATGATGCGGCGGCCGTCCACTTCGCGCACGAGCTCGGCGTCGAAGGGTCGAATAAAGTCTGCCTCTTCGGCCATGCGCCGAATCCACCTGTCGGATTTAACAGTCATAACTGGAAATTTGATGTGTGCAAGATTTGTTCTGACGCGCGTTTCGATTGAGCCGGAGACACGCCGGGCATGAGCATAAAGGGGAACGAAGAGAGTGACAAGCGACGAGTGACAAGTGATGAGTTAAAAACGTGGATCGTCAATCGTGAATGGAGAGGACTGTCTTCTTCTATTCACGATTGACGATCCACGGCTTTTAACCATTCACCATTTACCATTCGCCATTTACTACTTACGGCTTCGCGTTTGAGAGTTGGGTGATGCGGAGCGTGCCGTTGGTGACTTCGAAGGCGAGGGTTGCGCCGCCGGAGCCTGCACGGGCGCGCAGTTGGCGCGGAGTGGAGGCGAGGCCGGGGCGCGCGGCGAGCGCCGGATGTGTGTTCTCGAGGCGGCCGGTGCGGAGCACCGTGGCGTCAACGTCACCGTTGAAATCGGCGGGAAGTTCGACTGTGAGGTCGCCGCGACCGAGGCGTATGGACGCGCCGCGACCGCGCCAACTGCGCGCGTTGAGGCGCAGACGAACGGAACCGGAGGCGACGGTGGAGACCACATCGCCGCCGCCGAGCGTCAGGGACGCGTTGCTCTCTCCGGCGTTGAGGCTGAGCGCGCCGTCCGTGCCGTTGATTTCGAGCGCGCCGCGCCCGCCGTAGATTTCCAGATCGAGTTGCGCGGGGACGCGTATGCGGTAGTCGATCTTCCAGGGCAGCGTGAGCAGTTTCTTAGGAAAGTCTTTGGCCGCGCGTTTCATAAACTTGCGGTCGTGCGTGCCTGTGGTAAAGAGCGTCAGGTGCGAGCCGTCTTCGTCGAGGACGAAGTTGTTGACGGAGGCGAGCGCGGCGAGTTCTTCTTCCGTCGCGCCCTTGAGTTCGATCTCTGCGGTCACGTCAACTTCGTTGCGCGGCCAAGCCTCAATGGTGATCGAGCCTTCGGGTGCACCGTAGATGGTGAACGTGCCGCCGTAGCCGAAGCGACGAACTTCGTGGCGCGTCGTGGTGCGCGTGAGCAGAGGCGCGGGCGTAGGTGCGGGCGAAGGAGCTGCGGCCACAGCGCCCCTGCTTCGTTGCGACTGCGCGTGTGCGCCGGCGACGAAGCAGAACGCGAAGATTGAGAGGACGAGAAAGAGAAACGCGCGCGCATCGCTCGCGCGGAAAAATTCGGACGGCGCGTAGGCGGCGTGTGTTTTTGAGTTGTGCTGCAAAAGTAGCGTGTGCCTCGAAAGAGTTAAACGGCGGGCGCGTCGGACAAGCGACGGGTGCAGTTTGTTTGACGAACGGCGTGTGCGGCCATCGGGTCGAGAGTGCCGTTAGCGTGAGACGAAGACAATCGAGCCGCGCAGGTTGGTCGTGTTCAGCGTGGCGCTGCCGTCGCCGACGCGGCCTGTCACACGGCGGTTGTTGCTTTGAAAATCCCAACTTCCCTTGCCCGCGAATTCGCCGAGATTGATGTTGCGCGTGCGCGGCGCGGTCGCCGTCAGGTTGAAGCCTGAGCCGGCGTTGATGCGCAGGTTGATGTCGCCTTGGGTCGATCTCAGTTCGTACATGCCGCCGCGCATGAGGTCTGCGTCGAAGAAGATGTTGCCGCTGATGTTCGAGGCCATGACGCGGCTCGCGCGGATGCCCGTCAGGTTAACGTCGCCCTCAGTGGTGACGACGGCGCGCACCATCGCGCCCTGTATGTTATGGACGGTGATGTTGCCGCGCTTGGTTTCGAGATCGACCGACGAGCCGTAGGGCACTTGAATCTGGAAGTTCACGTCGCCGACGTCTTCCTTGCCGCGCGTGTCGTTCATCACGTCGATCCACAAACCATCATCTTTGAGCACGGGCGTGAAGCGCGCGGCGGGCGCTTCCATCTCGGCCTTGATCTTGATCTCGTTGCGACCCCAGCCGTAGACCTCAATCGTGCCGGAGCGGTTGTTGAGTTGGAGACGGATGTTGCTGCGCGCCGGGTAAGTCTTGGAAAATTTTTGTTGCGCGAAAACATCGGCGGGAACGGACAGGAGGAAGAAGAACAAGAACACGGCGCTGCAAACGGCGCGCAGTCGCCAGCGCGAAGCGCGCCGACAGCGAAGGGCGGCGTGGTCGCACACGGCGGGCTGGTGAGGAATCAACTGCGTCTTCTTCATCAAACTCTAAATCTCTCGCAGGTCGGGATTTTTCTGGAAGCGCGCCCGCTCGTCAATGCCGGGCGCGCTTTCATTCTAGCTTACAATTCGGAGAACTCGCGGAGCAGTTCCATCTTGTCGCGCAGGGCGGCGTTCAGGGCTTCTTCGGAGATTTCATCGTGGGGGCTTTCGTTCAGTTCCTTGAGCGAATCGGTGACGGTCGCGTCGATGATGCCGAGGTTGCGGTCGAACGCTTCACGCATGCGCGGATTCCAACGCGCCTTGCGTTCCTCGACGCGCTGCATCAGATACTCGATAGCGAGCAACTGATCTTGGTTCAACTTTCTGACGCCGCGCTCGGCAGCGGTCACTTGTTGCTTAACTCCGCCGTTGCCGGCCGAGAGACGCTGCAAGCCGACCGTGGTGATGACCGAGACGCCGACGACGATTGCCACGACGGCCGCCGTCAGTTGCGGCAGAGACAGCGCCCAGCGCTTGTTCATTAAACGCGTCAGGAAATTCTCGCGCGCCTCGCGCGCGGCGTTGGCGGAAGCGAGAGCGGCGGCGGCTCTCTGCTGCGCGCTCAGTTCGGCTTCGATAGTGTTGCGCACGCGCAGCCACAGGGCGCGCTCGTTCGGCGGCGCGACGAGTTGTTCGCGGCTCTCGGACGCCACGGCCACGATAGCGCGCAATTCATCGCGCACGCAGGCGCAGTCGAGACACTCTTCCAGATGCGCGCCGAGCAGCGCGTGGTCGTGCCCATCGAGAGTCCCTTCAAGGAAATCGCCTAAAAGGTCACTACACTTCTCGCAGTCCATTGCTATTACCTCTCACGCTCGCATGGTCGCGTGCTTAAGCGCCGTGTGGCTTTGAAGGGGGTTTTCGCGTTCCGTTAAATCCGCACCTTACAAGCCGCCAGAGGAGCGCGGCACGCTTTTTAAATCTATCGACACGGAGGCCGGGAGCGGCCTCCCATCGGTCTAACTGTCGCTTCAGGCGCTTGGGGCGACATGGCCGTCCGGCGAAGCGACGTTGTTTGAAGCTACGAAGCGGGCTTCTGTTGCCTGAGGAGCGTGCGCAGCTTCATCCTCGCCTTGTGCAACTGCGACTTCGATGTCCCCACCGAACATCCTAACAGTCTCGCGATCTCTTCGTGTTCGTGCCCTTCCACATCATGCAGCACAAACACTGTCCTG
>DASZCS010000068.1:0-5936 GCA_035942855.1 Pyrinomonadaceae bacterium | reverse complement strand
TCCCCCAACGTCGGCGGCCAACATTTGCGAAGAAGCGCGAAACCGTCATGCCCCTTTGCTGACGCGCAATTTATGACGGCTTCTCACCTGAGATGCCGCGTGCCTTCCAGGCCGCTCCGCGATGACCCGAGCCTTGGTGTCCACCGAAGCGGCGAGAGAGACGCGCGCCGCACCTCTTCCCTCGCAAAACTTTCCAACGGCCGTCCCCCAACGCCCGCCGGACTGTCGCCACTATAAAAAACAGACTTGAGGAAAACTTGAGGTTTGCGGCCGCGCCAGAGGCAAAAATCAATAAAACGCAGTAAAAATGCGGGTGAAAAAATTTTCGTGAAAAAATTTTACGGCATCGCCGTGCAGCTCAAACAGTCAGGTCAGGCCATCTTGTTGTAGACATCTGCGAGCACCAGACGACAGTTCATAGTGGGGAGCGCGACAGCTTCGTCCAATCCGGCGGCCTTCGTATAAAGCCAACGGCCGTCCGTCTGTCTGAGAAAATGTTCGACCACGAATTCGTCCTGCGACACGAGCAGGTATTCCCTTAAAGATTCGATCTGCTGGTAGGACTGAAACTTCTTCCCGCGGTCGAAGGCCGCAGTGCTTTCCGACAAAACTTCCACCACGACGACCGGATTGAGCACCACGTCTCGCTCGTCATCCGCGAACTCAGTTTCGCCGCAGACGACTGACACGTCCGGGTAGAAAAACCTTTTGGAATTCGGCACGCGCACTTTCAAATCGCTCGGATAGACCCGGCAATCCGTCTTCCTGAGTTGAACGTTAAGCTCCGCGACCAAATTGCCGACAATCAGATTATGCAGTTCGCTCGCGCCCGACATCGCATACATCACGCCGTCCACATATTCGCTCTTGAATTCCGCACGCCGCTCAATCTCCAGATATTCTTCCGGGCTTAAATAGTAATTGTCTGGCAATGAAGCCATGCTAATCTATCCTTTCAAAACAGGCAGCAGCGGTTTTCCCTTCATTCAGAAACAGAGACGTTCGGCGTCGGCGTGTCGAATCATCGTCGCGGTTGCGCCACCGGTCGGCCGCCACATGATACGCCCGTTTCGACATCGGGGAAAAATTTTCCGCCGCGCCGCGATGCGCTGCTCTGATGGTTGCGCTGGTGTGGTGCCGGTCGCGGCACATACGAAATAGTGCTGCGGCTGCACTATCTCGTTAGGGTGTGCGGGGGCGGTGTTCAAGTTTCCGAAGAAAATCGCGTGTTGCGCTCGTTCGTCGCCGTGCGCTCGAAGGCGGGCACGCGCTTTGCTTCGGCCGACTGCTACCAAGGTTGAAGAAGCCCTCGCAAAAGCTCTTCTCGCCGGTCGCCTGCGCTCTCAAACGAAAGTGTAACGCTCGCTTTCGTCGGGGCGTCTACGCAGGTGAGGGAATCTCTCTCTTGTCCCGTCCAGTCTCAAAAAGGAGTCAGCGCCATGCGCTACAACAAAACGTCCCTGCCACTCGCTTTACTTTTGCTTCTGCTCCCGCTTCTGTCAGCAACCCCGAACCTCTTCGCGCGAAACAACGCCACGGCCGTCCCCGTCTTCGACGAAGAGATCGACGACGACTATGAAGAGACGGCGCGCGTCGTCCGTATCAGCCTGCTCGCGGGCGACGTGAGTTTGCGCCGCGCCGGTGAGAAAGACTGGGAGCGCGCCGCTTTGAACCTGCCGCTCGTCGAAGGCGACCGTCTCGCCACGGGTGCTGGCGCGCGCGTCGAAATTCAGATCGACGCGCGCAACTTCGTCCGTCTCGGCGAATACGCAACGCTCGACATCGTCACCCTGCGTGACGAAGGCGTCGCCTTGAGTCTACCGGAAGGCACGGCCACCCTGCGCCTCGCACGCTTCGACAACGACCGCGAGTATTTCGAGATCGACGCGCCGCGCACCACTCTGGCCGCCGAGCAGAAGGGATCATATCGGCTGGACGTGGCGCAGAACGGCAACGTCCGCGTGACCGTCCGCGACGGCGGGCGCGCGCGCCTCTACTCGGAAACCTCCGGCTTCACACTGCGCGACGGACGCACCGCCGAACTCGTCTACAACAACTCTTCTGCGGAAGACGGCGACTGGGACTTGTCCGCAGCGCGCGCGTCGGACAACTGGGACAGTTGGGTTGACGAACGCGAAACCTATCTCGCCGCGCGCCTGCGCTACGACCGCCGCGACCGCTACTACGACAACAACATCTGGGGCGCGGAAGAACTCGACGTCTACGGCGATTGGATCAACACGAGCGAGTACGGCTACGTGTGGCGGCCACACGTGACGGTCATCAACCAATATGCGGATTGGGCTCCCTATCGCTACGGCTCCTGGCGCTGGGTTTCGCCTTATGGCTGGACTTGGGTGGGCGACGAACCATGGGGTTGGGCTCCCTATCACTACGGTCGTTGGGTCTACGTGAACAACTACTGGTGCTGGGTTCCGCGCCACGCTTATTACAGGAATCGCAGTTGGTGGCGTCCCGCCCTCGTCGCCTTCGTCAGCTTCGGCAGCAGCTACAACGACAACGTCTGCTGGTATCCGCTCGGTTATCGTCATCGCGATCCGCGCTCGAACTACTGGCGGCGCGTACGCGACCGCGCACGCGAACAGCAACGCATCGCAGACTTGAATCGCATCAACCCGATCTACCAGCGCGCCGTGACGACGCAGCCCTTGCGCGAGTTCGGTAAGGGACGCCGCGCCCACCCGGCGACGAAGGAACAGGCCTTGCGCGCCATCTCGACGGAACCCGTGCGCGGCGCGCTGCCCGTCCGCCCCACGCGCCCCGACCCGCTCACGGTTTCTGAAGGCAACCGTGGCAACACCGAAACTCCGTTTCCGCGCAAGACTGACGGCCGGCCCGTCGTACGCAACCCGTCTGACCCAACTACGACTACGGCTGCTCTACTCGAACGCAAGACGGGCGCAGCCGTGCGTCGTCCCGGCGTCGCGCTCGACGGCGAACTGCGGCGCGGGCGCATCTACAACAACCGCGAGCCGCGCAAAGTAGAGAAAGGCGGCGACACCACGACACGCATCGGCGATTCGAACAACGAGCGCGGCAACGGCCGCATTCTCGGCACGGGTGGCGAGCGTGGCACTGGCGCGGTGGCGCGACCCACACGACCCGTACGCGTCACCGATGCGGACAGCAACGGCGACAACGACAACACGGGTGTGCCCGCCATGAAGCGCGCCAACCGTCCCGGCGAGACGGAAACTTTGCGTCCGCGCCCGAACGTGGGCGACGGCGAGCGCAAAGTGAAGACCGAACGCACCGACGACAACAACAACAACGCGCCGCAGCCCGACTATCGCCCCGTGCGCCCGCCACGCGAGGAGCGCACGAAGCCGTCCGAGCGCAGCGCGCCCGAAGTCTATCGCCCGCGTCCGGAAGTGCGCGAAGATCGGAAGTCGCAGCGCGAGGACAGACCCGAACGCCGCGAACGCTCCGAACCGCGCCAGGAACGTTCTGCTCCGCGCGAAGAACGTCCGTCGCCGCCTCCGCAACGTGAGGAACGCCCCTCGCCTCCGCCACAACGCGAGGAGCGTCGCCCCGATCCGCCGCGCGAGGTCAATATCCCGCGCCCATCACCCAAGGGCAGACCCGACGAACCGCGCTGACCTTTGCGCCGTCAGACACCTCCGGCACGCATAGCATGCGACTCGCTGCCATGCGTGCCGGGGTGTCCGGCAAGCACGCGCCCCGCGACCATCCTTCTCCCCGAACGAAGCGGCTGCCCCGACGCGCACCGCCCACACCTCGTTTGCCGGAACAAGGAAAGGAACGCCCCATGTCTTACGCACGCCTCGGCCTGCGCTTCATCATCTTCATCATTGCGCTCGTGCTCGGCGCTTACCTCTTCGCCACATTGATGACGGTGACGAACGCGCAAACCTCTGCGGCGAGAATTTTCCGCCCCGACACGCGCCGCGCTCTCTCCGGTAAAACGCGCCCCGCAAAAGCTTCTCTCGTCGCGCGTCCCGGCGCGCACCTGCCCGCACGCCTCGATGTCTCGACTTCAAGCGCGCGCCCACGCACCAACTCGCGCACCGCTGCGAACACGAGCGAGGACGGACGCCCCGTCGCGACCACGGCCATCCGCCCCGCCGCGTCGAACAATCTCGACGCTTCCGCACACGCCGCCATCAACGCACGCATACGCCCCGGCACTTCGCCCGGACGCATCCTGCACACGTCGCAACTGAGTACCACCTCGTCGGCCGGTTCGCTCGAACAATTCGCCGACGCAAACTCCGATCTCGAAGCCGACGAACGCGCCACGTTCGACACCTGCGGCGGCGCGTTCGACGTGGCCGTCGGCCTGTCCGGCACACGCTATCAAGTCTATTCCGCACTCGACGACCGCGGCACATTCACAACTTCAGATGACCGCTCCATCGGTGTCCTCACGCTCGGCTTCGACTCGAACCGCGACTTTCAACGCGACTCCGGCTGCGCGAGTTTCGGCACACCCACGCACGATCTCTACACAGAGTTCGGCTTTTCTTCCGCTGCCTCGGTCGTTGCGGGCACGTCGCGCTCCGGGCGCGAGTTCGTCGTCGTCTCTTCGAGCGGCTACTACAACTACAGCGACCCGCGCGACCCCGATAACGAACCGACGGCGGGCGTCGCCCTTTTAGTCTTCAACACTTCCGGCCAGATCGAATTCTCGCGCCTGCTCGTCGCTCCCGGCAGCGGCCAACTCAACAACGCCAACGCCCTCGCCCTGCTGCCCACGGGTGAACTTCTCATCGCAGACTTCGACTCGAACGAACTGCGCGTCATACGCGACCAGGACAGGGACGGCGCGCCCGACACGCTCGACCCCACGCCCTACTACTCCTATCAATTCTCCAACGACGCCCCGCTCGACATCGCCGCCAACTCGCGCGGCGTCGTCTTCTCACACTCTGTCGGCAACAACACAGTCATGCTCGCGCTCTACGACACGAACGCGAACGGTTTTGCAGACGCCGAGGAAGTCGTCGTCGAAGGTCTCTCGATTGACGACAACTTGCTCCTGCATGGTCTTGCGGTTGATCGTGAGGGCACGGTCTACGTCGTCGAAGACGCAATAGGCGCGAGCGATGCATCGAGCGAGGGAGGCAACGGCGGCACGCCCCTCGTCGATGCCTTCCCCGACCCGGCCTTGAACGGCGTGCTGCGCGACGGCGCGCTCTACGTCGCCGCCGACAACCCCTTCTCGCAAGCCCTGACCGGCCTCGCCTTCGGCACGGACACGACGCTCGCGCCCGTCGCCTCGCTCTCTTTGACTAACAGCGCATCGCTTCGCGGCAACGCCGCGCGCGACGGTCTCGGCACGATTCTCGGCACGCGATTGACCGAAGGGCGACGCGGCGCGTCAGCCGCCGAAGCCGCACGGCGCGGCGTGCGCGTGACGATTGAAGGCGCGAGCGCGCCAGTCCATTCGTTCGCGGATGATCGACTCAACATCTACGTGCCGGATTTTGTCGGCACAGGCACGCGCACAGTCGTTGTCTCGGTGGACGGCCGCACCATCGCTGCCGAAGACGTGCAGATCGTCAACGCGAATCCGGGGCTGTTTACTGTAAACGGCACGGGCGCGGGCGAGAGTATCGGTCTGCTCACTTCCGGCCTGCGCTACACGCGTAGTCCCTTCCCCTCGCTCACGGGCAATCAATCTTCGGTCGTCGCCCTGTTCGGCACGGGCTTCCGGCGCGGCGTGCCTGTGACGGCCACAATCGGCGGGCGCAGCGCGGTCGTCGAATACGCGGGCGCGAGCGCAGACTTCCCCGGCCTCGATCAAATCAACCTGCGCCTGCCCGGCAACACGCTCGGCACGCCCGCAGTCATTCTGCGCACCGCCGACGGCGCAACCAGCCGCAACGACGTGTTTGTCAGAATCAATTAACCGCTCAGGTTGACGGCAAGAAACGCGGGACGCGGAATGAAAC
>DASZCS010000067.1:0-20668 GCA_035942855.1 Pyrinomonadaceae bacterium | reverse complement strand
GTTCAGCGCGACGCCTCCCTTCGCACGTCCGGCCGGAGAATTTATTCGTACCTGAGCGCTTCGATGGGGTCGAGACGCGCGGCCTTCCAGGCAGGCCACAGACCGAAGACGAGGCCGATGCCGACGCTGGCGACGAAGCCTGCGATGGGAGCCCACAAGGGGACGTAAGAGGGAACGAAGAGACGGATCAAAAGCGTCGTCGCCCAACCGAGCAACAGGCCGACCAGTCCGCCGAAGCCCGTCAAAGTCATCGCCTCGATCAAAAACTGCCAGAGGATGTCCGCGCGCCGCGCGCCGATGGCCTTGCGCACGCCGATCTCGCGCGTCCGCTCCGTCACGGACACGAGCATGATGTTCATCACGCCGATGCCGCCCACCATCAAGCCCACCGAAGAGATCACGACCATCGCAATCGCCACACCCGAAGTGATCGAGCGGAAACTGGAGATGGCCGACTCGGCGGTGGTGACGCCGAAGTTGTTCTTCTCGCCGTAAGGCACCTGGCGACGCACGCGCATCAGGTCAACCACCTGATCCTGCGCTTCCTCCATGCGTCCCTGCTTCGCCACGGCGAGGATGGTCACGTCCTCCGCGCCCGGCTTGAGCTTGCGCGCCACGTTGTAAGGGACGTAGATGACGTTGTTCTCGTCGTTGCTGCCGCCGCCCCCGCCGAGCTGTTCGCGTTTCTCGAAGACGCCGACGACGCGAAACTTGTTGCCGCCGATGTCTATCTCCTGTTCGAGCGGCGAGCCGTAGGGGAAGAAGTTTTCCGCCACGCTCGCGCCGATGATGCAGACCTGCTGGTTCTGATCGTTCTCAAACTCGGAGAAGAAACGCCCCTCGGAGATGTTTTCGATCCCGGCGCGTTCATAGTCGGGCAGCGTCCCCTGCAAGCGCACGGCCGAAGAGGTCTTGCCGTTGGCCGAGACGTTGATCTTCGAGCCGAAGAAGTTGTTGGTGATGTCGAGGAAGGGCACGGCCAACTCCACCGACGGCAGAGTGCGCAGGGCGAGCGCGTCGTCGTAGGTCAACTCCTTGCGCATCCGCTCCTCGCGCGAGCGGCGTCCGACGTGCAGTCCCGGTTCAAACTTCGTCAGGATGATCGAGCGCGTGCCGAACGACTCGATCTCTTTGGTCACGGCCAGATCAATGCCGCTGATGATCGAAGCGATCGCCATCACCGTCCAGACGCCGATGACCACGCCCACCACCGTCAACGCCGAGCGCAACTTGTTCGAGCGCAGCGTCGCCAGCGCCATCTTCAGGTTCTCGTAAATGTCGCTTCTCAGGAGTTTCATAAGTAGCTGTTAGCTGTTAGCGATTAGCTGTTAGCTTGTTGAATTGCAGTTAGCTTTTTAGTTTTGGCTAAAAGCTGATCGCTAATCGCTAATCCGCGCGAAGCGCTTCGATGGGGTCGAGGCGGGCGGCCTTCCATGCGGGGATGATGCCTGCCAGGACGCCGATGCCGCCGGAGACGGTGACGGCGACGATGATTGCGACGACGGACAAATAGGTCGGGAAGAAGACGGCCGTGAGCACGCGGCCGACGACCCACGCGAGCAAGACGCCCGTTGCGCCGCCGATGGCCGAGAGCGTGACGGCCTCGACGAGAAATTGCTTGAGGACATCCGTGCGCCGCGCGCCGAGCGCCTTGCGGATGCCGATCTCTTTGGTGCGCTCGGTGACGGAGACAAGCATGATGTTCATGATCACGATGCCGCCGACGACGAGGGCGATGGCGGGCACGGCGATAGCGACGACGAAGATCGAACCGAAGATGCGGTCGCGCAAGCCCGTGATGGCGTCGGGCGTCATGATGCCGAAATTGTCTTTTTCGTTCGCGGGCACGCGTCGGCGCACGCGCATGATCTGACGTGCCTCTTCCACTGCGTCGTTGAACAACTCGTCCGACTTGGCCGTGGCGACGAAATAGAGCGAGCGGTTGCGCGTAAAGCCGCCGAAGTTGTTGCCGTAAGTCTTGAGCGGGATGTTGACGTAGTTGTCCTGCGGGATGCCGAGCACGCTCCCCTTGGCGACGGCCACGCCGATCACTCGATAGGGCAGCCCGGCGATGTAAATCTCTTCGCCGATGGCGCTCGTCGTCGGGAACAACTTCGCGGCCACGTCCGCGCCGAGGAAGGCGACGCGCGCCGCCGCGTGATTCTCCGTGTCGCTGAAGAAGCGGCCGTCGGCCACCTCGACGGCGTTGATCTCGGCGACGTTGGCCGTCATGCCGCTGACGGGCACGTCCTCCAAAATCTCCGCGCCGCGTTTGATCTGCGCGCTCGTGGGACGCGCGCCCGCGCCGAGTTTGTCGATGAGCACGGCGCGCGCCTTCAAGTAGTCGTAGTCGGCCATCGTCAAATCTTTGTTGCGGCGCGTGGCGGCGGCGATGGTGTCTAAATCTTTGAAGTCCTCGAAGATGTTGAAGCGTTGAATGGTGAAAGACTTCGCGCCGATGCCCGCGATCTTTTCGTCCACGTAGCGATTGAAGCCTTGAATCAAAGAGACGACGACCACGACGGCCGTGACGCCGATGATCATGCCGAGCAGCGTCAAGGCCGAGCGCAGCTTGTGCGACCAGACGGCGGCCAAGGCCAGTTTTAAAGTTTCGACGAATTTCACGGTCGAGTTAGTACGGGGGAAAGTTTTATTTAGTTGCAGGCCGACGCTGCACCCGATTTAGATGCCTGAAGCGCGCTCTGTGTACGTTGTCTGCCGGATTATGAAGCGCGAAGCGCGGAGGGTCAAATGGAATGAAGAGAAGGGAAAAGTAAAAAGGGAAAAGGGGAAGGGTAGAAGCAAAAGAATTAAGAACGATCCTGCTGAGAGGAGGCGCTCACAAAACTAAGAATAGAACCACGAAACCACACGAAAGAACACGAAAATTTGTTCGTGTGGTTTCGTGTGGTTTCGTGGTTTCGAGATTTTGTTAGACGCTCTTAAGTCTTATTTGATGCGCTCGTCTTTGTCGATGCGGCCGTCGCGGATGGAGATGACGCGGTGTGCGCGTTCGGCGATGTCAGGTTCGTGTGTGACGACGATGATCGTGTTGCCTTCGGCGTGCAGTTTCTCGAAGAGGTTCATGATCTCGATGCTTCCACTCTATATGAAAATGTTGACAGGCAAAAACAGCGAGTGTATAAGTCGGGCGTCGCTTACTTCACGCTTCGCTCTTAGCGACACGACCCTTTCAACTTTTCTTAACCTGACCTCACACCACGTCTTCTCTAAGGAGAAAAGCAGTATGACCTATAAACGAACCCTTTTTGCGATAACCGTGTTGGCCGCGCTTGTCACGGTGGTCTACATGCTCGCAGTCAGACCCGGCTCGGCCGGGCAACGGAAACTAACGAACCGCAAAGGCGCTCGCGTCCTGCCGCCGGCGGTAAGGAGCGAGGTCGAGGGGCTGAGCATCGAGAACCTCAGATTCGAGCACGGCGACGACCAAATGATTGAGTATGACATCTTCAACAATACGGATAAAGCGGTTCTCTCGGTCGTCGTGCGCGCCGCCAACGCGACCGTCACGTCGGATGCTGATCCTGGCTCAATCTTGATACCGGCGGGCGGGCGGCGCGTGGGTCGAATGCTCACTGACGAAATCAAGGACGACACGCCATTGATCCTAAGCGCCGCGACCTTTGAAGGGGAGGAAGCCAAAGGCTCGCCGAAAGACGTGCGCCGCATGCAGGAATACCGGCGCGAGAAACTCGAAAGAGGGAAGCAGGTGAAAGAATCCGGCTTAAAACAGTAACAGCGCGATCAGCTTAAAAAGGAGAAAACATGAAGAACAATGAACGGCTGATAACTTTCTTCGCGCTAGTACTATGCGTGCCGACTCTGGCAATCGCCGTGCTTGCGGCATGCGCCGCTGGCAAGACCTATATTGAGCAGTACGTAAATTGCTTTACTTATAGTAATGAGAATGATCGATTTAGAAAAATAGCCATCTTCACCCTCAACACCGTTCAAGGCTCAGTCAATAAGGGAACGTGGGGGGATGGTGCGGGCTGCCTCCAAGCACGGGATAATAACACTGAACTCTGTTACCCGCTGTTCTACACTGAACTATGGTACGACAAGAGTCAGCATGTAGCGCGCTTTTACCAAGAGACTCGCTACGTCTCGATCTGTGAGATGGGTCAGGCTACCTATTACACTAATACCGAAAAATTTGAGGAAGAATATACTTGTGCAACACCAACGCCAACCCCGACCCCTGAATGTGATGATGATCATGGCTTCATGGAAGGTAATCGTTACTGCAACTGCGCGGACGGGGCGGACAACGACTCCAACGGCCTGATTGATTATGATGATTTCGCTTGTGTCGCCTCTCCTATCCTTGTTGACGTATCAGGCAATGGCTTCGATCTCACAGATGCGGCGGCAGGTGTGACGTTCGACCTCGATGGCAACGGGATAGGCGAGAAATGGTCGTGGACAACTGCCGGTTCGGATGACGGATGGCTCGCCCTCGACCGCAACGGCAACGGCTCGATTGATGATGGGACAGAACTGTTCGGCAATTTCACGGCGCAGCCCGCACCGCCCGCGGACGAGGAGAAGAATGGCTTCCTCGCCCTCGCTGTACATGATCGTGCCGGCAATGGCGGAAATGGAGATGGAGTGATTAGTGAGAGAGATTCCATCTATTCGTCTCTGCGGCTATGGCGAGATACGAATCACAATGGCGTCTCGGAAGTGAACGAACTACACACTTTGCCAGCCCTCAATCTCAAACGCCTGCATCTCACCTACCAAGAGTCAAAGAAGACAGACGCACACGGCAACCGCTTCAAGTACCGGGCGAGGGTTGACGACGGCAGGGACGGTCACGCCGGGCACTGGGCGTGGGACGTGTTTCTCGTCAACGTCCAATAGCCAACCGGCATCAGCTTAAACATGACACCGCCCGCCAGTCACACAGACCGGCGGGCGGTTTCGCTTCGCTTCGACCCCGCGCCTGGCAAGGAGGCTTTCTATTTGATGCGCTCGTCTTTGTCGATGCGGCCGTCGCGGATGGAGATGACGCGGTGCGCGCGTTCGGCGATGTCGGGTTCGTGTGTGACGACGATGATGGTGTTGCCTTCGGCGTGCAGTTTCTCGAAGAGGTTCATGATCTCGATGCTGGTTTTGGAATCGAGCGCGCCGGTCGGCTCGTCGGCCAGCAAGAGCGAGGGGTGATTGACGAGGGCGCGGGCGATGGCGACGCGTTGGCGCTGTCCGCCGGAGAGTTCGTTCGGGCGGTGCGTCATGCGGTCGCCGAGTTCGACGGAGCGCAGAGAGGCTTGCGCCTTTTCGTGGCGTTCGGTCGCGCTGATGCCCGCGTAGATGAGCGGCAGTTCGACGTTGTGCAGGGCTGTGGCGCGCGCGAGCAGGTTGAAGGTCTGGAAGACGAAGCCGATCTCTTTGTTGCGGATGCGCGCCAGTTCGTCGTCGTCCATGTCGGAGACGAGTTTAGAATTGATCCAGTAGCGACCCTGCGAGGGCGTGTCGAGGCAACCGATGAGGTTCATCAGCGTTGACTTGCCGGAGCCGGAAGGACCGATGATGGCGACGTACTCGCCGCGCTGCACGTCGAAGGAGACGCCGCGCAGGGCGTGCAACTCTTCGGAACCCATCTGGTAGGTTTTCCAGATGTCGCGCATGGAGATGAGCGCGGCGGGCACGCCGTCGTGCGCGAGCAGGTCGCCGTGTTCCAGACGTTGTTCGATGGGCGTCTCCGCCAAAGTAGCGTTGCTCATAAATTGCTCTCTTGCTCGTTCTCCGCTCGCGCGCTCCTGTGGCCTACTTGCTCTCGCCCGCTTTGCCGTCGCCTCCGCCGGGCGGCTTCGTCTGTTTCTTCACGCTCGCGTCCTCTTTCAGAGTGCGGAGCACGCGGCTCGGGCCGGTGATGACTTCCAAGCCCTCTTTCAGCCCGCTCACGATCTCGATGTCGGATTCGCCCGTGATGCCCGTCTCGACTTGCAGGAACTTCGCCTTGCCGTTTTCCATCACGTAGACGCCTTTGATCTCTTTCGGCTTCTCGCCGGGCGCGGGCGTCGCGGCTGCTCCGCCACCGCTGCCGGGCGCGGGCGTCGGCGCGGGTTTCTCGATGACGGCTTGCAGGGGCACTGCGAGCACGTTCTGTTTCGTCTTCGTCGTGATGTTGGCCGTGGCCGTCATGCCGGGGCGCAGGGCGTTGCGCACGTCGTCGGGCATGTTCTTGAGTTCGACGACGACTTTGAACTCTTTCGCCTCTTGCACGTTGACGCGATTTTGTAGACCGCCGCCCGTCGCATCGGACTTGCCGACGGCCAGCGGGTTCTTCTGCGTCACGACGCCTTCGACTTCTTTCTCGCCGAGCGCGTCGATCTTCACTTTCGCCGTCTGCCCGACCTCGACGTTGCCGATCTCCGTCTCGTCAACGTTGACCTCGACGTTGATCGTGGACATATCGGCGATGGTCATCAAGGGCGTGGAGGTTAAGTTGGCGAGCGCGAACTGGCCTTGACGCGCAGGGATGTCTGCGACGACGCCCGTGAGCGGCGACAGTTGCGTGGCCTTCGAGCGCTGGCTCGACTGGCCGCGCAGGATGGCCTGCTGCTGGTTGACGCGCGCTTCGCTCGCGGCGACGCCCGTGCGCGCACGCTGCACGCCGATCTGCGCGTCGCGCACGGAGACCTTCTGCTGGTTGACGCGCGCACGCGATTCTTCGACCGCGATCCTCTGCTGTTGCAGTTGCGCCTGAGCGGTCCGCAAGGCGACCTGCGCCTGTTCCAGACGGTCGCGTGCCGCGTCGTATTCGGCGCGGGAGGCCACGCCCGCCTCGACCAGTTCCGTCTGCCGGCGCAGTTCGCGCTGAGCGGTGTTGAGATCGACCTGCGCGCGGTCAACGCTCGTCTGCGAGGTGACGACCGCCTGGCGCGCCTGCGACAGACCGGCCTCGGCCACCGTCAAAGCCTGCTGCGCCTGCGCGACGTTGTTCTCGGCGGCGGTGACGGACGAGCGCGCGTTCTGCACGTCGCTGATGGCAACCTGCACGCCTGCGGTCTGCGCCTCTTGCGAAGACTGCAACTGCGTCGGGTCGAGCCGCACGAGCGGCTGGCCCTGCGTCACGGGGTCGCCGGGGTTGACGAAAATCTCTTCGATGCGGCCGTTGACCTCGCTCGTCAGGTTGATGAACTTGACGGGGCGCACCTCGCCCGAAGCCGTCACGGTCGAGCGCAGTTCGGGGCGCACCTGCACTTTCACGACCGTCACTTCCGGTTCTTCCTTGCGCCCGGCGGCGATGCTGATGATCACGACGAGGGCGATGACGGCCACGGCCGACACGGCGATAATAATCTTCTTCTTCCGGCTCAGAGCCATACGTCTTCCACTTCCTTTAACTTTAGGGGATCGGCATTGAAGTCGGGGCAACAAGACCAAGCGCGCTGTTCAAGCGTCTACGCATGCCATAACTATAACGCCTGAACCGACAAATCTTTTACGACACGTCGGCAAAAACAGTTTCAAAATCTCGGAATCGGTCGCCGGTGAATGGTAAACGGTAAATGGTAAATGGATAAAAATCCGTCTTCCATCATTCGTCATTCACCATTTACGGTTCGCCATTTACCATCTTTTCCGTTTCGCGTTACAATTCATCCGTGTATTAGATGCGACGGGGCGACGCTGAAAGACGATGATCACCTGCGAGCGATGCCAGACGGAAAATGTGGACGGCGCGCAATACTGCGACGAGTGCGGGCTGCTGCTCGCTTCGGCCGGGGCGGCCGGCGCGTCGGCGGGCGCCGACGCAAGGACGCCCATTCTGCAAATGCTCAATAAACCCGTGACGCTCGTGGGCGACTCGTCCGGCGACGGCGCATCCACGCCGGAAGTCATCTCGCCCGACGCGCCGACGAAACACGACGGCACAAGCGGCGCGGGCGACGGCGCTGCTCCTACGCCCGTCGCCGTCTCGGAAGCTGCTTCGGCGCTGCGCGCTTCGGGAGCATCGGGAGCTTCGGGAAGTAAAGCCGCCTCGCGCATCACGCCCGTTGCGCCCGCTGCTCCGGCGACACGAGGGACAGGAACTGCCGGGGCACACGCGGCACACGCTGCGCTCGTCATCAATCGCGGGCGTTCGGCGGGCAAAGAATTTCCCGTCCACGAAGATGAAGCTTACATCGGACGTTGGGATGCGGACAGCGGCATCTTCCCCGATGTAGACCTCGACTCGGACGACCCGGAAGCGAAAGTCTCACGCCGCCACGCGCGCATCACGCGGCGCGGCGGGCAGTATTACATCGAAGATTTGGGTTCGACCAACGGCACTTTTATTAATCGCGGTCGGCGCTTGCTCCCCGGCGACCGGCAACCCTTGCACGATGGCGACGAGATCATCATCGGCAAGACGTTTCTACGGTTTCATGTGACGAAATGATTAGCTGTTAGCTATTAGCTGTTAGCTTTTAGCCGGACAGCGACAGAGGCGGTTTTTGTTTTAGCTAATAGCTAACAGCTAATAGCTAACAGCTTTCACTGTGATGTCCTCGTGTCCAAATTGTAGGGCGGAAGTTTCGCCCACGGATCGTTTTTGCGGCGACTGCGGAGCACCGTTGGCGCAGGGGACAGGTGCGCCCGTGGATGCGTCAGGAGTGGCGGATGCGGCCGTGGCGTTCGCGCTCGGTGCGGCCTCTGCTGCGCCCGCGAGCGAAAAGGCAGCAGGCGAAGAGACGGAGCACAAAGCATCTGCCTCGTTTGAACCGGCGTCCTCTGAATCAACGTCCTCCGGCGCAGAGAGCGCATCGGCGTCGTCCGCCCCGCAAGAGGGCGTGCAAGTCGAAGCGTCGCCCGCGTCTGCGTCGGCTGCGGAGTCTTCGCCAGCAGTACCGGCTTTTGAGTCTTCCACGTCGGCTGCGACGGGAGAGGTCAAAGAGTCTCCCGCGTCTGACGCTGGAGCGGGGAGCGTGGGCGCGCGGCAGACGGGCGAGGCGGCGGAGCAGCGACCTGCCGAGAACGGGCGCTCGACGGGCGGCGAGGGCGGCACGGGTGGCGGCGGCAACAGGACGAACGCCGTCGGCGGCACTTCGCGTTCCGGTTCGACCGGCCGCCTGCGTCATCAAGCCAAGCAACTCGATCCCGGCACGCTGCTCTACTCGCGCTACGAGATCGTGCGGCGCATCGGCGGCGGTGGCATGGGCGCGGTCTATCTCGCACGCGACCGCAACCTCGGCGACGCTCCGCGCGCCGTCAAGGAGATGATCCAGTCGAACATCGACGAGTCGCAGCACGAAAAGGCCGTCAACGATTTCCGGCGCGAGTCGATGCTCCTGGCCTCGCTCGAACACCCTTCGATCCCGACCATCTACGACTACTTTTACGACGACGAGGCGGGGCGTTTTTACCTCGTCATGAAATATATCTCCGGCGGCGACTTTCTCGCGCGCCTCAGGAACGCTCCCGGCGGGCGCATCGACGAGAAGACCGTCACGGACTGGGCGGCTCAGGTGGCGGACGTGCTCGAATACCTGCACCGCCGCAACCCGCCGATCATCTATCGCGATCTGAAACCGGCCAACCTGATGATCGACGGAAACTCAGGCCGCGTCATGCTCATCGACTTTGGCATCGCGCGCTGGGTGACGACGCAGGAGAAGGGCGTCACGGCCGTCGGCACGATGGGCTATGCGCCGCCCGAACTTTTCAGCGGCAAGGTCGAACCGCGCTCGGACATCTACTCTTTAGGCGCGACGATGTTTCATCTCCTGACCGGCTCAGACCCGCAGGACAACCCGCTCCTGATCTTCGACTTCAACAAGAACCCGCGCCCGCGCCAACTCGCGCCCTCCATCTCGAACGAGATGGAAGCGATCCTGATGCGCGCCGTCGGCTACAAGCCCGAAGACCGTTTCCGCTCGGCCGCAGAGATGCGCGACGTGCTCAACGCGCACATGGAGAAGCTACGGAGCGGTGCGGTCACTTACGGTGCGGCGCAAGGCGACCGCGGCGGCATGAAGACGATGCAGGTCGAGATGGTCTATTGCGGCTTTTGCGGGGGGCGCATCGCCTACGACGACGTGTATTGCGCGCACTGCGGCCAACGACAGCCGCTCGCAGTGGCGAGTGCGGCCTTGCGTACGGCGCGCGCCACGGCGAAACTCGTCGTGATGGGAACAACCGAGCTTGATTCGTCGTTCCAATTGCACAAGGAGTCGAGCCACATTGGCCGCAGCGACCCGCATTCGCAGATTTTTCCGGAGGTCGATTTGTCGAAGTTCGATCCGCAGACCAAAATCTCGCGCCGCCACGCGCGCATTTTCCGCAAAGGCGACGTGTACCTGGTCGAAGACCTCGGCTCGGTCAACGGCACGGTCTTGAACGACTCTCTGCGTCTCGCGCCGCACCAGCCGCGCGCATTAGAGAGCGGCGACAAACTGCGTCTCGGCGAAACCACGCTCCACTTCTTGATCGGATAGCTGGAAATTAGCTGTTAGCTCTTAGCTGTTAGCTATTAGCTTCAAACAATCAGCAATTAACTATCAGCCTTCGGCCGCACAGGCCAACAGCGAATCGGTTTTAGCTAACAGCTAACAGCTAATAGCTAACAGCTTTTTATGACACAGATGGAAGCGAGACTGGGGGAGCGCAAGAAGGAGCGTGTGCGGGAGCGCGTGGTGGTCGAGGCGCGGCGGCGCAGGGTGCGCGCGCCCTTCTCGCTCAGGTGCGGCGCGCTGCTCGTCGATTACACGCTGGCCGTCGCCATCATGGCGCTGGCAACTTTGTTTGCGCGCACGCTCGGCGGCAGCGTCAACCTGACGGGCGAGGCGACGGTCGGCCTCGGCTACCTGGTCAGTCTCGGCGTGCTCCTCGTCAACTTTCTCGTGCTGCCGGTCTTCACCGGCACGACCGTCGGTAAGTGGGCGACCGGCTTGCGCATCGAGCGAAAGACGGGCGAGCGGCTCGGCTTCGGCCACGCCACCTTGCGCCACACGGTCGGCTATCTGGTTTCTCTCCTCACGCTTGGCCTCGGCTTTCTCCTCGCCGCCTTCGATGCGGAAGGGCGCGCGCTGCACGACCGCATCGCAGGCACTATCGTCGTCCGCGATCTGGGCGGCGGCAACGCACGTTCCCGTCTGCGCTAGAGAATCGGACGCACATGTTTTAGAGGAAACGGATGACGAAGACCTGTCCCAGTTGCGACGTGCTCGCCCCCTCGGACGCGCGCTACTGCCGCCATTGCGGTGCGCCGCTCAAACGGCTTGGCGCAGACGACGGCGTCTCGCCCATCGCCACGACCGTCCCGCTCTCCGGCCACAACCTGACCGACGAGATCGTCTCGCACCCGGCCGATTTCGCAAACGCTTCTCACACCTCCGAAGTCTCACGCGAAGAGATGCGCGACCTGCTCGGGCGGGGCACTACAGCGGCGACAGACGGCCACAATGGCGAATCGCATCGGACGGGCAACGCACACCGAGAGAGCGGCGCTTCTTCCACCCGCACAGACGCGCCGCACAATTACGCACAGGGCGACTTCGATCCCGAACAGACGCAGATCACGATCAACGTGCGCCCGCTCACTTCGCGCAATCTACCGGCCGACGCCGCTGCGGCCGCTTCCGTCGCCACGCGCGCTGCCTCGGGCAGTAAACCCGAATTCAATAACGCGCCGCAGCAGGTCACTCTGTCTCCCGCCGATTCGACGCATGTGTCGGCGTCGCCTTCAAACGTGGACGCCGCACGCCGTCCGGCGGTGCAGCCGAACGAGCGACGCGCCTTTCGCGTGTGGGTCGGCGCGGGGCTGACCGTCTTGTCGCTTCTGGTGATCGCCTGCGTGGTGGCCGCCCTGTGGTTCGGCGCGCGTGGTTTCAGGCGTGCGACGGAAACTCCAACGCCGACAATCGCCGGGGGCGAGACCATGCAGAGCGCCGCTGACCCGCGACAACTGGCAAACGCCAAGCTCGTCGAAGCTGACACGCTCATCGCTTCCGGAAACGCGAACGAAGCAATAGCGCGTTTGCGCGAAGCGGCCTTGCTCGATCCTTCAAACGCGGAACCGCACCGTCGCCTCGCGCGCTTGCTTCTGGCGAACGATTCGCGGCGCGAGGCCATCGAGGAGTTGCGCGTCGTCACACGCCTCGTGCCGACGGACGCGGAGGCCTGGCGCAGTCTCGCCTCGGCGCAGTTCGCCGAAGGACTCTACGGGGACGCGCTCGAATCCTATCGCGGACTTGGCGAAGCGTCGCCCGCCATGCTCGCGCGCGATTCGGTGCAGTTGGCCTATGCCGACACGCTACGTCTCGCCGGACGCACGAACGAGGCGCGCACCATCTACCGGCGCCTCGCCGAAAACTCTTCCGACGCGCAAGTGGTCGCCGCAAGCAAACGACACCTCGGCCAACCCAGCCCGACGCCCACGGATGAAGAGACGGACGACGCCGACACCGGAGCGCAAACCGCCGACGCGACACGCACCCCCGGTGCGACCACGGCGACGCGCGAAGATGCCACACGCCCGCCGGAAACCGCTTCCGCTTCGCCCACGCCGCCCCCCGCCGCCGTGCGCGGCGAAAGCGCGACGGATTCAAACGCGCCGCCGCGCGCCTCTTCCGGTTCGCCTTCGGATCAATATCAACGCGGCGTCGCCTTGTGGACTGTGAACCGTTCAGCGGCGCTCGCAGAGTTTCGCGCCTCGGCCGAGCGCGGCAACGCCGACGCCAGTTATTATCTCGGCCTGAGCATCGCCGAAGGACGCGACCCGCGTGTGCTCCGCCGCGCCGAACTCGTCGCCGCGCTCGTCCATTTCGGACGCGCACGCCGCGGCCGTTTCCGCGCACAGTCCGTCACCTACGAAGACCAACTCGGCCGGGAACTCGACCGTAGACGAACTCAACAGCAGTGACAAGTGACGAGCGACCGGTGACGAGTTAAAATGCTTTTTCGTCTTGTCACTTGTCACTCGTCACTTGTCACTTGAATGATATGCCTGACCTAATCGTTAATTATCCCGACCGCGCGCCCGACATGATTCCGCTCGGCCGCCTGCGCATCACCATCGGTCGTTCGGCGCGCAACGACGTGTGCATCCCAGACCCGTTCGCCTCGCGCGTCCACGCCGAAGTGCGGCGCGAGGGCGACGCTTACGTCCTTCAGGATTTGGGTTCGGCCAACGGCACGCTCTACAACGGCGAGCGCGTCGAGCAAGCCCTGATGCTCACGCCCGGCGGACGCATCCAGATCGGCGAAACCGAGATCGTCTTCCGCGACAAAGACGCGCTTGCGGGCGCGACCATGATCGCAGATCCTTCGGCCGCCTCTCTGCCCGAAGCGACCATCGCGCTCAACTCCGACCAGCGTTCCACCTCCGGCCTGCTCGAAGCCATCGAAGACGCGCGCACGCAAGGCTCTGCCGAACAGCCGCGCCCCGCCGTCGGCACGATCATCAATTCGACGCGCGCCGCCTCCGCGAACACAGTCCAACAGTCAGACCTGCTCGCGCTCATCAGCAAGGTGTCGGTCACGCTGCTCGCGCCCGCTACGCTCGACGAGACGCTGCGCCAGGTCGTTGCGCTCGTCTTCGAGGCCGTGCCCGCCGAGCGTTGCCTGATCATGCTGCGCGACGCTGAAAAGGAGCTTAAGATTCGCGTCGCGCAACTGCGCAACAGCAAGGAAGAGACGGGGGAAGTGCGCGTAAGCCGCTCGATCATCGAAGAGGTCGTCGGGCAAGGCCGCTCCGTCCTCACCTCCGACGCGCAGCATGACCCGCGCTTCATGTCCTCGACGATGACGATACAGGGCATCCGCTCCGTGCTCGCCGTGCCCCTGGGGGTGGGCGAACGCATCTTCGGCATGATCTACGCCGACTCGCCTCTTGCGGAAGCCAAGTTCTCGCAAGACCACCTGACCGTGCTGACCACGCTCGCGTCGGTCGCCGCCATCCGCGTCGAGAACGCGCGTCTGATGGAAGAAGATCTGGAGCGCGAACGCTTCGAGCGCGAACTGAATCTCGCGCGCGAGATTCAGCAACGCTTCCAGCCTTCGGGTGCGCCGAACGTCTCCGGCTACGAGATGCAGGGGATCAGTTTCCCCTGCTACGAGATCGGCGGCGACTATTACGATTTCATTGAACGCCCGGACGGCCGCATGGTCATCGCGCTCGGCGACGTGTCGGGCAAGGGAACGTCGGCCGCGCTCTTGATGTCCTCTCTGCACGCGGCCATGCACGCGCAGATTCCGGCGCACAAGACGCTCGGCGACACCATCTCGGCCGTCAACCGTTATCTGGCCGAAACCATTCCCTTCAACCGTTTCATCACGCTCTTTTGCGCCGAACTCGACCCGGCCACAGGCACGCTCTCGTTCCTCAACGCAGGGCACAACCCGCCGCTCATCGCGCACGCCGGAGGCTCTATGGAGCAACTGGCCGCAGGCGGCATCCCGCTCGGCATCATGCCCGACGCCCTCTACCGCGAAGGCCGCACGCAACTGCAACCCGGCGACGCGCTCGTCATCTACTCCGACGGCGTCTCCGAGACGACAAACGCGGCGGGCGAAGAGTATGGCCCCGTGCGTCTCTACAACGTCGTCTCGCGCCATCTCGAATCGACGGCCGCAGGCATCCGCGACAAGATCGAGGCAGACCTCACCAAGTTCGCACAGGGCACGCCCGCAGGCGACGACATCACGCTCGTCATCGTCAAACGACAGGCCGAAGGCGTGATGGTCGCCACGAGCAGAGGGTAGTAAAAATATGAGCGAAGAGACGACGCAAAATATTGCGGCTGGCGACGGACGCAGTTTCGAGGAGCGAGTCTTCGCCCGCTTCGATACGCTCGATGCACGCCTGCATGATCTTGACGCGCGCCTGCAAACACTCGAAGCGCGCGCTTACGACACGAAACCAATCTGGGAACAGGCGCTCAAAGAGATTTTGGAGACGAGACGCGAACTCTCCAAGCGTCTCGACCGCATCGAAGCCATCGCGCACGAGACTCGCGCCGACCTGCGCGACGCCGAAGACCGGATCGAAAAACTCGAATCCGAAACTGCCCGCTAGGATTTCAGAGCGTGAAAGATCGTGAACAAAGCGCGTCGCTCGATACTGAAAACGCTCGTGCGCGCCGTGCGCCTGCGGTGTCCGGTGTGCGGCCTCGTTTCGATTGTTAAAAGTCCCTTTCACATCAAACATCAATGCCCCGCGTGCGACGCCCTCTTCAAACGCGAGGACGGCTTCTTCGTCGGCGCGATCATGGCGAACGTCGTCACGACGGAGCTTGTGATTATCGTCCTCTACGTCATGAGCCTCCCTGTCATCAACACGCGCTTCGAGTTAGTTCTGACCTGTCTCTCCGTGGTGGCGCTCGTGTTTCCGGTCCTCTTCTATCATCACAGTTGGAGCTTCTGGCTCGGCTTCGACCATCTGGTCGAGACGCTGCCGAGCGCATCCAAAACTAGAAACTGACTCGAAAACGACGCGAGACGGTCGCGTGATACTGTCGCCGGATACCTGCGAATGCCCGGTCAGCCGCGACTGCGTTCCAGCATGATCATCATCAGCAGGCCGAGGATGCTGCGCGTCTCCTGGTCGGGCGGGAGGTTCGCCGCCAGTCTCTCGACGCGAAACTTGCCCTCGAAGAAAGCGGGCTGCTTCTCCATACGCAGCAGCACCGTGCCGTCCGGGCGGGAGACGAGATAGGCCGGGTGGAACAAGTAACCCGTGAGCGCGCCGAGGATGGGAAGCTGGCCGAGCAGACTGTCGAACACTTTGATCCAGGCGTTCTCTTCCATGATTGTCGCCGTGCCGCCCGCTTCGTCGTCGAGTTCGTAGTGAGACTTCCAGAGCGAGCGCATCCCCAGTCGTTTGATCGAGCCGAGCGACCTGCCCGTTTCGTCCGTGAAGCGATAACGCGCCGAGAAGTCCAGAACGCGGTCGGCGTTGATGTGATAGAGCGGCCGTTGCTGCGCCTCGTCGGCGAAGACCGTAACCGCCTCTTTCAACTTGAAAGCCTTTCGCCTGACGTAGAAGATGAGGTTGCCTTGCGCGTCCCTGACGGAGAGTTGCTGCGCGAAGGCGAGCAGTTTGAAAGAGATGTCGAGCGGATAGTTCATCTGTGTCTCCGAAAAAATAGGTGTGTCGTTTAAGCGGCGCGTGCATGGCCGCGCGTGTGTGAGTTCGTCACTTCGCCCTCAGGCTCGCGGCGATGCGCTCGGCCGTGCGTTCGCCGACGCCGTCAACCAGGTCGAGGCCGCCCCCGGCGACGAATTTCCTGAGGTCGTCGAGCGAGGAGATCTTGAACTGCTGGTGGAGCGTGGCGGCCGTCTTGATGCCGATGCCGGGAACGTCTAAGAGGTCGAGCACGGTTTCGGGCGTCTCGGCCTTAAGTTTCTCGTAAGCCTCGAACGTGCCGCGCTCGCACAGTTCCACGATTTTGGCGCTGATGGCCTTGCCCACGGAAGGAATCGCCTGCAAGCCTCGCGCCCCCTCTTCGCGCGCGAGCGTGTCGAGCGGCTGCGGCCAACTCTCGATCACCTCGGCGGCGTTACGGTACGCACGCGTGCGGAACTGGTCTTCGCCGCGTATCTCCATCAACTGCGCGAGGCGCTGGAAACGCCGTGCGATCTCTTCGTTCTCCATATAAGTCTCAAGTCCCGAAGTCTCAAGTCCAAAGTCTGAATGTCTCTCCTGACCTGAGACTTGCGACTTGGGATTTGGGACTCTGTCCAGAGGCATCCCGGCGCGGCTTATGATACTCTAAATGGGTTCACTCCCAACAAATTTCACGCTTTCGAGGAGCAATATGGATTTCAGGAAACTATCGCGCGCACTGCTGGCCGCGCTCATCACTTTTTCCACGCTCAGCGCCGGTCTCCAGACGGCGCGCGCAGACGAGGGCATGTGGCCTTTCAATCAAGTGCCGCGCGCCGAGATCAAACGCAAATATGGTTTTGAAGTCACCGACGAGTTCCTCAAAAAGCTGCAACTCGCCTCGGTGCGCTTTCCGAATGGCTCCGGGTCGTTCGTCTCGCCCGACGGCCTCGTCCTGACCAACTATCACATCATCGAAGACGCCGTCGGCGAACTTAGTTCGGCCCAGAAGGACTACGCCAAAGAGGGCTTTGTCGCACGCACGCGCGCCGAAGAACTGAAGATTCCCGGCTACGAACTGAACGTCCTTCAGAGCATCGAAGACGTGACGGATCGCGTCAACGCCGCGGTCAAGCCGGGCATGTCCGCGGGCGACGCCTTCAACGCACGCCGCACCGCGATTGCCGCCATCGAAAAGGAATCGACCGAAAAGACCGGACTTCGCAGCGACGTGGTCACGCTCTATCAGGGCGGCAAGTACAACCTTTACCGCTACAAAAAATACACGGACGTGCGGCTCGTCTTCGCGCCCGAATTTCAGGCCGCCTTCTTCGGCGGCGACCCGGACAACTTCGAGTATCCGCGCTTCAACGTTGACATGGGGCTCGTGCGCGCCTACGAAAACGGCAAGCCCGCGCGCCCCGAAAGCTATCTGAAATTCTCGAAGGAAGGCACGAAGGAAGGCGACCTCGTTTTCGTCACAGGCCATCCCGGTTCGACGCAGCGCCTCAACACCGTCGCACACATCGAAGCCCTGCGCGACACGAGCATTCCGCTCGTCATACGCATGCTCGAACGCCGCGAAGCGGTCTTGAAAAAATATATGGCGATGGGCGAGGAACAGACGCGTCGCGGGCAGAACGAACTCAACAGCACGCAGAACTCTCTGAAAGTTTATCGCGGCCAACTCGGCGGTTTGAAAGACGCCTCGCTCATCTCTTACAAGCAGAAATCGGAAGCCGCGCTCCGTCAGGCCGTGCAGTCGAACCCGACGCGGCAGAAAGAGTACGGCGACGCCTGGGACGCCATCGCCAAAGGCCGCCGCGACCTCTCAGCTTACGAACGCGACCGTCGCTTCCTAGACCTCGCCGCGGGCTTCAACACAGTCCTCTTCAACTACGCGCGCGCTCTCGTGCGTCTCGCCGACGAGAGCGCCAAGCCGAACGCCGAGCGCCTGCCCGAATTCACGGACGCACGCCGCGCCTCGCTCGAAAACGTGCTCTTCGCGCAGACCACGATGTACGACGATTACGAGAAGATGAAACTCGCCGACTCGCTCGACTTCATGCGCGAGGCTTACGGCGCGGATCACGAACTCGTCAAACGCGTCCTGCAAGGCAAGACGCCCGAAGCGCGCGCCGCCGAGTTGATCGACGGCTCGAAGTTGAAGGACGCGGCCTTCCGCAAGCAACTCGCGGCGGGCGGCAAAAAGGCCATCGACGAATCGACCGACCCGATGATCCAACTCGCGCGCAGCATCGACGCGGAAGCGCGCGAACTCAGCAAGCGCTACAACAACGAAGTGCTCGGCGTCGAACGCTCGGCCTACGCCAAGATCGCGCGCGCCCTCTTTGAAACCGAAGGCGATAAGATTTACCCGGACGCCACCTTCACCTTGCGCCTCTCCTACGGCGCGGTCAAAGGCTACATGGAAGAAGGCAAATCTGTTCCCGCCTACACGACGCTCGGCGGTCTCTACGACCGTGTGAATTTGAAGGGCAACAAGTTTCCCTACATCCTGCCGCCGCGTTGGGTGGCGAAGAAGTCGGTCGTCGATCCGAAGACGCCCTTCAACCTCGTCTCGACCAACGACATCATTGGCGGCAACTCCGGCTCGCCCCTCATCAACAAGCGCGGCGAACTGATCGGCCTCGTCTTCGACGGCAACCGCCAATCCATCGTCGGCAACTTCTACTACGACGAAGCGGTCAACCGCACCATCTCCGTCGATTCGCGCGGCATGCTCGAAATCCTCCGCAAGATTTTCGACGCCAAAGAGATCGCCGACGAACTGACCAACTAAGCCGCCCCGACAAGTTCAGGGCATCTCAAAAGTGAAGGCGGGTGGGAGCCAACTCCCACCCGCCTTTTTGTCGCGCAAAGATGTTTCGCGGGTTCGTGGTTGTCAACCCGTCTTGAGCCGTGCGGCCACGGCTCACCAATAGCTACGGGCTTCGGCGACGAGATGGACGGGGCGGCCGAGCGCGTTGACTTCCGCGCGCCTTCCTGTCGCCCGGACGCTTCTTCACCACCGGCTTCGACGCGAAAGGCAGCGGCGCTGCCGGGAGCACTTTAAGCTCCGCGAAGCAGTCCGTCTCCTTGCGCTCGACGGCCATACATTCGATCTCGACCGGCACGTAGCCCGGCTTGCTGAATCTAACTTTGTGCTTCACGTCCGCTTCAAACAACCTGCTGTGCAGCGTCTTGACTGACATGCTCTTTCCGTCGAGAGCGATGTCTGCGTCGCCGGGATTCGTTTTAAAGTTGAGTCTGCCGAGAGAGAGCATGTATGCCGTGTAAGAGGTCGAGACCATGCACTTGTTAGGCTGGAGCGGAGAACCCAGACGAACTTCTTTCCATCCCGTCAAGGCTGCCGTCTGGGCATTCTCTTTGAACCCGCTCGCCTCGTATGCTTTCTGTATTTCCGGCAGCGTCGCCCGCACCACGTCCGCGTCGCATTCGAGCGTCGCGTGCGGAACTTCGGGGCGCACGCCCTTGATTTCCCTGCGGGTGGCTGCGAATTCATCCTGCACAGGCAGAGTGGGTTGTGGTGACAGCCAGGTGGGCTTCGCACCCCGGCTTGCGGGCTTCGCCTCACGCCGCATCAGCGGGTAGAGATCCGGAGCCCCGCCTTTGCGCTTATCTATAATAAGCCGCCGGTCAGCGTCCGGTGTTGATCTCTTCCTGCCACCTTCAAGGCCGCGCAACGGGGGGCGCAACAATGGCGCAGGCGGTCGAGACCTGTACGATGGCTGAACAGGGCGATTACTTCTTGGCGCAGGTCTCACGGGCGCTTTGCCGTCCCGGCCCTGCGCGAAAGAAGTTGTAGCCAGCAGGCTGAGCGTCAAAAACCAACGCAGTCCTACCTTCATAGCGAACCTCCTTACTTCAACTTATGAGAACTGATCAGCGTGACGAACGCGATGACGATCCCGAAGACCAGATTCGTGATCTGGTAGGCGAAAAAATTGCTGATGATCGGGTTGAAAAAATCGCCGATCATGATCGGCGAGTCGGGCTGATTAGTAAGGTCGGCGAGTTCGTAGATGTAGGCCACACGCGAAGAATAGATGATGTAAGAAAGCAGCGAAGTCAACAACAGCAGGCTGGCGCAGCAGAACATAACGATCTCCTGCCGATCCGCGAAGACAATGCCTGACTCGTCTTCTTTCGCGATCACCACGCCCCACAGCGCACCCGTAATGATCACGGCCAGTTGGAACAGGTTGCTGGAAATCCCCAGCCTGATCTGCACGCTCTCGTTAAGCACCTCGTTAAAATGTTTGAGTTCCATGCCTTCGGCAAGCGAGGTGGTCGCCCAATTAATGAGCGTGAAGGCGAGTACCACCACCAGAATTGCGGCCGAGATGAACGCCAGCAACCAGCGGAGGCGTTTATGACGGGTTGAAGGTGGCACAGCTAACCTCTGTCCGGCGGATATTCATAACAAAAGAGTGATGTGAGGCTGCGCGTAGAGTTCACAGCCAGTGAGCGACGAAGCTGCGGCGGGCAAAAGATATGCCTTTAAGAAATTGCTGTCAATAGTAGTCGCGGTGTGAGCGTGCGGATTGTTCGACGGATAAAGAGAAGGCCGCCTTTCAACCGACG
>DASZCS010000066.1:0-15426 GCA_035942855.1 Pyrinomonadaceae bacterium | reverse complement strand
AGCCTGACTTGCCGCCGCGCACTTCGAGTTGCGGCCAGCCTCAACTCGCCGCCGCGACTCAGGTTTTAGTTTACAGGTTTCAGTTCACCGACACGTCGTCCACGCGGAACGTCGTGGGCAGCGAACTGTCTTGCGTGGTGCGGAACTGTATCCGCACCGTCTGTCCGGCGTAAGCGCCGAGGTTGTAGTTGCCGCGCAAGACGTAGACTCCGGCCGAGCCGCCCTGCTGGTTCGAGAACGTCGCCAGCGTGGCGAGGAGCGTCCCCGAAGTGTTGCGCACCTCGATGAAGAGGCGGTCGTAGACGATTGCGCCCGCTGCTTCCTGCGTGGAGACGTTCAACCAGAAGTTCAGATTGGGGGATGAGCCGCTCGGAATCGTCACCGTCTGGTAGAGCGTCCCCGAAGTGCTGTTGACGCCGCCGAGGATCATGTAGGCCACGCCGCTGTGCGGGTATGCGCCCGTCGAGCGCGAGACCTGCCCGCTGATGAGCCACGCCGTCGAGTTGCTCTCGAAGCCGCCGTCCGTGATGAGCTGCGTGCCGCCGCCGCTCGTGCCCGACTGCGTCACCGTCAAAGTCTGCCCGGCGATGGTGAGCGTGCCGGTGCGCGAAGAGGTGCTCGTGTTGGCTGCGACCGAATAGCTGACCGTGCCGTTGCCCGTGCCCGACGATCCGGCAGTGATGGTCAGGAAGGAGGCGTTGCTCACGGCCGTCCAGTTGCAACCCGCGCCGGCCGTCACAGAGACGCTGCTCGTCGTGGCCGTCGAGCCGAACGTCGCGCTCGTCGGGTTGATCGAGTAGGTGCACGTGCCGCCGCAATCGGTCGGGATGTTGGTGGCGGCCGTGTGCGTCGTGCCGTCGTTGCCGACCGCCGAGACGCCCATGCCGTGACGCGCGAAGACCGTCCAGATGGCGCAGCGGTTCGCGCCGCCGTTCAGGTTCTGATCGGCTTGCAGGATGCCGTCGCGCGCGTTGAGGAAAGAGGGACGCGTCGGCGTGAACTTCATGCCGTTTAAGACGAGGCGGTCGGTCGTGGCCGCGCCGAGTTGCGTGCGCAAGTCCCAGAGCGTCGCCGCCCAGACTTCGCCGTCGCGGTGCACCTGGCAGCCGCCCGCGCACACGTCCGCGTAAGAGTCGTGCAGGGTGTTGGCCGGGACGGTGTAGGCCGCGCGGCGGATGCCCGCGGTCGTGTTGCCGGTGGAGTATTCGCCGACCAGCCCGTCGTTGCCGAGCGTAATCGCCCAGTAGTCAGACCAGCCTTCGCCCATCGCGCCGGATTGCGTGCCTTGCAGCGCGGTGCTGCCGTTTCCGATCAGGCGGTTGGAGATGCCGTGGCCGTATTCGTGGAAAACCACGTCGCCGTCCATGGAACTGTCGCGGTCGGGAGTGGGATTGGTGAAAAGGTACTGCTGCATACGCGGGCGCTGGCCGTCGGGCGGCGTGGCGAAGTTCGCGTTGTTCGTGCCCGAGCCGTCCTGCGCTTCGGCGCGCACGCTGTCGTTGCCCGTGCCGCCGCGCCCGTAGTTGTTCGTCTGGAAGTTGCCCGCCGACTCCGTGAAGCCGAGGCCGTAGGAGAAGTCGTGCATGATGTTGTTGTAGTAGAAGAGATTCGTCACGACGGCCGCCTGCTGCGTGCGCGGATCGACGGTGGTGTCGAAGGGAAAAGTGAAATTCTGATCGGCGGCGAACGCGTGACCGTTCGAAAAACCCGTCGTGTTGTTCGAGTCGGGCAGGTTGTCGGCGTTCGTGTCGAGATAGGCTTCGACGTTGTTGCCGGTCGTCACCGTGGACGTGCCCATCCAACCGGCCGTCGTGTTGATCGTCGTGTCGCCGACGAAGGAGAGAAGTTGACGCCCGGCCACCGTGGGGCTTTCCGTGTAGACCGTGCCCTGCGCCTCGAAGACGTAGAGGTTGCGACGGTAGAGCAGTTCGCCGCTGTTGGCATCGACGAGCAGTTCGTACCACTCGTTCGCGCCGATGTCGGCGTAGACGTGCCACGCGAGACGCGCGCTGTCGCCCACGCGCATGACGTTCAACTCCGAAAGGACTTCTTCGTTATCGGGCGAGAGAGGATTGGCGAAACGCGATTTGTCGCTCTTGGTGGCGCGTGCGAAAGTCTCCGCGAACGAGGGCGACACTTCGCGCCCGGCGTGTGCGAAGGCACGGGCGATGCCCTGCGCTTCGTCGAGCGCAGGTTCTGAGGCGACGCTCTGCGCTGCGGAGACGAGGAAGCCCTCGCGCACCGAGAGCACTTCGCCCTGTCCGTTGACGACCACTTGCACGTCGCCTTCGAAGACTTCGAGGCCGTCCACGGTCTGCGCGTAACTGAGGAAGGTCGTTCCCGCGTCGTTGTCCTCTTTCTCCAGTTTCAACTCGGCGACCGCTCCTTCTGTAAGAGAGAACAGTGCGTCGTTGTTTTTGAGAAAGCCGCGCGCAATCGAGTCGGGCGCACCGGCCTGCGGGGCGGAGAGCGCCGCGCCGTCGATGAAGATGTTTTTGATCGCGCCGGTGTCGTTGGCCGTGGCGCGCAAATTTTCGGCGTGCTCCGGCGCGAGCCGGGCGCGAAACTGTTCGACGGCCGTGGCGCGCTGGCGCAGAGCAGAGTTCTGCACAGCACCCTTCGCGGCGGCGACAGAGGCGGGCAGGTTCAGGTCATGGTCTGCGAACTCGCCCCGGTCGGCGAGGCGGATGTCAAAATCGGGTAGGGTCTTGGGGCGCGACTTGCCCGCGCCGCTCTTTTGTTGTGAGGCGTGAGTGGCGCCGGATTTCGTCAAGGGGATCATAGAAGCGGCCGCGAGCATGATTGCGAGCAGGCCGAAAAGCAGACTCTTACGCATTAAGTTTCTCCCTTCAAATACCGTCTTTCAAGGTGGGTAACTGTTTCCAGTTGAGGTAAGGCAAAGGGAACTCCCGGCCGACTCCTGAGTGGGGTGTGCGAGGAGCGCCTGTCACGCGTGTGCGTGTGCGGACGCTCTGGCACGGCGCGGCCGGGTGAGAATTGCCCTGTGTGCGTTTTTCTACTTAACCCTTCGAGGCGTGTCGAAACTCGTCTCGCCTCAGACCGCGCCGCTTTGTCGAAGTTCTTACGGTGAGAAGCGCGCAGGAGCGCTTTGCCGTCCTAACTTCGCCGGGGCGTTCAGACCAAAACCGATTTAAGGGTCTTCTTGCCAGTACCGCATGCTTCGAACTTTCGTGGTCAGGCCGGTCGAAGCAGCGACGACGGGCAAACGGGTCGCGGTCGAGGTGCGGCAGAGGATAGCAGAGTCGGGGCAGGATGTTAAAGCCGCTGCGGGGCAAAAAGTGCGACGCGCTTTCGACCTTCGCACGTCCTTCGCAAGACCTTCGCTTGTGCTGCCGTGACTTCCGTTATACTGTCGGACGCAAGCAGCCCGCACCCCCGGGAATGAATAAGACTATGACACTGGAACAAGGGAACGCTTCGTTTCGCAGTGAGGAGTTGTTTCGCCTCGTCGCCGAACGGGTTGAAGATTTCGCCGTCTTCGCCATCGATCTGGACGGCCGTGTGGCGAGTTGGAATCCCGGCGTCGGGAAATTGCTCGGCTACACTGAGGCGGAATTCGTCGGCCGGGACTCTTGTGTCATCTTCACGCCCGAAGACTTGAAGCGCGACGCGTGCGGGCGCGAGATGCGCACGGCCGAGGCCGAGGGGCGCGCCGAAGACCGCCGCTGGCACGTGCGCAAAGACGGCACGCGCTTCTGGGCGAACGGCCTTTTGATGGCGCTCACGGACGACGCGGGCGCGCTTCGCGGCTACGCGAAAATCCTGCGCGACGAGACGGCTCACAAAGAGACTCTCGCCCTCTCTCTGCAAGCGGGGCGTGCCGGGACGTTCGAGTGGAACATCCTGACGGACACGAACCGCTGGTCGCCGGAGTTGGAATCTCTCTACGGCGTTCCGGCAGGAACTTTCGAGGGAAACTTCGAGGCCTGGTCGAAGCGCGTCGTGCCGGAAGACGCTGCGGCCGTCTCGGACGGGATACGGATGGCGCTCGCCGAAAGACGCGAAGAGTACGACTACGAGTTTCGCGCCGTCCTGCCCGACGGCCGCGTGCGCTGGCTCGCCGGGCGCGCGCGTTTCGAATACGACGCGGCCACCGGCGCGGCCGTCCGCATGTTCGGCATCAACGTCGATATAGACGACCGCAAACGCGCCGAAGCCGAGCGTGACCGCCTGCTCCGCAGCGAACGCGAGGCGCGCGCAGAGGCCGAACGCCAGCGCGACTTCATTCAACTCGTGCTCGACCACGCGCCGCTCGCCATCGGCGTCGTGGAGGGCGCAGACCATCGCTTCGCCTTCGTCAATCCGGGCACGGAGCGCCTGACGGGCCTCAGGCGCGAACAGTTCATCGGTCGCCCGCACGCCGAAGTCGTCCCCGAAGCGCACGAGGTCGTTGGCCCCATCCTCAAGCGTGTTTACGAAACGGGCGAGAGCGAGACGCAGGAGATCACGGCCGTCATGCCGAGCGGCGCAGAGTTGCACCTGCGCGTGACCTGGACGCCGCTGCCGGGCGCGGACGGCCGCCCGCGCGGCGTGCTCTATCTCTCGCTCGACATCACGGGTCGCAAGCAGGCCGAGACACGCCTGCGCGAAAGCGAGGAACGTTACCGCACGCTGTTCACCTCAATTGACGAGGGCTTCTGCGTGCTCGAAATGTTGTTCGACGAAAACGACAAGCCCGTCGATTATCGCTTTCTCGAATTCAACCCGGCGTTCGAGAAACTGACGGGCATTCCGGCCGCGGAAGCCTTGAGCGGCAAGACCGTGCGCCAGATCATCCCCAACCTCGAAGAACACTGGTTCGAGACTTACGGGCGCGTCGCACTGACGGGCGAGCCAAACCGCTTCGTCAACGGGTCGGAGGCGATGAACCGCTGGTTCGACGTTTACGCCTTCCGCGTCGGGCAACCGGAAGACCGCAAGGTCGCGCTCCTGTTCAACAACATCACCGAACGCCTTCGCACCGAGCACGCGCTCGGCGAAAGTCAGGAGCGCCTGCGCACGGCGATGGACGCGGCGCAAATCTATTCGTGGGAGATGAATTTGACGACGCGACAGATACACTGGTCGGAGAACGTCGAACGAGTCGTCGGCTTCCGGCTGCCCACGGATTTTGAAAGTAATCTGGAACTCATCCACCCGGAAGATCGCGAGCCGACCACGCGCGAAATTTTAGACGCCGCCGAAAGCGGCCGCGTCTACGAATCGGAGTTTCGCCTCGTCAACCCTGCGAACGGCCGAATAGTCTGGGTGCGCGGGCAGGGCGTCGTCACGCACAGCGCGATTGACGGCCAGCCGCGCTTCGCCGGGATCACGCAAAACATCACCGAGCGCAAACAGGCCGAAGAGGAACGCGAGCGTTTGCTTCGCGAAGCGCAGGAAGCCAACCGCCTCAAGGACGACTTCTTAGCCACACTCTCGCACGAACTACGCACGCCTCTGACGGCCATCCTCGGCTGGTCGCGCCTGTTGCAGACGAGCGACTTCGACGAGGCGGCTCGCCGCCGCGCCCTGCACACCATCGAACGCAACGCGCAGGCGCAGACGCAACTCATAGACGATCTGCTCGACACCTCGCGCATCATCACGGGCAAACTCCGTCTGGAGATGCGCGTGGTCGATCCGGCGGGCGTCGCCACGGCGGCGGTCGAGACGGCGCGCCCGGCGGCCGAAGCCAAAGACATACACTTGCAGATGTTGCTCGACACGCAGTCCGGCCCCATCTCCGGCGACCCCGACCGTTTGCAGCAAGTGGTCTGGAATCTCCTGACGAACGCCATCAAGTTTACGCCGAGAGGCGGGCGCGTCGAGGTCAGGTTGGAGCGCACGGACGCGCACGTCGAGATCAACGTCAGCGATACGGGACGCGGCATCGCGCCGGAGTTTCTGCCGCACGTCTTCGACCGCTTCCGGCAGGCCGACCAGACGACGACGCGACAGCACGGCGGCCTCGGTCTCGGTCTGGCAATCGTGCGTCAGTTGGTCGAACTACACGGCGGCTCGGTTCGCGTCGAGAGCGCGGGCGAGGGACAGGGAACGACCTTCACCGTGGCGTTTCCGCTGCTGCCTTTGCAGTGGCGCGAACCTCCAACGACGGACGGCGGGACGAGCGCGCAGCAGGCGTCGGGTGAACAGAAATGTCCGGGCGAACTGTCGGGCTTGCGCGTGCTGGTCGTTGACGACGAAGCGGACACGCGTGAGTTGATCGCGGCGGTGCTCGCCTCCTGCGGCGCGCACGTCATACAGGCGGCGACGGCCGCCGAGGCGTTCGAGCAACTTGAGCGAGCGCGCCCCGACGTGCTCATCTCCGACATAGGGATGCCGGAAGAGGACGGCTATGCGCTGCTGGGGAGAATCCGGCAGTTGCCGCCGGAGCGCGGCGGTGCAATCCCCGCCGCGGCGCTGACGGCCTACGCGCGCACCGAAGACCGCGTGCGCGCCCTGCGCTCAGGTTTCCAGATACACGTGCCCAAGCCGGTCGAACCGGCCGAGTTGATCACCGTCGTCGCCACGCTCGCCGGTCGCACGAGCGGCGCGAGGTGAAGTTTCAACTTGAGACAAAACGCGACTCACAGGCGCGAGGAGGCGCGACGCAATGCACATGTTCCGACGCGCCGTTATTCGAGCACGAAGTTCCTCGTCTCCGTCTCGCGCATCGCTTCTTCCAACTCTCTTCGCTTGACGCCTTCGCGCCCGTCGTAATGCAGGAACTTCGGGATCAGCAGGGAAATGATCGCCGTTCCGACGACGCACAGAATCCCGCCCGAGACGATTGACGTTCTGACGCCGAACAGCGCCGCGACCAGCCCTGCCTCTGCGTCGCCGAGTTTCGGCCCCGACGTGTAGCTGATCATCTCAAGCCCCGCGAGACGACCGCGCAAGTGGTGCGGGATCGTCTGACTCCAAATCGTCATGCGGAACACGCCGCTGATCATGTCGAAGCCGCCCGCGAGCGCCAGGCACGTCAAAGCAAGATACAGATTCTGCGCGAAGCCGAAGCAGATGATCGCCACGCCCCAGAGCGCCGCGGCAATGGCGACGAACAGGCCGTGACGATGGACGTGCTTCGCCCAACCGGAGGTGAGCGTGGCGAGGAGCGCGCCCACAGACGGCGCTGCGTAGAAGAAGCCGACCGTGCCCGCGCCGAAGTGTGCGGCCATCGCCGGAAAGAGCGCCGTCGGCATCCCGAAAAACATGGCGTTCATGTCTATGAGATATGTCCCGAGCAGTTCCTTGCGCCGCCACGCGTAACGCACGCCTTCAACGACCGATTTCAAAGTCGGCCGTTCTTCCGTCTGCACGGCCTTCGGCACGGCGCGCAACATGAAGACGGCCGCGAGCGACGCGACGAACGTGAAGAGATCTATCGTGTAAGCGACGCTCGCGCCGAAACGCGCCAGTATGATCCCTGCGAGCGAAGGCCCGAGGATCGTCGTCACATTCCAGCGCAGAGAGTTCAAAGCGCTGACCGAAGCCATCAACTCCGGCGGCACGATCTTCTGCATCAAGGCTTCGAACGAAGGGCGTTGCAGCGCGGCCAGCCCCGCGTGGAGCGCGGCGCAGACAAACAGCGCCCACACCTGCGGGCGCGGCGCGAAGGCATTCAAGACGAGCATGACGGTCACAATCGTCTGCCCTACCTCCGTCAGACGCAGCATCCTGCGTTTGTCTATGAAGTCGGCGTATGCGCCGCCGACGAAGGCCAACAACAAGATCAGCACGAACTCAGCGACGCTCAAGAGGCCGACGAGCAAAGTTGATCCGGTCAACTGGTAAACCTGCACGGGGATAACCACGAGACTCATCGCCGTGCCGAAGGCCGAGACGAGTTGACCGAAGAACAGCAAACGATAGTCGCGCGAGATTTTTAAAGGCGAGATGTCGAGCAGCATAAAAGCGGGCGGAGACCCCTTGTCAGTTGTGCGAGGATGACAGCCGGCCGCAAAGACCGTCGATCTTCACGGCCGACTGTTGCGTGCCGCTACGATGCGTAGTTTTGCACGTAGGGCAAAAACTGTTTGAGACCGCTCATCTCGGCGTACTTGATGGCTTCCGGTTTAGGGACGCCGCAGTTCACAATTAAGTGAATCGCCCAGAGGGCGGAGGCGCGGTCGCCGCTGCTACAATGCATCAGGAGCGGTTTCGGTAGTTGGTTGAGGACGGCCAGAACCGCCCCGGCCCTCGTGTCAAATTGATTCTGCGGGATGCCGTGCGGGAAGGGGATGTTGGCGAAGTTCATGGCGAGGCTCGTGAGCCTGATGTCTTCGTCGGGGTCGAAGGCGAGATATGGAGGTATGGCTTGCTCGGTCGCGTCGCGCAGGCAGATGACGGACTTGATGCCGAGTCCGTGTGCGACGTTCAGCCCTTCCGGGTCGGTCGGCTGCGCCGTGACGTAGAAGTCGCCAATCCGCCAGCAGTTCTGACCGGGCGTGACGACGGGTTCGTTGACTTTAACGGGGGTGTAATCGTTGTTCATCGCGTTCCTTTCGTTTGGGGGTTATACGTCCGGCCATATTATTGTGTGAAGCGAGTTGTAATTCAACCGGATGTTCGATGTTTGCGAAACGGAGCATGAGGAAATTTTAGCTTGAGGGAGATAGCCGGAAGATGACCTGGATCAAGACCGTGCCCATGCCGGAAGCCGACGAGAAACTGCGCCGCGCGATGGAAGCACAACGCGAACTCTACCCTTTGGAATACGCACAGCCGGTGCACCCGACGCCCGATGGTGGGTCTTCGGCCATCGTCGCCTCGCACAGCCTGATCCCCGAAGCGCTCTATCACGCCTTTTCAACCTTCGGCGTGTTGATGTCGCCGGAACTCCCGCTCACGCGCGCCCAGCACGAGATGATCACCACGGTCGTGTCGGCCGTGAATCGTTGCCATTATTGAATCGAGTCTCACGCAGAGTTTCTGCGTCGGGTCACACTGGACGAAGAACTGGTCGCCGCCCTCAGCGAAGACTACCGGAAGGCCGACATCTCCGAGCAGGACAGGACGATGCTCGACTACGTGGCGCAACTGACGCGCGACGCCACGCGCATCACGCCCGCACATCACGAGCGTTTGCGCGCCGTGGGCTTCGACGACCGCGCCATCCTCCAAATCACCCTCATCGCCTCCTGGTTCAACTACATCAACCGCGTCGCCGACGCGCTCGGCGTGGGCCGGGAATGAAAAAGGGATGAGGGCGGAGGGATGAACGGAAGACAGTTGCTTTCCGTTCATCCCTCATCCTTCCGCCCTCATCCTTCATTTCGCTGTGCCGTCGAAGTAGGCTTGCGTGCGCGGCCAGACGTAGAGGGCGACCTGCCGTCCCATCTCAAGGCCGGCGATGTTGTCGGATTGGATATGGTAGCCGCCCATGACGCGTGAGATGCCAGCCATCTCGGCCGTGGCCGTGAAGGTCGGCAATTTCAAGACCACTTCGGCCGTGGCGGGTATGCTTGTCGGCGAGTTGCCTTCGAGCATCTGCATGACGGCCGGGGCGAAGCCTACCTCTGTGAGCGCGCCCGCGACGCGCGTTTCCGTTTCGCCGAAGTGGTCGCTGCCGGTGAAGAGTTCGAGTATCTTGGCGCAGGCCGCGCTGACGGTGCTGTGGCCGGAGACGTAGCCGGGAAAGGGCGGCGTGATGAAGGTGGCGGGCGAGTACGGATGCCACTCTTCGGCCGCGCGCGTGACGTAGCCGCGACCGGGGCCGCCCCACGCAGTCAACTTCTTGCCCGCGTAGTAGTGGCGCACGAGCGTCCAGGGACGCGACGAGTCGTAATAGCGTTTCGCTTCCCACGCGGCGATGAAGGCGTCCATCGCCACGTTGGCGACGGCGAAAAATAACTTCACATCCTTGTCTATGTCGTGGCGGTCGCGGCGCGACACGTCCTGCGCGAAGCGCAGCCAGTGACCCGACTGGCCGGTCGAGCGCGGCCCGTCGCGCATGAATTCGACGACGGCCTTCTGCTCAAGCGTGAGGCTCGCGTTGAACCTGATCACTTCGTCAACTTCCTTCTTCAACTGTTCGGAGCCGACCTTTGGCGGCGGCGCGGGGCGAAACTGCGCGGCGCTCTTGAGCGCGAACGGCTTGACGCGATACCAGTGCGGCGTCAAAAAGCCGGGCATCGTGTGGCCGCCCTTGCCGTCTTCAAAACGGATGGGCTGCCAGCAGTCAGGGTCTTTGATCTTGTCCCACGGGTTGATCGGTTTGTAGTAGGTGTAGTCGGAATAAGGCTTGCCGCTCGATCCGATTTCGTCGCCGAGTTGGTTCGCGCCGTCGTGATGACGGTAGGCGATGACGGCTGCGGCGGCCGCGTTGCCGACGCCCTCAGGGCGCGCGGGGTCGGTCGTCGCGTCGTTCGGGTCGAGACCGTTCAGGCGCATCTGTTCGGCGAGCCAAGGGGCGTCTTCGGGGAACACGTCGAGCAACGCGCGATAGGTGGCGTAGGCGATGGCTCGCTCTTTGTTGGCGAGCGTGCGCTCGGCCGCAGGGCGGCGCAAGCGTCCGCCGAGTCGTGTGCCGACGGCCTTGTCGTCGTAGGCCGCCCACGCGTCGTACATCGAAGTGACGACGATTGCCAGCATACGCGAGCCGACCGTGGGACGCGGGGCGACGCGTTCGTGTTCGCGCGCAGTGGCTTCGAGGGCGATGTCGAGCCAGCGATAAGCGGCCGACTTGACGTGTTGCTTCGGCGAAGGCGCGTGCGCGTGTGTCTGCGCGGACGCCGTTGGCACAAGCGGCGACGCGCTTCTGTGTCCGATGGCGATGTTCATGTAGGCGTAGGTGAGCGTGATGGCGGAGACGAGGACGGTCGAAGCCGCGCGGCGGAACGTAACGGGGGGACGCATCAATAAATATTGCTCCTCATGCGGAGAGTTGAGTCAGGCTGCGCGCGGAGGCGCGGCCTCAGAGATAGGTCAGGGAAAACATTGTGGGTGACAACAGCAGCACTGGCAGTCCGGCCGTGCCGGGTTCAAACGTTGACAGGCGAAAAATAATACGCGGTGCGAAACAGTGTCAACCGACTCCGAGCGCGCGCGTCGCGTAGGAAAAATCTTGCGCGGGTCTGTCAGGGTGGTGTTATTATCTGCGGCGCTGATACAGCTATGAGTTAGAGGGCGCTCGCGCCGCGGCGTCAAACCTTCAGAGGCGAGAAGCCTCAATCGTCCACGGAATATCGGCCAGCCCCGATTCCGTGCTCACATCCAGACAGCATTCGAGAGGCCGCACACGCCCCGCCACACGCTTCCGGGGCGCACGGCCGCCGTCTTCCGCAGGCGGACGCTCACGACTCACCCGGCCTGCCGCGAACGAGAGGAACCCATGCCTCTGCACATCAAAAAGCAGGAAGAGGTTTTGCACTGGATGGAGAATCTAGACCTCTTCTCTGAACTCGTCGCCAAGACCTCAGATGGCAGTTACGAAAACGAACTAGACCTCGATGTCATCCTCTACGGGCGCGGCTACACGGGCGGACGCGTCGGCCCTTACGCGCGCCTGCTCCGCTACGAAGCGGGCGAACAACTCGTCCGCGAAGGCGAATGGAGCATGCAGCGTGAATACCGCAGCACGCGCCGGGACGAGATGCAGAAGACGGGCGCGGGCGAACCGGACGAGAGCGACGACGACTGGGACGGCAACAGTTTTTTCGTTCTCGTCGATGGACAGTTGCGCATCGAGTTGGACGATGGAAGTTGTCTGGAAGTTTCCGAGCGCGGAACGACCATCGGCGCGATGATGCTGCTCGAAGGCGACCCGGCCGACTACACGGCCTCTGTGCCGCCGGGGGCGTCGGCCTCCGTCCTCGAATTCAAACGCCCGGCCATACGCCTGCTGCGCAAGTACCGCAAGTTCGCACACGCCTTTGACGAAGACTACCGCAGATACGGGCGCAGGTGCGTCCTGCGCGATGTGGAGAAGAAGAAGGCCAGAGACGCCGCGCGCCGAAACACATCATCAGCCACAACCTCGCAAACTCAAGACGGACACTGGCAGGTCATCACGGACAACGCGAAGTTTGAGGTCTTCGATAAGAACCACTTGTTGTTTCAGGCGGGTCGCCCCATCACGCAGGTCTTGATGGTCAAGAAGGGTTGGGTCGAGGTGGCGCGCAATGCGTCTGACCGTCGTGAGAGGGCGGACGAGAGCGCGTCGCGTCGCTATCTCGGCGCGGGCAACTGCTTCGGACTCGAAGCGCTCACGACGGCGGACGCGACGTGGAACGCCACGGCGACGCTCCTTGCGCGCACGGAGTTGTTGACCCTGCCGGTCGAAGAGTTGCGCCGCAAGAGCGAACTGGCCGAGGCCGTGCGCGAAGTGTTCTCAGCCTTCTCCACGGCCGACGAAGATGAACTGTGGAAGCCCCTGCCGGAAGCCGTGTCGCAAGCGCAGCGGCGGGAGATTACGACCGGCATCGTGGATGGGACGAACCTGCTGGTGATGGACATGGACTTGTGCGTGCGCTGCGGCAACTGCTCGCTCGCCTGCCACAAGATGCACGGTCAATCCCGGCTCCTGCGTCGTGGCATCCACATCGAACGCCCGAAAAAACTGAGCAGCACGTCCAGCCAGCACGTCCTTTCACCTTCGGTCTGTCTGCACTGCCAAGACCCCGAATGTTTGACCGGTTGCCCGACCGGCTCTATCGGTCGTTACCCCGAAGGCCAGATCGACATCAACTCGCAGACCTGCATCGGCTGCGGCGACTGCGCCACGCAGTGCCCTTACAACGCCATCTCGCTCGTCACGAGAATCGACGAGCGGCGCGAGGCTGACAGGAAGCAAAAGCTGGAGGAGAAGAAACCGAAGCGAGAGGAACGGAAACGTAGATTTTGGCAATCGCTCACGCTTTCGGCGAAGGTCGAAAAGTTTTGGCGACGGATGCGCGCGATGGCGAGCGTGCTCTCCAGAAAGGCCAGCATCAAGCCGGAAGAGATGAAATTCGATCCGCCCACGTCGCTTGCGGGCGACGAACCGCTGGTCGCCGTCAAGTGCAATCTGTGTCAGGGCACATCGCTGAATCCGGAGCGGCCGGAAGAGTTGCGGCCGGGGCATCCGTCGAAGCGTCTGCGTCGGCGACGCCGTAACGTCTACTCGTGTGAAGAGAACTGCCCGACGGGCGCGCTCGTGCGCGTCAACCCGCGCGAGTATTTCAGCGAAGTCAGGCACGTCATCGGCACGATCTATGTAGACCAGACGCACGCCATCGGCCGCAACATACACCGGCGCGACACGCCCGCGCTTCTCTGGCACGCCTTCGGCATCCTCGCCGCGCTCGCCGCAGGGGGCGCGAGCCTCTGGGCGGCCGCGCGCTACGGTCTGAACACGCCTTTGCCCGGCACAATCTGGACGCTGCGCTGGCTGACGGGTTTCGTCGGCCTTGCGGCAATAGTCGCGGCGGTCGCCTACCTCGTGCGCAAACAGATCTACCGCCGACGCGTCGCGCCTTTGCGCTACTGGCTGCTGGCTCACGTCTATTTCAGCGTGCTCGGTGCGCTCGTCCTTCTGGTGCACGGCGGGCGACGTTCGGGCAGTCTCGTCACGTCGGCGCTGATGATCTCTTTCGATCTCGTCATCCTGTCGGGTCTCTTCGGCTTCGCCTGCTACAAGATCGCGCCGCGCATCCTGACACGCATCGAGGGGCAGCCGCTCCTCGTCGAAGACCTGCGCGCGCGCCGCGACGAACTGCACGCGGAGCTAAAGGCATTCGACCTGAGCGACGAACGCTTGCGGCCGCTCGTCGAAGAACACGTGCGCCCACACTTCTTCACGATGCGTTACCTGTGGCGTCAGTTTTTACGGCAGGAGTCTCTGACCGAGTTGCAGGCGCACGCGCGCGAGGAGTTCGACGAGAGGGCGACGCGTCTGAAGCTGGATCGGGCGACGCGCGCTCAACTGATCAAGGCGGTCGAGGCGGCGGCCACCACGCGCCGCGTCGAAGCACTGATCTACCTGCACCGTCTGCTGAGGCTCTGGGTCGCGCCGCACGTCGCCTTCACAGTGCTGATGCTCGTGCTCCTCGTCGTGCATATCGTGCAAGTGATCTTCTTCGCGGTCTACTGAAAATGAACGAACAACGCGCCACTTACATTTTGAGCGGAGACTTGCACGGCCGCACGAGCGACGAGGACAGGCGGCGCGAGGACACTCTGCACGCCCGGCGGATCGTGATCGGCAGCCACGCCGAATGCGACCTGCGCCTCGGCGAACACTTCGCCATCTCCGAGCGACACGCAGGCATTGAGTGGGACGGCGAAGACTTTTACCTCACGGACGTTGACCCGGCGCACGTCACGCTCGTCAACCAACGCGAGGCGGCCTACAACGAGCCGGTCGCGCTGGCCGGGGGCGACATCGTGCAGATCGGCCCTTACGTTCTGGAACTCAAACACGTCGCCGACGCCGCGCTGCGCATCGAGGTCTCGCGCCTGCTCGTCACCAGTCGCTTCCGTATCACGCGCGTCGAAGGCGACAAGGCGACCACCGTGGTCGAGTACGAAAGCGAAGTGTTGCTCATCTGCAACCCGCCGGACCAGTTGGCGACCGGATCGTCCGACGGTAAGTTGATCTTGAATAAGCCGAAGGTGTCGCCGCTGCACGCAGGCATCAGCCGTTTCCGCGACCCGCTCGACCAATCGTCCTCGCGCTTCTATCTCATCGACCTCAGCCCCTCGAACACCACCTATCTGAACGGGCGTTTGCTGCGCACGGACGAGTTGGCCGCGCTCTCAGACGGAGCCGTGGCGCAGATCGGGCCTTTCGATCTGGGCTTCGAGTTGGAGGACGAACAGACGCTCCGCGTCAGCGTGAAGTTGAGCGTGGACGACAGCGCCGCCAGGGCCGCTTCGGCTGCTGCGAGCGCCACACAGGAAGCTGGTACGGAAGCGGGAGCGAGCGCGCAAGCGGTCGCTGATGCGCTCAGAATCTTCTGGGCGAAGCGCACACGCGAAAAGGCCGCCGCCGCGACGCACCCTTCACCCTTGCAGACGACCGCGCCGGAGCGCGTCGGCAAAGCGCGCTACAAGTGGCAGCCGACGACAGACCTCGCGCGCCCCTGGCCTTACACTCTGATCGTCTGGTGCGTAGTGGTAGCCGTCGGCCTGTTCGTGCTGGCGCTCGCAGGCAGAGGTCTTTCGGCCTTCTCGCCCGCGCCGATCTCGAACGCGCACGCGCGCAACGCTTTTAGTCTCACGCCCGCCATCGCACGCGAGCCGAACGCCAACTCCTGCACCACCTGCCACACGCGCGGTCAAAGCGTCGAAACCAACTGCGCTTCCTGTCATCAGACAGACGCGTTTACGGCGACTGTGACAGAGCAGCACAAGGCAGCAGGAATCGGGTGCACGAGTTGCCATGCCGAACACCGTGGCGCTGAGTTTCGTCCCGGCGTCGCTCCCTTCAATGCCTCTTTCCAGAAA
>DASZCS010000065.1:0-48668 GCA_035942855.1 Pyrinomonadaceae bacterium | reverse complement strand
GCGCAGTCCTGCGCACGACCGTCGCCGTTATCCTGCCCCATACGATCCGGCCGTCTTTGTGTATGTAGCGTTTATTGAGCGAGTAGCCGGGGATTTCGCCGCCGCGCAGTTGCCGGATTAACTCGGCCTCCACTTCGTAATCCTCCGGGTGCGTGATCTGGCTCGTGTCGAGGCCGCGCGTCTCCGCCTCCGTGTAGCCGATCATCCGGCAAAAGCCTTCGTTCGGCATCAGGAGTTCCCCGTCAACGCCAACTTGCACCACGCCGATGCTGGCCTGCTCGAACATGGCGCGGATGCGCTCGCCCGATTCGTACAACTCTTCTATCGCGCGTTTGCGCTCGGTGATGTCGACGGCCATGCCGACGATGAAGCGGCGTCTGTCTCTGAGCGTGCCCGGCGAAGAAGCGCTGAAACTCCAATGCCTGAGCGAGCCGTCGCGCGTGCGGACGGGAAATTCGACGTTGAGCGTGCGCCGCTCGCCTTTGAATAATTCGCGGACGTGTTGGCGCACCGCGTCCGCGCCCTCGCCGTAGGCGCGCGTCAGCCAGGCGTCGAAGGTCGGCACGTCTTCCGGCGTGTAGCCGGTCAGTTCCGTCCACGTGCGGCTGATCTGTAACACTTCGCCGTCTTCGGCGTGCATGATGACCGGGATCGGCGCTTCCTCAAGCGCGCGCCGAAACTGTTCCTCGCTCTGCCGCACGGCTTCCTCGGCGCGGTCGCGCTCGGTGATGTCCATGAAGTTGGCGACGACGCCTTTGATGCTGTCTGCCATCGTGCGGTAGGGCGCAAGCTGCATCAGGAACGCGCGGTCGTCCTTCGTCCTCACAGTGCGCTCGACGGATTGCAGCGTGTCTAGCACCTGCGCGGCGTCCGCGATCAAATGTTCGTCTTCAAGGTTGCTCGTGATGTCCGACAGTTGACGCCCCACGTCGGCGGGGATGAGGTTGAAGATGTCGCGGGCGCGCGGCGTGAAGAGTTTGACGCATAAATCACGGTCGAGGAAGACCGTGCCGATCTGTGTCGAGTTGATCAGGTTCCTGAAATCGTCGTTGGTATGACCCAACTCCTCGATCTTGACCTTCAACTCCTGATTGACGGTCGTGAGTTCCTCGTTGATCGACTGCAACTCCTCTTTTGAAGTCTCCAATTCCTCGGCCGCCGAACGCAATTCCTCGTTCATCGCCTGCAACTCTTCGTTGGAGGCTTTCAGTTCCTCCCGCTGTAGTTCGTGCTGCTCGATGGTGGCGTTCAGTTCCGCCCTGACTTCCAGCAACTCCTCTTCAAGCCGCCGCGCCAAAGGTTCGTCGTCGCTGCTGACGATGTTCGCTCGTCGCTGCTCGGCGGCGGTCGCTTCGCGCGTCTCATCGAACAGGACGAGGTAAAAGCTGCCCGCCTTGTCCTCCTGACTCAAGACCGGCCTGACGATGACGTACAGGTTTTTCTCCTCGTCGCCGAGGCGCACGGAGACGACGCCCGACTCGATATCCGTCTTCTTCTGCGCGGCCTGATACAGAGCGCCGCGCAGTTCCAGACGCAGTTCGGGGCGGACGAGCGCGATCAGGTTGGTTGACGGCTCGCCGCCTTTGATCTCCATGTAACGGCCGACGCTCTCGGACATGTGCATGATGTCGTAATCTTCGTTGACGACGACCGAGGGCGGGGCGTATCGCTCAAGCAGACGCTGGTGCAGTTCCCCGTAGGAGACGCGGCGCAGCGTTTGAAATTCCGGGAAGACCCCTCTTTCGGGCAGTTTTCGGAAACCCGTCATGGCCGAAGCGTCGGGGACGGGAAAAACGGATCGCGCCTCGACGGCACGCCCCTGATAGATGCGATTCTCCTTATCCACGACCGTGTAGAGATCGGTCGCGCCGTCGGTGGTTTCCGCCGCGCCGAGCATCAGGTAGCCGCCGGGTTTCAAGGCGAAGTGCATCAGGTTCATCACGCGCCGCTGCGCCGTGCGGTTGAGATAGATCAGCAGGTTGCGGCACGTTGCCAGATGGAGGTGCGCGAACGGCGGGTCTTTGATGACATTATGCACGGCGAAGAGAACGCGCTCTCTGACCTCGCGCCGCACGCGGTAGCCTTCATCGCCTTCCTTCAGGAAGTAGCGGCTCAAACGTTCGGGCGGCACGTCGGCCGCGTCGTTCAAGGTGTAGTAACCGTCGCGCGCCGTGGCGATGGCCGCCTCGTCGATGTCGGTCGCAAAGACCTGTATCTGCGGCGGGCTGGGTAAATTCGCACTGTAGTCGGAGAGCAGCATCGTCAACGAATAGGCTTCTTCGCCCGTGGCGCAGCCCGCCACCCAGACCCTCACCTGATCGTCCCCGGTCTTCCCCTCGAACAGCTTCGGGATCACGTCGCGCTCAAGGGCCGCGAACGCCTCTGGGTCGCGGAAGAAGTTCGTCACGCTGATGAGCAGATCTTTCAGGAGCGCGTTGACCTCCGCGGGACGCGCCTGCAAGAACTGCGCGTAGGCGGCGAGGCTCGGCAACTCTTGGACGCCCATGCGGCGCGCGATGCGGCGCAGGACGGTTGCGCGTTTGTAGTTTGAGAAGTCGTGCCCGGTGCTCTTGCGTAGTTGCGTGAAGATGCTGCGCAGGGCGGCCGCGTCCGGCTCGTCCGCCTGCCGGCGCGCCACGGAGTTGTGCAGCAATTTAAGCTGCTCGCGGTAAGCGATGATCTGTGCGGGAATCTCCGCGACCGGCAACACGTAATCAACCAGCCCGGTCGCCAGCGAGTGGCGCGGCATGTCGTCGTACTCGGCTTCCTCCGGGTCTTGCACGATGCAGATGCCGCCCATCTCCTTGACGCGCTTCATGCCCATCGACCCGTTCGCGCCCGTCCCCGACAGGACAACCGAGACGGCGCGCGTGCCGTGCGACTGGGCGAGCGTGCGAAAGAAGATATCGACGGGCGCGCGCCGCACCTCGCTCGTCACGATCTGCGAGATTTCGAGGTGGCCGTCTTTGATCTCCAGACTTTTGTTCGGCGGGACGACGTAGACGTGATTCGGTTCGACGCGGACGTGATCTTCGACCTGCGTGACCGGAATCTGTGCCGTGCTCTGAAGCACGGACGCCAGTTGGCTATCGTGATCCGGCGACAGGTGCAGGATGGCGACGTAGGCCATGCCGCTCGTGGCGGGCACGTTGGCGAAGAAATCTCTGAGCGCGTGTATGCCGCCCGCGGATGCGCCGAGACCGACGACCAGAAAATTCCCGTCCGCGTCAGGCTCCGTCGCCTCCATGTCGAACAAGTCTTGATTGAAAGTTTCGCTCATGTCGGAATTCTTCGCGTCAACCTTTCGAGGCATCGTTACTTACATTCAAAACGCACTCACAACGGTGGCTCGAACAGTTGCCGCACTACCGTTTGAGTGAATCGAGATTGTCGTCCGCGCAACCGGCGGAGGATAAGTTTGCAACGAAAGTCTAATCTAATTCTCCTTCGCGCGTATAGCACCAGCCCTGAATCTTCGGGGATTTCGTCGCCGCGTGTGATATAAGGGTACTCTATTTTCAGTTTCTCGTTTCGCCGTATTCGTTAAATCCGTCCCCGGTGAAGGGACGTGGAGCGTTTCATGCCGAAAGACATCATCGTGATTGGGGCTTCGGCAGGCGGCATCGAAGCGTTGCGCGTACTGGTCGGCAGGCTGCCCGCGGATTTAGCGGCCTCAATCTTCGTCGTGCTGCACACCTCGCCCGGATCGCCGGGGATGCTGCCCGAAATACTCAACCGCGTCGGCACGCTTCCCGCCTTGAACGCGACGGACGGCGAGCGCATCCGGCCGGGCAAAATCTACGTCGCGCCGCCCGACCGTCACCTCGTCGTCGAACCGGGCACGATGCGCGTCACCCGCGGGCCGAGGGAGAACCGTTTTCGTCCCGCCATCGATCCGCTCTTTCGTTCGGCGGCGCAAACCTACGGGCCGCGCGTCGTCGGCGTCATCATGACGGGCTATCTGGACGACGGGACGGCCGGACTCTGGACTATCAAACAACTCGGCGGCACGGCCGTCGTGCAAGACCCGAACGACGCGCTCGTCCCCTTCATGCCGCTTAACGCGTTGAATCACGTCAAGGTTGATTATTGTCTCCCGCTCACAGAGATCGCGCCGCTACTGGTGCGCCTGTCGCAGGAGACGGTGGAAGAGGAAGGAGCGTTTCAAGTGCCGAAAGATGTGGAGATCGAGGTCAACATCGCCAAGGAGCAGCAGGCTCTCGACGCGGGCGTGCTCACGCTCGGCGAGCCGTCGAACTACGCCTGCCCCGAATGTCACGGCGTCCTGCTGCAAATGAAAGAGGGCACGCTTTTCCGCTTTCGTTGTCACACAGGCCACGCCTACTCCGTCGAAAGTCTCATGTCGGACATCGGCGAGAAGATGGACGACGCGATCTGGAACGCCATCCGCGCCTACGAGGAGGGCGAACTGTTCATGCGCCACATGGCCGAACACCTTGGCGAAGGCCACAACGGCCACGCCGCCGAATCTTTCATCAAACGCGCCGACGAAGCCGAGCGCCGCGCCAAGCTGATGCGGCAAGTCGCCTCCAACGGCGAAAAGTCGAAGGCCGCCGGAACAGACACCGAATAAGCGACACGACCAGTCACACCCCGGCGAGACGCGCCCGGCACTCACACAGCAAAGCGCGCACGAAGAGGGGCGAGAGTTAATATCTCTCGCCCCTCTTTGTTTCAATATCGCAGCCCGCGGCTTCTCGGCCGCCTGCTCGGAAGCTCTCGCGCACCGCTCAAAAGTTCCTCCCAAAAGTCTCGCCCGACATGCAGGTCTTTCCGCTTCCACGCGTTGTTTCAAATTTCGTAATTGCGTTGCAACTTCTTGAAGCCTTCAATCGTTCTCTTAAAACATATACCTTGCCCTTCTACACGTACCGGTCTAATATGTAGAAGACGGAGGTAAAGAAGGACTAATGACCGAAACGAAATCCGCGCTCCCGCAGGGCACGCTTGATCTGTTGATCTTGAAAGTCGTCGCGCTCGGCGCGGTGCATGGATATGCGATTGCGCAGCGTCTCGAACAGGCGTCGCGCGGCGTGGTGCAAGTTCCGCAAGGCTCGCTCTATCCGGCGCTGCACAGGCTGGAAAATCGCGGTCTGCTGGCGGCCGACTGGCAACAGACCGAGACGGGGCGCGAGGCCAAGTTTTATCGACTGACGCGAAAAGGGCGTGCGCAACTCGAAACCGAAGCCGCCGGTTGGGAGCGGCTGGCCGAAGCCGTCGGCCTGATCCTGAGAATGTCCGAATCCTGAGAACGTCTGAAGGGAGCGCGTGATGACTTTGTGGCATCGCCTGTTTCGGCGCGGGAAGTGTGAAGAGGAACTGGAAAAGGAACTACGCTTCCATCTGGAACTGCACACGAGCGACCTCGTCGCCGAAGGCTTCAGCCCCGAGGAAGCGCGTCGACAGGCCACACTCGCGCTTGGCGGGACGGAACAGGTGAAGGAGAAGTGCCGCGATGCGCGCGGGACGCGCTGGCTGGCCGACATGCTACAGGACTTGCGCTACGGCGTGCGGATACTGGCGAAGCAATTCGGCTTTACGGCCGTGGCAGTGCTGGCGCTGGCCTTGGGGATCGGCGTGAACACCGCCATTTTGAGCACGGTGAACGGCTTCATCCTGCGTCCGCTCGCGGTGGACAAGCCGGAGGAATTGCTGGATGTTCATTGGGGCAGAAAAACGGACGCGCAAGTCTGGGGGCTGTTTTCCTATGCAAACTATTTAGACTTGCGCGAGCAAAACAAAAGTTTTTCCGACCTCTGCGCGTGGTCTGAGACTTCGGCCGGGATCAGTTCCGGCGAAAGCCTGAAGGCGGGCGAAGGCGAGCGCGCGGAGGTGGTCTGGGGCGAACTCGTCAGCGGCAATTATTTCGACGTGATGGGCGTCAAGCCCGCTCTGGGGCGCACCTTTTTGCCGGAAGAAGACCGCACTCCGAACACGCATCCTGTAACGGTCATCAGCCATTCGCTGTGGGAACGTCGCTACAACGCGGACGCCGGGATTGTGGGCAAAACGATCCACTTGAACGGTCAGCCGTTCACCGTCGTCGGCGTCATGCCCGAGTCGTTTCTCGGCTCGGCCTTCTATCTACGCAAGGCGTTCTGGACGCCCCTGATGATGTCGCAGAAATTCGGCCGCCGCGCAGAGTGGCAGACCGAACGCGGCTATGCCCTGTTCAACCTGTACGGCCGTTTGAAACCCGGCGTGACTTTGGCGCAGGCCGAGACAGATTTGAACTTGGTGGTCGCAGGCTTGGCGCGAACGTATCCGCGCGAAATGGCCGACACCAAAATTCAACTCAAGACGGAACTCGACGGGCGATACGAAGATGCGACCAAAGTGATGAGGTACGGCGGCTTTCTGGCCCTGTGTGTTTCAGGTCTGGTCTTGCTGCTGGCCTGCGCGAACGTGGCGAATCTGATGCTGGCACGCGCGGCCGCACGCGCACGCGAGATCGGGATTCGGCTGGCGATCGGCGCGAGCCGCGGGCGCATCGTGCGTCAACTACTGACGGAGAGCGTGTTGCTGTCACTCGTCGGCGGCGCGCTCGGGTGGGTCTTCGCGTATTCGGCTTCGGGCGCAATTCTGGTGACTTTCCCGCCGGTTCCCTACCCGGTCGGGCTTGACCTCGCGCCGGACAGTTACGTCCTGAAATGGATGCTTCTGGTTTCGCTGTTGACCGGCGTGGTCTTCGGCCTCGCTCCGGCGTTGCTGGCTTCGCGTGCCGATCTGGTCGCCGTCATCAAAGGCCTGGCGACGAAGGCATCCGGCAAACGTCGTCGCTGGAATCTGCGCGGCGCGCTCGTGGTGGCGCAAGTCACGATCTCCATCATCATACTGATCTGCGCAGGACTCTTCATACGCAGTCTCGGCCAGACGCTCAAAACCGATCCCGGCTTTCAGGCCGAGAATCTCATCACGATGATGATCAATCCGAGTCTGCTGGCCTACGACCAGAGCGAAGCCACCAAACGGTTTTTCCCCGAACTCCTGCGCCGCATCGAGGCGCAACCGGGCGTGCGCACGGCGGCGCTCGCCAACGAAATGCCGCTCGCGGTCGCGCGTCTCTCGCGTGGCCCCATCGTGAAGGAAGGCGAACTTGATCCGCCGCCGAATCAGGGCGTCATCTCCGATTGCAGCATCGTCACGCCGAAGTACTTTGAGACGCTTCAAACGCCGCTCGTGCTCGGCCGCGACTTCACGGAGCGCGACGACACGAATGCGCCGCCCGTCGTCATCGTCAATCAGGAATTTGCGCGCCGCTTTTACGGAAGCCCTGAGAATGCTCTGGGGAAACGCTTTCGCTTCGCGCAGGGAGCAGCGCCGTTCATGGAGATCGTCGGCATCGCCAAAGACGCACGCTATCACTCTCTCTATGAAGACCGACAAATCTACCTGTACCTGCCCGTCTACCAGCACCCGCGTACATCCGTGACTCTGCTTGTGAGCGCAGAGTCGGCGGGCGACTTACAGGGCGTGGTGGACGGCGTGCGCCGCGAGATCGCGCAACTCGATGCACGCCTGCCGGTCGTCGGCGTGATGACGGCGAAAGAGAATCTTTCGCTCGCCTATTGGGCGCCGCGCGTGGCGGCGGCGATGGCCTCGACGTTCGGAGTGCTGGCGCTCGTGCTGGCGGCGATGGGGCTGTACAGCGTGATGACCTATGCCGTCTCGCAACGCACGCGCGAGATCGGAATCCGCATGGCGCTCGGCGCGCAAGTCCGCGACGTGTTGCGGATGGTCGTCTCGCAGGGGATGCGCATGGCACTCGTCGGCGTCGGACTTGGGCTGCTCGGCGCGTTCGCCCTGACGCGCGTGTTGGCGGGCTTGTTGTACGGCGTCGGCACGACCGATCTCGTCACGTACCTCGGCGTGGTGGTTTTAATCGTCGTCGTCGCCCTGCTGGCCTGCTACATCCCCGCGCGGCGCGCCGCACGCGTCGATCCGCTCGTGGCCTTGCGCTATGAATGAATCGTCTTGAATCAACCCGCAAGCAATTCAGTTAGCCGGAAGGAGAAGACTATGAAGTCGCGTTTACTCACCATCGTCGCTGTAGCGTTCTGTTTCTGCTTCTCAGCCGTGCCTGTTCCGCCGTCTGCCGAGACGGCTGCGCCGACTTCCGACTGGCCTCAATGGCGAGGCCCGGAGCGCAACGGCACATCGCGCGAGAGCGGCCTCCTCAGACAGTGGCCGACGGGAGGGCCGAAACTCGTCTGGCAAGTGAACGACATCGGAGACGGCTATTCGACGCCGGTGGTCGTCCGGGAGCGCATCTACCTGATGAGCAATCGCGGCATGGACAACGAGTTCGTTCAGGCTCTCTCGACGAAGGACGGCAAAGTCATCTGGACAACGCGCGTCGGCAACGTCGGCAACCCGAATCAGAACCCGCCCTACCCGAAGGCGCGCTCGACTCCGACGGTTGACGGAGACTTCATCTACGCGCTCGGATCCGACGGCGACCTTGCCTGCCTCGAAGCCAGGAGCGGCAAGATTCGTTGGTCGAAGAACATTCGTCAGGAGCTTGGCGGACAGCCGGGCGAGTGGGCTTATGCGGAATCGCCTCTGGTTGACGGCGACATGGTTGTCGTCACTCCGGGCGGCGCGCAGGCGACGATGGCGGCGTTCAACAAACGGACGGGCGCGGTCGTCTGGAAGTCTGCGATTCCCGATGGCGGGCCTGCGGGTTACGCCTCGGCGATTGCCGTCGAGGGCGGCGGGCGCAGGCAGTACGTGCAGTTAATGCCCAAGGGCTTGGTCGGTGTTGACGCGAAGACAGGCCAGTTCCTCTGGCGCTACAAGGATGTCGCCAAAGGCCCGGCGCAATACTTCACGCCGGTCGCGCACGCGGGCTACGTCTACTGCGGAGCCCTCGGCGTCGGCGGCGGCCTCGTCCGTTTCAAACCGGAGGCGGGCGGAGTTGCCGCCGAGCAGGTCTACTTCGTGCGCGGACTTCCGAACGGCATCGGCGGCGCGGTCGTCGTCGGCGATCACATCTACGGCACGGAAGCGGGATCGAAACTGGTCGCGGCCGAGTTCACGACGGGGAAGATAAAATGGCAGGCCGACGGTCTCGGCTGGTCTTCGATAGCTTCGGCCGACGGGCTCTTATTCCTTCACGGCATGAACGGCGAGATGGCGCTCGTGGAAGCGACGCCCGAAGGCTACCGCGAGCGTGGACGCTTCACGCCGCCCAACCAGCCGAAGAAGAAACAGGCCGGGCCGTTTCCCGAAGGAGCGTTCGCTTATCCGGTCATCGCCAACGGCAGACTCTACATACGCGACCTGACCACGCTCTGGGCTTACGACATCAAGGCCGCGCGTTAGACGCACGCCGCTCGCGGCCTTAGCTGAGTTGTTTGCGGAAGCGCCACACGCTCGCTCCGACGATGATGAAGGCAAAGGCTGCGAGCGCCAGCAGGTTCGGGTAGAGAACGTCCAGCCCCACGCCCTTGAGCAGCACGCCGCGCGCGATGGTCGAGAAGTGGCGCACGGGGTTGACGTAAGAGACTTGCTGCAACCACTGTGGCATCCCTTCGATGGGCGTGGTCGCGCCCGACAACATCGAGACGGGTGGGTTGACGAAGAAGCTCATCAGTTGCGCCTGCGTCTGCGAACGCGTGAAGGTGGCGATGAACGTCCCGATGCCGATCCCCGCGAGCACGCACAGCATCCCCGCGAAATACAGAAGCGTGAGGCTCCCGCGCAGCGGCACGCCGAAGACCAAGCGCACGACGATGACGGCCACCATGATGTCAGCCGACAGCAGCAACATGATTGGCGCGACCTTCGCCGCAATGATCTCCGTGCTGCCCGCCGGGGTCATCAACAACTGTTCGATAGTGCCGCTCTCCTTCTCGTTGACCATCGAAGCGGACGCCACCAGCGAGCCGATCAAGACCATCAGTATCCCAATCGTCCCCGTCACGATAAACCAAGATGTGCGCAAGCCCGGATTGTAGAGCACGGCCACGCGCGGCTCTGCCCCGGCGCGTCCCGCGCCCGCCTCCCGCGTGCTAACGTTGAACGGCGCGCCGCCTGCTGCCGTGAGTTTCGTATTCAGCGCGGCGACGATGCGCGCTGCGTAACCGCCCGCGATCCCCGCACGGTTCGAGTTGACGCTATCTACGATGATTTGCACTTCGGCCGTCTGCCCGCGCGCACGCAAACGCGCGAAGTCTTGCGGCACGACGAGTCCGGCGTCCAACTGTCCGGCGCTGAGCGCGCGACCGAGCGCCTCGCTCGACTCGAAGCGCCCTGCGATCTGAAATGCTCCGCTCTCGACGAACGCAGACACAAGTTCGCGGCTCGCGGCCGTGCGGCTCTCGTCAACTACGCCGAGTTGCACGTTCTTCACCTCAGAGTTCATCGCGAATCCGAGCAGGATGAGATTGACCGTCGGCGGCATAATGAGCATCACGACGAGCTTGCGGTTGCGCTTGATCTGCCGCAGTTCTTTCATAAAGAGCGGCCAGAAGCGTTTGCTGGCGAGCAATCCGAGCAGTCTCATGTTTCAAGCCTCCACTTGCATGTGTCGCATTCTGGCCCAAGCCGACGCGAAGAAGACCGCGCTCAAAGCCGCGAGCGCTAGGGGAACAGTCCACACCGCAGGCCAGCCGCCGCCGCGCACGAAGGCGTCGCGCGCCACCTCTATGTAGTAACGCGCCGGGATCAGGTAAGAGACCCAGCGCACGCCCGCAGGGATGTTCGAGACGGGGAAGATGAAGCCCGACAGCAGGTACGAAAGCAGAAAGCAGGTGTTCTGGATCGCCTGAATAGCGGCGGCGCGGTCGGGTATGCGCGCGCCGATCATCGCGCCGAACGCGACGCTGCAAAAGAGGAAGAGAAACGAACTCAAGAGGAACGGCGTCGGGTCGCCCTTGAACCACAAACCGAAGAGCAGGACGGCGAGCACGAGCGTCAAAGCCCACTCGGCCGCGGCGATGATCAGGAACGCGAAAATCTTCCCCGACAAGTATTCAAACGCCGTGATGCTCGACACGTAAACTTGCAGGATCGTCTTCTGCTCGCCTTCGCGCGAGACGGCGAGCGCGGCCAGGAGCGGCGGAAAGAGCGCCAAGCCTACTGCGAAGATGCCGGGGCCGACGAACTGGTCTGAGTCTCGGCCGGGGTTGAACCAGAAACGCTCTTTGGCCGAGACGGCCGCCTGTTTGCCTGTGGGCGCGAACTGCGCGTTGAAAGCCTGCGTGATGGTGTTCGCGTGGTTGCGCATGTTGGTTGCCGTGTTGGCGTCCGCGCCGTCGAGCAGCCATTGCACCTCCGCGCCCGCCCCGCGCCGCAGGTCGCGGTCGAAGTTGCGCGGGATGACGATTGCCGCATGCGCTCGGCCGTCGTCGAGCGCGCGTTCGGGCTGTTCGTCGGCGGGCAGCGAGACGACTTGAAAGGTGAGCGACGCGCGCAGCGCTTCGGCGTAACGGCGCGACAGCGGCGACTGGTCTACGTCGCGGACGACGATTCGCAGGTCTGAGACCGACAGCGAGACGGCCGCGCCGATCAACCACATCTGCGCGAGCGGCAGCACCAGCGCCAACGTCAGCGTCATCCGGTCGCGGAACGTCTGCGTCAACTCTTTGCGTGTCTGTGCGATGATTCGTTTCATAGTAGTAGCTGTTAGCTGTTAGCTGTTAGCGAAACCAAAGACCGGAACTGAAACTTGTTAGTGAAGCTGTTAGCTGTCAGCCAGCGGAAGACAGATAACAGCTAATGGCTAACAGCTTCTTTTGACAGGTTCTTTGCCTTCTCCACGACGGCGATGAAAACGTCTTCGAGCGAGTAGGATTCTTCGTGCGCTTTGAGCACTTGGATGCCTGCCGCGCCGAGCCTGCGCGTGATGTTGTCGATGCCTGTCCGCGCGTCTTCTTCGACGATGACGTGGAGGCGTTCGCCGAAGAGAGAGACGCGCCAGCGTTCCAAAGTCTCTTTGAGCAGGTCTGCGGCGGCCTGCGGGCGGTCTGTGACGAGTTCGAGCAGATGGCCGCCCTGCTCGGCCTTGATGCCGCTCGGCGTGCCTTGCGCGACCAGTTCGCCAGCCACCATGAAGCCGAGACGATTACACTGTTCGGCCTCTTCCAGATAGTGCGTCGTGACGAGGACAGCGACGCCGCGATCTGCGAACGAATTGATCATCTTCCAGAAGGCGCGACGCGCGAGCGGGTCAACGCCGGAAGTCGGCTCGTCTAAAAAGAGCACGGACGGCTCGTGCATCACGGCCGCGCCGAAGGCCACGCGCTGCTTCCAACCGCCGGGCAAGCTGGCCGTGAGCATGTGCCCTCGGCCTTCGAGGCCGGAGACCGAAAGCACCCAACGTTTCTTTTCTTCGCGCTCCTCGCGCGGGACACCGTAGACGCCCGCGAAGAAGTCCAGGTTTTCCTCAATCGTCAGGTCGTCGTAGAGAGAGAACTTTTGCGACATATAGCCGAGCCGCTGGCGCACGAAGCCGGAACGCAAACTGCCGCGCTCGCCCGCCAGTTCCATCTCGCCGCTCGAAGGTTGCAACAGCCCGCACAGTATCTTGATCGTCGTCGTCTTCCCCGCCCCGTTCGCGCCGAGCAGTCCGTAGATTTCTCCGTACTTCACTTCGATGTTCACGTCCTTGACGGCATGGAAACTGCCGAAGCGTTTGTGCAAAGCGTGTGCGCCGATGGCGACTGCGTCGGCCGGTCGCTCGCGGAAACGGCGACGGCGCGGGAACTCCGGCGTCGCCGCCGCAAGGCCGCTCGCGCGCAAGATACTGACGAAAGCGTTCTCAAGCGTCGGCGCGGTGTGGCGCACGGCGCGCATCTCAAGCCCGGCACGCCGAAGCGCCGCACGCGTTAGAGTTTCGCCGCGCGCGGGGTCGGCCACCATCAGGTCGAGCCGGTCGCCGAAGCGCTGCACGTCGTCGATCCCTCCGGTCGAAGCGAGCACGTCTTCGGCGCGGCCGAGGTCTGAAGCGTGAACTTCGAGACGTTCGAGGCCGAGGCCGCGCCTGATCTCTGCGGGCGTGCCCGTCTGTTGAACCAGACCGTCGAACATCAACGCGACGCGCGTGCAGCGTTCGGCCTCGTCAAGGTAAGGAGTGGCGACCACGATGGTCATGCCCTGTCCCGAAAGGTGTACGAGCGTGTCCCAGAACTCGCGGCGCGAGACGGGGTCAACGCCCGTCGTCGGTTCGTCAAGAAGCAGAATCCTCGGCTCCGCGACGAGCGCGCAGGCGAGCGCCAGCTTCTGCTTCATGCCGCCCGACAGACTTCCCGCCAGCCTGTCCTTGAAACGCGCCATGTCGAACATGCTCAAGTAGTGCTCGCCGCGTTCTTCGATCTCCGTGCGGCCGAGCCTGCGTAGTTCGCCGATGTAGTGCAAATTTTCGGCGACCGTCATGTCTTGATAGAGACTGAAAGTTTGCGTCAGGTAGCCGACGAAGGGGCGCGCATCGCGTGCGCTCACGCCGTACATCTCGGCCGTGCCTTCGGTCGCGGCCATCACGCCACCGAGAATTTGGAAGACGGAAGTTTTGCCCGCGCCGTCCGGCCCGATGAGGCCGAAGATTTCGCCCGCCCTTATTTCAAGACTGACACCCTTGACGGCTTCGAGCGTGCCGTAAGACTTGCGCAAGCCACGCACTTCGATGGCGACGAGCGATGCCTCGCCCGCACGCGCCTCCGGCAACTCGCTCTTCGCTTCCGACGATTCGCTCTTAGTTTCCGGCAACCCGGCGCGCGCGAGGGATTCAAGATCGAAAGTCTCTTCCGCAAACAGTTCCACCAACGCGCTTGTCATCGCTTCGCTCCTTCACTTCACGGATCGCTTCACTGCTTTACGCCGCATCTCGCCTTGCACTTTCAACTCGCGTGCGGCCTCTTCAGGTTCAGTCTTGCCACCGTCTTTCGCTTGCACGGTCAATTACGATTCGCGGACAACTCTTGCGGCTCGACAAACACTTTGCCGTCGGCGGGCATCCCCGGCTTCGCGTAACCCCTCGCGCCGCGCAGCACTATCTTGACGCCGACCACTTGCTTAACGCGGTCGTCGCGGAAGTATGTGTTCTCCGGCGTGAACGACGCCTCCGGGTCAATGCGAGAGACGACGGCCTCGATGGCTTGGCCGGGCGCGGAATCGAGAAAGACTTCGGCGCGCTGCCCCGCGCGCACGCGACCGATCTCGCCTTCAGGGACGAAGCCGCGCAGGTAGACTGTCGAAAGATTAACCAGCGTGACGACGGGCGTTCCCGCTGCGACTACTTCGCCCGGCTCGGATGAGCGCGTCGCCACAGTGCCGTCCACCGGGGCGACGATCTGCAAGTCTTGCCGGTTCGCCTGCGCCTCGCTCAGTTGCGCCCGCGCGCGTTCCAACTCGGCACGCGCGGCGATGATGTCCGATTGCGCCTGCGCTATCTGCTGGCGTATGCGCGTGCCCTCCGTGCGGCGTATGGCCGGGTTGGCGAGCGTCGCGCGTGCCGAGGTGAGCGCGGCGCTCGCCACGTCAACCTGCTTGCGCGAGGCACGCACGGCCGCTGCCTGTGCTTCGGAGGCGGAGCGGGCGTGGCTGCCGCTCTGCTCCGGCACGTCGCCCGTCGCGGCCAGAGACGTGTAACGTTCCTCATCGGCGCGCGCCTTCTTGTATTCGGACTCCGCTTGAGCGAGTTGGGCTTCGGCGGCAGCAACCTGCGCCTCTGCCTGCCTGACGCGCCCTTCTGCGTCGAGCCGCGCCTGCTCCGTCCCCAACCTGCTCTGTTCGAGTTCGGCTTCGAGCACGGCGATCTGTTGCTCGGCTATGCGCACACGCGCTTCGGCCGCACGCGCGTTGCTGCTTGCCTGTTCTTCGCGCGCACGCACCTGCTCGTCGTCGAGCACGGCGATCAACTGTCCGGCCTTCACCTCGTCGCCCTCGCGCACGTTGATCTCTCGTATACGCCCTGCGGTCTTCGACGCCACGACCGAATCATCGCCCTCTATGCGCCCGCTCAGATTGATGACGTTCGGCGCAACGGCCGGGACGCTGAAGACGTAACGCCAGACCAGAACGACAGCCAGCGCGAGAATGATTAAGACGACCGCGGCGCGCATTATTTTCTTCGCCTTCGCGTGGGTCTTTGCGCCCGTGCCTGTGCCTGCTTCTTTGTATGTTGCTGCAACCATAAGTTACTCCTTCACGAAGCCGGATTCGGAAACTGTTTCGGACGCCCGCGCGGGCGTCGCCGGGTTGTGTAGCTGCTGAAATTTGCGCGACGGCTCGCCTTGTCTGAGCGCTACGTTGTGCGTCTGTAGCGTGCTGCCCGTCGCGCGGCGAAAGTCTGCGATTGTCTTGTTGAGGTCTGTCTGCGCCTGTAGCTCGCGCCCGCGCGCGGCGATCAAATCTATCTGCCGCTGCGAAACCATGTAGGCCGTGGACATGCCCGATTGGAACTTGCGCCGCTCGCTCGCGTATTGCTGCTCGGCTTGTCCGCGTGCCGCTGCGGCGGCGGCCAGACGCCCTTCGACCGAGATGATCGCCTGCAACGTGTCGCGCACTTCGGCCTCGATCAATTGTTCCTGCCGCGCGCGGCGATTCTCTATGCGGCGACCTTCCGCGAGCGCGCGCTCGTAGTTCGCACGCGCTGTACGATTGCGCAAAGGGAGCGAGATGCGCACGCCCACTTTCACGGTCGGGTTGTTCTGCGCGAGTAGATTTTTGAGCGACTGCCCGTAGCCGCCGATCAATTCGCCGTTCGCGCCGAACGTGTTCGCCGGAAGCAACGGAAGACCTGACAGAGACGAAAGCTGATTGACGCGATCTTGCAGCGAGACGATGCCGGACAGGAGAGGGTTCTGTTCGTCGCGAAGACTCCCGGCCAGAGCGTTGCTGCTGTAGTCTGCGACGAGATCAACCTGCGGTCGCTTTTGGTCGCGGTAGAAGCTTTGGTCGATCCCGTTGATCTCGGCGTTCGTCTTGAGTTCCGCCAGTTCGAGCCGGTTGGCGAGCGCCGACGCGACGGCCTCTTCGAGCGAGACGCGCGGCACTTCCAAATCAACGCGCGTTACGGGCAAGAGCGCCTTCGACCACAACTCGGCGCGGCGGTCTGCGGCCAGCATCGTCTTCAAAGAGTTCTCGGCGCGCGCCACCGATTCTTGCGCCGCATAGACGTTCTGCTCGAAATTCTTGATCTGCGTCTCGGCTTCCAGCAGATCGACGGGAGCGATCAAGCCGCGCTCGACCTGTCGGCGGTCGGATTCGGCCTGTGCGCGCGCCTGCCGCACGGCGTCCGTCTGGATTTGCAAATTTCTGAGCGCGTAGGCCAGTTCCCAGTAAGCCTGCTCGATGTTCGTGATTACTTCCGTGGCGCGCCGCCGAAACTGCGCGTCGGTCAAGCCGAGGTTCTTCTTCGCAATCTCGATGCGCCGCCGCGTGTCGTCCGTCTTGCGCCCGCGCAGGATAGGCTGCGTGTAGCTGAAGTTGAAGCCTTGCGAGACGGTCGGGTTCAGGTCGTTGAAGAAGTTGTTTGAAGAGAGCCTGCGCGTCGTGAACTCGAACTTGTACGAGCCGCCCGCGCGCGTGTTGAGTCCCTCGAAGCCGATGCGGCCGGTGGCATCTGTCGCCTTGAGCGAACCGCCGCGCGCGCCGCCGAGGAAGGATGCGGTCGGCGTCGTGCTGCGCTCGAAATAGGTTTCGGAAGTGAGCCGCACGTCGTATGCGCCGCGCGCCGCCTTCAACTCTTGCTCGGCGACCGTCACGTCGATGCGCGTGGCCTCTATCTCGTTGTTGTTTTCGAGCGCCATGCGAATAGCATCTTCGAGCGTGAGCGGCAAAGGCTCGCTCACGCGCACGCCGATCCTTGTGACCGAAGCCGGGGCGTGCGCAGGAGCGTCGTAGTGCGGCGCGTCCGCATGTGAAGTGGCGGGCGGAGAGTTCTCAGGCCGTGCCCGGGTCTGTCGCTCGTCTAACTTCGAGGCCGTGCGCAGTTCCGCCGTCTGCGACTTCGAGGACTCGCTCGCGTTTGCGCTGAACCCTTGCGCGTAAGCGACGGACGCGGGCAGCACACAAGCGACGACGAAGGCGGCGGCGCGAGCAATTTTGAGCATGTCTTTCATCCGACGTTGCATGTTTCACCTGTTCCCTTCTTTCAAGACTTCTGCGCCATACTTGTTTCGCATCCCCGTTCTTGCTCGTCCTCCGGCGGCGCTCATTGATTCGCTCTCTCCGCGATCTCGATCACTTGCTGGATGAAGAAATGAACGCCTTCCAGCATGACCGCCTGTTCGCGTCTGAGGCGCGCGAGCACCGAGGCGCTTTCGCTGTCGAGAAAACTGATGTCGGCGAGGTCAACCGTCACGTTTAGTCCCGTCTGCGCCTTCAAATCGGCGCAGACCTGTTCCAACAGTTCCGCGTCTGCCACGCTCAGAGAGCCTTCGACGCGAAGCAGCGCCCGCCCCCCGGCGGCGTGATCTTCGAGTTGTGTTATGCGTGTCGTCATCTCTTCAGTTCTCTCTCAAGCCCTTGCCTTGCGCACGGCTTAAGGGCAAACGCGAGGCCACACGCGCGCCGTGCGTTCGCGTCGAGACGTAAAGTGCTGAGAGCTTTGTGGAAGCGTTGTGTGTGAGGGCTTCGCCGCGCGGTCGAGACTTGAGCGCCGGAGCGCATATTCGATGCGGCATCCCGCATCGGATGCGAAATACCGCATCGAGCGGGCGTCCGTCCCGATGCGTTTGTGAGCAGAGCGTGGAAGGATGAAGTGAGGCGAAAACTTTTACGGGAGCAGGTACAGCAGAAGGTACGGGAGATGCTACAGGAGAAGGTGCGGGAGCGGGCTGCGGCTACATCAGTCCGAGTTTTTTCATGCGACCGCGCAGCGTCGAGATCGGGAGGCCGAGAATTTCGGCCGCGCCGCCTTTACCGCCGACTACGCCTTTCGTATGACGGAGCACGTCTTCGATGTGCGCGCGCTCGGCATCTGCAAGCGAGAGGAGCGCCGACGCGGCAGCGTGCACGCCAACGCTCTCTTCCACGGTTAAGGCGGGGGATTCCAGTTCGGCGAGCGGTGCTTGCAGGTCGTGCCCGCGCGTGAGAATCACTGCGCGCTCGATGAAATTTTCCAATTCGCGGACGTTCCCCGGCCAGTGGTAGCAGCACAGTGCCTCGATTGTCTCCGTGGGGATCGCGTCGATGCGTTTGTTCATCCGGCGCGAGTGCTTCTGTGCGAAGTAGCCCGCAAGGAGCGGGATATCTTCCACACGCTCGCGCAACGGCGGCAGGAAGATCGGGAAGACGTTCAGGCGGTAGAAGAGATCGCTGCGAAACTTCTTTTCGGCGACCATCTCGCGCAGGTTGCAGTTGGTGGCGGCAATGAGGCGAACATCTACACGGATGGTGCGCGAGCCGCCGAGTCGTTCAAACTCCTGCTCTTGAAGCACGCGCAACAGCTTCGGCTGTAGCTCCAAAGGAATCTCGCCCACTTCGTCCAGAAAGAGCGTGCCTTTGTTCGCCAACTCGAAACGCCCGGCGCGCTGCGCGACCGCGCCGGTGAAAGCGCCGCGCTCGTGTCCGAAGAACTCGCTCTCCAACAGACCCGTCGGGATGGCCGCGCAGTTGACCTTGACCATCGTGCGTTCGCGCCGCGCGCTCAGGTCGTGGACGGCGCGTGCGATCAACTCTTTGCCCGTCCCCGTCTCGCCGCAGATGAGGACGACTGATTCGGTCGGGGCGACGGTCTTCAACTGCTCAAGAACGTTTTTGAGCGCGCGGCTCTGGCCGACGATCTCCGCGAAGTTGTACTCGGCCTTGATCTCTTCTTCAAGATAGAGCTTTTCGCTGGCGAGTTTGTTCTTCAACTCTTCGATCTGGCGATACTGCACGGCGTTCTCGACGGCGAGCGCGAGTTGGCTGGCGATGTGACTGAGGAAGTCTGCGTCGCGTTCGTTGAAGGCGGCCTCGTTGTGGCTGGCGACGACGACCGAGCCGAGCGCAAAGTCGCGCGCGATGAGCGGCGCATTGCAACTCGACCTGAAACCGGCGGCGATGGCGCGCTCGACCATCGGAGAGGGAAATTCGGCCGCGCTCAGATTGCGTATGAGCAGCGTGCGCCGAGAGGTGTAAGCGCGCCCGGCGGGCGTTCCTTCCAACGGAATCAAGAAGCCTTCTTCGACGTAAGCGTCGGACGTTTGCGCCGCATCCAGAGAATGGACGCGCAGTTGGCCGCTCTGCTCATCGTAGAGCGCCATACCGGCGAAGTCGTGTTTGAAGTATTTGCGCAGGCAGGCCGCAGACTCCCGAAACAGGTCGCCGAGGTCGAGACTGGTGGCGATGGCGTTATTGATTTCGAGAAGGATCTGCGCGCGTTCACGCTCTTTCGCTTCGCGCTCGAAGCTCAGCGTGTTTTCGATGGCGATGGCAACCTGATCGGCGATGCGCTGAAACATCTCCACATCTTCGTCGGCCATCGCGCCTTCCTGACGGCTCCCAAGACTCAGGACGCCGAGCACGCGCCCGCGCGTGATGAGCGGGACGCAGCAGAAGGCTTTAAGACCTTGCCGCTCGTAGAACGTCCGCGCAATCGGCCAGGAGGTTTCCCTCACTTCGATGGGGCTGCGCACGACGGGCTTTCGCGTGGTGAAGGCTAGCCCGTTCAAGGTGTTGTCGAGCGAAAGCGGCGCGCCCTCGTAGAGGTTAGCGTCGGGCAGCGAGAGGTCGAGAGTGTGGACGCGCAGTTGCTGCGTCTCTTCGTCAAAGAGAGCGAGTCCGGCAAAGTCCTGTTTGAAGTAGTCGCGCAGACAGGTCGAAGTGGTGCGCAGCAGGTCTGGGAGATTGAGGTTGGCGGCGACCGTGTTGTTGACTTCGAGAAGCGTGCGTGCGCGTGCGCTTTCCCGCGCTGCGTGCTCGAAGTTGAGGACGTTTTCGACGGCGATGGCGACCGGGTTCGCGATCTGCCCGAGCAATTCGGCGTCTTCGCTTGTGAAGGCGGCCTCGCGCAGGCTGGCGACGTTGATCGTACCGAGCACGCGTTCGTGCGAGATGAGCGGGACGGAGCAGCCGCTGCGCACTCCGGCTTCGTAAACCAGACGCATCGGCGGCGCGTAGAACTCCGACAAGTCTATGCGTTCGCGCAGCACCGTCCGGCGCGTCTTGATGGCGAGGCCGGGAGGCGTCCCTTCCAGCGGCAACGGCGAACCTTCGGCGAGCAAATTGCCCGGCGTCGGCGCGTCGAGAGCGTGCAAGCGCAGCCGCCCCGCCGCCTCTTCGTAGAGCACGATGCTGGCGAAATCGTGTCTGAAAAACTGCCGCAGACAATTGGAGACGGCGTGCAACAGGTCGTGCGGGCTGAGACTGGAAACGACGGCGCTCGTCACGTCGAGAAGAATTTGCGCGAGTTCCGTTTCGCCCGCGCTGCTGCGGCGGCGTGCGCCGGGCGCGTGCGTTGCGCTCTGTCTCTCGATGGGCTGCGTCTCTTCCGGCATTCCAGCGGGCGTTCGGCTTGATCTTAATCTCAGAACGAGGGCGGTGAAGTTGCCGTCGGAGCGTCAGCGGAAGCGTCGTGCTACCGCAACGGCAAATTTGTGGCGGAGAATATATTGCAGCTTCCGCGAAATGAAAAGCAGATTTCTCCCGCCGTAAAATCACACGCATCAGGCGAAACGGCACGAAGAAGAGTTTCGTGTTGTTTCGCCTGACGCGCGTGTTGCAACTCTTACGTTTTGTTTGCCGCTCTCAGTTCGGCGAGACGGGCGCGCGTGTCATTCGACCGTGACGGACTTCGCCAGATTGCGCGGTTGATCCACGTCGCAGCCGCGACGGACGGCGATGTGATAGGCGAGCAGTTGCAGCGGGATGATGGCGAGGATGGGCGACAGCAGATCGCTCGAAGCGGGAATCTCGATGACGTGGTCGGAGACTTCCGCCGACATCTCGTCGCCTTCGGTCAGGACTGAAAGGACGAGTCCTTCGCGCGCTTTGACTTCGACGATGTTCGAGTGGGTCTTCTCGTAGCGCAATTCTGAAGCGCGGTTGCCTTCCTCGCGCGTGTTGATGACGACGACGGGCAGGCGTTCGTCGATGAGCGCGTTCGGGCCGTGCTTCATCTCGCCCGCCGGATAGCCTTCGGCGTGGATGTAGGAGATCTCTTTGAGCTTGAGCGCGCCTTCGAGCGCGACGGGGAAATTGATCCCGCGGCCGAGGTAGAGAAAATCGGTCGAGCGATGAAACTCGCGCGCCAGTTCTTCGAGCGAATCCGACTCGCTCAAGAGATGTTCGATCTTCACCGGAAGCTCGGCCAACTCCTGCGCGTGATACTTGGCCTCGTCCTGCGAGAGCGCACCGCGCAACTGCCCGAGGTAGAGACTGAACAGGTAAAGCGCGATCATCTGTGCCGTGAACGCTTTGGTCGAAGCGACGCCGATCTCCGGCCCGGCGTGCGTCAGGATCGTGCCGTCCGACTCGCGCGTGATCATTGAACCCTGCACGTTGCAGATGGAGAGAATCTTCGCGCCGCGTTCTTTCGCTTCGCGCAGGGCGGCGATGGTGTCGGCCGTCTCGCCCGATTGCGAGATGACGACAAGGAGCGTGCGTTCGTTGATGACCGGATCGCGATAGCGAAACTCGGACGCATAATCGACTTCGACGGGCACGCGCGCAAACTGTTCGAGCATGTATTTGCCCGCCAGCCCCGCGTGCCATGAAGTGCCGCAGGCGGCGATCATCACGCGGTCGAAACTCTTGAACTCTTCTTCGGTGATGTTCATCTCGTCGAGATAGACGCGCCCCGAATCGAGAGAGATGCGCCCCTGCACCGTGTCGCGGACGGCGCGCGGCTGCTCGTAAATCTCTTTGAGCATGAAGTGCTTGAAGCCGCCCTTCTCCGCCATGATCGGATCCCAGGTGATGCGCTGCCGCTGCGGCTCGCGCAGGTCGCCCTCGAAATCCGTGACGCGCACGGCGTCGCGCGTCAGCACAGCGATCTCGCGCTCGCCCAGGTAGAACACGTCGCGCGTGTGCTGGAGGATGGGCGGGATGTCTGAGGCGACGAAGAACTCGCCGTCGCCGAGTCCGATGACGACGGGCGGCCCCTGACGCACGGCGATGATCAAGTCCGGCTCGTCAACCGAGATGATCGAGAGCGCGAAGATGCCGCGCAGGTCGCGCACGGCGCGCTGCACGGCCGTTTCCAACTTGTCCTCTTCGCGCAGGTATTCTTCGATCAGGTGGGCGATCACTTCCGTGTCGGTTTCAGTGACGAAGTTGTGGTCGTGGCCGCGCAGTCGTTCCTTGAGTTGAAGGTAGTTTTCGATGATGCCGTTGTGGACGACGACCACGCGCCCGGTGCAATCCCGGTGCGGGTGCGCGTTCTCTTCGGTGGGGCGGCCGTGCGTCGCCCAGCGCGTGTGGCCGATGCCGTAAGTGCCGTCGAGCGGCTTCAGGCGAATCGCTTCTTCGAGGTTACGGAGTTTTCCCTCGGCGCGGCGGATGTCCAGACTCTGCGACTCGTCAACGACGGCGATCCCGGCCGAGTCGTAGCCGCGATATTCGAGTTTGCGCAAGCCGTCGATGATGACCGGCACGACCTGTTTATTACCCACATATCCGACGATGCCACACATGTTGCTTTCCTTTCAAAAGACGTAAATCGTGAATCGTAAATCGTGAAGAGAGAGACTGCTTTCTTCTCTTCACGATTTACGATTCACGATTTACGAATCACTCGTCACTGCTTTTGTCGTTTCTTCCTCGGCCGAGTCGGGCGCGTGTTCGGCGGGCGGCGCTGTCGAAGGAGCGACGGTGGGGAGGAGGTCTTTTTTGACGACGGCGGGAACGCCCGCGACGAGCGTGTCGGGCGGGACATCACGCGTCACCACCGAACCCGCGCCCGTGATGCTGCGCGCGCCGACCCTGACGGGCGCGACGAGCATCGTGTCGGAGCCGATCTTGACATCCTGTTCGATAACGGTCGGGTGCTTGTTCGTGCCGTCGTAGTTGCACGTCACCGTGCCCGCGCCGATGTTGGTGCGCGCGCCCACGTCCGCGTCGCCCAGATAGGTCAGGTGCATCGCCTTCGACTTGCGGCCGAGCCGCGACTTTTTCATCTCGACGAAGTTGCCGACGGCCGATTGCTCTTCGAGTTGCGCGTTCATCCGTAAGTGCGCGAAGGGGCCGACCGAGCAGTTGTCGGCGATGTCGGAATCGAGGATGACCGAGTGATCTTTGATCTGCACGCCGCTGCCGATACGAGAACTGGCGATGCGCGTGCCGGAACGTATCTCGCAGCCCTCGCCGATCTGCGTGCGCCCTTCGATGTGGACGCCGGGATAGATGATCGTGTCGTGGCCGATCTGCGCTTCGGCGGAGATGTATGTGTGCGACGGGTCGATGATGGTGACGCCGCTGTCGAGCATCAGACGACGCAGGGTGCGCAGGCGGAGCAGTCGTTCAAACTCCGCGAGTTCGACGCGCGTGTTGATGCCTGAGACTTCGCGCGCGTCCGTATGCGTGAAGACGCTGACGTTCTCGCCGTCGGCGCGAAGTATTGCGGGCACGTCCGTCAGGTAGTATTCGCCCTGCGCGTTGGCGGGCTGCACGCGCGTGAGCGCGGCGAACAGAGAGCGCGTCTCGAAACAGTAAATCCCGGCGTTGATCTCTTTGATCTGGCGTTCTTCCGGCGTGGCGTCGCGTTGCTCGACGATGCGTTCGAAGCGGCCGTCGGCGTCGCGCACGATGCGGCCGTAGCCCGTGGGGTCTTCGAGTTTGACGGCGAGCAGCGTGCAGGCCGCGCCGCGCCCGCGATGCGTGCGATGCTGGTGGACGAGCGCGCCGAGCGTCTCGTAATGCACGAGCGGCACGTCGCCGGAGAGCACGAGCAAGGTGGAGTTGGCGTCGGCGAGCACGTCGCGCGCGGCCATCACGGCGTCGCCCGTGCCGCGTTGCTCGGTCTGCGTGATGAAGATCGCGCCGCTTTCGCCTAGTTCCTCACGCACGGCCGCCTTCACCTCTTCCGCCTGATGCCCGACGACGATGTGAATGGGACGGCCTTCTTTGACGAGCGCGGCGGCCGTGTGGCAGACGTGCGCGATGAGGGGGCGGCCTCCGAGTTGGTGCAGGACTTTGGCCGTGCGCGAGTGCATCCGCGTGCCCAGGCCCGCGGCGAGGATAAGCACGTCGAGCGGCGCGCTGGGTGCTGCTGTCGTCGGCGTCATCGTCTGGGGCGGCTGAATTTCCTGCGGATTGGTCGGGGGCTGCTGTTTGTCCATTATGTTCTCAAGCGTTCAGACGAGACTGTGAAAGGGGCGCGGTGCGCTGTCGGCGGCGTGCGCCGCCTGTTCGTAGCAAGCGATGATGACGCGCGCCAGTTTTTCCGGACTGTGGCGCACCTTCTCGCCCTCGTCGAGCAGGTCTGCGCGGACGATTTCGGCCTCGTGGCTGAACTCTTCTTCGAAAAGATGATCGGTCAAGCCGATCTGCTGCGCGCCTTCTGCGCGGTAACGCGCGGCCTGCTCGTCGCTGACGTAGCGGTTGTTGACGATGATGTAGTCGAACTTGATGGCGGGCGCGTAACGCTTCACGGTCTGCAAGTGCTGGCGCGCGGTGTAGCCGTCAGTCTCGCCCGGCTGCGTCATCAGGTTGCAGATGAAAATTTTGACGGCCTCGCTCTCGCCGATGGTTTCGGCCACACGCGAGACGAGCAGGTTCGGAAGGATGCTGGTGTAGAGAGAGCCGGGGCCGACCGTGATGATGTCTGCCGAGCGCAGGGCGGAGAGCGCTTCGGGCAGCGGCAAGCATTGTTCAGGTTCGAGCCGGAGACGACGAATCCGGCCGCGCGAGGCCGTGATGTTCGTTTCGCCGAAGACTTCCCTTCCGTCTTCGAGTTCGGCGGCAAGGCGCACGTCGTTCAAGGTGGCGGGATAGATGCGTCCTTTGCTGGCGAGCACTTCGGAAGAGAGACGTACGGCTTCTGTGAAATCGCCCGTCACGTCCGTCAGGGCTGCGAGAAAGAGATTGCCGAAGCTGTGGCCGCCGAGGTCGCCGCCGCCGCGAAAACGATAACGAAAGAGACGCCCCATGAGCGTCGAGTCTTCCGAGAGCGCGACCATGCAGTTGCGTATGTCGCCGGGCGGGAGGATTTGCAGTTCGTCGCGGAGGCGACCCGAACTGCCGCCGTCGTCCGAGACGGTGACGATGGCGGCGAGCGAGTCGAGCCACTGCCCGCCGTCGCCTCGCCTGTCCACGAGTCGCTTCAAACCGGACAGCACCGTCGAGAGACCCGTGCCGCCGCCGATGGCAACCAATTTCAGACCGCGCTCTGTCTCCGTCGTAACGTGCAAACTCTGGCTCTCCCCTCTCGTGCGACGGCAAATTGACCGTGCGCTTTGAAATCATACTCAAAAGCCGGAGGCTTTCAAAGCGGCCACTCGGAAGTGGAACGTGCTGGCAAATTGAGGAGAGTATCGGGCAAAGGCGGCGACTAGGAACGGGATGGGAACAAGAGCCGTTCGTATTCCGGCTCGTTGCGCAGGGGGACAAGGTCTGGGTCGTGCTGCGCGCGGACGCGCAAGTTAGGTTGCAGTTCGAGAGCGCGCCCCAGGGATTGCAGCGCGGATTCGACCGCGCCGAGGCGCGAGCGGGTGGCGGCCAAGCCGTAGTGTATGTGCGCGGCGGCGGCGTCGCGTTTGAGCGCTCGCTCGAACATCTCCTGCGCCGCGACGAAATCGCCGCGATTGAGTTCGATGACGCCTCGGTCGTAGAGTTCTTCGGCATTGCGCGGCATCGCGCTCTCTGAACGCAGGCGCGCCTCGGCGATGGCGAGATAGGTGCGCGCGCGCGCTGTCACTTCGGCCACGCCCGAATGCTGCTCGATGAGCGCTCGAAACAACTGCCGCGCCTCGGAAAAATGGCCGCGCACGAACTCCTTGTGCGCACGCTCGAAGGCGCGCAGGGCCGCGGCCTCGTCGAGCGTGGGCTGGCGCGGCGGCGCGGGCGGCGTAGTTGGGCGCGTAGAGGGCTTGGTCGCAGGCGTGCGAGCGGGCTGTTTCTTCGTTGTCGCCGTAGAGGCGTGCGATGCGGGAGCGGCGGTGCGTTTCGCATTCTTCGCCTGCGTCGCGGTCGTGCCCTTCGTCGCCGGGCGTGCCGGAGTTTTAGCCGGAGTCTTGGCGGAAGCTGCGGAACTTTTTGCTACAGTTTTACTTTTGGCGGCCGTCGCGGGACGCGCTTTCGCCCCTCCTGCGGCCGTTTTGGGGCGCGGCGCGGGTTTGCCTTTCGCCGTCGCAGCGACGGGGCGAGCGCTCTTTTTCGTGGATTTTGCGTTTGAGGCCGCCACAGTGTCGTCCTTCGTGGCTTTGCGGACAGGAGCTTTCTCCGCGCCTGAGCGTTTGGCGAGCGGCTTCGGTCTGGGCGCGGTCTTCCCGCTGCTCAACTTGCGATTTTTTGCCGTTGAAGCGCCGGAACTGCTACGTGTGACCGGGCGGGAGGTGGGTCTTTTCGCGCTCTTGCTGACAGATTCGCTCATGCGAAGCTCCATTATCAAAAGACTCCCCTTTTGGAGCCAAGAAACGCCCGCGAGTTTAACATAGCCTGTCGCATAAATCAACGTGCTACTGTAAGTTGCGGGAATCAAGGAGCTTTCGCGGAGAGGGGTGCGGGGCGGCCAACAAAGAAAAACAGTTGATGTAATTGAAGCCGTTATGTTAGAGTCCAAAAGGAGTTGCGCCCCTCGTGCGACCCTTCAGGGATGGGGGCAAAATTATCCGGCCGACACTCGAACCCCTTTAAAATATTCGATTTAAGTTTTAAACGCGACTCTCTTGTAGCGGCCTTTCGACCATCCCACCTGAGTAACTCCCCAAAAGAGAAAGCGCCTGTACCAATGACGGACACACCTATGATCATGCGGGAGCAACAGTACGAGCGGATTGTGTCTGTTTTACACAAGCTGCGTGCTGAATCGCTCTCCCGCGTGGTCTTTCTCGTGGACAAAAACGGCCAGCCGATAGCCGTGCAGGGAGACGTGAGCAATATCGACACGACGAGCCTGGCATCGCTCGCGGCCGGGAACGTCGCCGCCACCGGCGGCATGGCGCAACTCATCGGCGAGAAAGAGTTTCCCACCCTTTCGCACGAAGGCGAGCGCGAGAGCATACACATCTGCATCATCGGGCGGGCGCTGCTCGTCGTCGTCTTTGACGACCGCTCCAGTCTCGGTCTGGTCAAACTGCGCGTGAAACAGGCTTCGCGCGAACTGGCGGCAATTTTCGAGGAGGTCGAACGCGATTCGCTGCAAAAGCAGGAGCAGGAAGACTCGCTTTTCGCCGGAATTACGGATGACGATATTGACAGCTTGTTCAATTAGCGACTAAGGCCGTAAATCGTCAATCGTAAATCGTCAATAGATAAAACAGATCTTCTCCTATTTACGATTGACGATTTACTAATAAAGCCATGACGTTTATCAACTACGCATCACGCGAAATCAATTGCAAGATCGTCTATTACGGGCCGGGGCTGTGCGGCAAGACGACCAACCTGCAATACATCTACGATTCGACCGCGCCCGCCTCGAAAGGCAAACTCATCAGCCTTGCGACCGAAACCGACCGCACGCTTTTCTTCGACTTCATGCCGCTCGAACTCGGGACCGTGCGTGGCTTTAAGACGCGCTTTCACCTCTACACGGTTCCCGGCCAGGTCTTCTACGACGCCTCGCGCAAATTGATCCTCAAGGGCGTCGATGGCGTGGTCTTCGTCGCAGACAGCCAGGAGGAGCGCATGGACGCCAACATCGAAGCGCTCTACAACCTCGAAGAGAATCTCAAGGCCAACGGCTACGATTTGATGAAACTGCCTTACGTCCTCCAACTCAACAAACGCGACCTGCCCAACGTCATCCCCACGGACGAACTCGTCAGCGAACTGCGCCGCAAGGACGAAGCCGTCCACGAAGCCGTCGCCTACAAAGGCATCGGCGTCTTCGACACGCTCAAGTCCGTCGCCAAACAAGTCTTGACCGAACTGCGCAAAGGCTAAGCTACCTGTTCACGAGCGAAAGTCTCTACGGGGTAATTGATTCGTTTGCCCGGGAGAGTTCACACATCAAGAGGGCCGGTGCATTCACCCTGCGCTGGCCCTCGTTCCAAGAACCAACTACGCTAACTTTTGCGTGCAATGATGCGCCGACGCACAAACCAAGTGTTGTCCGGCACTCCGTTATTCTGGAATTCTTTGATCTCACCAGGTACTTCAATAACAGAATTTAGTTTCCGAGCAAGGTCTTCTATGGCCGTTAAGTAACCATCAATGACCCATAGATTAATTTCGCCTCCATTACGGATCACGCGAGCCATCTCGTCTACGTTCTTTTTAGTAAGTGGGGCACCGATCATCACTATTTTGTCGGCGAAGTTGTCAGCAAATGGATACCCAGGGTCAGTCTCCCAAGATTGGACTTGGACTATATTTTTAATAGGTCGGCCTATCTGTGGACCGAACCCGCCAGTCTGAACCGTCACGATGTCATTGAGGTTGATCGCACCCTCGAAGCCCGTCACTAAACCGCCTATGTTAAGTGGCCCCTCGCCTCCCACGTCAATAAGAATGGGATAGTCATTGGGGATATGTACTTGAGCGCGGGAAACTTGAGCACCGGGGGCAGCAGGAACGCCGACTATGTTCCGGATGTTCTGGACGATTTGCTCCAGTGTGGGCGGCGGCGTAGGCAACGCCTGCTGCAACATTTGGTGCTCTATACCAACCTGGGTGACGCCCGCCAGAATGATGATGAAGACGGGTATGAGGAATGCTATCAGCATTGCTTCAGTTTCAAGTTGGTTGGAGGATCTCAGGTTAGCCAACATGTTGATAGTAGGTTGGTGTACATGCTGTGTCATGAACATGAGATCGCTGACGGCGCCGTCAAGCATGACAAAGCTTTCATCGAAGCTCGCCTTAAATCCCCCAACATAGTGGAAAGCGGGTACGATTGCCGATGCGCTCGCTACGGTGCTGCCAAGGTAGAAGATGCTGTCTATCTTTCCATCAACGAAGATGCCCAGACGCGACTCTTCATAACTATAGGTAATGACCACGTTGTGCCACTGGTTTGTGCCGAGCGGAGCAGAAGACTTGAACAGTTGTGATTGGTAGACGAGTTGGATGTTGAAGAGGAAGTTGAAGTTCAACTTACCATCACTATCCAGAAGCAAGGCACCTGCTATCGCCGTTAGCTTTCCCGCTGGAGGATAGTTTTTAACCAGCACCCAGGTCGACAACGTATAGGATGGCGAGGTTGAGGTTTGCAATTGCGGCACTTGCAGTACAGTTTTCTGTCCGGAAAAATTAGCAGCAAGGCCGAACGGGCCTCTGACGTAATTCGGGTCGCCTCCGAGAGGCACCAGACCGCTGCTATTACCCGCAGCATTCCCCAGAGAGCCTTTAAGAGGGAAATAAGCCAACAGTTCATTTTGTAGGTCGGTAGCCAGAAGCGACTGAGGCTTTATGCTTGGTAACACCCGAATGCCTCCAACGTCTACAGAGACGTCCGTGCCTACATCCAGGTGCTGAACGGCAAGGCTTGGGTTCCAGTTAGCTACCGGCCTGTAACTCAGATGGTACTTGTATACCCCGTTTTCGAGAAGCGCCATCTGTGTCGCTGTAGTAACGAGAGTGACGATTGAGAAGTCCTGGTTGCCGGCGACGATGCCGCTGGTCGCTAGCGTGTTAAAAGAGCCGTCCCAATACTGCCAACTCGCTACCGTGCCATTGTTGGTAAGCCGCAGGATGTTGCCTCCGGGAAGAACAATTTTGGTCTCGTTTCCCCCGGACGCGTTGACGCGAAGGCGATATATCAAAATTGATGTAACAGGCCCGCTCTGATGAAGGTCAAGGAATGACCACGTATTAGCTTGTCCGAGGGGGGAGGCCGAAAAGCGCACGTATCCGTTCCCGAAGGAGATTTGCGGCCCTCCGTCGCTGACGCGAAAGGTCATAGCTTCTGGCGCGGGCCATATACCTGCTGAGAAGGAGTAGTCCCACGGTGTATCAACGCCAGGGGCGAAGGACGGCGGCACCGCAAAGATATCTCCAACATCGAAGGATAAGCTCGCGCCTTGCGTTAGCACCTGCATGTGGAACGTAGGAGTCACTTGAGTGCCAGCTTGCTGTTGCCATGTGAAGAGATAGTTGCCGTCCTCAAAGAGCGAGATCGAGCCTGGAGAGAAGGCCATGACGATCTGATGCCATGCGCCATCAGCCCGGATCGAGCTTGGGGCAAGCGTGTGGAATGACCCGTCCCACCACTGCCAGTTGACACTGCCGCCGCCACCGGTGAACCGCAGAATGACCCCGGCTGCAACGGCAAACTTGACCTCATCTCCCTGGATCGTGTTGGCGCGTACGCGAAAGACGAGCAGGGAGCCCATGTTTGTCGGTATAGGAGTGTTAATCGAGACCTTCAACCATTGATCACTTTGTGGCTGGTTATTTACGGAATAGTGCAGAAAGCCGTTGTTGGGTGTTACGGAAGGCCCGTTCGGATTCGGCGTAACCGACCATACGCCGCCAAGCGTTTGACCTGAGTAGAGGGGGTAGTCAATTATCCCATCTTTCTCAACTTGAACTACATTCGCAGCGTTCCCCATGATTAGCCTCCTGAAATCTGTTTCAATGCTTCTTCTTAAAAGCCGGGTTCAGCAGGTGCGTAGGCCCACGGAAGACTCTATGTGCAAGATGAATCAATGATTAATAAACATAGTCGAAGGACAAAGGAAGATGACCAATCTGGGCAGATGAAACAGTTAAACTTCTCGGCGATAAGAGAGTGAGGAGAAGTGTGGAGCGCAAGATATTCCTGTCGCTTGAGCATGTCAAGCATTCTGATAGCTAATCAGGAGCGGGAATTTTCTGTATTGATGCGAACAAATCAACCCCCGCGGAATCGCTAAAATGCGAACAATACCTTAGAACAGGCGCGAACGATTCAATTCCCGGGAGAAGCGAAAGTCTGCAACCGACACACTACCGAAAGCAGACAGGCCGCGCGGATATGTCTCCGCGCGGCCTGTCTGCTTTCGTTCCTCGCTCACACGACATTCAGCCGCGCAAGCCAGTTCTATTTCAGGGTTAAAGCCTGTGCCTGAACAGCGCCGTCGAGAAGGGCGACGACATCCTTGAGCGTGACCGTGCCGTAGTACCAGGAGCCTGCGGCGGCGGCTTCGGCGTAGACGGCTTTGTAGATGTCGTAATAGCTGCGGCGACCGTCCACGAAGTTGAACACTTCGTCGCGCATGAGGCCGTGCAGCAAGGTGCGGACGCGCGCCTTCTCGCGGTTCTCGAAGTAGTTTTTGATGGAGACGTTCTGCGGAATCTTCTTCGTGGCGGCCGTCTCTTCGGCGCTCAGGCGGACGGGCGCAGGGCGCGTGCCGCGCAGTTGCGTGTGAAAGGTTTCGAGGTCGGCGGTGAGTTGCGCGCCGTTGCGTTTCATGTTCGCGGCGAGTTCGTCGAGCGAGGCGGCGGCACGGCTTCCGGGCGCGGTGAAGACACGAATCGTATTGAGAGCGCGTTGCTCGCGCAGGACGCCCTGCTCGATCAGATAGTTCGCTTCCTTCCAGTTGCTGCCCGCTGCGGCGGCGTCCGCATCCTTGAGCAGGTTCATGGCGACGCGCAGATCGTTGGCGAGGCGCTTCGTGCCCTGCGCGTAGGTTTCGGCGGCGAGCGTGGGCACATCGCGTTCGGTGGCGCGTGCGAGGAAGTAGGTGATTGCGCCGATGATGAAGTTATTGCGGCGCAGTTGGGTCTGGTCGATCTGGAACAGATCGTCGTCGGACGAGTGGATGTAGTTGTCGTCCCAGTTGATGAGTGCGACGGCGGGCGTGTTGATGGGGCCGTCGAGAAAAGTCATGTGGTCGGACGAGCCGAACCAGGGAACGAAGCGCGCGTTGAAGCCTTGACGCGAGCCGCGTGTGGAGTAGAGCGGGCGCGTGTGCGGGCGCGGCAGACCGCCCTGTCGGCTGGCGGCGAGAAAACCGTTGTTGGTGTCGATGACGTACTGGCCGACGGACTCGAAGACGGCGTCGAGATAAGAGGTGCGCGAGTGGGGCGCGAAGATGAGATGTTGGACGCGGCTGCCCATCGCCTGATTCGCGCCGGTCATGTCTTGATGGACGTTGGCTAGAAACTTCTTCGGCTCGTCGGGGTTGTCTTGAAAGTAGCGATACTCGGAATAGATTTCGTCCGTCCACCAGAAGCGTATGTCGCGCAGAGGGCGCGGCATCTTGCCTTCGGCGATCAATTTGTTGTAGGTGCGCGCGAGTTCGAGCAGATTGCCGCAGCCACTCCCGTCATCGTTGGCCGAGCCTTGTTCCTCTTGCAGGTGCGCGGTGAGGATGATCTGCTGATTTTGAATTGAACTGCCGCGAATCCAGCCTTCGACGAAGCCCGTGCGACCGGGCGCGGGGCTGATGTCGGTATCGACTTTCGCACGCAGGACGACGCGGCCGCCCTTCGTCTGCTTGCCCGTGCCGAAATAGTCCTGCATGTTCTGTGTGGCAAGGATGCGGCGCAGCGTGTCGCCTTTGCGCGGCGGGAGGACGAAGGCGAACGTGCCCTGTTTGCCTTCGGGCGGCGTCGGGTTGATGCGCGACCAGGCGATCTGGTCGGGGAAGTCCATCGCGCTGCGGCCTTCGGACGTGACGTAGGTGACGATGCCGATTGCGCCGCGCGCATAGACGGCGTTCTGCGCGGCCGCGCCCGGTTGCGCGCTCGTCAGGACGATCTTGCCCTTCACGTCCAGATTTTTCAGACTCTCGTTCGAGGCGTCGCCGATGTAGACGAGTTCGGCCGTCACGTCTGCGTCGTGGCTGCCGTCTGCGAGATAGACGGCGTGCTCGCCGATGTCCGCGAGTTTGAGTTCCACGGGTTCGGTCATCCACAGTTCGGCCGTGCGCGGCGTGTAGTTGACGCCGGGCAAAGGCTGTTCGATGAAGCGCACGTCCGTCAGCCCTGCCTCTTTCGCAGCTTTGACGATGTAGTCGGCGGCTTTGAAATAACCCTCCATGCCCGAATCACGATGCCAGTGCGTGAGCCAACGGATGTGCTCGAAGGCACGGTCGCCGGAGATTTCATTCGACAACATGCGTATCTCGCCGTCCGACAGAAACGGCGTCGTCTGCGCACGCGCGAGCGGCGCACACACGAGGACGCACAGCAGAGACAAAACGGCGAACTTTCTTTTCAACATAGCAACTCCCCTTCGAAGGGATGAGGGATGAGGGATGAGGGATGAAGTAAAACAAGGCTGCTTATTTAGCCTGAATGCTTTCTTCTTCATCCCTCATCCCTCATCCCTCATCCTTGCTTTTAGTTTTCTTTCCATTCCGGGATGCGACCCGGCGTGTGCGGTGCTCCGGCGGCTTCCATCGCTTTTTCCAGACGGGCGAGGTCGCCTTCGACGAGGGCGCGTAAATCTGCGAGCACGCGTTCGAACTCCTGCGCGGCGACCGCGTATTGCGCGGCGTGCGTCCCCGTAGGGCGGGCGATAGCCATGCGCTGTTCGCCGACGATCTGGTTGACGCGGTCGCTGATCGAGGGCGGCGTGTTCTGGTTGCGCGCGCGCAGGACGGTGTCGCCGCGAAGCGCCCGCAGAATGTCGTTGACCCGACGATCAAGTGCCGACGCGTCGTCCAGCAACTTGTCGCCCGCCGCGGGCGTGTCGAGCAGCGCGCGGCGAATGGTGGCGAGACGCGGTTTCAGACCGTTCGCGGTTTCGAGCGCGCCCGCGACGGCGCGTTGCAGGCGCGCGACCTTCTGTTGGAACTCGACGAGCGCCGTGCGATCCGTCGCCGCCATGTTCGACTGTCCTTCGACCACGACGTTGAACGTCTGCGGCGTGCCGAGCGGCGTCAAGACACCGCCCACTCGCTTCGCCATCGAAACCCTGTACTCGCCGGGCATGACGAGCGGCCCCGCAGGTGCTTCAAAGAAAGGATCGGCTTCGGCGTCGGGCGTGGGCGGCGGTGCAAGCGTCGGCGAAGGCGAGCGCAAGTCCCAGGTCACGCGCTGCATGCCGGCCGCAACCGCGCCTGTCAGACGACGCACGACGCGCCCGGTCGAGTCCGTCACCGTCAAGATGATGACGGGCGCTTCCTCTTCCTCTTCGGCACGCAAGTCCGCGGCGGTCGGGAGCGCGACGGCCGCGCCGCGTGTCTCCGCCTCCTTCTCGGCTTCCTGTCGCCTCAGCTTGCGCGTCTTGATCGTCTCTTTCAGATAGTAGGTGAAGGTCGCGCCGAAGGGCGGGTTCTCGGCCGTGTAGAAAGATTCGCCCTGAAAGACCTTGCCGCGCCCGCCGAGGGGCTGCGACTGGATGTACATAAGCGCGTCTTTAACGGGAAACAGAAAGCTCTCGCTCTTGAGCATCTCCGTGGAGACGAGACGCAAAGGGGCGTAATTGTCGAGCACGTAGATGCCGCGCCCGAACGTGCCGACGACCAGATCGTTTTCGCGTCGCTGAATAGCCAGATCGCGCACGGCGATGGTCGGGAAGTTACCTTTGAGTTGCACCCACTTCCCGCCGCCATTGACGGAGAAGAAGACGCCAAACTCCGTGCCCGCAAACAGCAGATTCGGGTTGACGTGATCTTCTGCGATGGCGAGCACGGGGCCGTTCGCGGGCAGGTCGCCTTTGAGCGAAACCCATGTGCGCCCCGCGTCAGTTGATTTCAGAAGGTAGGGCGCGAAGTCGGCGTTCCAGTGGTTGTCGAAAGAGGCGTAGACGGTGTTGGCATCGTGGCCGGAAGTGACGATGCGCGAAACGTAGGCCATGTCGGGCACGCCGGGAAACCGGTCGATCTTGCGCCAGTTGCGCCCGCCGTCCTCTGTCACTTGAACAAGGCCGTCGTCGCTGCCGACGTAGATCAAGCCCTCTTTCTTCTGCGACTCGGCGAGCGCCGAAGCGTTGCCGTAAAAGGCCGTTGAGGCGTGTTTCGAGACGGCATCCACGCCCCACACCTTGCCCATCACGGGCAGCTTGTCGCGGTCGAGCGCGCGCGATAGTTCGCCGCTCACAACCGTCCAACTGTCGCCCCTATCATCCGAACGATAGAGACGATTGGCGGCGAAATAGAGACGTGTGTGGAGGTGCGGGCTGATGATGAAGGGCACGTCCCAGTTGAGGCGCAGAGGGTCTTCGCCGCGCCCGGTGGCGGGCTGGATGCCGACTCGCTCGCCCGTGCGTTTGTCGAAGCGCGCGAGGCCGCCGTGTTGATATTCGGCGTAGACGATGTTCGGGTCGGTCGGGTCAACCTGCGAGCGGAAGCCGTCGCCGCCCTGCGTGACGAACCAGTCGGCGTTCGTGATGCCGGAGGCGCTGCGCGTGCGCGAAGGGCCTCCGACGCTGAAGTTGTCCTGCGTGCCGCCGTAGACGTTGTAGAAGGGCGCGGCGTTGTCGGTCGTCACGTCGTAGAACTGCGTGATCGGCAGGTTCTCCACGAAGTCCCAGGTGGCGGCGCGGTCGTATGACTCGTAGACGCCGCCGTCCGAGCCGATCAGGTAGTGGTTCGTGTTGTCCGGGTCGATCCAGAGAAAGTGGTTATCGACGTGTTTGGAGCGTTCGCCGAGACGTTGGAGAGTTTTGCCGCCGTCGTTTGAGACCATCGCAAAGACGTTCATCACGTAGATGCGTTCGAGGTCTTTCGGGTCGCAGTAGATTTGCGAGTAGTACATCGCGGTCTGGTCAAATTCGTTGCGCCGTTCCCAGTTGCCGCCGCGATCGGTCGAACGAAAGATGCCGCCTTTGCGGTCGGCCGCCTCGACGGTCGCGTAGATGACGTTTGTATCGACGGGCGAGATGGCGAGGCCGATGCGCCCCATGTCGGAGGTGGGGAGGCCGCGCGTCAGTTTCGTCCACGTCGCGCCCGCGTCCGTGGATTTGTAGATGGCGCTCTCGGGGCCGCCGTTGATCATCGTGAAGACGTGGCGGCGGCGTTGATAGGCGGCGGCGTAGAGCGTGTCGGGGTTGTTCGGGTCGATGACGACATCGGTGACGCCCGTGTGCTCGCTGATCTTCAAAATCTGTTTCCACGTCCCGCCGTTGTCGGTCGTCTTGTAGAGACCGCGCTCGCCGCCTGCGCCCCAGAGCGGCCCTTGCGCGGCGACGTAGACGGTGTTCGAATCGCGCGGATCGAGGACGATGCGGCCGATGTGTTCGGAGGTTTTGAGGCCGACGTTTTTCCAACTGCGCCCGCCGTCGTCGGAACGATAGACGCCGTTGCCGTAGGAGACGCTGCGCTGGCTGTTGTTCTCGCCCGTGCCCACCCAGACGGTGAGCGGGTTTTTCGGATCGAGCGTGACGACGCCGATTGAGTAAGAGCCTTCGTTGTCGAACACTGGCGTCCACGTCGTGCCCGCGTTCGTGGTCTTCCAGACACCGCCCGACGCGGCGGCGACGTAGTAACGGCTCTTGTCTTTCGGATCGACGGCGATAGAGACGATGCGTCCGGAAGTGAAGGCCGGGCCGATGAGCCGCAGGCGCAGGCCGTTGAAGGTTGGCGCGCTCAGAGGGTCGGCGGGCTTCTTCGGTTCTTCCGGTTTCTTCGCCTCGTCCGGTTTGGGCTTGGCAGCCTCGGCTCGCTTGGCCTCTTCCTGTTTGGCCCGTTCGACGGCCTCTTTCTCCGTCTGCTTCTCTTCCTGCGCGAGCGACGCGTCGGCGAGGGTGAAGACGAGCATGGCGAGCAGCGAGAGGCGCAAAGCGTGCGAGAGCAGTTTCGTAATCGTCGAGTGTGAGCGCATGCGTGTGGTTTCTCCTGAGTGAATCGAGCAATCGGTCTTCCTTCCTGTCCCTTAGTGACGTAGTGTCTTGGTGGTTAATTTCAGTTAAACAGACATTCACCACCAAGGCACGAAGACACTAATGAAGACCGGAAGGAAGCTGAAATTTGAGCATTAGTGAGCGCCAGAAACGTTGCCAAGAACGCGCCGGGCGATGTTATGATGTCGCCAAGAGCAGGCGGTCTTCCCCTAATCAACGTCCCCTTGAGCAGCCTCGCCGGACGCGTTTTGCGCGGCGAGAAAGAGTCCCGACACCTTTTGCATTAAGGAGACCTCGCGAGCCATGGAAGGATTAAGAAACAAAGCCTCGTCGCTGTTGCGCGAGTACATCACCGAGCGGCGCAGCACCCGTCGGCGCGGCGCGCGTTACAGCGCACGCATCCCGTTCAACGTCTCAATCGCCGCCGCGAATCGCGGCGCAAACATGGGGCAGCCCGGCGCGTCTCTCACAGGGCGCACGCGCGACCTCGGGGAAGACGACCTGAACCTCGTCGTTCCCTCCATACGCATCGGCGGCGACTACATCACGCTCAAAGAAAACAACCTTGCGGTGACGCTCGAACTACCGTCCGGCGAGGTCAGCCTTGTCGCCGCGCCCGCGCGCTTCGAACAACTCGAAGGTGAACACGGGGGTGAAGGTTATCTCGTCGGCGTCCGCATCCTTGAGATGAGCGCCCCAGACCGCGAACGTTACGTCGCACACCTGCGCACGCTCCCGCAAACCGACCGCCGCAGGGACACACTCCACCTGCGCGAAGCATGAGAAATGGTAAATGGTGAATAGTAAATGGTGAATGGAAGAAGACAGTTCTGATCCATTCACCATTTATATTTACCGTTCACCGCTTCAATTGCTGATGCCGAACTGCTGCAAGATGAAGGCGTAGTCGAAGGCCGTCTCGCGCAGGGCGTCGTAGCGTCCCGAAGAGCCGCCGTGTCCCGCGCCCATGTTGATCTTGAGCAGCAGAGGGTTCTTGTCCGTCTTCAAAGTGCGCAGCTTGGCGACGTACTTGGCGGGTTCCCAGTACATGACCTGACTGTCGTTCAGAGAAGTCTTGACGAGCATCGTCGGGTATTCTTTCGCCTCAAGGTTGTCGTAGGGGCTGTACGACTTCATGTAGGCGTAAGCCTCTTTCTCGTTCGGGTTGCCCCATTCGAGATATTCCTGCACGGTCAAAGGCAGCGAAGCGTCCATCATCGTGTTGATGACATCGACGAAGGGCACGTAGGTGACGATGGCTTTGAAGAGGTCTGGACGCATGTTGGCGACCGCGCCCATCAACAGGCCGCCCGCGCTGCCGCCCGTAATCACGAGTTTGTCTTTCGCCGTGTACTTCTCTTTGATCAGGTGTTCGGCCGAGGCGATGAAGTCCGTAAAAGTGTTCTTCTTCTTCATCATCTTGCCTTCGTCGTGCCACTCTTTGCCGAGGTCACCGCCGCCGCGTATGTGCGCGATGGCGAAGACGACGCCGCGGTCGATGAGCGACAGGCGGTTCGAGTTGAAGCCGACGTTCGAGGGGATGCCGTAAGAGCCGTAAGCGTTCAGGAGCATGGCTTGCGGCGTGCCCGCCTTGCGCAAATCTTTGCGGTAGTAGAGAGAGATGGGGATACGCACGCCGTCGGAGGCGACGGCGAAGATGCGTTCCGAGGCGTAGCGCGTGGCATCGTAGCCGCCGAGCACTTCGTTCTGCTTGAGCAGTTCACGCTTGCGCGAACGCATGTCGTAATCGTAGATGCTCGGGGGCGTGGTGAACGATTGATAGCTGAAGCGCACGGTGGTCGTGTCGAACTCGGGCGTAAAGGCGACGTTCGCGGAGTAGACGGGTTCGGGGAAATCCAGATGGTGCGAGTCGTTCGTCTTGAGATCGACGACGCGAATTTTCTGTAAGCCCTGATCGCGCTCGGAAAGAACGTAGTGGTTGGCGAATAACCCGTGCCCTTCGAGCGTGACGCCCTTGCGGTGCGCGATGAACTCCGTCCAGTTCGCGGGCTTCGGGTCGGAGGCGGGCGCATGGACGACGCGGAAGCCGCGCCCCTTGTCGTTCGTCAAAATGTAGAAGCGTTCGCCGTGATGATCCGGGTAATACTCGTGTTGTCCTTCGCGCGCGGCGATCATCTTGAAAGGCTCTGCGGGGCGGTCGGCGCGCAGGTAGCGATACTCCGTGTTGTTCGAACTCGACGAGCCGATGAAGATGTATTGACGGCTGCGCGAGCGGCGCGCGCCGAGACGATATAACTCGTCCTTCTCTTCGTAGACGAGCACGTCCTTGTCCTTCGCGTCGCCGAGCGTGTGGCGATAGAGACGGTGCGGGCGTTTGGCTGCGTCTTCGGTGATGTAGAAGAGAGTTTTGGCGTCAGCCCAGAACGCGCCGGAGACTTTGCCGATGTCGTCGGGCAGAAGTTGACCCGTGCGCAGGTCTTTGATGCGGAGGAAGTATTCGCGAAAGCCTGTCGTGTCGTGCGAGTAGGCGAGGAGGTTCGAGTCGTCGCTGACGGCGTAGGTGGCGATGGCTGTGTACTTCTGTCCCTTCGCCAGTTCGTTGAGATCGAGCGTGATCTCTTCGGGCGCGGTCAAACTTCCCTTCTTGCGCGCGAAGATCGGATATTGCTTGCCCGTCTCGGTGCGCGAGTAATAGTAGTAGCCGTTCAGACGGTAGGGCACGTTCGTGTCCGTCTGTTTGATGCGCGCGAGCATCTCTTGATAGAGCTTTTCCTGCAAGGCTTCGGTCGGCTTCATCAACGCGTCGGTGTATGCGTTTTCAGCTTCGAGATAAGAGATCACTTCCTTGTCGGATTTCTCGCGCAGCCAGAAGTAATCGTCGCGTAGCGTCTCGCCGTGGAAGGTCTGATTCTTGGCGAGTTTCTTGGCCGTGGGCGGCGCGGGTGCTGTCGGCTGGTTAGCTTGTGCCATGGTGTTCGTGTGACCGATTGAGATAAGCGCGCCGCTCAAGAGCGCGAGGACGAAAAGCAGCTTCTTCATCAGGGTTCTCCCATTCGTTGGCGGAACGTGAATAAGTTTTAAACAATTGAGCGCGCCGCAGGGCGGTTATGAGCGGCGCGGCCTGTCTAAGCGACGGCGCGAAACTGACGCCCCTTGCCGCGCGTCTCTCGCGTGCAGGAAGACTTGCGACTAAGACTTCGGATTGTTGCGACAAAAATTTGGAACGCGGACGACTCACGCGAATAGACGCGCATTATAGTTGCCGCCACGCGCGCACCGCAACTCGGTCTTTCTTCGTGTCTTTGTGGTTAATGCCTGATTAACTAACTTCTCACCACCAGGACACCAAGCCACAAAGGGTCACGAAGGGACGTGCAGTAAGACGAGACGAGCGGCGTCGAAGTTTCAACTCCGCGCGCGCCGTCAACCACGCAGATGCTCCGGCCGACGCTCAAACACGCGGCTCTCCCTTTCCCCGTTCCCCTGATACCCTTTTCCCTACGCCTTCCATTCCCCTTTTCCCTTTCCTCTTCCCCCTGTGCTTAAATGTCTGCCCGGAAGGTTTTCACGCATGCGACACGAAAATACGCTCGACGCGGCGCACACCGCGCTCGTCATCATCGACGTGCAAGAGGCGTTTCGCGCCTCCATCCCCGACTTCGCAGGGCTCGTGGCGCGCATCGCTCTCGTCTCCCGCGCCGCGCAACTCCTCGGCGTGCCCCTCGTCGTCACCGAACAATATCCGAAAGGTTTGGGGCAGACCGCACCGGAAATCCGCGACGCGCTGCCGCCCTCTCTTGAACCAATCGAGAAGACCGCTTTCAGTTCCTGTGGCGCGCAAACTTTCAATGCCGAGCTCGAACGCCTCGGCGCGCGCCAGGTGCTCGTCTGCGGCATCGAAGCGCACGTCTGCGTCAACCAGACGACGCACGACCTACTGGCGCGCGGCTATCAGGTGCATCTGCTCGCAGACTGCATCGCCTCGCGCCATGCGCAGAACCGCGAGACGGGGCTCGCCAAGATGCAGCGCTCCGGCGCGCTCCCCTCTTCCATCGAAATGGCTCTCTTCGAACTCATGCGCGACGCGCGCCACGAACAATTCAAGGCAGTGCAGAAACTCATCAAGTGACAAGTGACGAGTGACGAGCGACAAGTTAAATCAAAAAACTTGTCTTCCGTCTCGTCGCTCGTCACTCGTCACTCGTCACTATTGATATGGACTTTCTCTCAGGACTTAACGAGCAACAACGACTGGCCGTGACGACGACCGAAGGGCCGGTGCTGATACTGGCGGGCGCTGGATCGGGCAAAACGCGCGTCATCGTGCATCGCATCGCCTACATCATCGCCGAGCGCGGCGTCGCCCCCTATCACATTCTCGCCGTCACCTTCACGAACAAGGCCGCGGGCGAGATGCGCGAACGCGTCGAACGCCTGCTCAGCCACCAGCGCCTGCCGAGCGCGCCGCTCATCTCCACCTTCCACTCTTTGTGCGTACGAATTCTTCGCCGCGACATCGAGAAACTCGAAGAGGGACACACGCGCTCTTTCACCATCTACGACCAGGACGACTCGACGCGCATCGTCAAAGCCGCCGTCAAAGACCTTGGCCTCGACTCGGACCGCATGGGCGCGCGGCAAGTGCAATCCGCCATCAGCCACGCCAAAAACAGCGGCACGGACGCCGAAGCTTACGCCGCACGCGTCGAATACGGCGACGAGAAACGCGCCGCCATCGCACGCGTCTATCGTCTCTACGAACAACGCCTCGTCAACAACAACGCCCTCGACTTCGACGACCTCCTGATCAAGGCCGTCCGCCTGCTCCGCAAAAACAGAGAGGTGCGCGACTATTACAACGACAAGTTTCGCTACATCCTCGTAGACGAATATCAAGACACCAACAGCCTACAGTTCGCACTCATCCGCTTCCTCACCGAAAAGCAGCAGAACATCTGCGTCGTCGGCGACGAGGATCAAAGCATCTACAAGTGGCGGGGCGCGGACATCTCGAACATTTTGAATTTCGAGCAGCACTACCCGGAGGCGAAGGCGATCCGTCTGGAGCAGAACTATCGCTCGACGCAGAACATACTGGACACGGCGGGCGCGGTCGTGAAGTTGAACACGGAGCGCAAGGGAAAGAGCCTCTGGACATCGAACCCGGCGGGCGAGCGCATACGCTACTATCAGGCGTTTGACGCCGAGGGCGAGGCGCGTTTCGTGGCCGCGAAGGTCGAAGAACATCGCCGCGCCGATCCGGCGCTTCGCGCGGCCGTGCTATACCGGACGAACGCGCAGTCGCGCGTCTTTGAAGAGGCGATGCGGCGCGCTGGAATCGCTTACAACATCGTCGGCGGTTTTTCGTTCTACGAGCGCGCGGAAGTGCGCGACATCATCTCGTATCTCAAGCTTGCCATGAACCCGCACGACTCCGTGGCGCTCATGCGCGTCGTCAACACGCCTGCGCGCGGCCTCGGTAAACAGACGCTCGACGAACTCGACCGTCGCGCCAAAGACTACGGCGTCTCGCTCTGGGAAACGCTCGCCATCGTCACAGACCCGGCGCAGGACGTGAAAGGCTTTGCGCCGCGCGCCCTCTCTTCGCTCAAAAACTTTCAGCGCATCATCACGAACCTCGTCTCGGTCGCGCAGCGCGAGCCTGCGTCGGAAGTGGTGAAGGCGGCGATTCTCGATTCGGGTTACGCAGACGTCTTGAAGGCAGAGAACACGGAAGAGGCCGAGGGGCGTCTGGAAAACTTGCAGGAACTCGTCAATGCCGCCGTGGATTACGACCGCGAAGAGGGCGGCGGCCTGCGCGATTTTATAGACGCCGCCGCGCTCGTCTCCGATACGGATCAGTACAAGCGCGACGCGCCCGTCACGTTGATGACCGTGCACTCTGCGAAGGGATTGGAGTTTCCGCTCGTCTTCATCGTCGGCCTCGAAGACGGACTCTTCCCACACTCGCGCTCGGCCACAGACCGCGCCGAACTGGAAGAGGAAAGGCGACTCTGCTACGTCGCCATCACGCGCGCGGAGCGTTTTCTTTACGTATCGCACGCGATGAAGCGGCGCGTCTACGGCGAAGAGTTGGCGTCTGAACCGTCGCAGTTTTTGAACGAGATGCCTTTGGACTTGATGGAAGATCTTTCGCGCGGCCCCTCGTGGCTCTCGTTCGCGCGCAGCAGCGACCGGCTTGAGAACGCACACGCCGCACGCGCTCTACGGGGGCAAACGGGCGGCGAGTCGCGCCCCGAAAAACGCTACGAGGGCAAAACCTACAACAGCGCCGATTCCATCGCAGAGTTTTTCCGCCAGCGCGGTCAACAGGTGAACCCGCGTCCCGCGGCAGGCTCTCAGCCGCAGCCCATGATCAAACGGCGCGCTGAAGGCGCGGGCGGCTCGTCTTCTGCGTCCGCGTCTTCTTCCGGCGAAGGCGGCTTTGCGCCGGGCACGCACGTGCGCCACGCTAAGTACGGCCGCGGCCTCGTCCTGCGCCGCGAAGGGACGGGCGACGCCGCCAAACTCACCATCAGTTTCCCCGGCTTCGGCCAGAAGAAGCTCATCGAAAAATACGCCGGATTGGAGAAAGCGTGAGAGGAAACGATGAATGAAGACAGGTAAATGGTGAATGGTAAATGGTGAATAGTAAATGGTAAATGGTGAATGGCTCAGAACTGTCTTCTTCCATTGACCATTACACCATTTACTATTCACCGCTTTACTTCATCATTTATCTTTTCACTCCTCCCTGTCATAATTCCGTTGCGCTCCGGCGGTCTCCCTTGTCGCCCATCACCTTGAGAAAGTTTATTCGACTTAAGGAATCTAGAGACATGAAGTTCCCCCTCTTTGTGCGTCGCGGCGGCGCACCGTTCGTCCTGGCCGTCTCGCTGCTCGTCTCGAACGCCCCGGCGCAGCGCCCCGCGCCGAAGCCCACGACTCCCACGAAACCCGCTCCGACCACGCAGGCGACGACGACTGCGACAGCCGAGAACAATCCCTCCATAACGTTCGACACGCTGCTGTCGGCCGACGCTTACGGCGTCTACGTGGAGTTGCGCGCCGTCGGGATGCAAGCCAACTCGGACGACCTCGACCAACTGCTCACGCCGCTCAGATTGCAAGGCGTTACCACGCCGGACGAGATGTTTGTGCTCTACGATTTCATACGCACGCACGCGGATGCGCTGGCGACGGCGCGCGTGTTGGTCGCCACGATGCCCGTGCGCGCAGGTCTGCCTGAGATGCTGATGGCCGTCGAGATGCCTTCGGTCGAAGAAGCGCGCAAGTTCACGCCGGAGTTGCGCAAGTTCATCGCCGCAAACATCGCGCCGACGCCGGACGCTGGGGCGGTTACGACGACCAGGACGAGCGCATCGACGGAAACTCCGGCCGCTCGTCGCCGCGCGAGGCGTGGCGCGCGTGTGCGAAACGCGGCCACAGAGGAAGGCGCGAAACAGGCGGCCGCCCCTTCGTTTCAGATCAAACGCGCGGGTAATCTGATCGCCTTGAGCGGCGAGAAATTCACCTTCAAAGATTTGCACGGGACGCAGCAGGCCCTACTTGTCAACGAGCCGGGCTTTCAAGCCGCGCGCACGCGCTTCAGCGGCGACGCGCTGTTCATCTACTTCAACACCGTGCGCATGGCGAGCAGCACGAAGCAGCGGACGGAGGCGTTTGAGAAAGAGTACCGGCGGCAAGAGGAGCTGGCGCGCGCCGAAGCGGAGAAGCAGGGCGCGCAGTCGAACGCCAACACTAGATACGGAGACATCGTGGAAGCCAGCGGCGGCAACGCGAACATCCGCGTGGACGGCAACACGAACGCCTCCGCTACACTCAGCAGGAGCGGGACGAACGCGAACGTCGCCGTCTCGCCCGAAGACGAACTGCCGCCCCCGCCGCCCACGCCCGAAGCAACGCCCACGCCGAAGACTGAACAGGAACTGGAAGAGGAACGACGGCGCGAGCAGTCGCAACAGTTTGCCATGCAGTTGTCGGCGCTCGTCTTCGGCCGCGGCGGGTCAAGCGGCGAAGCGTGGCCTGAGTCTATCGGGATCGGCGTGTCGCTCGAAGCGGCATCGCTCGTCGTGCGCGGGCTATTCATCAGCCAATCGGCCGAACAACCTCTGCGGCCGATCCCCTTCCTTCCCGTTTTGCTCTCCGGCCCGTCCATCTCTGCGGAAGCGGCCGCCGTGATGCCAAACGACACGGACATCTTCGTCAGCGTCTCGCTCGACCTGCCGCAGATGTACGACTACGTCGCCTCTTTGATGAAGATCGCAGACCTCGCCACCGCGCAAGACAACGACAAAAACAGTTTCGGCGGTCAACTCGCATCCTTCGAGCGCACGAACAACTTCCGCATCCGCGAAGAACTGATCGCCGCGCTCGGCAACGAGATCGCCGTCGGTCTGCCCGGCAATCAACTCTTTGGCGGACGCGCCACCTCCGCGCGCCGCAAGACCGAGGACGAGTCCGCGCCGCCACCGCCCTCCGGCCCCATCGTCGTCGTCGCGCTCAACGACAAGGAGAGTCTGCAAAAACTTCTGCCGCGCGTCTTGAGTGCCTTCGGCTTCACGGGCGCGACCGAGCAGAGCATCCTTGAACGGCACGGGCAGGTCGAAGTGCTCACCTTCTCGAACGGCACGCTGGCCTTCATCGACCGTTTTCTCGTCGGCACGCCCGACGCGGCCACGATGCGCCGCGTGACGGAAGCCTACAACCGGGGCGAGACGCTTGCGAACAGCGAACGCTTCCGCGAACCGACGCGCTGGCAATCCAGAGACTCGGTCGGGCAACTCTACGTCGCCAACGCTCTCCTCAAAGGCATCTTCGACGAAGCGATCAAATCAGTCGACGACATAGACGAGCCGGCCATCCGCGCCTACCTCACGCGCCTCGACCCCAATCCCGGCGCGATCACACTCGTCTCCACGCGCGACACAGACGGCCTCATGCACGAACTGCACCTGCCGAAAAATCTGATCTCACTGTTTGCGGCCAGCGAACTCGTCAACCAAAAACTCTCCGTCATGCGGAGCAACGAATACACGGCTCGTTGGAAGCTGCAACAGATCAGCGAATCGCAAACCTCATACAAGGAGGCGAAAGGCCGTTACGGCACGCTCGAAGAACTCAAGGACGGTTTCCTCAACGAGGAAAGCGTAGACTTGGAAACGACGGGCTACGACATCAAATTATCCGTCTCCGGCGACCGCTTCGAGGCCACAGCCACGCCCACCGGCTATCCCAAACAAGGCCGCCGCTCCTTTTACATAGACCAGACCGGACAACTACGCGGCGCAGACACCGGCGGCAAACCCGCCACACAGTCAACCCCGATCATCGACTGAGAAGCTGGTGAATGGTGAATGGTAAATGGTGAATGGAGAAAGACAGTTCTGATCCATTCTCCATTTACCATTCACTATTTACCTGTCTTCCCATCGTTATTTTTGCCGCCGGGCGCAAGCGTGCGCGCCTGCGGGCGTTCTTCCCTGTAGCGAGCCTGATAGATTTCGCACACACAATTTTTTGGAGGCTGTTCAATGAGACTCAAATTTTTCGTCGTCACTCTGCTCGTCCTGTCCATCAGCGCGCAGGCGCAGACGCGCCGCACCGCCGTGCGCCGCGAGCGCAGCATTGCGAACGCGGCCGCCATCGTCGCCGCCACCGGAGAGACACCCGCACGCGTGGCGCAATATGACGGCGGCGACTCGGAGCGCACGACGGGTGCGCCCGGCAACACCTTACCCATTCGCCGCGTCATCCTCTACAGCAACGGCGTCGCCTACATCGAACGGCGCGGCATGGTGTCCGGACACGCCGAGGTCAAACTGTCTTTCAAACAGTCGCAGGTGGACGACGTGTTGAAGTCTATGATCGTGCTCGATCTGGGGCAGGGTCGCATCGGCGCGGTCAGTTACAACTCGTCCGCGCCGCCCTCCGCGCGCATCGCGGACATTCCCTTCTCCGTCGCCTCTTCGACGCAATCGAGCGGGCTGGCCGGAGTGCTCGGCCAACTGCAAGGTGCGCGCGTCGTCGTCACCACCGCCAATCGCACGGCGACGGGTTCGATCCTCACGGTCGAAGAACGCCGCTCGCAGATCGACTCGACGAAGCCGCCCGTCATCTCGCACGCGCTAGTCATCGCCTCGGAAGGCGGCGAGTTGTCCAGTTTCGATCTGGCCGACGTGCGCTCCGTGAAGTTGATCGACGAAGGCACGCGGCGCGACATCGCGGAGTTTGCCAGCGCCACGGCCTCAGCGCGTCGGCGCGATGCCAAAACCATCGTCGTCACCTCGGACGGCGCGGGGGCGCGCGAGATGCTCGTCAGCTACACGGTCGCCGCGCCAATCTGGAAGACCACCTATCGCGTCGTCTTGGACTCGGCGGGCAAGCCTTTCTTTCAAGGATGGGCTATCGTCGATAACGTGAGCGAAGAGGATTGGAACGAGGTGCAACTGTCGCTCATCTCCGGCACGCCCGTCTCTTTCATCCAGCCCATTCAGAAACCTTTCTATCGCTATCGCCCCGTCGTCCCGGTGCCCGGCGATCTGCGTCTCAACCCGCAGGTCTACGAACCGGGCGAAGTTGGCTTCAGCGCGAACGGCGCGGGCGGCGTGGCGAATCAACAGGTCTACGCAGCACCGCCGCCACCGCCTTCGGCCACGCCCATGCCGCGCCCGGAGTTGCTGGCTAGAAGCGCCGCGCAGCGTCGCGGCGATCAGCGACAAGACTTGCGCCTCCCGAACAACGTCAGCAACCTCGCGCTGGATGGAAGCGATGTCAGCAGCGCGGATGCAGCAGCGCCTTCTCTCGGCGAAGCCATCACGAGCGGCACTAGCGTCGCGGCGGCGGCCGAAGGAAACGAAGTCGGCGATTTGTTCGAGTACCAGATCGGGCAGCCCGTCACCGTCAAACGCGACCGCTCCGCACTCATCCCCATCCTGCAAACGCGCATGGAAGGCGCGCGCGTCTCCATCTACAACGAGGCCGCGCGCCGCGACCGCCCGATGAGCGGCATGCTCTTGAAAAACACCTCCACGCTCACGCTCGAAGACGGCGCGATGACCATCATCGACGGCAACGCCTACGCGGGCGAGGCTCTGATGGAGAGACTGAAACCCGCAGAGCAACGGCTCATCTCCTTCGCGCTCGACCTCGGCACGCTCGTTACCGTCCGCCAGAAGGAAGATCGCGCACCCGCTTTTCTCGTCCGCATCCTGAACGGCGTCTTCCAGGCTCACTATCACCGGCAGGACAAAAAGTCTTACACGCTCGCCAATCAGACAGAGCACCCGCGCGTCGTCTACGTCGAGCACGCGGTCAGACCCGGTTGGGAGTTGGACGACAAAGAGACGCCCAAGCCCGAAGGCCGCAGCGCGCGTTATTACCGTTTCCGCGTCGAACTTAAACCGCACGAGCGGCGCGAGTTGATCGTCACCGAGCGGCAGGAGTTAATGGACACCTACGCGCTCTCGAACGTCACGTCCGACCAACTGCGTCTCTTCGTCTCGCGCCAATACATAGAGGAGCCGACGCGCGCCGCCCTGCAAAACATCGTCGAGATCAAAAGCCGCATCTCGACCATCGACGCGCGCCTCGCCGCCATCGAAGCCGAGATCACCGAGATCGGCGAAGACCAGACGCGCCTGCGCGAGAACATCGAAACGCTCTCGCAGACGGCCGAAGCCAAACAACTGATCGCACGCTACGTCGCCAAGGCCGACCAGCAGGAGACGCGCATCGAACAACTCACCAAGGAGCGACAGGCCGCCAACGAAGAACGCGCACGCCTCCAGCCCCAACTCGACGCCGCCATCCGCGCCCTCTCGCTCGACCGCAACCTGACGGAGTGAACAATCGCGCCGTCTTAGTTCGGCCACTATCAACACGCGGGAAACTTTAAAGAGAAGGCCGCCTTTCAACCGACGAAAGG
>DASZCS010000064.1:0-9809 GCA_035942855.1 Pyrinomonadaceae bacterium | reverse complement strand
GTGTGTGGCATTCACACACGCCCCGCTTCGTTTTTCCGGTTGTGTGGTTTTAAACGACGCTCTTAGGTATGATACAGGCGCGTCCGTGAAGGTTTCTCGCTGCCGGTGAAGCGGCGGAACTTGAGAAGTCGCGGGCGGAATTTTTGGAGTCGTCAACGAACTTGTCGAACGCCGCACAGAGCAACGCCACACCGCGCGGGACGAGAGACGCGCGCGTGCGTCGCGTCCTCGTCATCGCACACAGCCCGGCGGGCGAATCACTACCCGCGCGGCTCTCACAATCAGGCTTTGAAATTCGCACCGTGCGCGCCGGACAGGCGGGACAGGCGATCAAGGAGTTTGCGCCGCACGTCGCGCTTGTAGAAGCGGACGGCGCGGCGGGGCTGGAATTGGCGGCGCGTCTTCGTGCCGAACGCGCGACGGCTGCTTTGCCGCTCGTCCTGCTGTACGAGCGCGCGGATGCGAACCTGCGCGCACAGGCCGCGCGCCTCGGCGCGGACGATTACTTCCAAGTCACAACGCCGCCCGCAGAGATCGCCGCGCGTCTCGAAGCACTCTTCTGGCGTGCCGAGGCGGGACGCCGCGCCGCCGCGCTCGCCGCGCTCGAACAACGCGCCGAGATTGACGACTTCATGCAACTGCTCGAAGCCGTCCGCGCAGATTTGGACGAAGGGTGGACTGGCGCGCTCGCCCTCGTCGCCGCAGAGCGTGCATCGAGTGATACGTCCGGTGCGCAGGATGCGTCGCACGAGACGAACGCCACGCGCGGCGCGACCGAGACAGAGCGACAGACGCTCGCCGCCGCTTATGATTTTTTCCAACTCAATTTGCGGCGAGTTGACACGGTCGCCTTTTACGGCCCGACGCTGCTTCTCGTCTACCTGCCGCGAAAGACTGCGGCCGGAGCGCGCCGAGACCTCGCGCGCCTGTGTGAAGAGTTTCGCGACGCCGAGTCTGTTGGCGGCACGTCATTCGACATTGGAGTCGACATCCGGCTCGACATCGGCGTCGCCTCTTTCCCTTCCGATGGCACGGAGATCGAGAATTTGATCGAGCAGGCCGAGGCTGCGCTCACGCAACCTCAAGCCGCGCCCGAATTGCCGCGTAGGACGGAAGCGCATGAGTCACAGGAAACTTCTGCGGCGCGTCTTCCGGTCGTGAAGGCGATGGACGCGGGCGCGCTGGAAGACGCCGCTCAAGCCGCGCGTGGCCCGGATGCGCCCCACTTACAGACTCCGACGGAACGAAACGCGCGCCCTGACTTCCGGCCGTCGCGCGCTGTGCGCGAATCGAAACAGACGGACATGGAGACTTCCATGATGCCGACGGGCGGGAGCGACGGCGCGGGACAAGGGCAGGGTACGCTCGCGCAGGCTGCGGCCGATGCGGCTGCGCGCGAACGCGAACGGCGCACGCGCGGGGCGATCATGCCGCGCCGCTTGCTCCTGACCATCTCCGACCCGGCGCGCATGGCGCAGACGAATTTGCTGCTCCGCAGCGCAGGCTACGAAGTGCGCGCCGCTTTCGACGGTTTGCAGGCCATCAACCTCTTGCGCATCGAACGCCCCGATCTGCTCGTCATAGACGATGCGCTCTACGGCATAGACGGACTCGAAGCACTGCGCCGTCTGCACCGTCAGCACCACGAACGACTGCCTCTGCCCGTCGTCCTGCTGCTCTCGAACGCGCCGGAACGCGAGCGCGTGCGGGCAGAGGCGCGGCAATTAGGGGCGCGCGGTTTCGTCTCCGTGCCGTATGATCCGGAAGAGTTGTTGACCTGCGTGCGGACGGTCGGCATCACCGATTGAAGGAGCAAGATTATGTACTGTATGAACTGCGGCGCGGACATTCCCTCAAACGTGCGCTTCTGCTCGTCCTGCGGCGCTCCGACCGACACGGAGGCCACGCGCGTCGCTTCGCGCGGCGGCGACCGTCCGGTGTCGGGAGGCGAAACTGCGGCGCGCGTCCGCACCTCTTTCGATCAAGAGATGACGGCTGTTCGTCAACCGGAGAGTCCTGCGCCGAGTTTCGGCCGCGCATCGCAAGCGACGCCGCAGACACCGATGTCGCCGCCCAAAGTGACGACGCAGACGACGCGCGCAGACGGCGACGATACGGAGCGCGTCATCTTCAGCGTGCGCCCGACGTTTCTCTTCATCGGCATCGGCTACTTTTTGGCCGCCGTCGCGGCCGTCGGCCTCAGCATCCTGCTGGCGATGTTCGCCGGGCAATACATCTCCGCGCCCATCACGCTGCTGCTGACGCTCCCGCTCCTGCTCATCCCCGCTTATAAGCATCTCAAACGCAACTCCATCAAGTACACCCTGACCGACTCGAAGATCGAGATCGATCAAGGCTTCATCTCGCGCAAGACGCGCAACATCCCCTTGCGCAACATACAGGACGTGACCGTCTCGACCTCCATCCCGCAACGCATCTTCGGCTTCGGCGACCTCGTTATCGAAAACGCCAACGAAGTCGGCGGCCAAACGCTGCTCGATAACATCCCGCAGCCGCGCCGTCACGCCGAACTCCTTTTGCGCGAACTGCGCCGCTGGAACTAAACGGACGCCGGCGGTTACTATTAACCTCAACACAACGAGCGTCTACGGGCGGGCATCTAAAGATACGTCGCCCGGTTCGTTTTAATGTTTGCCGTCTCGTCGTTTAAGGGAAATTTTCGATGCGTCTCTCTCTTTTATCCAGACTGTTTTCCGCATGCGCGCTGTTCCTGCTTCTCGCCGCGTCGGCCTTCGCAGGCGTCACGGCCGAGGAATTCGCCAAACTGCTGCCCGGCAAACTGGGGGACTTCAAAGCAGCGGGCGCTCTTGATTTAAAATTCAAGCAGAAAGCGCCGGAGTTTATTAACCCGTCGCTCCTCGAAGGCGTGCCCCTTGCCGCGCGTACTTACCTGTCCACGGGCGGCGAAAAATTCGACGTGCAACTTTACCGCACGTCATCGGATGCCGCGGCCTACTCGCTCTTGAGCAACGCGCGCCTCGTGCAGAGAGCCGCGTCCGGCGCGGACGTGAGAAATTTGGAGGGTGTCGGCACGGCCGCCTTCTCAGGTCGCCTGGGCGTCTCTTTTTACAAAGGCGCGGCCTTCGTCTTCGTCAGGAGTTCGGGACAGACGGACGGCAGCGAGTTAACTGTTTTCGCGCGCACGCTGGCCGAATCTTTGGACGAGGGTTCGGGTGAGATTCCCGTGCTCGTCAAGCACCTGCCAGATTGGGAGACGGCCGAGGCGCGCGCAGCTTACGCCGTCAGCCTGCCCGCCCTGCAAATGATCGCAGGCAATCGCCCGGTGCTCGATGTAATCTCTTTCGAGGGCGGGACGGAAGCGGTCACGGCCACCTACGACGCGGGCGCGCGTCTCGTCATCGTCGAATACGCGACGCCGCAAATGGCCTTTGACGGCGATGCGGCCATCAATGCACGCATCGCCGGGTTGCACGGCGAAGGCAAGCCCTTGCCGTCGGCCTACAAACGCGTCGGCAACTACGGCGTCTTCGTGTTCGACGCCCCGGACGAGGGGGCAGCCGCGAGTTTGATCGATAAGGTGACTTACGAAAAGGATGTGCGCTGGCTGGGCGAGAATCCTTACGCGCACGAGCGCGCGAATCGCGCCTGGCTGAATATGTCAACGAGCGTCATCGTCAACACGGTGAAGGCGACGGGGCTTGCCATCGTCATCTGTCTCGCTATCGGCGGCGTCTTCGGCGGCTGGATTTTCATGCGTCGCCGCGCGCAGTCCGCCCTCACCGAAAAGTTCTCGGACGCTGGCGGCATGCTGCGTCTCAACATCGATGAACTGAGCGCGCAGAACAATCCGGCGCGTTTGATCGGTCAAGGCGACGACGTGCGATAACAGAGAGCGATCACAGGGCAGAACTGCAAGCGGTTACAGATTAGAGCCGCCTCGCAAAACCGGGAGTTGAAACGCGAAGCCGCACGAAACAGCACGAAGATAATGTGTGCTGTTTCGTGCGGCTTCGTTATTTCCTAACTTTCAGGCACTCCGAAACGTAAAAAAGCGCGGCGAGTGTCCCCCAACACTCACCGCGCTTTTTTACTTAAAGCACCCACAGCGTTATCTTCACGACAAGTTTGCGGGTTGCCGGACTACCTGTAGCGTTCCCCCAAAGCACTACAGACGGTGACCGGCAACCCAGCAACCAAAGCTCTTTGACCGCTTGCCCGCAGCGCCTCCGTTCCCCCAAAGAAACGCCGCCGACATGAAGCGAGAGAAAGCCTCCCCCAAAGCTATCACTCACTGCCGTCTCCGAGCCGACCCGATAACACTATCTACTCATTATCAATATTAACTGTTCTTACTCTTGGCAACGACCATGCCACAAAGCATTAACCGGTCGCCCCGTTTCCGAAATTCCGCTTCCACTCAATAAAAACGCGCTTTCTAAATTTATAGCCCCGTCCGCACGTTATTCCCAGCGCTTTTGCCCCCAACGCAGATCTGCATCGTTTATATACTCTCCCCGTGTATGCTTGAATCGTTTTAGTCCGCAAAACGAACAGAGCGAAACAGATTCAGCCGCTTATTCGTCCGCACAAAAGCTCGACGGCCGCACACTTTATTTAACCGTGGCCAATTCGAAAGAGGCGCGAACTTCGCCCACCTCGTCGCCGCGATGATTACGCACGACGAATTTCGAGTAGGGGGCGAGACGCGCGAGCGCCCGCCCGTCGAGCACGCCGAGTTGCCTGAGCGATTCGATGACGACCGTGGGGCGTCCGCGTCTGTCCTCTCCGTCCTCGATCTTGAGCGCCAGCCCGAGGCCGCGCGGCCAGCGCGCCGAAGGCTCGACGCCCACCGTATAGACGCCTTCCGCGCCGACTTTGGAAATCACACCCCCGGCCGCGCGCATCAACTCCGTGTCGAGCCGATCGCGCGTGCCGCCCACCTGCTCCGGGTGCGCGCGCATGGCCGCGACGATGCGTGCGCAAGCCGCGCGCGTCTCAGCGTCGAACACATCGGGCGGCGCGACCAGACGCGCGTACATCAAGGCCATCGCGCGCACAGAGACGCCGAAGACCGGCACGCCGCAGCCGTCCGTGCCGACGGCGATGTCATCCGCTGCCGTGCCGGAAAATTGCGCGACCGTGCGTGCGATGGCGAGTTGCGCGGGATTGTCCGGCGCGTCGTAGGTTTCGACCGCGCCGCCGAGGTGCAGCGCAAGCGCAATCATCGCAGTGTGTTTGCCCGAACAGTTGTTCTGCAAGACGCGCGGCTTGCGGCCGCTTCGTCGCAACTCAAGGGCAGCCTCTTTGCCGAACGGTTCGTGGACGCCGCACTTGAGCGCACGCTTCCCCTGTCCGATTTTGCGCAGCATCGCGGCGACCGTCTCTTCGTGGATGGGTTCGCCGCTGTGCGAGCCGCAGGCGACGGCGAGTTCCTGCGCGTTGAAGCGGAAACGGTCTGCCGCGCCCGTCGAGACTACGGGGACGGCTTGCAGGGGCTTAGCGGAAGAACGCAGGTAGGTGACGACTTCGGGCGTGCCTAACTCGGCGACGACCCGCCCGTCGCCGTCTACCGCGATGACATGGCCGCGATGGCGAGATTCGACGATTGAGCCGCGCGTGACTTCGACGAGCGGCGCTGGTGTGGGCGTACTTTGGGCATGTTCCATCGAGTTCGGGTGTCGGGAGCAATCGGCCTTCAAAATGTGTTTGCGGTGCTTGAGCGACGCATCTTAACCGCGCCTGCCGCGCGCCGCAACCTGTTTTCCGCGCCGAACGTAAAGGCGCACGCGCCGTAAAATTCAAAGCGGGGCGACAAAACTTTTCAGAGCCAGCCTTAAAAACCAAAGGCCGTCATCCATTCGGACGACGGCCTTTGATTTCATTGCCACTCAGTTTGAAAGTTTAACCCCTTGTCAGCTCGCTTTTCCGGCGCGTTTCGCTTTCTTTGCGCCGTATTTGAGGATCGTCAGCTTGACGGGGCGGCGTCCGAAGCGGACGGCCTCGCCGTTGCTCGGAACCCAGATGTCTATGACGCGGCCGCGTACTTTGCCGCCGCGGTCTGCCACGAGGTATTCGCCGCTGTAGCGTCCGGCTTCGAGCCGCACGCGCGTGCCGAGCGGAAGATGCCGATCTGCTGCAATCAGGCCGCGCCGGACGGTGTGGCCGCTGGCGGTGCGTCCGGGCAGGGCATAGGCCGTTGCAATGAACGTCTGCGCCGATGCTGCTGCGGGCGCTGCTTCCTCTGTCTCAGCTTTCGGAGACGGGGCGGCGAGCGCGACTGTGACGGCGGGAGCGGCGTCGGTCGTAGCCGTTTCGCCTTCTGTTGCAACTCCGGCGATGGCGATGACGGGCAAGGCCGCTGCAAGCGCCCCGGAGATTTTTCCGCTATCGTGCGAGGCGGTGATGATCGTCTGGTCGATTGTCGTTTGCGAGTCCTGAGCGGCTGGTCTGTCTGCTGCGATTAGAGTCTGCGAGTAAAAAGTCAAAGAACACAGAAGGAGTGCTGCTGTGAACACAGCGCCCCCTCCAAAGAGGGATTTCAGCATTGTTGTCGGTTCTCCTGTTCCGATGAAGTCTTTTCGGCGGCGCGCGAGTCCCGCGAGGTTTGAAGGGACTCGACCTCTGGCTCTAGGAGGTCTGAAACACTGATCGTCAGCCCGAGTGGGGATTGCATTCCTTGATGCACTGACGCCGAAAAGAACGTTTGACTAAAAAGAAAAACAAGCGAACATCACTGTCCGCTTGTTACGTAAATGAGGCTAACACAAGCCCCTAAGGGCTGTCCAGCCGCGAAAACACAAATTCGTGATAGACGGAAGAGGGGAAACGATGAAGGAGGAACGATGAGCGGTGAAGTAAAAGCGGTGAATGGTCAATGGTGAATGGAGCGTAACTGTCTTCTTCCATTTACCATTCTCCATTTACCGTTCACCACTGTTTCCCTTCAGCCATTCGCCGCGATAGATGACTTCGGCTTCTCCGGTGAGCAGGACTTCGCCGTCTTCGCGCCAGTGAACTTCGAGGCGGCCGCCTTCCATCTCGACGCGGACGCGCCTGTCCGTGTGACCGTTCAGGCAAGCGGCGACGGCCGCGGCGCACGCGCCCGTGCCGGAAGAGAGCGTCGGCCCGACGCCGCGTTCGTAGACGCGCACCTCAATCGTCTTGCGGTCGCGCACGCGTATGAACTCGACGTTGGTTCTTTGGGGAAACTGCGGGTGCGATTCGACGGCGCGTCCCAGCCGTCGCCAGTCCACGCCCGCGAAATCGTCCACGAAGACGCAGGTGTTCGGGTTGCACATCTGCAAGGCCGTCACGTGCAAGACCTCGCCCGTCTCCAACTCCAGTGGAAAATTCAAGACCTGTTCGCGCGCTTCACCCGTCAAAAACGGGATGGTCGCGCTGTCGAAGGCGGGACGGCCGATCTCTGCCGCGAAGCGGAAGCGGCCGCGCCCGTCCTGTTCCAGCAGGCGATAAAGTTTGACGCCCGCACGCGTCGCCAGACGCAATTCCCCCGCGCGCCACAAATTTTGAAAGTAGAGAAACGCGGCGGCCGAGCGCGAACCGTTGCCCGACATGGCCGCCTCGCTCCCGTCCGGGTTGAAGATGCGCAGGACGAAATCGGCCGCCCCGCCTTCCGTCAAACTATTCCCCGCACGCGCCAGCGTCGCCACGCCGTCGCCGCCCACGCCGTAGTGCCTGTCGCACGCGCGCCTGACGAACTCAGGCACGTCATCGCCCGCCGAGGCGCGCGCCAACTCGTCCGCCTCGCACACGATGTAGTCGTTCCCGTAGCCGTGAAATTTAACGAAATGCATAAGAGTGGTGAATGGTGAATGGTGAATGGAAAGAACAGTCTTTCACCATTCACCATTCACCATTTACTAGTCAGATTTTGCCGCGAACGAGGCGAGAAGGACGGCGATGGTGTCGAGGTAGTTTTGGCGCGGGGAGTTATCGTCCGGGTAGTGGTTGACGATGATGGAGAAGGCGAGGCGTTCGCCTGCGGCGGTGTTGACGTAGCCGGAGAGGCCGGAGACGTTGTTGAGCGTGCCGGTCTTGGCGCGCACGTTTCCGGCCGCCGTCGTGTTGCGCATGCGGCTGCGGAGCGTGCCGTCCACGCCCGCCACGGGTTGCGCGTTGCGCCAGACCTGCGCGTGCCGGTGCTTGCTCATGTAGACGAGCAGTTGGACGGTCGCGTCGGCCGTGATGAGATTCTGCCGGGCGAGACCCGAACCATCTACGAGCGCGAGGTGCGCGGTCGTCACGCCAGCTTCGTTGAGGAACGTTCTGACGGCGGAGAGTCCGGCCTCGGCCGTCGTCAGTTTCGGGTCGGCCGGGGAAAAGCGTTTGCCGAGCGTGCGCAAAAGGAGTTCGGTGTAGAGGTTCTGGCTCGGCTTCAAAGTGTGCGCCGCGATCTCGCTCAAGGGCGGCGACTCGCGCTTGGCGATCTCGACCGGATAGGGATTTACTCCAAACGTCTCCGCCGCTGCCGTCGTCACAGTCTGTGCGACTGCCGGTGTGCCCGTCTGTGCGTTTGACGTGCCGGCTTGCGCCGCGCCGGAGGGCGACGTTTGTTTGGCAACGGCGGCGGGCGGCGTTGCGGGCTGCTGCGGGCGCAAAGGGGCTTCGACGATGCGCGTGCGTCCTTTGATCGTGACGCCCTGTCGTTCGAGCGCGGCGCGCAGCATCGCCGTGAACAACAGCGCGGGACGCGCGACGGAGACGCTGCCCGTGTAGCCCGGATCGTCTTCGGCGATCTGCCCCGACACCTCCACAATGCTCTGGCCGAGCGGACGATGCACTGCGAGTTCGCGCTTCGTCCCGCGCGGCGCGGTCTTGACGCGGTTCACGAAAGTCAGAAAGTGCGGCGCGTCCAGTGTCTCCTCTTTATCGCGCGGGACGAGGATGCGTATGACCGGACTCGCGGGGCCGGTCGAGACTGTGGCCGCATCGCCCGCGCGCGCGCCGGGTTTGACGAAGAGGTCGAGCGCGTTGTCGTTGACGGTCAGCGCGCTCACGTCCGCGCCGTAGTACCACTGCAAATCGTCCCACTCCCAACCGGGCGAGCGCGACGGCCCCGTGAAATAACTTTCGTCGCCAACGATGTTGCCTTCGACCTGTCGGACGCCCGCCGTGACGACGCGCGCCGCCAGTTCGTCAATCGCCTTGTAATAGTCGCCGCCGGTAAAGCGCGTGGCGAAGGTCGGGTCGCCGCGCCCGTAGACAATCAGGTCGCCGCGCAGTTTGCCTTTCTTGTCGGGCGCTTCCTGCGCGTAGACGGAGGTGTTGAAACGAAAGTCCGCGCCGAGACGGTCGAGCGCGGCGGCGACCGTGTAGAGCTTCATGTTCGACGCGGGCACGAGCAGTTTCCCTGCGTTCTCTTCGAACAGGATGCGCCCCGTGTCGAGCGACACGACCTTGATGCCGAGCACGGCGGGCGCAAGCTCCGGCTCGCGCAAGACATCCTCGATCTCCGAACGCAACACTTCGAGCGAACGCGTCGCCGGAACACTTGCGAGCTTTGCGGCGGCTGCGGTCGTTACCGCTGGCTGCGGCGTAGGAGTTGGAGCAACTGCTCCGGCGGCGGGCGCGGCCGTTCCCGGCAACTGCCCCACGCGCCGGTCGCGCTGCGCTTCCTGCGCGAGCGCCGCAAACGCCGACGAGTTGGCGACGAGCGCCAGCAAGAGCAATAGAGACGTAAAACGAACCGTCAAACTTTTTTTCAGAGGCATAAGCAATTCAGCCGACATTCAATTTGTCTCTTCTTCCGTGTCCCTCCGTGTCCTCTGTGGTTAACGTTCTGATCTTCACCACAGAGGACACGGAGG
>DASZCS010000063.1:0-32687 GCA_035942855.1 Pyrinomonadaceae bacterium | reverse complement strand
GCTGAAGAGTGCACACTCTTCAGCGAGCCTTCCGCGTTTACGCGGCCTTCTTTTATCAATACCGGTGAGGGAGCAATAAAATGCGTAAACTTACTTCCGACGCCTTACCTCATGCGTCGGACTTCCAGACCGTACAACGCCGCACCTTGTACGGTCACTCTCAACCTATGGCGTTACCCGCCAACCTTTGTAACTCGCCTGTGTCCCTGCCGTTTCTGTGTTTCCCGTCGAGCAGAAAGTTACAGGTGGCGATCAGATCTTTCAATCCGGTCGGCTTCTTCAAAAACGCGTCCGCTCCGGCCGCCAACGCTTCGTCTTGTTTGAGGCTGCCCGTAAACAAAATGACGGGTGTGCGGCGACGATGTGCAAGTTGGCGCGCTCTCTGTATCAGAGAGACGCCGCTCTCGCCCGGCAGTTGCGCATCCAGTATGATCAGGTCATAGTGCTCGTCGCCTTCCAACTTCTTCAAGGCCGTTGCGCCGTCGCGGCAAATATCCACCTGCCAGCTTTCGAGTTCCAATAACTGCTTGACCGTAAAGAGGACTAAATCGTAGTCCTCGGCATATAAAATTCTAATGGGCTGCAAATTAAAGCACCTTCCTTCTCCCGGTGAGGTTGATCAGAAGAGTACGCGAGTCGCCTCGGACTTGGAGACCGTAACTCCGACTCGGTCGCACGCGCAGCAACAATTGTTCCCCGGCTCGACTCGTCGTCCCAGAAAAATTCCGACTGTAGGTTTATGCGGCGATTTACGCTGATGTTACGTAGGCTTGTCGTCTGATTCGGGCGGGGCGTAAGGGATCGCGCGTGGGCGTGAGAGTTGAGGCGCGGTAATAATTTACACGGCGCATCGGGCCTTCAACCGCGTAAGAGCGGCTGGCGCAGAGTTTAAGTTTATTTGAAAGATACTTTGCGAAGCGTACTGATTCCGACGCGAGATTTTTCAGCAAAATCTCGCTCGCGTAAATCGAGTTCAGCCGTTAGCCTCGCGCCGGGATTTCGGTTTGGTTTCGTGTCGCATGAGACTCACGCGGCGCGTGCGTGTGGGCTTGCGCAGGGCGAGCAGGTCTTTGTGCCGCCCGTTGACGATGTAGGCGAGTCCCTGATGCGTGACGTTCAGGAGGCGTGCGGCGCGCGTGATGCTGCCGCCCGCGCTGTCGAGGGCGAGCCGGATCAAATTGCGTTCGTAGGCGTGTACCTCTTCTTCGAGCGAGCAGCCCGTCCACGCTGCGCCGAAATTGCTCTTGTTCGATTGCCTGAGCGCGACCGTCTCCACCGCTTCGGCCGTGACCACGGTTCCTGCGGGACAGGTGATGAAGGCTCTCTCGATGAGTATGCGCAACTCGCGCGCGTTGCCGCGAAGGTGCAAGCGCGTCATGGCCGCCAAACTTTCGGGGGTGAAGCTGATCTCCTTGTGATAACGCCTCTGTGCCTCGTCTATGAAATGCGCTGCGAGCGCAGGGATGTCTTCGGGGCGTTCGCGCAGCGGCGGGAGCGGGAGATGAAAAGCGTTCAAGCGATAAAAAAGGTCTGCGCGGAAAAGGCCGCGACCGACGCGTTGCTGCAAGTCGTGATTCGTGGCCGCGATGATCCGCACGTTGACGCGCACCGGCAGCGAACTGCCAATCGGATAAATCTCCCCGTGGTCGATGAGCCGCAGCAGTTTGGCTTGATGTGCGAGACTCAGTTCGCCAATCTCGTCTAGAAAGAGAGTGCCGCCCTCGGCTTCGAGCGCCGTGCCCGGATAATCTTCCGTCGCGTCGGTAAAACTTCCCTTCTTATGCCCGAACAGTTGCGATTCGACGAGCGTGTCGCAGAGGGCTGCGCAATTAAGCGCGACGAAGCGACCGGTGCGTCCGCTCCACTCGTGAATCAGACGCGCCAGCACATCCTTCCCCGTTCCCGTCTCGCCGCTCAGCAACACCGAGCCTGCGCCGCGCGCGATGGCCTGCGCCTCGCGTAACAGAGACGCAGTCTTTTCAGAGCCGTGGACGAACTTACGCGCATCAAACCCGGCCTGCTTCTCAACAGACGGCGGCGCGAGTAGATGACGGGCGCAGGTGCGCAGGCGCGAGAGCAATTCCGTTTGCCGCGTGTGTGCGAGCAATTCGTCAGCGCGTGTGTAGATAGTTTGCAACTCTTCCCGCGCGCAATCGTGCGTCAGTTCCTCGAAGATGCTGAGCAAGGCGGAGGCCGCGCCTTCGCGGTCGTTGAGTTGTTCGCTGATGTCGACCGCACGACTGAACGCCTCGCGGGCCTGTGTGCGCCGGTCGAGCCGCGTGAGGGCAATGCCGTGAGTGATCAGAGCCTCGGCCAGCAAGGCCTGTTCATCGCCGCGTTCAAGGGCGCGGACGGCGGTGCGGACGACGCGCTCGGCCTCAGAGTTACAGCCTTGCGCGAGCAGGGCGCGGGCACGCGTTTCGTCTACCTGGGCGGCGCGCACGCCGTCCTTCAAACGGATGAAGAGTCGGCGCGCGCGTTCGAGATGTTCAAAGGCTTCCTCGAAGCGTCCGGCGCGAAAGAGCGAGAAGCCCAGATTGTTTTCGACGCTGGCGAGGTAGTGCATGTGCCCGGCCTGTTCCAGATGAAAACTCGCCGCCGTCAATTCGATCAAAGCATGGTCAACGTAATCCGGCTGCTTTTCCGCGACGCCGAGCGATTCCCAAGTGCCGGCCAGAGTGCTGTGGAATTTGCCTTTCAGAGCGTGGCTTTCGCAGTCCTTGATGAGCGGCGCGGCCGCCAGCAGGATTGACAGCGCCTCCCTGTGGCGCGCGGCGGAGCGCTCGACCTCCGCGCGTCTCACCTGAGCAATACCTCTCAACTCAAGTTCGGAATCGGGCAGATTTTCTAGCGCGTGCCGCAACATGAGTCGCGCTTCGTCGTAAGAACCTTCGCGCCAGTAGCACCAGGCCAACTCAATTTCCGCCTCGGCTGCTCTGGGTGCATCCCAAAGCGAGGTGAAAAGCGACATGCTTTCGCTGAGCAAATCTTTGGCGGCGTCCTGCGAGCCTGCGATCTGGTGTGCGCTGCCCACCCACCCGCTCAATGTCCCGACGCGCAACAAAACGATGGCCTGTGTGCGCTCTGTGAAGTCCCCCAACTCGGGGCGCACGCCTACTCCGCGCCACAAATCGCCTAGCGCCTGTTGCGCCGTCTCGTAGTTTCCGGCCTTTTCCAATTCTTGCGCGAGGGCGCAGCGAAGTTGGGCTTGTTCGTCGGGGGTGCGCCCGATTTCGCCAATTTGGTGAAGCAGCATTGTGGTTAAGTTCATGTGAGGTTTAATTTTACACTCCTTAGCAAGGATACTTGCAGAAAGGCGAATTTTTTACCCGAAGGTGATATGATGCGCTCTCGACTTACCAAATCGGATTCAGCGTCAAACACGCTGGCAACATTTACCTTCAGGAGAATATCAATGCGAACCGCACGTCGAATTTGCGCCATTGCCCTGTTAACAGTAGCCTTCTCAACACTTGCGCTAGGCGAAGAAGGATGGATCGGAACCGGCCACAAGCCGCCCCAACCCATGTGCACCGCGCCAGTGGCCTCTTTTGAGACGCCTGAGTTAATCAACGCCGAAACTGGTGAGGAGTCCAGCTATTTCGACGAGTTCTACGAAGCGACGCTAATATTTCTGCGAATGAATCTGCTGTAACTTCAGTTCAGACCCGGAAAACTACGGGAAATTGCCGCTTCTCGCCCCGGCGTTTAAAGATTTTACGCCGGTTGCGGAGCGCGTCGCAGACGACGGAAGCGGACGCCCTTCAAACGTACTGACAAGCTTCCCTGACCGCATCTCCCGGTGAGGCCAATTTTGTTGTGCGCAAAAGACTTGAGATTTCGTCTTTGTGCCACGATAAATTGGCCTTTTTTTGTTTCCGTCACGGTGCATCCTACTCTCATTTTTGCGTGAAAAGCAATAATTATTATGGCATTTTCAGATTCGCAGCACGCGCCGACCGTTGAAAAATGTCGCCCGCTTTCATATGTCGCACGCCGCGAGTAGAAGACTCAATTTGAAGCGTGTTATACAAAGGAAATGTTACGCCGGAATTTTATTTCGATGTTATCGTCTGACCATCTGATTTATGAGACATAAAGGAACAGGTAAAAGCAGGCGCGCGCTACTACTCGCTCTGCTCGCAGCAGCGGCGTGCGTCGCTCTCGCAGGATGTTCAAGCACGCCGGACGAGAGTAACGCGCGCCGATACGAACTGAGAGGTAAGATCGTCTCCTTCAACAAGGCGCAGCAGCAGGTCGTCATCCAGCACGAAGAAGTGCCCGGTTTCATGGAAGCGATGACGATGCCGTTTACGCTCCGTGAAGATTCCGCCTATGACGTGATGCGCGCGGGCGACCGGATACAGGCGACGCTCGTGGTGGACGACGAACGCACGCGTCTGGAAAACCCAGTCATCACACAGGCCATTCCCACCGCTGCTACGACGAACACGCCCGCCACCGGCGATTCGCTATCCGAACCCGAAATCGGCGCAACGCCGCCGGACGCAACGCTCGTCAATCAAGACGGCAAACAAATCCGGCTGGAACAGTATCGTGGGCGTGCGCTCGTCTTGACCTTCATCTACACGCGCTGCCCGCTGCCGGACTACTGCACTCTGATGAGCAACAACTTCGCGGAGATCAAGCGCGAGTTGGACAAGTCGCCTGACTTGGGTGAACGCACGCACCTGCTCAGTATCACGCTCGACCCCGAATACGACACTCCAAAAGTCCTGCGCAGCTACGGCGCGGCGCACACGGAAAACTACGGAGGCGAAACTTTTGCGCGATGGGAATTCGTGACCGGCAAGCCGGAAGAGATTCGGCGCGTGGCTAACTTTTTCGGCTTGAGCTACCGGCAGGAAGGCGAGGAGATTAACCACTCTCTACGCACAGCCGTCATCTCGCCTGACGGCAAACTTTATAAACTCTACCGGGGCAACGAGTGGAAGCCTGCCGAGGTGATCAAAGACTTGCGCGAACTGAACGCCGCGCACCGACCTTCCTGAAAAAGCCGGAAGCGGCGCTTGATGAAAACGCCGCTTCCGGAAATGAAGCGAAAACCGTGCTGACAGTTTCGCCGGACGATTGGCGGAGTTCTTAGCCCTTGAGTTTCTTAATTTCTTCGGTGAGAACCGGGATCACCTCGAAGAGATCGCCGACGATGCCGTAATCGGCGATGTCGAAGATGGGCGCTTCCGGGTCTTTGTTGACGGCGACGATGGTGCTCGCGTTCTTCATGCCGACGAGATGTTGGATCGCGCCTGAGATACCGAGCGCGATGTAGAGTTTGGGCGTTACGGTCTGTCCCGAAGAACCGATCTGTCGATCAATCGGCAGCCAACCGGCGTCGCAGATCGGACGCGAGGCCGCGATCTCGCCGCCGAGCAGATCGGCCAACTGCTGCGCGAGCGCGATGTGCTCCTGTCCCTTGATGCCGCGCCCGATGGCGATGATGGTGTCGGCCTTTGTCAGATCGACGGCCTGCTTCACCTCCTGGAAAGGTTCTTCCGGCTGCATCCTCACTTCGCCAACTTCGACCGGCAGAGACTCGACTGCCGCCACCGCCGAGCCGCGTGCCGCCTGATCCGCGCGGTACGCGCCCGACTGAAACGTCGCAAACACAGGTGGCTCGCCCTGCGCCAGCACGTCCGCGTCGATCTTCCCCTGAAAGATACGGCGCGCGAAAGTCACCGTGCCGTCCGTCACAGTGGCGCGCACGCAATCGCTGATCAAATCCTTCTGAAAGCGCGCGGCCAGTTTCGGCGCGTAGTCGCGCACGAGATAGGTGTGCGGCATGATGACGAACTGCGGGTCGAGCGCGCGCACGGCATGTTCCATCGCGTCCGCGTAAGCGTCGGGCGTGTAGTCGGCCAGCTTCGGATTTTCGACCGAGACAACTTTGTCGAGTTGATAAGCGGCGACCTCACCGGCCAGCGCGGCGTCCGTGCCGAGCACGACGGCCGTGACCGCTTGACCGAGCGACGCGCCGAGTTGCTGCGCGGCGGCAATCGCCTCGAACGACGTTTTGTTAAACGCACCCCCACGGTGCTCTGCGAAAACTATGATTCCGTTTGGCATGATAGGTAGCTGTTAGCTGTTAACTGTTAGCTGTTAGCAAATTCAACCTGTTTGGCTTATTGCTAATAGCTAACAGCTAACAGCTTCTTAAAATATCCTGGCTTCGGTTCGTAGCTTCTCGGCGAGTTGCGCCGCGCCGGCTTTGGCGTCACCGTCGCCGAGAAACTGCGTCTGCTTGGTCTTTTGCGGGAAGTAAATTTTCGTGATGCGCTGATACACGGCCGAGGCGGCGTCGGAGGCGGGCGCGAGTTCTTTGATCTCTTTCTTCTTCGCGGCCATGATGCCCTTGAGCGTCGCGTAACGAATCTGGCTGATGCCTGATTGGATGGTCAACAGCGCCGGGCGCGTCATCTGATACCACTGATACCAGCCGCTCTCCAGTTCACGCTTCACGCGCAAGCCATCGCCCGAAGCATCAACCTCGATCACGATGGTCGCGTGCGGCAGGCCGAGCAACTCCGCGAGGATCACGCCCGTCTGCGCAAAGCCGTTGTCGTCCGATTGCAAACCCGTCAAGACCAGATCGGCCTGTTCGCCCCGGATCGCCTCGGCCAGAATTTTCGCGGCGGCGTATGGCCCAAGCTGCGCCGTGTCTTCCGAGACGATGTGAAGTGCACGATCCGCCCCGCGTGCGAGCGCGTCTTTGATGACGCTCTTGACGCGCTGCGGGCCGAGCGAGCAGACGACGACTTCGCCGCCGTGCTTCTCTTTCAGACGCAGCGCCTCTTCCAGCGCGTAACCGTCCGACTCGTTTACTTCGTAGGAGAGATCGCCCTCCTCGATCCAGGTCTCGCTTTTATTGATCCGCAGGATCGCGTCCTTGTTGGCGACCTGCTTCATAAGCACGATGATTTTCATGGTGAAGCTGTTAGCTATTAGCTGTTAGCTGTTAGCAAAAGCATTAAAGCTAATCGCTAACAGCTAATAGCTTTCCTATTCCTCGAAACGTTTGAAAAGTAGCGCGGCGTTCGTGCCGCCGAAGCCGAAGCTGTTTGAGAGCGCGTAGTTGACCTGAGTTTCGCGGGCTTCGTTCGGCACGTAATCGAGATCGCATTCGGGGTCTGGATTGACGTAGTTGATCGTGGGCGGCAGCATGCTGTGCTGGATCGCCAGCACGGAGAAGACCGCTTCGATACCGCCCGCCGCGCCGAGCAGATGCCCGGTCATGGATTTCGTCGAACTGACTGCGAGACGGTCTGCGTGCGCGCCGAAAGTCTTGCGGATGGCGAGCGTCTCGAACTTGTCGTTGTAGGGCGTGGACGTACCGTGCGCGTTGATATAGTCGACCTGTTCGGGCTGCGCCCCGGCGTCGCGCAGAGCCATCTGCATGACGCGCACCGCGCCCGACGCGGTCTCGTCCGGCATCGTGATGTGGAAGGCGTCGGCCGTCGCGCCGTAGCCGACGAGTTCGGCGTAAATCTTCGCGCCGCGCGCACGCGCAAACTCCAACTCTTCGAGGATCATGATCCCTGCGCCCTCGCCGATGATGAAGCCGTCGCGGTCGCGCTCAAACGGGCGCGAGGCGTGGACCGGATCGTCATTGCGTGTGGAAAGCGCGCGCATGGCGGCAAAGCCTGCGACGCTCATCGGCGTGATGGCCGATTCCGCGCCGCCGCAGATCATCACATCGGCGTCGCCGCGCGCGATGATCTTGAAGCTGTCGCCGATGGCGTGCGCCCCGGCGGCGCAGGCCGTAGCCGTCGCGGAGTTTGGCCCTTTCGCGCCGCAGCGGATGGAGACTTGCCCGGCCGCTAGATTGACGATGGCTGAAGGGATGAAGAAGGGCGAGACGCGGCCGGGGCCGTCGTCGAGCAGTTTGGAGTGCTCGCGTTCGATTGCCCAGAAGTCGCCGATACCGCTGCTGATGTAAGTACCGACGCGTTCCGACACGTCGTCACCGAATTTCTGCCCGCGCTCGATCAAGCCGCTGTCGTAGATCGCCTCGTCAGAAGCGGCGACGGCGTAGTGAATGAAAGCGCCCATCTTGCGCGCTTCCTTCTTCTCGATGAACTTGAGCGGGTCGAAATCCTTGACTTCAGCCGCGATCTTAACCGGAAACTTCGTCGTATCGAACTTCTGTATGTAGTCCACCCCGCTACGGCCTTGCAACAAGGCCGCCCAGGTGGATTCAACTGTCAAACCGACGGGAGTGACGAGGCCGAGTCCCGTTACTACGACGCGACGTTTCAACTTACTGCTCCTCCCTCCGTGGGATTGCTCCCCGTTCGCCTGCGACTTTAGCCGGACGCGCGAACCCTTAAACTTTATGCGGGCGCGCGCGCGTGCGGCTTACCTTTAGAGACGGACGGAAATTCCCTGCCGGAGTAAAACGGCGACGGGCGAGTCTACTAAAACTCTGTGGACGGCGCCGCCAAAACTTAAGGGCGGCGCGACCGACTCGTCGCCTTAGTCCGTCTTACGCCTTGTTCAAATGCTGCTGGATGTAGTTGTAGGCGTCGCGCACGCTCTGAATTTTCTCGGCGTCTTCGTCAGGGATTTCGATGCCGAACTCTTCCTCAAAACGCATGACGAGTTCGACCGTGTCGAGCGAGTCGGCTCCGAGATCGTCGATGAAGCGTGCGTTCGGCGTCACCTCGTTTTCGTCCGCGCCGAGTTCGTCCACAATGATCTGTTTCACTTTATTCTCGATCTCTGCTTGATCGGGCATCGTAGTTCTGCTCCTTCGGTCAATTAAAAAATAGAAAAACTTGGGTTCTCGTTTAAGCGCAAATTAAAGCACGCCCGCACGTTAATTGCCACCGTCCGTGGCCTCGCTCTCAAGAAGCGCCTCGCGCGTCGCTTCGAGGCTCGCCGGGTCTGCGACGTTCAGACAGCGCACGCCCGGCGCGATCTGTCTGACCAGACCGGACAAGACCTTGCCCGGGCCGACTTCGACGAACGTTTCGACGCCCGCGCCCGCCAGAAATTGCACGGACTCCAACCAGCGCACCGGCGACGAGACTTGCCGCACCAGACAAGAGCGCGCTTCCTGCGCGCCGCGAATGGCCGTGGCGTCAACGTTACAGACGAGCGGCACGCGCAAATCCGCGAATTCCAGTCGCTCCAGGTCAACTCCCAGACGCTCCTGTGCGGGCAGCATCAACGCACAGTGGAACGGCGCGCTGACTTGCAGCCTGACCGCGCGTTTCGCGCCGCGCGCTTTCAAAAGCTCCATCGCGCGCTCGACCGCGCCCGCATGACCCGCGATCACGATCTGCTTCGGCGAGTTGACGTTCGCAGGACTGCACACTTCATCTTGTGCCGCCTCGCTGCACGCGCCCGCGACCGTCTCCGCGTCCGCGCCGAGTATCGCCACCATCGCGCCGACGCCGACCGGCACGGCCTCTTGCATGTAACGACCGCGCGCACGCACCGTCCGTACGGCATCCGTGAGCGACAGCGCGCCCGCCGCGACGAGCGCCGAATATTCGCCGAGACTGTGCCCGGCGACGAAAGCGGGCGGCGGAAAATTTTCCGCTTCCAAAGCGCGCAAGGCCGCAATGGAGACGGTCAGGATCGCGGGCTGCGTGTTCTCCGTCAACTGCAAGGACTCTTCCGGCCCTTCGAAACAGAGTTGCGACAGCGAGAAGCCGAGCGCTTCGTCGGCTTCTGCGAACACGTCGCGCGCCGCCGCGTAACGTTCGGCCAGTTCGCGCCCCATCCCCGCGAATTGCGAACCCTGCCCCGGGAAAATGTATGCGACAGTCATTTTTGGTAAATGGTAAATGGTGAATGGTAAATGGTGGGAAGAGTGTTTCCTCCATTCACCATTTACTATTCACCATTCACCCGCTTCTCACCAGCGCATCAACACCGCGCCCCAGGTGACGCCGCCGCCGAAAGAGGCGAGCAGCACGAGGTCGCCTTCGCTCATGCGTCCCTGCTCCACACACTCGTCGAGCGCAATCGGGATCGAGGCCGAAGAGGTGTTGCCGTGCATGGCGATGTTGGAATAGACGATACTGCTGTCAACTTTCAGATTGTTCGCCACGGCATCTGTGATCCGCTGGTTGGCCTGATGCGGGATGAAGAGTTTAACCTCCTCGCCCTTGTAACCTGCCTCTTCCAAGACCTCGCGAGAAACGTCGGCCATCGAACGGACGGCCACTTTGAACAGTTCGTTTCCCTTCATGCGGAAATAGTGTTGACCGGATGTTACGTTGTCGGCCGTGATGCCGAGACGTGTGCCGCCGCCGGGCGCGTAGAGTTGTTCGGCGAAGCGCCCGTCGGAGCGTATGCGCGTGCCGAGGATGCCGCGCTCGCTCGTGTCGGACGCGCCGACGAGAGCCGCGCCCGCGCCGTCGCCGAAGATGACGCAGGTGGAACGATCCGTGTAATCGACGTAGCGCGTCAAGACTTCCGCGCCGATAACGAGCGCATAGCGCGCCTGCCCGCCGCGAATCATTTGATTGGCGAGCGTCAGCCCGTAGAGGAAGCCTGAGCAGGCGGCGGCCAGATCGAAGGCGGCGGCGCGGTGCGCTCCGAGTTCTGTCTGGATGAGACAGCCGGTCGAAGGAAGTATCTGGTCGGGCGTGACGGTGGCGCAGATGAGCAGGTCAATTTCGGAAGGGTCGATGCGCGCGCGCTCGATGGCCTGTTGGCCTGCGCGCACGGCGAACATGGAAGTGTACTCGCCCTCTCCGGCCTTGTGTCGCTCCTTGATGCCGGTGCGCGAAGTGATCCACTCGTCCGACGTTTCGACCAACTTTTCGAGCTCGGCGTTCGTCAACACGCCTTCAGGGTAAGCGCGCCCCGTGCTCAGAATGCGGGCGTTCGTGTTCGTCATCTTTCAATCTCCAGCTTTCGACACCTGAAACCGCATGTCTGACAATTCGAGTTCGCGCGCGTGCGTCTCGGCGATGCCCTGTTCGATGCGCTCGGCCGCGCCGCGCTCGGCAAACTCCTTGACGATACGCACGGCGCTGCGGATGGCGCGCGCGTTTGAACTGCCGTGGCCGATGACGACCAGACGTTGCACGCCCAAGAGCGGTGCGCCGCCGTATTCCGAATAGTCGAGTTTCTTCTTCAAACGTTGGAAGGCCGGACGCGCCAGCATTGCCCCGGCCTTCGTGATGGCCGAAGCCGATAGCTCGCGTTTGATGAGCGAGATGACGGCGTCCTGTAAGCCTTCGGAGAGTTTGAGCATCACGTTGCCGGTGAAGCCGTCCGTCACGATCACGTCAACCGCGCCCGTAAACACGTCGCGCCCTTCGACGTTCCCGACGAAGTTCAAACTGCCGAGTTCGCGCAAAAGCGGGAACGCTTCCTTGGTCAACTCGTTCCCCTTCGCCTCTTCCTCGCCGATGCTCATCAGGCCGACGCACGGACGATTCGTGCCGAGCACCGAGCGCGAGTAAGCGTCGCCCATGATAGCAAACTGCGCCATCTGGTGCGGCTTGCAATCCGAGTTCGCGCCCACGTCCAAAAGCAGAACGGGCTTTCCGGCCTTCGTCGGGATCAGAGCAGCCAGCGCCGGTCGATCCACGCCGGGCAACATGCCTATGACCATCTTGGCCGTCGCCATCGCCGCGCCCGTGTTGCCCGCCGAGATGAAACCGTCGGCCAAGCCTTCGGCCACGAGTTTCGCACCGATGCGCAGAGAGCTTTTCTTCTTGCGCCGGACGGCCGTTGCCACCGCCTCGTCCATCCCGATCACTTCGGCTGCTTCGACGAACTCGATACGCTGGTCTCCGTCTTTGCGCCAGCCGCAACGCTGCAACTCTGGCACAACCTTGTCGGCCTGACCGACGAGTATGACGCCGACGCGAAAATCGCGCGCGGCGGCAAACGCACCGTCGATTTCCGGGTGCGGGGCGCGGTCACTGCCCATCGCATCCACCACGACTTTACCCGTCAGTGGGCGTCCTTGCTTCATCTGGAGAGGCGCACGGCGTCGAGAAAACGGCCGCTGCAAACTGCTGCCAAGCGCTTAGACTTCGGTGTTGACGCGAACGACTTCACGGCCTTTGTAATGGCCGCACTTCGGGCAGACCCGATGGGGCATGCGCGGCTCCTGACAGTTGGGGCACGTTTGCGTCTGCGGAGCGCGCAGCGCGTCGTGCGCACGGCGTTTCCCCGTGCGCGCTTTGGAATGTCTTCGTTTCGGATTAGGCATGATAATTCCTTTAGTAAATGGTCAATGGCGAAATGATAAATGGTGAACAGGTAAAACGGTTTTCTTACCATTTACCATTGACCATTTACTATTTACCGTCTTTCTTCAATGCTGCGAGCGCAGCCCAGCGCGGGTCTATCTCCTGCGCGTCGCAGTGGCACGCTTGCGTGTTCAAATCTTCGCCGCAAGTCAGGCATAAGCCCTTGCAATCTTCGCGGCAGAGGTTGCGCGCGGGCAAGGCCAGTAAAAGCTGCTCGCGCGCCAGTTCGTCCAGATCAAGTTCGTCGCCCGCATAGGTGGCGTAGGTCAGGTCGTCCGCCTGTAGTTCGGTCGCTTCCGAAGTGGTTTCTAAAACTTCCTCCGGCACGTAGGTCACGTCGAAATCGGCATTGACGGGGATGACCGTGGGTGCGACGCAGCGGTCGCAACGAACTTCGACCGAGGCTTCGATTGTCCCTTGCAGGCGAATCTGCTCGCGCCGCTTGCTGGCACGCCCTTCGAGTTTCGCTTCCGAGACTAGACGCGCCACGTCGTCTTCCAGTTCAAGCTCGCCCGGCGCATACACAGTGGAGACGGGTCTGCCCGTCTCGTTCAGTTTTTCGACCTCAATCCGCATGGCTCGTTCCCCTTTGCGGGCGCGCACAGGCGCAAATATCCGGCGCACGCAAAAGGAGCAATTATAACGGTCAGGGCGCGGGTGTCAACGTGCCAAAGCCGACTTTCGCCAGTGCGTCTTTGCGCAACAGTTCGGCGAGACGTTTATCTCCGCCCGTCAACAGCTTTTTGCGCCGATGCCGCCCCGCACCGAAGAACTCGTGCAGCAGAGTCTCCGCCGACATGACCTTCGTCGCACTATCTCTTCTTTTCGCGCCGCTTTTGTCGCTCGTCCCTGCGCCGGCTTGCGTATCGAGCGCACGCGCCGTCGCAAAGGCTTTCTCGGCCGCTTCGTGGTCGCCGAGTTCGGCCTGTACGTGGCCGAGCAGGCGAAAAGCGCTCGCGTAGTTTTCGTCCTGTTCGATGGCCTTATTGGCGTGCCTGAGCGCCGTGCGCAGACGCCCCATGCGCGCCGATGCGAAGCCCAACAGGTATTGCCCTTCGGCCGATGGGTGCGCGGCGTGCGCCTGTTTGAAGTGTGAGAGTGCGCCCGGCCAGTCGCCCTCTTCTGCGGCGAAGCGCCCGAGCGCATAGTGCGCGGAATAGGACGCGCCGCGCTGCTCGATTGATTCGCGCAAGAGCCTGCGCCCCTGTTCGACCTCGCCATCGTCGCCACAGGCGATGCCGAGCAGGAGATAGACTTGCGTGCTGCCGGGTTGCGCTTCGTGCGCGCGTTGCAGGTAAGCGCGTGCGAGGGCGAATTTGCCCTCGCGGAAGAATTGCAGGCCGAGGATGAAGTTGAGCGTCGGGTGCGCCGGGGCGAGCGCGGCGGCGCGTTCGAGTTCGCGTTTAGCGCGCGCCGTCTTCCCCGCGCCGAACAATTCCAGACCCCGCCCGACGAGTTCCGCGAACGCTTCCCGCTCGTCGCCCTGATAATCTTCGAGAATCTGAGCGCGCAAAAATTCCACGTCGCTCAACTCTTTTTCCGGCGGCTTCTCGCCCGCCAGCGCGGCGCGATAGATCGTGTTCAAACGCTGCCGGTCGATCCCGCCCGTCTCGATCAAGAGTTCCAGCAAACTATCGAGCAGCGTGTGATCCTTGAAAGCGATCTGCGACTGCTTCAACAACAACTCGAAAGCCTTTTCGAGCCGTTCGGCGAAGCGCAGCAGATTGTTTTCCAGCAGCGACACGCGCTCCATCAACTGTTCCGCGTGCGCCGCTCCGGCCGTCGCTTCTTCCTCGAAACGCAGCGTCGAAGGCTCAACGACCAGCATGAGACGCGTCCCGCAACGCCCGCACAACTCCTCGCCCAGCGGGTTCGCCGCGCGGCATCTCTGGCAACGTATCTCTTGGAAACTTCTTCGCATGGCTTTGCTGAATGGTGAATGGTGAATGGTGAATGGAGGAAGACAGTTCTGATCCATTCTCCATTTACTATTTACCATTCACGGCTGTTCGTAGTCATAAAATCCGCGTCCCGATTTGCGGCCGAGCCAGCCGGCATCGACGTAGCGTTTGAGCAGCGGGCAGGGACGATACTTGGGGTCGCCCAGTTCTTCGTGCAAGACGTTGAGAATGGCGAGGCACACGTCGAGGCCGATGAAGTCGGCGAGCGTGAGCGGCCCCATCGGATGATTCATGCCGAGTTTCATGATGCCGTCGATGCTCTCGCGCGTGGCGACCGATTCGTAGAGCGCGAAAATGGCCTCGTTGATCATCGGCATCAGGACGCGATTGGAGACGAAGCCCGGCGAGTCGTTGCATTCGAGCGGAATCTTTTCCAGTCGTTCGGTCAAGGCGTGCGTGCGCGCGTAAGTCTCGTCCGAAGTGGCGATGCCGCGAATCACTTCCACGAGTTTCATCACGGGCACAGGGTTCATAAAGTGCATGCCGATGACGCGGTCGGCGCAGCGTGTCGCCCCGCCGAGTTTCGTGATCGAGATAGAAGAAGTGTTCGAGGCGAGGATCGCGTCAGGCCGGCAGAGTTCGTCGAGCATGCGGAAGATTTCCGCTTTGACCGCAAAATTTTCCGTCACGGCTTCGACGACGAAGTGCGCGTCTCGCAGCGCATCCATGTCGGTCGTTGCGTGGATGCGGCCGACGATTGTTTGCTTGTCGGCTTCGGCGAGTCGCGCCTTGTCCACGTCGCGTTGCAGGCTGCGGTCGATCTGGCGCAGGCCGCGCTCCAAGAATTCGTCTTTCACGTCGCGCATGACCACCGCGTAGCCCGCGCGCGCGGCCACCTGTGCGATGCCGTTGCCCATCGTGCCCGCGCCGATCACCCCGATTGTCTCCGTCACCCTTTTCTTCTCCTCAAGATTATCCGCCGAAAAAAATTACCCGCGCAAAAATTATCTGCCCTGCCCTGTTAACGCCAGTCGGGCGGCTGCGTCGGCGGCGTGTACTCGCGTTCGCGTCCCCGGCTCGTCTGCGCGTTCCACTCGGAAGCGGACGGAGGAGGCGGCGCATCGCGCAGGGCGTAAGGCCGCTGCGGGCTGTTGTAATTCTTGTCGTACATCGAGCGCCCCGCGTCGCTGAACATGAACCAGAAGGAATAGATCGCCACGGCCGTCCCCAAAGGGAAACTCATCGTCTCCAAGACCGCCGCGACGATACTCGCCACACGTGCCCAAGGCTTATGCTTCAGGATCGCGTAGCCCGCGATGATAGAGGGCAGCGTGAGGATCATAGACCAGAGCATGATGAAGGACAGAACGAGCACGAAGAAGCCGACGGGCGCTTCGTCACGGGGAAGCATCCCGAAGACTGCTCCGAACATCGCGAGCATGATGAACATGAACAGCGCGCTGATGCCACCGTAGGCGAGATGGCAGATGCCCACCGTTCGATTGTGTTCTTCGGTCGTCATTTACCGCTCCACCGCCATCGCCACGGCGTTGCCGCCGCCAAGACATAAAGCGCACAAACCGCGCCGCGCGCCGCGTCGTTTCATCTCGTAGAGAATCGTGGTCAACAGGCGCGAACCCGATTGACCGATGGCGTGGCCGAGCGCGACCGCGCCGCCGTTGACGTTCACCTTCGCCGGGTCGAGTTCCAGTTCGCGCATGATGGCGATGGCCTGCACCGAGAAGGCTTCGTTCAGTTCGATCAGATCGACTTCGTTCAAAGTCCATCCGGCCTTCTTCAAGACTTTGCGGATCGCTTCCACGGGAGCCATCATCACGAGTTCCGGCTGTATGCCCGAAGTGGCCTGCGCCGCGATGCGCGCCAAAGGCTCGACGCCGAGCGCGCGTGCGCGTTCGAGCGACGTGACGACCACAGCCGATGCGCCGTCGTTGACGCCCGGCGCGTTTCCGGCCGTCACCGTCCCGCCCTCTTTCTTGAACGCGGGCTTGAGCTTGGCGAGCGCTTCGAGCGAAGTGTCTTCGCGCACGGCTTCGTCCGTGTCGAACACGATGGGCGCACCCTTCTTGTTCGGAATTTCGACGGCGATGATCTCTTCTTTGAACTTGCCCGCCTTGATCGCGGCGGCCGCTTTGCGGTGCGAGTTCAAAGCGTACTCGTCCTGTTCCGCACGCGTCACGTTGTAGCGTTCGGCCACGACCTCGCCCGTGTTGCCCATGTGATAATTCTCGAAGGCGCACCACAGCCCGTCGTGAATCATCGAATCGACCAGTGTGCCGTTGCCGAGCCGGTAGCCCTCGCGCGCCTTCGTCAACAAATAAGGCGCGTTCGACATTGATTCCATGCCGCCCGCGACGACGATCTCGGCGTCGCCGAGTTTCACTTCCTGCGCCGCCAGCATCACCGACTTCAAGCCCGACCCGCAGACTTTGTTAATGGTCACGGCCGAGACGCCGAACGGAATGCCGCCCTTCAAGGCCGCCTGCCGCGCAGGGTTCTGCCCCACGCCCGCCTGCACGACGCAGCCCATGATCACTTCGTCAACGTCTTCCGGTGCGACGCCCGCGCGCCTCACGCTTTCGCGCACGACCATTGCGCCCAGATCGGTTGCCGAAAAATCTTTCAACGAACCTTGAAATTTTCCTGTCGGCGTCCGCGCCGCGCTGATGATGACCGCCTCTGTCCTGTCCGGCATGATGACTCCTTAAAGATAAAGGTAAATGGTGAATGGTAAATGGTGAATAGTGATGAGCAAGATACACCTACTCATACAGAATTAACCATTCACTATTTACCATTCACCGATTGATTATACGTTGGCATATTGGAGAGTCAAGCAACTGCCCTTCGCGGATTTCGTGTGGTGCCCTTCATGCATTTTTTTAAAGGGGATATAAGCTGTCTTTACTCTACGCGGGGCTCGAAACTGTTTTGTGGAATCACCTCCGCGTTAAGACTTTCAATATTCTATAGTCTAAATCATAGCGCCTAACTCATAGCTGCACTTACAGGATTACGCCGCTCGGAGTTGAGTTCACGGAAGAAATTTCTGTCAGGGTCTCTAATCGGAATCAAAGAAGTTCGATGGCATTCGGAGCCTGCACTGCCGTTGCTATCCAGCAAGAGTAATCAAGGAGTTGCTCCGCTGCTAATTCTCAGCGCGTGTGCTTTGAAGAACGGTTCAATGCTGCTCCGCTCTCCTGATAACACGTCTTGGCCCCCGTCAACACATTCCCGACAAGATGAGTTGATGCCCGGAAAGTTTACGAATTTTCCTCAAACGGTCTACGCGGAGACGATTACAATGAAAAAGTTTGCAGCTATGTTCAAACCGCTCGCAATGGGCATCGCGCTCTTTGCCATTTTCGGCGCGGCGCAGATTGCCAAAGCCGATCCGTTGACAGTATCGGGCACCTCTACAGGGACAATCACCGGCACGGTCGCTCAATTCCTGTCTTTCACCGGCAATACCTTCACGGCGACCACCGCCGGAGGCGTCGGCGCGTTTAGTGGCGCTGACCGCATCGGCACCTTCACTCTTTCACCGGCCATCGGTGAAACGCCCGTCAGCGGCACTTTTAGTCTCGTCGTGACATTCACCAGCCCGACCGGAATCCTCGCGGGTCAGGTCAAGGGTGTCTCTGTCCCCATCTCAGGAACGATCTCGACGACCGACACCGGAGGGGTTCAAATCAATTTCCTATCCAATGGTGACGGTTTCATCGCCTTTGGGTTTCGGAACGAGAACGGAACGGGTACAGCAATTATTGAACTGCCCAGGCTGTTCGTCCAATCAGGGGATACGGCCGACTTGACGGCGGGACTCAGAGGCAGGATGGACCCCATTCCCGAACCGGCCACGATGATCCTGCTCGGCACGGGTCTGGCCGGTGTGGCGATGAAGATAAGACGCAGACGTAGAAACAACGGCGAACAGTAGATAGCCGGAAGTGATCCGGCAAAGAATCAGGGCGGCGATGATCATTTGTTCATCGCCGTTCTTTTTGGGTGCTGATGCAAAAGTTGCGAGAACCTTCTTACGGATAATTGAAAAGACTCGACGTTGCGGCTACACTCTGGCGTCGCGTTGCGGCTTTATTTTTATTCCGGTAACTTCTTAAAACATGCAAGCACTCATTCTCGCAGGCGGCAAAGGCACACGGCTGCGCCCGCTGACGGTTCATACTCCGAAACCCATCGTCCCCATCTGCAATCGCTCTTTTTTGCTCTACCAGATCGACACGCTGCGCGATGCCGGGATCACGGACATTACGCTCTCGCTCTCCTATCAACCGCACAAGATCGAGCAACTCATCGGCGACGGATCGCTGCACGGCGTCAAGATCAAGTACACGGTCGAGCCGCAGCCGATGGGCACGGCCGGGGCATACAAGTTCGCTGAAGAGTTGCTGCGCGAACCCACCGTCGTCTTCAACGGCGACATCCTGACAGACCTCGACCTCAAAGCCGTCATCGACGAACACAACGAACGCGGCGCGACGGCCACGCTCGTGCTCGCCCCCGTAGATAATCCGAGCGCCTACGGCTTAGTTGAAACTGAAACGGACGGGCGCGTTCGCCGCTTTCTTGAGAAGCCGAAGCCGGACGAGATCAGCGTCAACACGATCAATGCGGGCACTTACATACTCGAACCGCGTGTGCTCGATCTAATCCCGGCGGGCGAAAACTATTCCTTCGAGTATCAACTCTTCCCCGACCTGCTCCGTCGCGGCGAACCTTTCTACGCTCACATCCCGCGCGATGCCTACTGGATTGACATCGGCACGACTGCTCGCTACCTGCAAGTCCATCAAGACCTGCTCGCCGGACGCGTCAGCCACGTGCGTCTGGACGAACAGCGCGGCAAGTTTGCGGGCGCGACCGAAGTGGAAATTGACGAACTATCCCTTGTTGCCGCCGACTGCACGTTGAAGGCGGGCGCGCAGATCACAAACTCCGTGCTCGGCGAGGGTTGCTACGTGGAAGAGGGCGCGCGGATCGAAAATTCAGTCGTCTGGGCGCACACGCGCGTGGCGGCGGGCGCACACGTATCCGGCGCGATCATCGGGCGCGGCTGCCACGTCGGGCGTGAATGCCGCGTGGGCGCGGGCACGACGCTCGGGGACAAGACCTCGCTCACCGATTACACGCAGACGGGCGGCGCACTATGAACGGACGCCACAACATCCCCGAACGCATCCCGCGCACGCCGATCCTCTTCGGCACGGACGGCTGGCGCGCAGTCATCGCGCACGAGTTCACCTTCGCCAACCTCGAACGCGTCGCGCAAGCCTACGCAGACTTTCTCAACCAGGCTCACGCAGAGGCGCAGCAACAACACACGCAGGCGAGGCGAGCCGACGAACAAGCGAAGCGCGCTGGCGAACCGACGAAACGCGCGGACGAAGAGGCGAAGCGCACACATAATGCGACTGAGAGGCCGCACGCCATCGTCGGCCACGACCGTCGTTTCCTGTCGGAGAAGTTTGCCGCGCGCGCCGCGGAGGTTCTGGCGGGCAACGACATCAGCGTCGCGTTGTTCGACACGGATGTGCCGACGCCGCTCGTCTCGTGGGCTGTGCGCGAGCGCGGAGCGGCGGGCGGTGTGGTCATCACGGCCTCGCACAATCCTGCGGAGTTCAACGGCTTCAAGATCAAAGCCCCTTGGGGCGGGAGCGCCACGCGCGAGACGACGGCCGCCGTCGAAGCCCTCGTCGATGCGAATCCGCCGCGACGCACAGACCTGCCGGAGGCGGCTCGCGGCGGACTCGAAGATGCAATCGAAAGCTATCGCGCGCAGGTCGCCGCTTACGTCGATCTCGAAAGGTTGCGTGCGGCGCGTGTGCGCGTCGTAGTCGATCCGATGCACGGGTCGGGCGGGCGTTGGGTGGAGAGTTTCCTGCGGGGCGGTGCGCTCGAAGTGGAGACGATACGCGCCGAACGCGACACGCAGTTTGGCGGCGTCAATCCCGAACCGATTGAACGCAACCTCGCCCCTTTGCGTGAGCGCGTGAGCGCGTGCGGCGCGCTCGTCGGACTTGCGACCGACGGCGACGCAGATCGTGTTGGCGCGGTTAACGAAGCGGGTGAGACGATGACGATGCACGAAGTCGTCCCGCTCCTCCTGCTGCATCTGGCGCGGCGGCGCGGGATGACGGGCGGCGTCGTGCGTACCTTCTCGCAATCGGTACTGACGAAACGCATCGCCGCCGCGCATGATCTGAAACTGTACGAGACGCCGATCGGCTTCAAGTACGTCGCGGATTTGATGCTGCGCGAAGACATCCTCGTCGGCGCGGAAGAATCGGGCGGCGTCGGCGTCAAAGGCCACATCCCCGAACGCGACGGCATCCTCAATTCGCTGCTCTTTCTTGAAGCCGTCGTCGCTTCGGGTAAGTCGCCCGCCGAGATGGTCAAAGAGATGCACCGCGAGTTCGGCGAGTTCTACTTCGGGCGGCGCGACCTGCACATGGAAGTCGCGCGCGGGCTGAACTTCGTCGAGACGCTAACACTCTCGCCGCCCCCGTCCGTCGCCGGTCACACGGTCGAGAGCTTTTCCCATCTGGACGGAATCAAACTCGTCTTCGCAGACGAATCGTGGCTTCTCTTCCGCCAGTCCGGCACGGAACCCGTCCTGCGCATCTACTCCGAAGCCACCTCCGTCGCCAGGATGAACGAACTGCTCGACGCGGGCAGCGCGCTCGCCCTCAAAGCCGAGCACAGAGATTGAGATCAACGCGCGAACGTGCTTTCACTAACCTCTGACCTCTGACCTCTGCTCTTATGCCTGAACTACCCGAAGTCGAACTCGTTGCCCGTGCGCTCGACGGCCTCGTCAGTTCACGCTGCATCGTGGCGGCTCGCCTGTTGCGCGCGGGGCTTGCGCCCGAGACGCCGCCCGCCACGTTCGCACGCCGCCTGCGCGGACGCCGCATCGAGCGCGTCAGGCGGCGCGGCAAGCACATCCTCTTCGAGTTTGACGACGCGCAGACACTGATCGCGCACCTGCGCATGTCCGGAAGATTTCTGCTCCTGCCGACGGAAAGCTCGCTGCCCAAACACACCCACGCCGTCTTTTATCTGGACGACGAACGGCGGCTCGTCTTCTCCGACCAGCGCCACTTCGGCATGATGAAACTCGCGTGCGCGGCCGAACTAGCCGACGCCAGAGAACTGCGCCTGCTCGCCCCCGAACCCTTCTCCGCAGACTTCACGCCCGCTTACCTGCGCGCCGCCTTCGCACGCACGCGCCGCACGCTCAAAGAGACGCTGCTCGACCAAACGAAAGTCACCGGCCTCGGCAACATCTACGCCGCAGAGGCGTTGTTTCTCGCGCGCATCAACCCTTTCCGCGCCGCCGCAGAGCTTTCCCCGCGCCGCCTGCCCCGGCTCCACCGCGCCATCCTCGCAGTGTTCGACGAAGCCATCGCGCACGGCTCGACCATGAACGTCGATCCCGAAAACATCGACGGCAGCTACTACGACGGCGGCTACAACGGCCGCTGGCGCGTCTACGCACGCGAAGGCGAACCATGCCTCGACTGCCGCGCCCCCATCCGCCGCATCACACACGCCGGACGCTCCACTTACTTCTGCCCTCGCTGCCAAAGGAGATAGAGGTCAGAGGTCAGAGGTTAGAGGTCAGCAGGAATAAATTGAAGGCCGATGAAAGCGAACCAACACGCTCTCACCGGCCTTCAATCTGTCTTTACTAACCTCTAACCTCTAGCCTCTGACCTCTTGCCTTTACAGATTCGTCAGGATGAAGTCGGTCATCATCTGGCGCATGTGTTTGAGGAGGAGCGGGTCTGTCACGCCGTGGCGCGACTTGGGATAGAGCATGAGTTGGAAGGGCTTGCCCGCCTTTTGTAGTTCGTAGGCAAACTGGATCGTGTTTTGGACGTGGACGTTGTCGTCCATCGTGCCGTGGATGAGCAGGATTTTGCCGTGCAGGTCGCGTGCGTTGTGGAGCGGCGAAGCCTTGCGATAGCCTTCCGGGTTGTTCTGCGGCGTGCCCATATAGCGCTCTGTGTAGATGCTGTCGTAATCGCGCCAGTCCGTGACGCTGCCGCCCGCGATCCCGATCTTGAAGTTCTTGCTGTGCGTCAGCGCGTAGGAGGTCATAAAGCCGCCGTAGCTCCAGCCCCAGATGCCTATGCGCGAGCCGTCAACGTAAGGCTGCGACTTCAACCAGGCGACGCCGTCTTCCAGGTCGCGCAACTCCAACTCGCCGAAGTTGCGATAGACCGGCCAGGCCGACTCGACGCCTTTGTTGCTCGCCGTGCGGTTGTCGCAAACCCAGATGATGTAGCCCTTCTGCGCGAGCATCTGATGCCAGAGATAGGCCGTGCCGCCCCAACCGTTACGCACCTGCGCCGCCTGCGGCCCGCTGTAGGTGAACGACATGACGGGATATTTTTTCGACGGGTCGAAATCCGGCGGGCGAATCATCATCGCTTCCATCGTGAAGCCGTCGCGCGTCTTGACCTGCATCAGTTCGGCCTTGCCGAGTTTGTACTGACTCAAGACCGGAACTTTGTTCTCCGCCAGCACGCGCACGAGTTTGCCGCTCGCGTCGAAGAGACGCACCTGCTGCGGCGTGTTGAGGTCGCTCCAATAATGTACGTAGTGCGTAAAGGTCGGGTTGAAATCGACGCGATGCGAGCCTTCGCCCTGCGTGATGCGCGTCTGTCCCGTTCCGTCCAACTTGATGCGATAGAGGTTCGGCGCGATGTGGCTGTATTCCGTGCCCGTGAAATAGACGAAGCCCTTCGCTTCGTCCACGCCCTCCACGTTGCGTATCTCCCACTTGCCGTCCGTCACCTGCCGGATCAACTTGCCGTCGGCCGCGTAGTGATAGAGGTGCTGCCAGCCGTTGCGGTCGCTCAGCCACAGGAACGAGCCGTCTTTCAGATAGCGCGGGTTGTTGTCCTTCGCTTCGACCCACGCTTTGGTCGTCTCGCGGAACAGCGTCGTGGTCTTGCCGGTCGCGGCGTCCGCGTGGTTGAGGTCTAGATACTTCTGCTCGCGGTCTTGTCCGAAGAAGATGACGCGGCGACTATCGGGCGTCCAGCCGACGCGCGTGATGAGTAAATCTTCCGGCATGTACTTGCCTATGTCCGCCCAACGCGTCGTACCGCCCGCGGCGTTGATGATGCCGAGTTTGACTATCGGGTTCGGGTCGCCCGCCTTCGGGTAAGGCGTGATCTCAAGTTCCTGCCTGACCGGAATGTGATCCACGACGGCGAACTCGTGGACGGGCGTTTCATCGAGACGCAGGTAGGCGATCATGGTCGAATCGGGACTCCACCAGTAGCCCTCGAAATTGCCGCGCCCGTAAAGCTCCTCCTGATAGACCCAATCGAGACGGCCGTTCAGGATTTTGGGCGAGCCGTCGCTCGTCAAGGCGCGCTCTTTCTGCGCGGCGAGGTCTACGATGTAGATGTTGTTCGCACGCACGTACGAGACCATGCGCCCGTCGGGGCTGAACGTCTCGCCGACCTCTTCGTCAGGCGTGTTCGTCAGACGCCACGCGCGATCCGCGCCGAACTCGTAATAGAACAGGTCGTGCGCGTGATTCAGGAGCGCGCCCGTCTGCGCCGGGTTCATCTGGTAGTTTGTGCGGTTGGCGAGACGGCGCGCGTCTTCCTTCGACATGCCGGGCAGCGCGCCGAGCGCCGCCTCCATCTTGGCGGCGTCGAAGAAGGCGGACGAATCGCCCGTCGCGGCGTTGACGCGAAGCAGGCGCGGCGTGCCCGGCTTCGTCGGGTCGCCCGTCACGAGGTAGTGGCGGCCATCCTTGAGCCAGCGCGGCGCCGGGCTAGTGCCGCTGAAATTGACGCGCTTGACCGGATCGAAAAGCTCGTCGATGGTCAGCATCTTCTCCTGCGCGAGCGCCTGAGAAGAGAGACTGACGAGAACGAAGAAAACAAGTGTGGAAAGTGTCAGACGATTACGCACTTTAAAATTCTCCTGCAAGTTAAGTTGATGCGGCATCATTTTTACTCTAACGGCGCGGACTTACACAGCCGCGCACAAGTTCCGGCGTCACTTTGAAAGTTTAGGGAGAAGGTGCAGTTAACTTGGAACGCTCCAAGATTCAGGCAAATCGGCCGCGCCTGTCAAGGTGATTCCCGTTTGATACGCAACGCACGCACAGACTGTTTCACACGCGATGGCCGCTCCATCTGTAACTTCGCATTCGCCTGCGGCGTCTGCCATGCCGCCTCGCTTGACAGTCGCCGCCGCAGGAGCGTATAAGCGCGTTTGATAAAAGACGTGGTGAGTTAAGGCGACTTGCGGCCACGTAAAATAAACAGCTAAACAGCACGGCTCTTCCGACGAAGCATTTACATTCTTCGAGACGCTTACCAGAAGTCCCGCGTTGTTCGGCGCGGGAATTTTTGTTTTTAAGCTGTTAGCTATTTTGAGCTATTAGCTATTAGCTGTTAGCTATTAGCCAGAAGAAAACAGCTATCAAATTTCTCTTCCGCTTTGGTTTTTGTATTTGCTAACAGCTAACAGCTAATAGCTAACAGCTTCTTTATGGAAAACTTTCGCGATCTACTGGCGAGCGATCAGATCAGCGTGTTCGACGGCGCGATGGGCACAATGCTCTACGCCAAGGGCATTTACATCAATCGCTCCTACGACGAGTTGAATCTGACGAATCCCGATCTCGTGCGCGAGGTGCACGAAGAGTACGTGCGCGCGGGTGCGGACGTGATCGAGACGAACACTTTCGGTGCGACGTTGCACAACTTACAGCAGTACGGTTTGGACGCGAACCTGCGCGAGATCAACATCACGGCCGCGCGTCTCGCAGGCGAAGCGGCGGCCGGGCGCTGCCACGTCGCGGGCGCAATCGGCCCGCTCGGACTGCGCATAGAACCTTACGGCCCCACCTCCTTCGACGAAGCGAAAGAGATGTTCAAGCAACAGGTTGCGGCTCTGCTTGAAGGCGGCGTCGATCTCTTCGTGCTGGAAACCTTCTCCGACATCTCCGAGATACGTCAGGCGCTGCGCGCCGTGCGCGAACTCTGCGACCTGCCCGTCATCGCGCAGATGACCATTCACAGCGACGGCAACACCTCTTACGGCACGACGCCCGAAGTCTTCACCGCGCGCCTCGACGAATGGGGCGCAGACGTGATCGGCCTCAACTGCGGCGTCGGCCCCGCAGACGTGCTGACGGCCATCGAGAAGATGCGCGCCGTCACCGACAAGAAACTCTCCGCGCAGCCGAACGCAGGACTGCCGCGCGATGTGCAGGGGCGACAGTTTTACATGTGCTCGCCCGAATACATGGCGAAGTACGCCAAGCGTCTGATTCAGGCGGGCGTGAAAGTCATTGGCGGCTGCTGCGGCACGACGCCCGCGCACGTCAAATTGATCTCCGACGCAGTGCGCGCCGCCTCGCCGCGTCGCAGTCGCGTCGCGGCGAAACCCGCGCGCCCGGCACGCGTCGAAGAGTTGCAGCCCGCGGACATACAGGTCGTGCCGCTCGCGGAGCGTTCAAACTGGGCGCGGCGTATCGCCAACGGCGAGTTCGTCACGACCGTCGAAGTGTTGCCGCCGAAAGGCTGCGACGCCGAGAAGACGCTCGAACAAATTCGCCTGCTCAAAGCGGCGGGCGTCAACGCCGTCAACATCCCCGACGGGCCGCGCGCGCAGACGCGCATGAGCGCACAAGCCACCGCGCTTCTGGTCGAACGCGAAATCGGACTCGAAGCCGTGCTTCATTATTGCTGCCGCGACCGCAATTTGCTCGGCATGATGTCCGACCTGCTCGGCGCGGCCGCCCTCGGCCTCCACAATCTTCTTCTGATCACCGGCGACCCGCCGAAGATGGGGCCTTACCCGGACGCAACGGCCGTCTTCGACATCGACTCCATCGGCCTGACCAACATGGTCAACAAACTCAACCACGGTCTAGACCTCGGCAACAACCCCATCGGCTGCCCGACCTCTTTCTGCATCGGCGTGGGCGTCAACCCCGGCGCGATCAATCTGGACGAAGAGATCAAGCGTTTCGAGTACAAGGTCGAGGCGGGCGCGGAGTATGCCATCACGCAGCCCGTCTTCGACGTGGCGCAACTGCGCGACTTCCTCAAGTTGATCGAGCACGTCCGCATCCCCGTCATCGCCGGAATCTGGCCGCTCGTCTCTTATCGCAACGCCGAGTTTCTACACAACGAAGTGCCGGGCGTTCGCGTCACGCCTTCGATCATGGAACGCATGCGCCGCGCCTCGGACATCGGCAAAGAGGCCGCACGCGACGAAGGTTTACAAATTGCGCGCGAATCGCTGCTCGAAGTGCGCGACCTCATTCAAGGCGTTCAGGTCTCCGCCCCTTTCAACAACGTCCGCTACGCCCTCGAAGTCTTCGAAGCTCTGCCGGAGTTCGGCGCACAGCGCGCGCCGTCGAGAGCCGCCGTCTAAAGCGACGCTCGCTCGCACCAAACCAAGATCGGAACCACGAAACGACACGAAGCCACACGAACAACTTTTTCGTGTCGCTTCGTGTCGTTTCGTGGTTTCATTTTTGCCATCGCCGCTCTTACTCGCTGCAACCTTTTTATCAAGCAATTTTGCTTGTCTTTTTCGCGCCCCGCTGTAGAATGCCGCGCGTCGTGTTCAGGAGACACAGGCGCGCGGACGCGGTCTTTCAGAGACGCTTCGTTTAACTCGCCGCGCGAATTTGCCAAGGCATCGGCGCATCCCTCTCTCGCGCCTTCGCCGCATCGTCCGACCCACAGACTCACGCCCCGTTAAAAAACCGTCCCGATACCGGCGCGCACGGTTGTCTCTTCGTGTCTTCGGCGCGCGACGGCAGGAGTACGCCCTTGAACACTAAAGCGCGAAGGCATCTCGTCGCCTTCCTTCTCACCGCGTCCTTGTTCTGCCTCTACGTCGCAGCCGTGCGCTCGCAACACTTCAGGCCGCGCCGCATCACCACGACGCCCGAACACACGTCCAACCTCAACCCCACCATCAGCGGCGACGGGCGGCGCATCGCTTTTGAATCCACCGCCGACCCCGGCGGCACACACGACGGCCGCGCGACCGGCTTTCACACTCTGCGCGTTGACCTGTCGAACGAGCGCCCCGCGTTCACGGAAGTGGCCGCCTCGCGCGCCCCCGCACCCGCCCTCTCGCGCGACGGCTCTCGCCTCGCCTTCGCCAGCCGCGAAAACCTCACGGGCGAAAATTCAGACGGCAACTCCGAAATATTCTTGTTTGCCGACGGCGCGCTGCAACAACTCACAGACACTACGCCGCGCGATCCGGCCGAGCGTGCGCGCGACGGAAGTTTCCAGCCCTCCATCTCTGACGACGGCGCGCTCGTCGCCTTCGCCTCGAACCGCGACCTCGCAGGCGCAAACTCGGATGCGAACTTCGAAATCTTCCTCTACGACCTCAGCACAGGCCGCTTCGCACAACTCACAGACACGACCCACGCCTACAACTCAACCGACGCCAAACTGTGCGGCGATGGCTCGCGCGTCGCCTTCATACGCGAAGCCCAAACGCCAGGCGACGACGCTTCAAACAGACGCGATTTGATGCTCTATGAACGCGCCACGAACTCCGCGCGCGCCGTCGCCGCAGACGTTGCCGGATTGTCCCTGACCTACGGCCGCGCCATCACGACGGACGGGCGGCGCGTCGTCTATTCGGCGCAGACGGCCGCGCGCGCCACGCAGGTCCTCCTCTACGACGGACGCAACGAGCGCACACGCCAACTCACTGCGCTCGGGTCGCGCGCCTCTGACGTTCCCCTCCACCCGACCATCAGCGGCGACGGCTCCCGTATCGCTTTCGCCACGCGCCGCAATGTCACGGGCGGCAACACGGATGCGAGCGTCGAGTTGTACCTCTACGACCTGCCCGAAGATAAATTCACGCGCATCACCGACGCGCCTTCCGGCGCGACCGCCGACATCGTCTCATCTCTGAACGAAGACGGCTCGCTCGTCGCCTTCAACTTTCCACGCGTGCTCGACGCGACCGTTTCCGCTCCTGAGTTCGTCAACAACTCAGAGATTTATCTGGCGAGTCTCGAAGCGCGTGCGCCCGCCTCTTCCGAACTGCGTGTGCTGCATGGCGCATCTTTCGGTCGGGAAGCCGCCGCCGTGAAGGCCATCGCGCCCGATCAGATCGCAATCCTCAGAGGCGTCAATCTCGCGCTCGAAGCCGTGCGCTCGCGGCCTCAGACTGACGGCCGATTTCCGCAGACGCTCGGGGGCGCATCCGTCAACGTCAACGGCCGCCCCGCGCAACTCTTCTACGCCTCGCCCACACAGATCAATTTTCACGTCCCCGCCGAGACAGAGACGGGTACGGCGCACGTCGTCGCGCGCAATCACGACGGGCGCGAATCGCACACCACGGTCGCCGTCGTTCGCGCCGCACCCGGCCTGTTCACGGAGGGCGGCGAAGGCACGGGCGCGGCCGTCGCGCTCGACGCGGAGACGCTTCTGCGCAGTCCCTTCGATCCGGTTGACACAGACAATCGTGCGCGCCGCCTGATCATCTACGCGACCGGCGTGCGCCGCGCCGAAGCCTTGAGCGTGAGCGCTGGCGGGCACGCGCTCGCGGTCGAACACGTTCTGGCCTCGCCCGATCTGCCGGGTCTTGACGAGATACACGTCCTGCTTACGCACGCGCTCGCGGGGGCGGGCACGGTTCCGCTCGTCGTGCGCGCCGACGGACGCGACAGCAACACGGCCGAAATCGATTTCAAGGGTACGCGCCGCGCTGCGAGCATCACGCTCGCACCCACGCAAGCGGCCATCAGCGTGGGTCGCTCCGTGCGTTTCAAGGCCACGGTGCGCGATTTTGACGGCAACGAGATCGCAGACGCGCCCGTCCGCTTCGACTCGTCCGACGCGAACGTCGCGACGGTAGACGCAAGCGGCGTCGCACACGGCCTGCGTGCCGGAACGACGACGATCACGGCCGCTTCCGGCGAAGTCTCCGCGAGGGCGCACCTCACTGTCTTTCCGCTCATAGTCGTCATCAACGAAGTTCTCGCAGACCCGCCCGACGGCGCGGACGGCGACGCCAATCGCGACGGCACGCGCAGTTCCGCGCAGGATGAATTCGTCGAACTCGTCAACGCCTCGACGATTGATCTCAAACTCGGCGGTTATCAACTGACGACACGCAACAGCAGCGGCGCTAGCCTGGTTCGACACGTTTTCACAAACGACACGATCCTCTCACCCGGCGCGTCAATCGTCATCTTCGGCGGCGCGCAGGCGGGCGCGTTCAATCCTGCGCATCCAGCCTTCGGCGGCGCACAAGTTACGACTGCATCGACCGGCGGGCTGTCTCTCGCAAACGGCGGCAGCGTCGTTAAACTACTCGACTCGTCGGGCGCAGTTGTCGAACAGTTAACTTACGGCGACGTGGGCGAACCCGACGGCGACCGCAACCAATCGCTCACGCGTGCGCCCGACATCACGGGCGACTTCACGCTGCACGAAACCGCGCCCGGAAGCCTCGGGCGTCTCTTCTCGCCCGGCACGCGCCTCGACGCGCAAGCCTTCGACATCACAGTGCCAATCGCACGCATCGAGGTCACGCCCGCCGCGGCACAGGTCGAGCGCGGCGCTGAGCAACAGTTCACGGCGCGTGCTCTCGATGCGAACGGCGTCGAGATTCAGGGCGTCGTCTTCCGCTGGCGTACGAGCGATGCATCCGTGGCGACGATTGATGCGAGCGGCCTTGCGCGTGCGTCGGCCGTGGGCGAGACGCGTATCACGGCGGCGGCGCGCGGCGTCGAATCCTTGCCCGCCACGATTGAAGTGCTGCTGCCCCGACCGAAAATTGCGCGCGTGGAAGTCGCCCCCTCGACGGCCGTCGTCAATCGCGGCGGCGCGTTACAGTTCAACGCGCAAGCCTTCGATCCGGAAGGACGACTTGTGAGCGACACCGAGTTTTCGTGGTCTTCCGGCGACCGTCTGATCGCGTCTGTGGATGCTGCGGGGTTGTCGCGCGGCCTCGGCATCGGCACGGCGTTTATCGCGGCTTCGACGCCGGACGGCGCGGGCGGCACGGTTGTTGGCCGTGCCTCGATAGAAGTGCGCGTCCCGCTCGTCTTCAACGAGATACTCGCGGACGTGCCGCCCGACGCTGCAAACACGGACGCGGTTGAAGGCGACGCCAACCGCGACGGCGTGCGTAGCTCTGACGACGACGAGTTCGTAGAGATACTGAATTCTTCCCACGCGCCCGTGGACATCTCCGGCATCGTCCTGACGGATGCGACGGCCGCGCGCCACACCTTTCCGGCGGGCACAAGTCTTGCGGCCGGAAGTTCCATCGTCGTCTTCGGGGGCGGCTCGCCGCCGTTCGACGAACCGGCGTTCGGCGGCTCAAACATCCGTACGGCCGCTTCGCTCGGTCTGAACGACGCGGGCGACACAGTCTCGCTCAAACTTCGTCTGGGCGACGCGGAATTCTTGATCGCTTCGCAAAGCTACGGCACGGCAACAGAAGGGACAGAAGGCGCGAGCACGCCACCAGCACCCGCCGATGCGTCTCTGACGCGTGCGCCCGATGCGTCTGCGGATTCGGCGGGCGGCCGGTTCGTGGCGCACACGCTTGCGGTCAACTCCGCAGGCCGCTCCTATTCGCCCGGCACGCGCGCCGACGGCACGCCCTTCAATTCACCACCCCTTACGCGCATCACGGTCGAACCGCCGGAAGCTGCGATTGAGATTGGCGCGTCGCAAAATTTCCGTGCGCGTGGCTACGCCAAGTTTGAAGGGATGGAACGCGAAGTTTCTCAAGTCTCGTTCGTGTGGGATTCGAGTGCGACGGACAGTGTGACGGTCGCACCCGTGAGCGGCGCGGAGACGACTGCGCGTGCCGCGTCGCATGGCAAGGCGCTGATACGCGCACGCGCGGGCGGTCTTGAAGCGACAGCTACTCTGACAGTCAATTCCCCTCCCCCGCCGCGCATCACGCGCATCGAGATTGCGCCGCCGTCTACGACCATCGGCGTCGGCGCGACGCAACAATTCGTCGCGCGTGCTTTCGACGAGAATGGACGAGAGATGACCGGCGTTGTTTTCAACTGGACGACGAGCAATGCCACGGTCGCCTCTATCAATTCCGACGGCCTTGCGACAGGACGCGGGGCGGGGACGACCGAGGTGAGGGCTTCGTCCGCAAACGTCACGAGCGCGCCCGCGAGTCTGAACGTCACAGCGCCGGCCGCGCCGGAGGCAGGTCAGGTCGTCATCAACGAAGCGCTCGTCGCATTCGCCTCTTCGAGCACACAGGCGCGCAGGGATTTCGTAGAGCTTTACAACACGACCGGGCAGACGTTAGACATCACCGGCCTCGTCATCGCATTCCGACCCTCCGGCGCAAGCAACACGCCGCAGACTTTGACGCTCACGCGCGCTTCGGGCGAGCCATTCCTGATACAGCCGCACAGCTATTTTCTGATCGCGGGCGGCGCGGACACTTTCGGCGTCGCGGCCGACTTCAACGCGGGCGACGGCCTCTTCGATCTCAACAACACGACGGGCGCGATCAAGATCGAACTGAACGGCGTGAAGTTGGACGGGCTGGCTTATCAGGGAGGTTCGACGTCCCCTGCGGCAGTCTTCAACGCTTACGGCGAAGGGGCGACTCTGACGTTCACAAGCGGCACGACAAACGACCTCATACGCAGCCCCAACGCCGCCGACACGAACAACAACGCCACGGATTTTCGGCGCAACGGCACGCTCTCAAGCGTCACCCCGAAAGCGGCGAATCCTTGATAGCGGTGACAAGTGACGAGTGACAAGTTAATACAAAGAACTTGTCTTTAACTTGTCACTTGTCACTGCTGTTTATTCTTCTTCGATGGAGAAGGAGGTTTCTTGTTTGGGTTGCTGTCGAAGGCTTTGGAGTTTGGCGGAGACGCGGCTGCTGAGGCGTTCGCTGCGCTCTCTGGCGGTGTCGGATTCCGGCGCGTCGAAGATGTCTTCAAACCAGGAGCCGCGTTCGGCGGACTTCTGTGTGTTGTCTGTGGCGGCGCTCTCTAATGCGTGCGCTTCGGGTTCGCTCGCGTGTCGTGCGGCGGCGGCGTCGCCATCGTCGTCGCTCGTGCTGTCCGTGTTTACCTGCGCGAGTAGTTTCTGAAACTCTCTCTCGTAGTAGTCGCGCGTGTCGCTCAGTTCGTCCGCGAGGTTGAGCGCGGCGAAGATGGCGATCTTGGCAAGGTCGTGCGCCGTCGTGTGCCCGGAGATGAGGCGCATGCGTTCGTCCACGAGTCCGGCAATGCGCCGGATGTGCTCGACCTCGCGATTGGTGCGCAGGCTGTAAACCTGATTGAAGATATTCACTTCAACCGATTTGAAGGCGGGTTTGGGGGCGTCGCTGCTCATAGATGCGTTTGATGCGTTTCGCTCACCTGACGACGCCCGCCAAGGGGCTCGACGCGCTGGCGTAGAGACGTTTCGGCATGCGCCCGGCCGTGTAGGCGAGGCGTCCGGCGCGGATGGCGAGACGCATCGCGTCGGCC
>DASZCS010000062.1:0-13978 GCA_035942855.1 Pyrinomonadaceae bacterium | reverse complement strand
AGTTAAAACAAGGCGCTTGTCTTCAACTTGTCACTCGTCACTTCTCACTCTTAACTGTCTTCTTCTTGCTTTATCTCGTCACTTGTCACTCGTCACTGTCTTATGAAGATTGTCAAAGAATCGAGCGACGAGTTGAATCCGTCGGTAGTGGTGACGACGGCGTTCATCGGGCGCGCGCGAGGCAAGCGCGGCGTAAAGGATTACGCAGCGTTGGCTGTGGCGACGTGCGGCGTCGGTTTGATTCCGCTCGCGCCCGGCACTTGGGGATCGCTCGTCGGCGTCAGTCTGTATCTGGCGGCGCGCGCGGCGAGCGTGCAGGCTTTTCTGTACGCGGAGGCGCGCGGTTGGGACGTGCCGCCGCTCGAATCTCTGCGCACGACGCTCGTGCTCTCAATGCTGATCGTGATGACGATTGCGGGCATCTGGGCGGCGACGCGCTGCGAGTCTCTGCTCGCGCGCAAAGACCCGGGCGCGGTCGTCGTTGACGAAGTGATCGGGCAGATATTGACTTTCGTGTTCCTGCCCGCGAACGTCGGGGCGTGGGCAATCGTCGCGGGCTTTCTGGCGTTCCGCGTGTTCGACATCTGGAAGCCGTACCCAATCCGCCGCCTCGAAGCGCTCGAAGCAGGGCTTGGTATCATGGCCGACGACGTGCTCGCGGGCGTCTACGCCGCGACGCTGATGTCTCTGTTGACGACGATTTATCTGCTCTTTTAGTTGAAGGTATTTGAAGGAGAAACAATGGACGAAGCCAAACAGTCGAACCCCGGTTCGGATGCGCAGAAAACGGCCGCACGACAAGAAGAAGCGACCAGCAGCGACACCTTGAGCGACCTGCAACAGACACAAGCCGACACGTCTACCTCGACAGGTGAAACTTCACAGTCGTCGGATTCCTCGTCCGCACCATCGCCCGACGGCACACCCGACACCACGAGCGGCCGAACCGCCGACGGCAGAGACTCAGGCGGCCCCATGTAAAAATATGGTGAATGGTCAATGGTCAATGGTGAATGGTGAAAACCAGTTCTTTCTATTCACCATTGACCATTGACCATTCACCATTGACCAATCTCCCATATGGACAACATCAAAATTCTTGTATCGGACGACGTGAGCGAGAGCGGGCTTGAGCCTTTGCGTGCGGCGGGTTTTGCGGTGGAGAAGCGTACCGGACTCAAGCCGGACGAGTTGCGCGAAGTTGTGCGCGAGTATGACGGACTCGTGGTGCGTAGCGAGACGAAAGTGACCGCCGCTTTGATGGACGATGCGGTGCGCCTGCGCGCCATTGGACGCGCCGGAGTCGGCGTTGACAACATAGACGTGGCGGCGGCGACGGCGCGCGGCATCATCGTGATGAACGCGCCGGACGGCAACACGATGACGACGGCCGAGCACACGCTCGCCCTGCTGCTCGCGCTCGCGCGCCGCGTGCCGCAGGCGCACGCCAGTTTGCAGGCGGGCAAATGGGAGCGGAAGAAATTCGTCGGCGTCGAGCTGCGCGGAAAGACTCTGGGCGTGGTGGGACTTGGGCGCATCGGGCGTGTGGTGGCGAGCCGTGCGCGCGGGTTCGAGATGAAGGTCGTGGCCTTCGATCCGTTCGTCGCCCCGGAACAGGCGCGCGACATGGAACTGGAACTCGCGCCCCTTGAAGAAGTCTGCGCGCGCGCGGACTTCCTCACAGTCCACACGCCTCTGACGACAGAGACGCGCGGCATCATCGGCGCGCGAGAGTTCGCCTTGATGAAGCCGGATGTGCGCATCATCAACTGCGCGCGCGGCGGGTTGATAGACGAGCGCGCGCTTCAAGACGCTCTGAAAGAGGGACGCGTCGCGGGCGCGGCGCTCGACGTGTTCGAGGAAGAACCGCCGCCCACGGATCATCCGCTGTTGAAATTCGAAGGCGTGATCAGCACGCCGCATCTCGGCGCTTCGACAAAAGAGGCGCAGGAAGGCGTGGCCGTGACGGTCGCAGAGCAGATGCGCGACTACTTCCAGACGGGCGCGCTGCGCGGCGCGGTGAACGCGCCCGCACTCGGCGCGCAGGAATTGCACACGCTCTCGCCTTACCTCGTGCTCGCCGAACGGTTGGGAAGATTTCAGGCGCAGTTGTTGGACGAGGCCGTGCGAGAAGTGCGGATCGAATACGCGGGAGAGTTGGCCGAGCTTGAGGCCGCGCCCGTGACGCGCGCCTTTCTCGCGGGGCTGCTGCGCGACATGAGCGCACGCGTCAACGTCGTCAACGCGTTTCTCATCGCGGAGGAGCGCGGCATCACTGTGACCACTTCCTACACGCGCGGCGCGGGATACGAACTATCGCCCGCGATCACCACACGCGTCTTGACGACGAATGGTGAGCAGACGGTTTCCGGTATGCTGTTCGGCGCGGGCGGCGACGGGCGCATCACGGAGATCAACGGCTTTCGCATCGAAGCGATCCCTTCGGGTCACATGGTCGTTACGCGCAACCGCGACGTGCCCGGCGTCATCGGCCGCGTGGGCACCATTCTCGGAGCGCACGGCGTCAACGTCAGTCGCTTTCACCTCGGGCGGCGCGAGCGCGGCGGCGAGGCGATGGCCGTCATCGAAACCGATGCTCCGCTCGACGACGAGACGCTCGACGAACTGCAAGCCTTCGAACACATCGTCTCTGCGCGACGCATCGTGCTCGAAGCGTGAGAAGATGGTGAGTGGTAAATAGTAAATGGTGAATGGAAAGACTGTCTTTCTCCATTCACCATTTACTATTTACCATTCACCAGTTTCACTCCTCATTCCACCATAAATTTAGCGCGCTGTGTGGTGGTCGTCTTTGAGACGCGGTCAATGGCGGTGATGTGCAGGGCGTAGCTGCCGGAGGCGAGCGCGGACATGGAGAGTTCGGCCGCGTAGGGGAGGCTCGACAGGTCGGTCATGCCGTCCGTGGCGAGTTTGCGCAAGGGCGCTGTGATGACGGGTTGATCATCGCGGAACACTTGCACTTGCAGGGCGATGTCCGGCTGCCCATTTGCCCGCGCGGCGTTGTAGATGTAGGTGAAGAAGCGCAGGCGCGAGGTGCGTGCGAGACGCCGGTTGATGGTGATGACGACGGGGAGAGCCGTGTCTGCCTCCGCGTCCTTCACGGGCGCGGTTTCTTTGTTTGTGTGCTCGCCGAGAAAGATGCTGCTCATGGCGAGTTTGCCTTTACTGATGTCGGGGATTTCGATCCACTGCGCCGCGCTGCCCGTGCGCCCGCTTTGTGGATCGCGCGCGGCGATGCGCACTTGATAGATGCCCGACGTGATCGGCAGGTGCGTGCTGGCGATGAGACGACGCGGCTCGGCCGGTGCGTGCGCGGCGTCTGTCGTGGCGGCTTTCGCCGCGTCGGGCTGAACGCCGAGCGTCTGCTGGAAGGCGTCTTTGAGTTCGCCGCGTTCGTCGTAGAGCGCGCCGACTAGTTCGATCTGCTCTGAAGGCGTTTTTGCATTGGCTGCGGGTTGCGCCCTGGCGTCGGCCGCTGGTTGCGCTTTATCTGCGGCGGGCGGCGTCGGTGCGCCGAGGTCGATCTGGATGGAGGTGGTCAGGATCATCCCGCGCGGCGGGAGGTTGAAGTAGTTGAGCGCGAGCGAAGTGGGAAGCGCGGCCTTCGGGTAGAGCGAATGCAGCGCAGCGATTAACTCTTTGTTCTGCGTTTTACCCGCTGCTGCTGCGGGCGCGTCTTTTTCTTTCGCGTCGTTTCCGCGTTTGGCATCTTTCGCGCGCGCGGCGGGTTCGGGCGGCGGCGTCGTGTAATAACCGCGCTGCACGTAGACGCTCACATCGGGTCGCTCCCTGACGCTCACTTCGATGCGTTGGAACTTCGCGTTGCGCCCTTCTGTGCTTTCAGGTCGCCACGCTAGCAGGTAATAGACGGAAGTTTCTTTGAACGCTTTGGCGAGTGCGTCTGCGAGGGCGTTCGTGTTGAGCAATGCGCGCCCGCCGGTGTCTTCGGCAATCAGGCGCAGAGGCTCTTGCCGCGCGGTCGCTTCGTTGAGCGCTGCGCCGGAGAGTTGTCCGTTGAGGTCGGGCGCGGCGTCGCTCGCGGCATCGGGCAGACCGGCGACCGTCAGGCCGCGCGCGTCGAGCGTGTAGACGACGACGCCGGCGCGTGCGGCTGCGTCCGTCACGCGCCGCAAAGTCTCGCCCATGTCCGAACGACGCAACTCGACGGGGAAGCCGTCGGAGATGAAATAGACCACCTTGCGACCGGGCAAAGGCGCGAGCGAGCGCAGCATGTTGCGCAGACTGTAGAGCGTGTTCGTGGCCGCCGTGATGCTCGTCTGCGCGATTTGGGTGGCACGCTGGCGCACCTGCGACTCGGCGGAATTGCGCGCGCTCTGCTGGTTGCCGAACATCGGCGTTTCTCTGAGCACGGCTTCGATGAAATAGTTGAGCACGTTCGGGTCGTTCTGATCGATTGCCAGTGCCTGTAACTCCGACATCGCGGGGCGACCGAAATCGCGCACGTTGACTTCGCGCGGGCTGAGACGCGAGACGGCGGCGCGCAGCACACGTCGGTCGTCCGTGAGTTGTTGGAGGAAGCCGAGTTGGTTGGTGGCGGTGGCGATCATGGCCTGATCGTTTTGCCGCATCTGTTCTTCGACGAAGCGCAAGAGGAGCGTGCGCGTGCGCGCAAGGCTCGCGGACGACAGGTGCAGGTCGTCAACGAAGAAGAGGACGTTGCGCCCGCGGTCGAGCGGTTTGACGGCGGTAGCCGTGCCGCCCGCCGTCGCAGGCAATTTGCCGGAACTGCCGCCACCGCGCGCCGCCGCCAGTTGCGCGTCTTCGTTGACGCTCCCGGCCGTCACGCGCTCGAAGAAGGAGATCGGTTGCGGCTTGCCGTTCACGCGCAACTCAAACTGTTCGGGCTTGAGTCCGTCAACAAACTTGCCCTCTTTGTCTAAGACGATCACGTCGGTCTGGACGAGTTCGGTGTTGACGCGGACGACTTCGTCGGACGTGTCGGCGGGAGGCGCGGTCGGAGAAGGCTGCTGTGCGCGCGTGTGTAGGCCGGGCAGCAGGCAGAGCGCCAGAAGCAGAACGGAAGCGCGGCGGAGGGGAAACGTGTGTGAAAGCATCTTCGTCAAGCCTGTGCGGAAAGTTCGGGACGTTGACTACAGGGAATCATAGCACCGACTTCAAGCGCGCGGCGAGAGCAACTTGTCGGCGGACGGGTGCGCCGCCGCTAAAACTTTCAACGCGCGGCGTCCGTAATACAAGCCGTTCGTTCCGAAGTGAGAAGGACGCCCGCCCGGTCGCGTGTAGCCTCACGGCGCGTCGTGTGAGTTGGAGGAAAACTCTTGAGTGAAAACGGTGTGACCCTCGCGCTCGAACGCGTCTCGAAAAAATTCGACGAGTTCGTCGCCGTTGACGAATTGAGTCTGGAAGTTCGCGCCGGTCGGATTTTCGGTCTGCTCGGCCCGAACGGCGCGGGCAAGACCACGACCATACGCATGATCGTCAACATCCTCGCGCCCGATGCGGGAAGCATCAGGCTGTTCGGCCAGCCGATGTCCGAGCGTTTGCAGGATCGCATCGGTTACCTGCCGGAAGAACGCGGCCTCTACAAGAAGATGCGCGTCGGCGATCAAATACGCTACTTCGGGGAGTTGAAGGGCTTGTCGCCCAGAGAGGCCGAGACGCGGCTCGACCGCTGGCTCGAACGCCTCAAACTCTCCGAGTGGAAGAACCACAAAACGAACGAACTCTCCAAGGGGATGCAGCAGAAAATACAGTTCATCACCACAGTGCTGCACGAACCCGACCTGCTCATTCTGGACGAAGTTTTCTCCGGCCTCGATCCGGTCAACGCCGAGTTGATGAAAGACGTGCTGCTCGAACTGAAAGCCGAGGGGCGCACGATCATCTTCTCCACGCACATGATGTCGCAGGCCGAACAACTCTGCGACGACATCTGCCTGATCAACCGCTCGCGCAAAGTGCTTGAGGGAAGCCTGCGTGAAGTGAAAAGCAGTTTCGGCCGTCGCGCAGTCGCGCTCAGGGCGGAGGGCACAGATGACGTGCTCACGGATGCGCGGCTCGTGGCGGGCGTCAAGTCGTACGGCGATTACGTGGAGGTCTTGCTGGCCGAAGGCGCAGACGCGCAGGAGTTGCTGCACAGGCTCGTCGAACGGGGCGCGCGCATCACGCGCTTCGAGCAGGTGGAGCCGAGCCTGCACGACATCTTCTTGCAGGAGGTGGGAGAGAGCGCATGAAGAAACTGCTGGTCATCATCCGTCGCGAATATCTCGGGCGCGTGCGCACGAAAGGCTTCGTCATTTCGTGTCTGCTCGGCCCCGTTCTTATGATCGGCTTCACGGTCGTGCCCGGTCTGCTCATTACGATGCAGACGGGCGGCGCAACGAAGGTCGCCGTCGTAGACCAGACGGGGAGAATGTACGAGGCCGTGCGCGAGTCGCTTCTGGCGAACCGTGACAGGGAAGGCGACGACGGCGAAAGAGAGCAGCAGCCGTCAACGGTCGAGTCTACGCCGGATCGTGATGCGCAGATGCAGCAGGCGGCGAAGGCCATGGGCGGACGCTACGAGTTGGAACAGGTGGCGACGGGCGGACGTTCCGTCGAAGAGATCAAGGGCGAGTTGAACGCGCGCGTGCTGAAAGGCGAGTTGAACGCCTATGTCGTGCTGCCGGAAAAGATTCTGGAAGAGGGGCGCGCGGAATTTTACGGCCGCAACGTGAGCGACCCGATCACGAACGCGCAACTGCGTCAGAGTTTGAACCGCGCGGTCGTCGAACAACGCCTGCGCGAGGCAAACATAGACCAGACGCGCGTGCGCCAACTGTCGAAAGGGATCACGCTGGAGACGACGAAGGTGAGCGAGAGCGGCCTGGAGCGCGACAGCGGCCTCGGCTTCGGCGTGGCGATGTTCGTCGGCCTCTTCATCTACATGGCGATTTTGATGTACGGGCAGATCATTTTGTCATCGGTCGTGGAAGAGAAGACGACGCGTGTATCGGAGGTTCTGTTCTCGTCGGTCAAACCGTTTCACTTGATGGCGGGGAAACTGGCGGGCGTGGCGCTCGTCGCCATCACGCAGTATTTGATCTGGGCGGTGGCCTTCGGTGCGTTCGCGCTCTACGGCGTCGGGATGCTGGCGGCGAGCGGGATGAATGTGCCGCTGCCGAGCGTGCCCGTCTCGCTCGTCGGTTACGGGCTGCTGTTTTTCGTCCTCGGATTTTTGATGTACGCCACGATCTACTTGATCGTGGCGGCGATGGTGACGACGGAGAAAGAGGCCGGGCAGATGGCAATGCCGGTCATCTTCCTCTCCGTGATCAGCATCTACCTCGCGTTCCCCGTCATACGCAACCCGAACTCGTCCTTCTCCTTCTGGGTCTCCATCGCGCCTTTCTTCTCGCCGATCACGATGCTGGTCAGGATCGTGACGGAGACGCCGCCCTTCTGGCAGATCGCTCTCTCCGTCGCCGTCGGCGCGGCGACCATCGTGTTCTTCGTATGGCTCGCGGCGCGCATCTATCGCATCGGCATGTTGATGTACGGCAAGAGCGCGAACATTCCCGAAGTGGTGCGCTGGCTCAGGCAAACTTAAGAGTTCATTTTATGGGCACAGAGATCGAGAAGAAGTATCGAGTGAATGCGGACGAGGCGGCGAGTTTGCGCGAGCGCCTGCGGGCCGTCGGGGCAGAGGCGCGGGGCGAGGAATTTGAAGAGAATATTTTGTACGCGGGGCCGGGCGTCGAGCGCGGCAGCCGCGTGCTGCGCCTCAGGCGTGTGCGGGGCGGGCGCTCGGTCTTCACTTTCAAAGAGAGCATGACGGGCGTGGGCAACATCAAGCGGCGGCGCGAAGAAGAGACGGAGGTGGCGGACGGCGACGCGCTCGCAAACATTCTCGACGCTCTCGGCTACACCCCCGCCGCCGTCTACGAAAAGCGCAGGGAGACGTGGCTCTTCGCGGGCGTCGAAGTCGTGTTGGACGAACTGCCGTTCGGTTTGTTCGTCGAGATCGAAGGCGCGGAAGAGTCGATCCGGGAGGCCGAGCGCCTGCTGGAACTCACGGCGACGACGCATGAGCCGAAGTCCTACCCGCAGCTGACGCTCGAACAGGGGACGCAGCGCGGCGCGATAGTCGAAGCACGCTTCGAGAAAGCGGAAGGCGAAGATGACTGACGACGCAATGACTAGCGACGCGCGACCGCCGCACATCGAGCGGAAGCTGTCTTACATTTCGCCGAAAGCGATGGTCAGGGAGAGCCGCATCCACGGGCGCGGCCTGTTCGCCGTCGAGCCGTTCGAGCGGGACGAGATCGTCGCGGTCAAGGGCGGGCACATCTTCGACCGCCGGACGCTCGAACTGATCGCGCCCGTGCTCGGCGCGGCCGAGATACAGATCGGCCGAGACCTCTTCATCGGCCCGCTCGCGGAGAGCGAACGCGAGGGCAGCATGATCTACAGCAACCATTCGTGCGAGCCGAACATAGGCGTGCGCGGCCAGATCGTCTTCGTCGCCATGCGCGGTATCGCGGCGGGCGAAGAGTTGACGCACGATTGGGCGACGACCGATGATGACACCTATCGTATGGAGTGTCGCTGCGGCGCGCCGACCTGTCGTCGCGTTATCACAGGACAGGATTGGCGTCGCAGAGATTTACAGGAAAGATACGCGGGTTACATCTCCTGGTACTTGCTGGAAAAGATCAGGCTAGCGGGAGAATGAAAGTTTTCCAGAAGACGGGCAGAGAGAAGCGGCGCGAGAGAGTTCGGATAGTACGGCGAAGCGGCGACAGTCATCAGGCTGTCGCCGCTTTGCAGTTTGGATAAGTGGACGGCCCGTCGTCGGGGCGCGGTAGCGCGGCGCGCGTCCGTCGGCCGAGGGGCGTTAGTGGACGCAGCAAGTCCAATAGACGCGCGGCGCACCGTTCGGATAATTGTCCCAGTAGCCGTTGCAGCTATTGAACCACTGATAGTGTTGACAGCCTTCCGGCCAACGTCGCCAAACCTGTATCCAACAGCCGTTCTGCTGGCCGTTCCAGAACTGGAATTGACCGGGATGCGGATCGGAGCAACGGCCGCCGCACTGCGCGGACGATTCGCGCCCCGCTATCGCAGCGGGCGGCGAGACGAAGGGATTGAAGAAGGCGAAACCGTTCGTGGCGTTCTGTAACACGGTGTTGAGGAATGACTGGTCTCGCGTCGTCTCTTGGCGCGAAGCCCCTGTCAGTCCTTCGAGTTTTCCGGGCGGGGAATCGAGCGGGAAGGACTTCGCCGGTATCCAGTAGGTCTTTACCGCTTGAGACTGCCCCGGTCCTCTGCGGGTCACACGCAGGCATCCGTCGGTGTTGAAGTAGGAGACGCTAAGCAAACCAAGGTCGGGGTTGTTAAAGAGTTCACGCGTACTGATGGGGTCTTGGCCGTAGTGAAACTGGTACTCTCTGAATTCGGCCAACTGTTGCTCAATCTTTTCCTTTTCGGCCCGCAGGGCGACTGCCTCTTTGTCGGCTTTCGCTCTCTCGACTTCGGCTTTCGCCGTCTCGGCATTGCTGGTGGCCCTGAATTCCTGCATCACAGGAACAATCAACTGTGTGAAGACCGGAATGCCCGCGCCGAGCAAGGCGAAGAAGACAACGGTGTAAAAAGCCCACTTGGGAAGTGGTAACTTCATGCCGAGAATTTCGATGTTGGGATAACCGCTCGCTGGAGGCATATTGCCTTCAGGTGGGGCGGGAGACGACCCTTGGGGAGAAGACATGCCATTTCTCCTTTCACCTGATTGGTGTGGATGTGGGAGTGTTCAAAAACAATATCTTGAGAAGATATTGTTTGATATTGCGCGGGGACAATACCAGTGAAGGCTCTGAAACTGAGCGGCGACAATATAAGTAGGGTTTCCAGCCTTGTCAAGAGTGATACGGCGATCCGATTGACTAAGTTGCGGCGGTAGAAGGGGCGCGCAACGCAGCCGTAAGAATTTTACGGGGGCGGGGTGGTTTCCGCTTTGGTCGCCAGAAATTGCGGGTGTCGCCAATCCCAGACGCGCTCAGGGTGCTCGTCAACGTTCTGCGGGTATAAGTTCCAGCGCCACGTCGCGCTGGCCGTCGCCCCGCGCAAGTTGATGAAGATGCTCAAGGCCAGCAAGGCCACGCCGACGTAAACGGACGCGGGAGTCCGCGCGTTCCGAGTCCCGGCTTCCACAGCCCGCGTGTCGTCATCCTTCCGCCGTTCTTCTCTCCACACGAGCATGGCCTTGATGCCAAGCATTGCGAGCAGCGCGAACCAGGGGACGAGTCCCGTCGAGTAGCGCGGGCCATAGGAATGTCCGCTCCACCAGGGCGAGAAGCAGGCGATGAGCAACAGGTGCGCGACGCACACGGCGAGCGCGAGCCGTGTCAGAGGCGCGTGCGCGTCAGAGGGCGCATAGCGCAGGTGTAGATAGATGACGAAGAGAAGCGCGGGCACGTAGATGAGCAAGCCGCGCGAGGGGCTGACGAGGTTGCCCGCGAAGGCGACCGGGAACGAGTCGAGCTTGAGTTGGCTGACGAGGTAGTAGTAAGTCGGGAGCGGCTGATTGTAGAGATATTCCGAGTAGGCGATGAAGAGTGCGAACCACGTCGCGCCGGTGAGCGCGAAGCTCAAGAAGAGTTGTCGCCGGCAGACGAGGATGTAGATGGCGATGCAGACGATCTGTAACGAGTAAGTGGGGCGCGCGAAATACATCCAGGAGAGAAGCGTGGCGAGAAGGACGGGGTTGAGTCTCCGGCGCCTGCCCACGGCGTCTGCGAGCAACATGAGTAGCGCGAGGCCGAGCAAAAGGATGCCCCACGTGTCAGTCCACAGAGCGCGCGATGCGGTGCTGTAAATTTGCGTGCCGAGCGCGCCGCCGAGCGCAACCGGCACGCTCCAGACGACGGGCAGGAGCAGACGCGCCGTGAAGAAGAAGATTGAGGCGAGCGCGCCCATCAACAGAGAGGCGAGACTGCCCTGTATGAGCCTTTCGCCGCGCGCGTTGTAGCTGCCGTCCGGGTGCGAGGCGGAGATGCCGCACAGGTTCAGGAGGGCGACGTAAGGCGCGGAGAGCAAGGGGCTGCCCGGCGGATAGAGATGATAGTAGTGGCCGCCTCTGAATTCGATCTGGTAGAGAGTGGTGTTTGAAGCCGAGCCGTAAGTCTGGACGGGCGCGAGGTCTGGAATCTGGTAGTGATCGAGCGTGAACGTGCGTCGGTGTATGAGACTCTCGCTGGTGAGCATGGAAAACTTAGAGTCGGCGATCTGGCGCACGGGGCTGGCGAGAAAGACGGCGCTGGTGAGAATGAAGATGAGCGCGGCGACGAATGCGTCCGTATTGCGTTTGACGAGTTGACTCTTTTGCAGTCGTGCCTTCAAGGCGTCAAGCGTCAAAACCCGAACCTCCGCGTGCTCATTCGTGATAGACAACAGGCGTCGATGTTAAGTGAGGCGGTGTGCAATCTCAAGTATGAATAAAGAACGCGCTGCATCTGCATCGTACACAGACGGAAGCGTCCATCGCGTGGTGCGCGTCTTTTGCACGGAAATGCGGACGGGCAAGGGTGGTCGCCGCTTGGCACGTCGGTTGCGCTTGTGTGCGGGCAGTTAAGAAAGATTCTGCTTAAATTGGAGGAGAGATAAAAGTGGAAAAACGTTTTATGGTGAGCCTGTGCGCGCTGGCTCTGTCGATTTTGGCCGCCGGGTGCGCCGGTGGCAGTGATAACGCCAATACGGTAAACACTAATGCCGGGAACGCCAACACAACCGCTGCGACCACTGCGACGCCTGCGACAACTGCGGGCGCGGATGGCGCGGTCGTGACGACCGAAGCGGACGGCGTGCGCACAGAGACGCGCACTTTCAACAACAACCCGCGTGTGTCGAGAGTGGTCGTCACGACGGACACGAAGACCGGCAGGCGCACGGCGCGCGTCTACGCGGCGAGCGGACAGACGCGCGATCTGCCGGAGGGGAGGGTTAACGAGGCTCTGACGGCGACGGGCGATGCCATAGCCGACGCCGCGGGCTTCACGGCCGACAAGGCGGCAGAGGTCGGGCGCGGCGCAGCGGACAAAGCGGAGGACGTCGGCAGGCCGGTTGCCGATAAAGCCGAGGACGTTGGACGCGGTGCGGCCGACAAGGCGGAAGACGTGGGACGCGGCGCGGCTGACAAGGCCGAGGACGTAGGACGCGCGGGCGCGCGGGGCGCAAAGAAGGTCGGTGAAAAGACCGTCTCCGGCGCGAAGAAGGTCGGCGGCGCGGTCAAAGATGCGGTGACGCCGTAAACGTTTATTAAGTCTCAAGTCCCAAGTCTCAAGTCGAATACGATGTTCTGACTTGGGACTTGGGACTTTTATTAGACTTGAGACTTGAGGCTTGGGACTTGTTATAATCTGTCTGCCAGCGCATCAGAAACGCGAGCCTATTTTTGGACGAAGGAGTCTGGTTGTGACGGATACCCCACGCTTCACACTCATCTGCCCCTGCTGCGAATCCACACTCATCATCGACGCGCAGACCGGCGCGCTCATCTCGCACGAAGAGAAGGCGAAACCCATCGCCTCGTTCGAGGAGATGGCGAAGGGCCTGGAGCGACAGAAGCAGACGCGCGATCAAATCTTCGCGCAGGAACTCGGTTCGCTCAAAGACCGCGAGCGCATCCTTGACGAGAAGTTTCGCGAAGCCATGAAGCGCGCAGAGAAGGACAAAGACACGCCCTATCGCAACCCGCTCGACATGGACTGACCCGCGCCGCGTTTGAACGAACTGCAACGCGTCGCCGGAACAAATCTAAGGCGCGCGGACATGACAGGAACTCTCCATTCCTTGTCATGTCCGCGCGCCTTTTTGCTGAGCAACTATGGCCGTTTGCGAACTACGGCTTCCTAATTTTTGTTTCCCAATGCCGGATGTTGGTAGGTTGCTGCGAGCGCGAGGATGGCGGCGACGGCCAGAACGCCGGGCGCAAGCAGCGGGTTCGCGCCGCCGAGCGTGGCAAAGAGCGTCTCGCTCGTGCTCGCGTTGGGGCTGATCTCGCGTTGCAGCCCAAGATTGCCTTCGACGTGCAGATAGATTCCGACGAGCGTGCCTAAGATGACCAAGACCATCGCGGCGCGCAAGACCAGAAGCGTCGCGCGCCGTGGCCGGAGGAGTGCGACGAGCGCGACGAGTGCGCCGACGCCGCACAAGACGAACGGGACGAACTGCAAAGGGTCTTCCATGTGGCCGATGAGCCACAACTCAAGAAGCGCCCCGCCGAGCAATACGACAGAGAAGGCTAGTAGAAATCGCCGCAGGCGCGATAAGACATCGGCCGGGTTCATTTTCCGCCCAGATAAGTTTTCGCCACGGCCAGGTCTTCCGCCGAAACTTTCTCGGAGAGCTTCGTTAGAAACGCATCGCGCGAGGCATAGGGACGGCCTGCGACGAGAGCTTCGGCTTCCGCAGCGTCGAGGCCGGGAATCTGTTGCAGCGTCGCCGCGTCCGATTCGTTCTCGGAGATCGGCACGAAGACGTACTTCTCATACTCGGCGATCTGCTCCGGCTTGACGTACTTGCCCATCTCGCGCCGGAACTGCTGGATGCTCTTGTACGGCCTGTACTCCTCGAACTCGTGCACCATGCGGTTGCCCAGATTGGGAATCTGCGCGCGGAACTCGTCGCCCGTGGCCGTGTTCAAATTGAGTTTCGGCTTACCGGCAGCCGTTTGGCCGGGCGTAGTATTCGCCGCGGTGCTGGCGGTGGGTGCGTTGCTGTTGGCGTTCGCGCCCGCGGCATTGGAACCGGCGGCATTGGAGTTTGCGTTGCCGGTGTTCGTCTTCTCTCCGCCCGCACCGCAGGCGGCGACGAGAAACGCGCCGAGCAGCGCGAACGATAAAACAGCAACGCGGACGATTGTAGGTCGAAGCATCATTAGTATTCCTTTCATATACCGAACGTGATTTGATTAGGGCGGCGCTTTTGTTTGAACCTTTAACAG
>DASZCS010000061.1:0-25522 GCA_035942855.1 Pyrinomonadaceae bacterium | reverse complement strand
TCCGTGTCCTCTGTGGTTAATGTTCTCATATTCACCACAGAGGACACGGAGGCGCACGGAGAAAACCTACACTCTATCCGACGGCGCATCTCCATTCGCGGACTCATCCGCCTGTCTCTGCCGCCCAGTAATCCGGCCGCTCCACGGTCGCCGGGTCGCGCCGCTCCATCCAGCGTTCGGGGCGCTGCAACTCGTTAAAACCCATGCGCCGGTAAAGTTCGTGCGCATCCTTCGTCGCCAAGACCCAGCGACGAAAACCCTGCAACTCCGGATGTGCGAGCATCACCTCGCAGAGCCAACGGCCTAAGCCGCGCCCTCGAAACTCCGCGACGACGAACACGTCCGCGATCCAGGCAAACGTCGCATAGTCCGTGATCACACGGCCGAAACCAACCTGCCGCTCGCCCGCATAGACGCCGAACGCGAGCGAGTTTTCGATGGAGCGTTCCACCACTTCGCGCGGGCGTCCCTTCGCCCAGTAAGACGACTCGCTCAGGAACTCGTGAATCAACGTCAAGTCCAGACGCGCACGCTCCGTGCTGATCGTAAATTCGTCACGTCGCCATTCCCGGCTCATCTGTTGCGCCTCCCTGCTTCGTCCACGGCGGGCAGACGCCCGCGCTCCCTCGCGCCTCTCACAAATCTCTCACCCGCTCGTGCCTCTCGCGTAGTTTCTGACGTGCGGCGGCGGCTCTATCCCTGCACTCAGTCGCGGGTCTGCGACCGCTTCACCCGCCACCATACGCAGCGGCACGACGCCCGCCCACACGGGCAATTCGTAGTCTTCCTCGTCGTCAACGGGCGGCCCCGTGCGTATCTTCGCAGACGCTTCCGCCAGCGGCAGCGCGAGCACGAGCGTGGCGCGCATCTCGCCTTCGGTCGGCTGTCGCACTTCCGCCCAACGACCCGGCGCGAGATGTTCCGTCAGAGCACGCAGCGCCGCCCATTTCTCCGCTTCGTCTTCCACAAGGGCGGCGCGGCCGAAGACCACGACCGACCTGTAGTTCATCGAATGATGAAAAGCCGAACGCGCCATCACCATCCCATCCACGAGCGTCACCGTCAAGCAGACTTCGACGCCGTCGCGTAGCGTCTTCAGCATCCGGCTCGCCTGCGCGCCATGTATGTAGAGCGTGTCCCCGGAGCGCCCGTAGCCGGTCGGGATGATGAACGGCTGTCCCTCGACGACAAAGCCGACGTGACACACGAAGCCCTCGTCCAGAATTCGATAGACCTCTTCGCGCCCGTACTCGCCCCGCTTCGGCAGACGCTTCAACGTCGTTCGCTTCGTCGGCGTAAAACTCTCCATCGCTTTTCACTCCTCAATCCTACACATCGCGCCGAAAATCGAATTGGCATCTATATTCGCCAAATTGGTCTTTTCGATTTTCGCCGGTTTTCCTCATATTTGTGCTACCTTATGCGCTGTTTCGAAAATAATAAATAGCCAATTTGCGATTGGCCTTTAATGCTCCAAATTCCGATGAACTACGCCAAACTGAAATTCAAGCGACGCGACGCGCGTTCGCTCTACGTCCAACTGGTCGAGACTCTGGAGTCGGCCATCGAGCGAGAAGAGTTGACGGCGGGCACGCGCCTGCCTTCTGAACGCGCGCTGGCCGAGCAACTCAAACTCAGCCGCACCACTGTCGTCAACGCCTATCGCGAACTCGAAGCGCGCGGACTCCTGCGCAGCCATGTCGGGCGCGGCACGTTTGTCTGCGCACGCCCCGAATCTGCCGACGCGCCCTTCGCGTGGCGCGGCAAAGTCTCTGCCTTCGCACAGCAGAGCGCCGACCCGTCGCTTCGTAACCTGCACCTCGACACGTTGAACTCGCGCCTCATCTCTTTCGCCGCGGGCATCCCGGCCATCGAGTGTTTCCCGCTCGCAGACTACCGGCGGCTTCTTGAGCAGATGTTGAGAGAGCAGAGCGACGCTGTTCTGGGCTTCGGGCCGACCGAAGGACAACTTCCCCTGCGCAAGGCAATCGCCGCACGCGCACGCACGCGCTCCGAACGCGTGCTCGTCCTCTCAGGCTCGCAGCAGGGACTCGATCTCATCGCGCGCTGCCTGATCGACGCGGGCGACACGGTCGTGCTCGACCGTCCCGGCTATGTCGGCGCGATTCAGACGTTTCGCGCGGCCGGGGCGAAACTTGTCGGGTGGGACACCGTGCGCGCAGACCTCGACGAACTCGAAGACCTCTTCCTGCGCTACCGCCCGAAACTGCTCTACACGAATCCGACCTTTCAAAACCCGACGGGCAAAGTCTTCACCTTGCGCGAACGGCGCGACCTCCTGCGCCTCGCCGTGCGTTATCGCATCCCTGTGGTCGAAGACGACCCTTACCGCGAAACTTATCTTGAAGCCACGCCCCCGCCGCCCTCGCTCTACGAACTGGACGAGCACAACATCGTCATCCATCACAGCACCTTCTCCAAAGTGCTCGCGCCCGGCCTGCGTCTCGGCTGGCTCGCGGCCTCCGAGTACGTCGTGGATCAACTGGCGCTCATCAAGCAGCGCGAGAATCTGTTCACGGAAGGCTTAAGCCAACTCGTCGTCGCAGAGTTGATGCAGAGCGGATTGTACGACGAACACCTCGCGCGACTCAGGCGCGAGCACGCGCGCCGCCGCGAACGCATGAGCGATGCGCTCGCGCGCCACGTGCCCGCGCGGCTTCTCACCTACTCGCGGCCGAAAGGCGGCCTGTACTTCTGGTGTCGGCTCACGCACGGATTGAAGGCGCGGCAACTCTTGCGGCAGGCGACTGCCGCGGGCGTCGTCTTCGCCAACGGCGAGATTTTTTATGCAGACGAGGCCGGGGCGCACGAGTTGCGCCTCTGCTTCGCCAGCCAGACCGGGGACAAAATTGAAGAGGGGATCAAGCGACTGGCCGCGTGTCTCAAGTCGGAGCACGCGACGGATGCGCCGCGCGAGGAAAGTTTGATGCCGATGGTCTAAGACGGAATCGATCCGCCGGTTCATTGATTCATCGAACAAATGAACCGGCGGATCGGTTCCGCTTCACTGAATTTTCATTAACGCCTTGTTGCTCGGCGTGCCGCGCAGGTTGATCTGGACGGAGACATCGCCCGCGCCTGCCAACTCTGCGGGCAGGACGACGACCACCTGTGTCACACGCTCGAACCCGGAGAACTTGCCGACAAACTCCACAGGCAAAGGATAGATTTTGTGCGCGGCGTCTTCCGCCTGCGCCGTCACGACCGTCTGCGATTCGCCCGGCGCTAGTTCGACGTTCGAGGCAAACAGCATCACGCGCGTGCGCCCGTCCGTGCTGAAATTCCTCTCCGAGGTGACTGTGAAAGGTTCGCGCGTGCGCGTGACGGAATCGACGGCGACGGCGCGTGTCGAATTCCATTCGGTCAGGAGTTGCGGCGTCGAGACGAAGTTCGTGCGTGGGCGAAGGACGAAAAGTCCCTGCTCGATGCCGCTGGCGATGACGACGCCGCTTTTGAAGAACGGGTAATTGCTCCACGTCCCGTTGAAGTTCGGCAGATCGTCAACCGGATAGACGTCGAAATATCCGACCTCTTGCAGATTGGCCGTGGCGGCGTTGCTGATGTCGAGCACGCGCAGGCCGCTGCGGTAGTTGGATTGATAAGCGTAGCGACCGAGGATGTAGAGGTTATGGTCGATGGCCGTCGTCGTGCCCTGGTGGAAGCCGACGATTGTGGGCGCGTCCAAATCCGAAACGTTGAAGATGTGCGTGCGCGTCTTCGTTTGTAATTTTTGCTCGTCGAGTTCGTCGTCAACTAAAAAGAGCGAGTAGTCGTCGGTCAACCAACCCTGATGCGTGTAGGCGTTGCCGGGATAAGTGGTGCGCGACAGTTGGCGCGGGGCGCTCTTGTCTGTGACATCGACGATGGTGAGTGTGTCTTCGTTGGAGTTGAAGCAAATCTCACGGTTGCGATAGGCCGCATCGGGGCCGCGATAGGTGACACACTGCGAGTCGTGCGTGTAGCCGTCCGTGTCGAAGCAACCGGCGAAGGTGGGTTGCAGAGGGTTACGCACGTCTACGATGTGCAGGCCGCGCGCGCACTTGTTGGCAGCGGCGTCCGTGTAGGAAGTCACGCCGTTAGCGTAGATGTAGCCCGTCTCTTCGTTGACGGTGATGGTGTGCGCGCGGCTGAAACCGTTGTAGTGCGCCGTCTCGGTGAAGGTGACGGGCGGCGAGGCGACGTTGCGCAGGCGTGTGAGATCGAAGACCTGCATGCCGTGTCCGGCCGCTTCGCTGGCGATGAAGGCGTGGTTGGCGTAGACCTTAAGCGTGCGCCACACGGAATCGACGCTGTGCGTTGGCAGGTTGCCGAGGTAGACGGGATTTTCGGCGTCCGTGATGTCCACGAAGGACGTACCGTTGGAGCGTCCCAACAGCGCGTACTCGCGGTTCGTCACCGGGTCTGTCCAGCCCCAGACGTCGTTGCCCGTCCCGCCGCCGATGTTCGCGAGCGGGAGGAACGAAGCGAGATCGACGTTGTGGCAGGGGAACGTGCCCGCCTTGCCGTTCACACACGGCGTCGCGCCCATCGCGGACAGGGCTTGCCCGCCGGGCTGGCCGTTCCCGCCCTCTCTGATGTCGTGTTCTTTGTCGCTGTCATGTGCCGCGCCCTTCGGCGGATGCGAGACGACGAGCAGGAGCGCACACGAACATAGCAGCAGGAAGACCAATGCGAGTGACTTTCGGTACATCATTTTTTTTACTTCCGTTTAAGATTCAAACTCAAGATGGACTGGCGAAACGATGGAAGCGCGCGGCTCAAACGAAGCGACACGAAACAGAACGAAAATCTTCTCTGTGTGATGTGCGCGTGTGTATTCGTGGTTGCTTAGTGTTGCTGGACGCCTTCATTGCCAAGCACTACTTCTCGGCGGGCGGGAGCGGATGCGTCGTGTCGAGCACGATCTTCCAGACGCCTTTGCGGTCGCGTTTCCAGACGCGCACATAATAACCTTTTTCCAGCGTCGCTGTCTCTATCCCGGACGCCTTCCCTCGTGCGCCCGCATCTTTCAACTCGTAACGCCCGTAGGTGTAGCCGAGGTCGTTCGACTGCGCCACGTCTGCGCTCGTCGGCTCGCCCCAAAGCGCAACTTGTTTTTGCGAGAGGTAGGCGCGAATAGTTTCTCTCGTGGTGAGCGGGAAGATTCCGTCGCGGTGGAGGCGCGCCGCATCGTCCAGATGCGACTCGAACGCTTTGAGCGCGCCGCGTGCCGTGGCCGCGCTGATGAACTGTCGATCCGCCTGCAACAGAGCTTCGCGTTCGTGTATGAGCGAGCCGTCGGCGCTCGGCTTCGTCTTCAAGGGCGGGCGTTGCGGCGCGGCTTGAAAGCGCAGGCGGCGCTCGGCTTCGTCGGGCGCGGGCGTCCGGATGCCGACATCGAGGGCTACTTTCCAGACGCCGTCCGTCTGTCGTTTCCAGATGGAAAAATAGTAGCCGTGGCGTGTGGGCTTGCGTTCGGGGCTCTGGTCGCTCAGGCGATAGGGGCCGGTCGTGTAGCCGAGGTCGCCCGCGTGCGATATGTCGGCGAAGATAGGTTCCCAGTAGAGCGTGATGGGCGGGCGCACCGCCGGCGCGGGGCGTTTCAGATAGGCTTCTCTGGTGTTGGTCGGGTGCGGCTGAAAGTTGATGCCATCTTCGGCGAAGAAGGCGAGGAAGGCATCGCGCACGCCGCGCTCGACGCTCGTGCGCGAGAAAGCGCGTTCGGCTTCGACGAGCGAGACGAGCGCGGGCGTGTAGCCGAGGCGTTCATTCTGCTGCGCTGACGAAGCGGCGACGAGGCCGAAGGCCACTGCAAGCGACAGCGCGCAGACGATTGTGGGAATTCGTTTCATACGAAACTAAAACCAGGGAACCGCAAAGCCACACGAAACAGCACGAAGAAGAGGTTCGTGTTGTTTCATGTGACTTCGCGGTTTCATGATTTTGTTATCGAATTAGTTCTCGCCACGGCTTGCGCGGCACGTGAGAAGGTTGCGTGCGGCCGTGTGGTTCATGCCGGGGAGTCCGTGTTGTTTAGCGAACGGTGTTCCAGACGAAGGTGAAAGCGGGTTCGCTGCGGTCTGCGAGAAACGCCCAGCCGTGGCCGCCGGGCGCGAGCGTGTATTCGTGCGCGACGCCGCCCGCCTTGAGCACGGCGGAGAGTTGTGCGTTCCCCTTCTCGAAACCGTAGCGGTCGCTCTCGCCGATGTCGAAATAAATTTTCAGACGCTTGATCCCTGCGGCGTTCGTGCGCGCCAGATGGAGCGGGTTGTTGGCCTGAAAGAAGGCCGGATCGGGCGGCGAGCCGAAAAGTTTCGTCGCCAGATCGTAGCGATACTTCCCGCCTCGATCTTCCGAAGACTTCGGCGGTTGCGGCAGTTCGTCAAAGAGCGCGGCGCTGTGCGCGGCGACGCCCGCGAACAGTTCCGGATGTTTGAAAGCGATGAGCAGCGCGCCGTAGCCGCCCATCGAAATGCCTTCGATGAGACGCGAGCGGGGCGCGGCGAGCGTGCGGTAAGTCTTATCTATGAAGGGCAGGAAGTCTTTGACGATGGCGTCTTCGTAGCGCGTGCCGTCGCGCGCGTTCAGATAAAAACTGTTCGCGCCATAAGGGATGGCGACGATGAAGTCGCCAACTTTCGAGGCGGCGCGCAGGGCTTCGAGTTTCGTCTCGATGCAGCGCGATTCCCAGTCGCGCTCGTCGTTGTTTAAGCCGTGCAGGAAGATGACGAGCGGATAGCGGCGCGTGCTTTGCTTGTCATAAGAAGGCGGGAGCGAGACGGCGTAGCGCACGTTTCGCCCCAAACTCGCGGACGGAAACTCCGCGTACTCGATGCGCCCTGCGGAAGAATTCGTGCTGCGGCGCTCGGCGGGCGTGACACATGCGACCGCGCCGCTCGCAGGGGCTTTCGTCTCTTGCGCGAGACACGCGGCTGACGCCGACAGCAAGAGCGCGCACGCCGCGAGCAGAAACGATCCGCGTTCGATGGCTCTCAGATTGTCAGTCATGGCTTAGACACACTCACGCGCCCTCCCCCTTCGCGGGAGGCTTCGACGGAAAATGGTTGAGGCCGAGGCGCGCGGCCGTGCGGTCGCTCAGGTCGATCATGGCGGCGGCGTTGATGGCGGCGGCGATTGAGATCGTTTCGCTGATCTCTTCTTTGGTCACGCCAAGCGCGAGCGCCTTCTTCATGTGACCGTCGATGCAGCCTTCGCACTTCGCCACGAGCGAAGCGGCAATCGAGATCAACTCCTGCACCTTCGGGTCGAGGATGCGACGCTCCGGCGTGTAGTACAACTCTTTGTAGTACGCACCGTAGACCTTCTTCATGCGCGGTTCGAGCATGGAGTAGGAGTTTGTCGCCTCGTCCTCGGCGACGGGGATCAGGCGGCTGTTGTCGAGCGTCACGCCTTCTGCGTCGGCCGCCGCGTCGTGTAACTCTGCAACAACAGGCGGCGCGGAAGCGTTCGCTCCACGCTCGCCCGTCGCAGTGGTCGCGGCGGAGGCGACGCCTACGCCGCCCGCAGTCGTCGCCTCCGTCTCATTCTTTTCAGTCATGTTTGCATTCTCCTGTTGGCCGCCGCGCTTCGCACGCGAAGCGTCCTCTTAACGAAGCATGAGTCGCTCGGTCAAAGTGCGGTCGCCGTAGTGGATTTTGATCGAGACGGTCTGGCCTTCCCTGTCCGTGTGAATCATCAGTTGCTCGGAGACGGGAGCGCCGGTGCCGAAAGCGATCTCTCGTTCGGCGACGACGGAAGCGTCCTTCGGCGTCTCGACGAAGACGTTGCCGGGAACGAGGAATGTGCCGCCATCGGTGGCGGGTTTGAAAGAGGCGAGCGAGAGTTTCATGCCGGCTTTCGTCTCAGGGTTCTTCGGCGTGATGATGAGCGCATAGTCGCCGGGGGCGAGCGTCTTGCCCTGCCACTCCGCGGGGGCTGCGAGACGCAGGTGCGCGATCGGCCAGGTGCGTTTCGCGTAGTATTGACCGTTGCGCGGATCGACGCCCGTTTCGATGTAACCGAATGTGGCTTTGCCCCACGGCAGATCGAGATAACGCACTTCGACCGCCTTCTTCGTCTCACCCACGTCGAGGCTCGCCGTCTGAATCTTCGTCAACTTTCGCTTATCGACTTTCTTCTCCTGCCCCGCCATCGCTTCCTGCGCGAAGACGTCTTGACCTGCGAGGAGAGCGACCGCGGCCGCCACAACGCCGAGGAGCAGCCCGGCGGCGAACGCGCGTGCGGCCATGCGTGCGAGCGTGCGCGTGTTTGTGAGCATCTTCATTTTTTTGTACTTCCTTTTCTTCAAAGTGTGTTTCCGGCGCGAATAGAGGTTGATACGCAACCGTCGCTCGCGCGGTTTCAGCGCGCGTCACTAGCGTCGTGCCGCTGTGTTGCTATTGTCCTGCGACGCTATTGTCCTTTGCTCGATTCGACAAAATCCGTCACTGCCTTAATGTAATTTTCCGGCGACTTGTCGTAAGCGCGCCCGTGCGCCGCATCCTCGACGATGAGCTTGCGTTTGTGCGCGCTCTCGGCCGCCGCGTAGAGCGGTTCGAGCACGGTCGCGTTCGGCATGCGCGTATCTTTCTCGCCGCCGATGAAGAGGACGGGGCGCGCGATTTTCCGCGTCGCCTTGAGCACGTCGTAATCCCCTGCCGCGAAGTTCAAACGCCAGGAGGTGAACTTTATCAAGAGCGTTGCGAAAGGAAAAGTCGGCAGGCCGAGCAGCCCGACGTGGTGGCGCACCGTGTCTTCGAACGAGAGGAAACTCGATTCGGCGACGACGCAGAGAAGTTTGTCGTCCGCGATCTCGGAGGCCGCCAGAAGCGTCGCCGCCGCGCCCATCGAGACGCCCATCAAGACCACACGGTCTTCCGGCGCACGCCCGCGCACGAACGCGTAGGCGGCTCGAACGTCTCGTCGCTCGTCGTAGCCGATGGTGGAAAACTCCGCGGTGCTCGCGCCGTGTCGCCTGAGGTCATAGAGCAAGACGCCATAGCCCTCGCGCCACAAAGCGAGTCCGCGTTCGAGCATCTCGTAGCGCGACCGAAACAGGCCGTGCGTCAACACGAACGTTACGCCGCGCCGCCCTGCTGCGCTGCTTGCGGGCAGATACCAGCCGGAGAGCGTGTTGCCGTCCGTCGAAGTGAAAGCGACCGGCTCAAAGGTCGCGCCATGCGTGGCGGGCGTGTCCGTGCGCCTGCGTTCGTCCGGTCGCGTCCCGGCCTTCGTGACGGCAAAACTCAACAGCCAGGGCAGGCCGACGGTGACGAGCAACACGAGCGCAAGCAGGACGACTGCGGCTTTCCGCGCGATGCTCCGTCCACTGAAACGACGACGCGCCACGTTGTCATTTTGTTTCGCTACGCCTGCATCTCGTATCGCCGCTTCTTCATCTCGTATCGCGGCTTCCTGATCCGGCCTCGCGCGTTCGTCGCCTCCTCCGGCGCGCGTCTTCGCGTCGTCGTGCGGGTCTGCCAGTTTGCGCATGCTGAGCGTTGCGCCGAGCGTGAGTGCGGCGCACATCGCGCCGACGCCCGCCAGGCCGTAGCGCGGATAGAGACGCGCGCCCACAGCGACCGCGAGCGCGATGCCGAGTTGCGACGCGCCGTTGCGCAAGGCGATGTAAGCGGCGCGCTCGCTCGCGCCGACGAGTTCGGTGACGAGCGCTTGCAGCGGCGCAACGCGCAGCGCCGCCAGGAAGGCCGTCGCCCCGATGATTGCCCAGAGCCGCACGCCCCAGGCAAAGGTGGGCAAGACGAGCACCAGAAAGATCATCAAGGCGCTGCTCCAAACCGCCACGCGTCGTTTGCCGTAACGGTCTGCGAGCATGCCGCCGAGCGCGCCGCCCGCCACCGCGCCAGCCCCGGCCAACGCGTAAGTCAAGCCGACCTCGCGCGCCCCCGCGCGAAACGCGTCGGCCAACCAGGCGCCGAGATAAGTCGTCAAGCCCACCAGTCCGCCCGAGACGAAGAACGCGCTCACGATGCCCCGCCGCGTCGAACGCGAACGCATCGCCAGATGCCACAGCGACACGCGCGTAGTCGATCCTTCGTCACGTCTCTTCAACTGTCCTTCAAGCTCTCGCCCACGAACGTCGCCCGGCGATTCCTTCGCCTCTTCGCCCGCTCGCTTGTCCTTCGCTTCCGTCGTCTTCGCCAGAGGGAACTGCCGCACGAGCAGCCCCGCCACGGCGACCAGCACGGCCGACGCAGCGAACACCACGCGCCAGCCGAAACGTCCCGCCGCCCACGCGCCCACGGGCACACCCACGACGGGCGCGAGAAAATAGACGACTGCCACGCCGCTCATCTGCCTGCCGCGTCGCGCGTAGCTCGAAGCGTCCGCGAGCGCCGCGATGACGAGCGCGCTCACCAAGCCACCGGCCAGTCCCGCCGTCGCGCGCGCCGCCCAGAACACTGCGACGTGCGGCGCGAAGGCGGCCAGCGCGTTCGCTCCTACGAACAGCACGGCCGCCCAGGGCAGCCAGCGCACCGGATGGACGCGCCCGCCGCTCCGGCCGAGCAGGAGCGCCACGGCCGCCGCCGCCAGCGCATACACTGTCACGCTCGCCGCCACGCCCGTCTTCGTGCTGCCAAGTCCCGCCGCGATCTGCGGCGTGATCGCGCCCACGACCTGCGAATCAATGAGCGCGACGAGCATCAACAGGCACGCGCACCAAGCCGCGCGGCGCGCGCCCGGACGCGCCGTCGAGTCGTCTTCATAAACAATTGTGGACATAAAAAAAAGCGGCGGCTTAAAGTGTCTATCTCGCTTCCGGATTTTCGCCTGGGACTAAAACTTTGCTCTGTCCGATTTTCCGTGTGAGCCGAAACTTGACCTATTCGAGATTGCCCGGCATCTTCGCTTGCGCCACCACGCTTGTCAACTTCAACGTCCGCGCGCCGCCGGAGGTTATAATCGGCGACCTTTCGACGAATTGCGAATTGACGAATCTTTCAAACGAGACCTTGATGCGGAGAAACTTTAGCTGGCGTCCCGGCCTGCTGGCCGCCGTCGCCATGATGTTGCTCGCGCTGCTGCCGCAAGCGCACTTGTGTTACACGCGCGGCGACGCCTGGCAGGGCGCATACGCCTCGTTTGACGGCGACGAGACGGCCTACGCCGCTTATCTCGCCGCGCTCATCGCAGGCCGGCCGCGCCTGTCCGACGTTTATGCCGGAGTTGACGGGCGCGACGACGCGCCGCAACCCGAATCGCTTTTCTCGATCCAGTTCGTTCCCGCTTACGCGCTCTCCGTTCCCGCACGCGCGCTCCGTCTCGACGCTTCCACAGTCTTCATCGCACTCAGCCCGCTCGTCGCCTTCGCTGCGACGCTCGCCGTCTTCTGGCTGCTCGCGCTCCTGCTCGAAGGCGACGCGCGGCTTGCGGCCTGCGGCGCGATCATCATCCTCTCTTTAGGCGCGCTCGCATCGGGCGAAGCGAGCCTCGCGCCGCTCCTTAAGCTGCGCGCCTCTCACGCGTATCTGTCCTTCCTGCGCCGCTACGTGCCCGCGCTGCCCTTCCCTCTCCTCTTCGTCTTCTGCGCGCTGGTGTGGCGCGCGCTCGCACACAGGCGCTCGTCCACGCGCTACGCCGTCGGCGCGGGGCTTCTGTTCGCGCTGATGGTCTACTCCTACTTTTATCTCTGGACGACCGCCGCCGCGTGGCTCGTCTGTCTCGCCCTCGTGTGGTTCCTCTTCACGCGCACGAGAGACGACAGGGCGCGCGCCGCGAAAATCTTTCTGACCGTTGCCGCGCTCGCCTGCGCGTCGCTCGTACCCTACGCGCTCTTGCTCGCGCGACGAGCGCCCGCGATGGATAAGGTTCAGGTGTTGAAGTTCACGCACGCACCCGACCTCTCTCGCGCGCCCGAACTCGTCGGGCTGCTGGCGCTCGCCCTGCTCGGCGCGGGCGTGTGGCGCAAGCGAGTCGCGCCGCACGGCGCGTCGTTTCTCTTCGCGGCATCATTCGCCATCACGCCCCTCTTCGTCTTCAATCAACAACTCTTGACCGGGCGCTCGCTTCAACCCGTCCACTACGCCGATTACGTCCTGAACTACCTCTCGCTCGTCGCGCTCACACTCGCCGTCGCACTCCTCGGCGGCGCGCGGCGAGAAGCAGACGACACGACGCCCGGGCGTTCTTCGTCAACAACGACGACGCAAGACACAACACAAGCGACGCAAGACAGGATGCCTGCGACTGAACGTCCGGCGACAACAGCCGAACTCGAATTCGAGACTTCGAATCCCGCTCTCAAGCGACGCGTTCCCGCACGCGCTCTGCTTTTCTTCTGCGTCGCGCTCGCGGCTTACGGTTGGGCTGCGTTCGAGTTGCTTGCGACGACGCGGCGCTTCGCGCCGGTCAACCGCGCGCGCGATGAGCAGGCGCGCGTGGCCGCGCGTCTCGCCGAGATGGTGCGCGAAGGCGCGGGCGACGCAGCGCTCGTCGATGCAAGTGATACCACGCGGATACGTCCCGTCGTGTTCGTCACGAGTTTCATGCTGGCCGACAATCTGCCCGTCGGTGCGCCCCAAGCGAGTGTGCTCTGGTCGCCGCACATGCACGTCTTCGCAGGACTGACGGCGGAAGAACATAAAGAGCGCCTGTTCCGTTTTTTCTATTACACGGGCGTCGCGCCGGAAAACTTCCGCGCCTATCTGGACGCGAACCCGCTCGTCGCCTACACGCTCTTCGGCGCGGAGCGCGTGCTGCCGCGCCTGTCCGACGACTACGCGCCGCCCACAGCCACCGAGATCGAACGCGAGGCGCAAGCTTACGCCGCTTACGTCGCCTCCTTCACGCGCGAACACGCGTCGCGCCCCGCGCTCTCTTTCGTCATCACTTCCACGGAACGCGCGTACGACCTCTCCGCGCTCGAACGCTGGTACGAGCGCGACGCGGGCGAACCCGTCGGCGCGTACACCATCTATCGCGTGCGCCTGCGCCGTTGAGCGCTTGCCGCCTGCGTCTCGAAAACTTAGTATCAGGCGTTCTGCAACTTACTTAAGAGGCGTTCTTCCCGTCCGTCGTCCGTCGCCGGAAACAACTGTTCGCCGTCTGCTCATGAACAATCCGCTCGAACGCGAAACGCCCCGCCTGCGCTGGCGCTGGGGCTTGCTGGCGGCGCTGGCGCTCGTCTTGCTCTCGCTCTTTCCGCAGGCGCACCTCTGCTACAAACGCGGGCGCGACTGGCAAGGCTCGTTCGCGCATTTCTACAGCGACGAACCGGCCTACGCCGCTTACGTCAACGCGCTCATCGACGGGCGACCGCGCCTGAACGATCCATACACCGGCCGCGACGATGCGAACTTGCCCGAATCGCTTTTCTCGATCCAGTTCGTGCCCCCGTACCTGCTCTCCATTCCGGCGCGCGCGTTTGGCCTGACGACCTCGACGATGTTCATCCTGCTCATGCCGCTTATCGCAGCAGGGAGCGCGCTCGCCGTCTTCTGGCTCGTCGCGTCGATGACGCGCGACGAACGCGCCGCCGCGGCCGCAGTCCCTTTCGTGCTCTGTCTCGGCATACTCGTCGCCGGTCAGGGCTTGATCCTGAATTTGTTCGGACTGAAAACGGCCTACGTCTTTCTGCCCTTCCTGCGCCGCTACGTGCCGGGCGTGCCCTTCGTCTTCTTCTTTTTCTTCTGCGCTCTGCTGTGGCGCGCGCTCACGGCCGCTGCCGCGCGCACGCGCCTGCTCTTTGCGCTCGGCGCGGGCGCGCTGTTCGCGTTGATGGTCTATTCCTATTTTTATCACTGGACGACTGCGGCCGCGCTTCTCGGTTGCGTCGCGCTCCTATGGCTCGCCGCGCGCCCCGAAGGTTGGCGACGCGCCATCGCGCCGCTCGCCGTCGTCTCCGTCTGCGCAGCCCTTTCGCTCGTGCCCTATGCTGTCCTGCTCTCGCGCCGCGCCCCGACGATGGACACCGTCCAGGCGCTCACCTATTCACGCGCCCCGGACGTATGGCGCGGCGTGGTGGCGCTCGCCGTGCTCGTGCTCTGCGCCCTGCTCTACGGCATCCGTCGCCGCTGGCTCGAACGGCGCGACACGGCAGTTCTCTTCAACGCGGCGCTCGCCGCTTGCGTCCTCGTCGTCTTCAATCAACAGCTCATCACGGGTCGCTCGCTCCAACCGATGCACTACGAGCAATACATCGGCAACTACGTCGCGCTCCTGTCGGCCGCGCTCGCGGCCACCCTGCTCTGGCAGGGAAGAAAACGTTTACAACTCGCAGGCGACGCACACGCGGCAAGCGCAAACACAACCGGCGCGGACAACGAGAGCACACAGGTCAAAGAGAGCGCTCGCGCTGCGTCCGTCCACCCTCTGCTTCCGCATCGCGTCTGGTTGACCGTCGCGCTCTGTGCGTTGCTGTGGGGCGCGGGCGAAACTCTGATCATCACCAGACGCGGCTCCGTCGGCAACCAGTTGAAAGATGAGTGGGCGGAGGTCGCCCTGCGCTTGAAGGAGCGTGCGCGCGCGGAGCAAACAGACCCGCACCCCGTCGTCTTCAATCCGAGCGTCTATCGCATCGACAACCTCGCCACCTACGCGCCGCTCTCGACCGTCTGGGCTCCGCACATGTTCGTCTTCTCCGGCGTCTCCGTCGAAGAGAACAAGGAACGCTTTTTCAAATACCTCTACTATTCGGGCGTCGCCGCAGACGACTTCGAGACCATCTACCGGCAACAGGGCTTCATCTATTTCGCCATCTTCGGATGGGAACGCGCCAACCCGCGCCTGACCGTCAACTACCGCCCCATCACGCAAGCCGAAGTTGACCGAGAGAAACAGAACTACGCCAACTTCCACGCCTCTTTCGACCGCGCACGCGCCGCCTCGCCCCTCGTCGCTTACGTCGTCGCGCAGGCCGATCAACCTTTCAACTTCGCGCCCCTCGACCGCTGGTACGAACGCGACGCGGGCGAGCGCATCAATCGCCACATCATCTACCGCGTCCGCCTGCGCGACTCTCCTTGAGGGACACGCGGGGACGGACGACGAGCGCACAAAACCGTCTTCTCCCGACGTGGAAACAATGCAGAAATTTGACAAATGACCGACAAAAATTTCGCCTAACGTCTGCGGCCGGAGGGAGAAATTTTCATGTCAACGAATACTGAGGCACAACCCATGCCGATCAACATCGGCATCAAAGAACAAGACCGGCGCGAAATTGCCGAAGGGCTCTCGCGCCTGCTCGCCGATACTTTCACGCTCTACTTAAAGACGCACAACTTTCACTGGAACGTCACGGGGCCGATGTTCCAGACGCTCCACCTGATGTTCGAGGAGCAATACAACGAACTGTGGACGGCCAACGACCTGATTGCCGAACGCATCCGCGCGCTCGGCGTCTTCGCGCCCGCCACCTACAAAGAGTTCGCGCGCCTCACTTCAATCGCAGAGGAAGACAGCGTACCCGCAGCCACGCAGATGGTGCGCCAACTCGTCGAAGGCCACGAGACGGCCGCGCGCACCGCGCGTTCCGTGATCGCCATCGCCGAGAACGCCAACGACGCGCCCACGGCCGACCTCTTGACCGAGCGCCTGCAAGTCCACGAAAAGACCGCCTGGATGCTGCGCAGCCTGCTCGCCGAAGAAAGGCCAACCGCAGTCGCCACTGCAACGCAAGGCGCGTGAAGGACGCGACAAATTAGTTAAGAAACAGGAAACCACGAACGCACACGCGCACGACACAAAGAAGACTTCAGCGTCGTGCGCGTGCGTTCGTGGTTTCCTGTTTTTTTTAGATGCTCTTGATTTGCTGCTGCGCGGCTGCGCAATTCCGGCTCAGATTGTCGCCTTGTCCGTCGCAACGTCGTCCTCAAATTAACAACGCAACACTTACTTTCGCTGACTCTTACGCATCCTGTTCAACTTCGCCAGAGATTCGTCGCACCAGTCGAGCAGCGCGCGGTTGACGTGCCGGCCGTAGCTGACGGTTAAGAGCCAGTAGGGCAAGTTGGAGTTGTCCGCAAACTCCGTCTTGATCTGCCGCTCGATGGCCTTGTATTTTTCGAGCAATTCGCGCTGTAGTTCGCGAAAAGCCTCTATGTGTTTGATGTTGGTATCAAGCGCGACCTCTTCGCCGAAAAACAGTTTCAGGAGCAGTTCGTTGCGTTCGACTTTCGGCGTCACGCCCTCCACGAGCCAACGCTGCAACTCTTCGCGCCCCCGCTCCGTCAAGGCGTAGACGTGCCGGTCGGGCTTGCCCGCGCCGCGCTCCACGGTTTTCGTCACCAGCCGTTCGGCCACCAGACTTTTCAAGATCGGATAGATCTGCCCGTAGCTCTCCGTCCAGAAGTTGCTGATGCTCTCCGCCACACGCTTCCTGATGTCGTAGCCCGACATCGGCGCGATGCTCAGCATCCCCAGCACGGCGTATCTGCTTTTAGTCTCTCTCATATATTGACACAGTATATATCTGAATGATATATACCTAATTGATTTAAGGTGCGATGATCATAAGTCATCGCGGTGACTTTGCACAAAGGAGCGCTATCCAACATGGGCAACACTTTCCGGGTATTACTCTTCGCTCACATCATCTGCGGCGGCGTCGCCCTGTTTGTCGCGCCTCTGGCGATGGTCACGCACAAGGGCGGTTTGTGGCACAGGCGCTGGGGAAAAGTTTACTTCTGGTCGATGGCCGCGGTGGCCGCGAGCGCGCTCGTGCTGTCAGTCGTGCGTCCCGGCCTCTTTCTCTTCCTCGTCGCCATCTTCAGCTTCTACCTCGCGCTGACGGGCTATCGTGTGCTCTACCGTAAAACTCCGAAAGACCGCGCCAACTTTACGGACTGGGGCGCGGCCGTCCTGATGCTACTGGGCGGCGCGGCGCTGATTGTCTACGGCGTCTCGTTGTTCCTGAGCGGATCGGGTTTTGGCGTCGTGGCCGTCGTCTTCGGCGGCATCGGTCTATTCCTGTCGATTTTAGACGGCCGCGCCTTTCTCCACCCGCCGACGGACAAGCGCGCGTGGTGGTTCACGCACATGGGTCGCATGATGGGGGCTTACATTGCGACTGTTTCAGCCTTTTCGGCCGTGAACTTTTATTTTCTGCCGGCGGTCGTGCGCTGGTTGTGGCCGACCGTGGTGGGCCTGACCGGCAGCTACCTCTGGGCACGCCACTACCGGCGGAAATTCTACGGCGCGGCTTCGGCAAGAGGCCGTGCGGCGGTGCGTGAAAGACAGGCCGGGCACGCTTGAGATCAAACGCGTGCGCGCGTGCGCGTCCCTCGGCTCAACGCGTCGTAGCGTCGCGCGTCAATCGGCCGACGCGGAAGGGTCGTCCGTCTCAGTGCCCGCCGCTGCTGCGAGTTTGCTCACGGCTTCGAGCGTGTCTATCTCATCGACGCTCTTGTCGTCGCGCAGGCGCAGGATGCGCGGGAAGCGCAGGGCGTAGCCGCTCTTGTGCCGCTTGGAAATTTGCACTCGGTCGAAGGTGACTTCGAGCACGATCTTCGGCTCGACCGTACGCACGCGCCCGTGCGCGAACTCCTGCAAGGTGTGTGCGCGAAACCATTCGGTCAGTTCCGCCAGTTCCACATCCGTCAAACCCGAATATGCTTTGCCGACGTTGAGCAGTTCCGGATCGTCTGCCGAACGGCGGACGGCGAAGGTGTAATCCGACAAAAGATTGCGCCGTTTGCCGTGGCCGACTTCGACGGCCGTGACGACCACGTCGAGCGTGGCGAGCGCCCGTTTCAGCTTCAACCACTCGCGCCCGCGCTTGCCCGGCTTGTAGGACGAGCGCGGGTCTTTGATCATCAAGCCCTCGTTGCCGCGCCCGCGCGCAGCGTCAAACTCCGCGTCGAGCAGGGAGACATCACTCAACAGTTTCGCTTCCGAGAGCCGGAGCGTCGTACTATTCGTCGTCTCGCCCGCGCGTTCATGGTTGTTCGTGATGAGACTTTCGAGCGCGGCGCGTCGTGCGGCGAGCGGTTCGTCGAACATGACGCGCCCGCCCGTGTAGAGCAGGTCGTAGGCGATGAGGACGACGGGCGTCGAGGCGAGCAGTTCGTCGCCGACCGTTTTGCGCCCCAGGCGTTTCTGCAACTCTGCGAAGGGCAAAATCTCCGCGCCGCGCGCGGGCACGATCTCGCCGTCGATGATAGCGTCCGCCGAAAGTGCGGCGAGCGCGGGGGCGAGTTCGGGAAAGCGATGCGTCACTTCGTCGAGCGTGCGCGTGTAGAGCGCGACGCGCCCGCCTTCGACGTGTGCCTGCGCGCGTATGCCGTCGAACTTGTCTTCGACGTAAAACTCCGGGGGCATCGTGCGCGCGATGTCTGCGAGGTCTTCCCCGGCCGTGGCGAGCATGAACTTGATCGGGTGGAAGAGTCGCATCGAAACGTTTGCCAGTTCGTCGCGGCGCGCGCGCACGGCCGTCTCGCCGATGTCGCCCGTCAACATGTTGACGCGCGCCACGTCCTCAAGGCGTCGCTCGAAGGCGCGCGCCAGAGCGTCTTCCACCAGTCCTTCTTTCAGACCGATGCGCAAATCGCCGACGAGCAGTTTCACCAGATACTTAGCTTCGAGCGAGGTGGCGCGCGTGAAGGCTTCGACCAGAAGGGCGCGCTTGTTCTTCGTGCCGCGCGTGTCGCTGAGCGTCTCGATCAGGCTTTCGACTTCGGCGAGCGTGTAAGTCGGCTGATTCACTTCGTCGCGCCCGGCTTCGCGGAAGGCTTCGTAGGCGACTTCGCCCGAATCGCCGAGACGCACGTAGCGCGGGCGCAAATTCTCCACGTCGAAGCCGGTCACGTCCGAGAGCACGTCGCGCAACTGATTCGTGCCGACGTTGGTGGTGCGCGCATCGTTCAAGGCGAACTGGTATCCGGCGAAGTAGCGCGCGGCGCGCACGAGATCTGAGTCTGCGAGGGTGTGAAAGTATGTGCCGAGCAGCGCTGCCTTTTCGAGTTTCTTCGTCGTCGCCGCCACCTGTTCGGCCGTCCGGGCGAACGCGGCGAGCGCGCCGTCCTTCTCCGTCTCTCCGTCCGTCTGCGTGTCGATCTTCTTTCGCACCATAAATTTTCGAGACTGCAAACAGTTCTACATCTCGCGCATCAACCCGGCGGGCACGCGCACGGCTTCGTGTTCTTCGGGCGCACCGAAGAGTTCGGGGTGGATGATGCGCGCGAGAATCTCCGCGCCGCGGACGACGCGCGGCCCCGGGCGGCTGAAATAAGCCGTCGCATCCACCGCCCACACTTCGCCGCGCCGGACGGCCGGAAGCTCGCCCCAACCTGCGGGCAGCCGCGCATGTTCGAGCGCGGCGATGGTGTCTTCCTTGTAATAGCCGCAGGGCGCGAGCACTACAACTTCGGGCGCGTAGTCGCGTATGGCTTCGGGGGTCGTCCGTGTAGAAGGCTGTCCGGCGTGGCCGAAACTGTGTTCGCCGCCCGCGAGCGCGATCTGTTCGGGAACCCAGTGGCCGGGGGCGAAGGCTGGTTCGAGCCATTCGAGGACGAAGGTGCGCGGGCGCGTCTGTGTCTCCGACAGGGCAAGCGCGAGCGCGTCGAGACGCGTGGCGAGTTCCGCGACGACCCCTTCGGCCGGCGCTTCCCTGCCCGTCAAACTGCCGACGGTGCGTATGTTCGAGAAGATGTCCGCGATGGTGTTCGGTTCGAGCGAGACGACCTGCGCGTCGGCTTCCAGAAGACGCGCGGCCTGCTCGACGCGTTTGTAACTGACGGCGCACACGTCGCAGAGTTCCTGCGTGATGACGAGATCGGGACGAAGCGCGCGCAGTTTGTCTTCGTCGAGGTCGTAGATCGAACCGTGGCCGTCGAGTTGCGAGCGGACGGCGTGATCGATCTCTGCGCTCGTCATAGTCTGGTGCGAGATGCGGCTCGCGGTGAGTTGCGGGCGGCCGACGACGGTGGCCGGGTAGTCGCATTCGTGCGTGACGCCGACGAGGGCGTCTTCGAGTCCGAGCGCGCAGACGATCTCCGTGGCCGAAGGCAGCAGCGAGACGATGCGCGGCGCTTCTTTGTTCATTCGTGTGTGAAACCTTTCGTGACGGTAGCATAACACGCCGGGCGCGTGTGTGGCCGCACGCGACTTCTACGCAACCCCCGGCTTTTCCGTTTGCACGCGTCTCGCGCTACAATCCTCGTCTCTAACAGCTTTAGCAAACCAGAGACGCAAAGGGGCAGTTTCGATGCAGGACAAACCGACCAATTTACCGACGACGCAAGCAGGCGGTGAGACTTTGAGATCGTTTACGGAAGCCGTGGTTGAACGCCGCGCGAGCAACACGTTCAAGTCCGAAGAAGTGCCGGAAGAGACTTTGAACGCCATCCTGCAACTCGGTTTGCAAGCGCCTTCGGGCTACAACCTGCAACCGTGGCGTTTCATCGTTGTGCGCGAACAGGAGAACCGCGCGCGGCTGCAAGCAGCGGCCTATAATCAGGCGAAGGTGGGACAAGCGCCGGTCGTCGTCATCGCCGTCGGGATGAAAGAGGAGTGGAAGAGGACGGCCGACGAAGTTTTTCAGGAAGGTGCGAGGCGCGGCGCGGGTAGTCCCGAAACGGTCGAGCAATACAAACAGGGCGCGCTCTCGTTTCTATCGCACATGCCGATGGACGTGTGGGTCAACCGCCACACGATGATCGCGTTTACGACTTTGATGTACGCGGCGGAAGTCTACGGCTACGACACCGCGCCGATGGAAGGGTTCGACGCGGCGGCCATCAAACGCGAGTTCGGCTTGCCGGAAGAGGCCGAAGTGGTCGCGCTCTTAGCCATCGGCCGCGCCGAACAACCGGACAAAGCCTATCCCGGCCGCTTCCCACTCGAACGCGTCGTCTACAGCGAACGCTTCGGCGAAGCGTGGAAAAGCAACGAGTAAATGGTAAATGGTAAATGGTAAATGGTGAATGGATCAGAACTGCCTTCGTCCATTTACCATTCACCATTTACCATTTACCGCTTTTTCGGAGTTGAGTTATGACACAGGAGCAAGAGGCGCGTTTCGGCGGCGTGGTGGATCATATCGCGGTGCGCTGCGAGGATTTGACGCGGGACGTGCGTGAGTATGAGCGCATCGGGTTTCGCGTCGAGACGATGTATGAAGATTGGGCGATGATGCGCGACGGGCGCGGCTTCGGAGTGGCACTGCTGCCGCCGGGGTCGAAGCACCCGCCGCATCTGGGCTTGCGCGTCGAGTCGCGCGAAGAACTGGAACAGGCCGCCGCGCGCGAAGGCCGCCCGCTCAAGGAACACCGCGACCGCACCGTCTCCTTCTACACGAAAGGCGTCGGCGGGCAGGTTGTCGAAGTCATCTACTATCCGCCGGACTACAAAAGCTAGTCTCAAGATTCGGGTCTGTGGGTCTTCGTCTTCAACTTGAACCCACAGACCCGAATCTTGAGACTTGAAACTTGAGACTATGTTCTTCCTATTCCTCGAATCGCTCGGCACGACGGAGTTGCTGGTTATTCTGGTGGTCGCGCTCGTGTTGTTCGGGCCGCGCAAGTTGCCTGAGTTGAGCCGTTCGCTCGGCAAGAGTCTGAACGAGTTCAAACGCGCGGGCGATGATTTCAAGCGCACCTGGGAGCGCGAGGTGGCTCTGGAGAACCTTGAGCGCGAGGCCGCCATCGAACGCGCGATGGTAGCGGAAGCCCCCGCGACGGAAGAGGCCGGAGCGGGCACGACAACTCAGACGACGAACGCCGCCGCGCAGCAAATGCCGCGCGACATCACCGAGGCCGCGCTCGCTCCCGTGCAGGGCGCAAGCGTGGCGCGCGGCGCGCGTTTCGATGCTCCCCCGACGAGCGGCGCGGCCAGCGCCCCGCCCCTGGAAGCGCCGGAAGAGACTGTCGAGCAGCCGCCCGCGCGTAAGAGCGATTGGCTGTAAGCGACGCGCATCACACGCGCATCAGTCGAGCGACAGCCCGCCCGAAACGTTTCATGGCATCCACACTCTTAGAATCAGGCGACACCGACGGCGACGAGCGCGACGAACGGCTCGGCGGCCAGATGTCCTTTCTCGAACATCTGGACGAACTGCGCCGCCGCCTCGTCCGCTCGATCATCTTCGTCTTCGTCGTCTTCATGGGCTGCTGGTTCGTCTCCGACTACATCTACAACTTTCTCGCCCGCCCCGTCCGCGCCGCGCTCGCCGACGCGCAACGTCGCCAACTCCCTCTGGGCGGCCTGACCGGAAACGAGGCCGCGCTTCCCTTGAGTTCCGCCAGGGAAAACGACACCGGCCGCTACGTCTTCGCAGACACGACGAAACTCGGCGCGAGCGTCATTCCCGTGGGCGCGTCGGTCGCGGCGCGCGTCGCGCGCGACGCACAGGGACAACTCGGCCTCTTTACGGCCGAACCGCTCTACGCCGGGGGCACGATCATCCCTGCGGGCGTGCGCCTGCCCTTCGACCTGAACGCACGCCCCGACACCTTGCCCGGCATAGACGACCGCCTCGTCGTCAACACCGCACTCGAACCCTTTTCGCTCTACGTGAAAGTTTCGCTCTACGCGGCCGTCTGCCTGGCCGTGCCCTTTCTTTTGTGGCAAATCTGGGCGTTCGTCTCGCCCGGCCTCTACCCGCACGAACGCGGCTACGCGATGCCCTTCGTCGTGCTCTCCACACTCTTCTTCATCGGTGGCGCGGCCTTCGCCTACTACATCATTTTTCCCCCGGCCGCACGCTACCTGCTCGGACTCGGACAGGACTTTCGCCTTCTTCTGAAGGCCAGCGACTATTTCGACTTCATCATCTTCGTCATGCTCGGCATGGGAATCGTCTTCCAGATGCCGGCCGTCACCTACGTGCTCTCGCGCATCGGACTGGTGACGGCGCACCTGCTCCTGCGCATCTGGAAGACCTCGCTCGTCGTCATCCTCGTGGCCGCCGCCATCATCTCGCCCACGAGCGACGTGCCCAACATGATGCTTTTCGCCGCCCCCATGCTCGTCCTCTACGTCATCTCCATCTTCGTCGCATGGATTTTCGGCCGCCCGCGCACGGCGACGGGCTGAGACGCTCCCGGCAGAGATCGGCGTATGGGAATCGGACTGGTCATCTTTTTCTGGACTGTGGTGGGGGCTGTGCTTCTCGCCGTCTACTTCGGACTCGCCTCGCTGTCTCGCACATCGCCGCGGGCGCAGGTATTAAAGAAGGCGCTCGTCGCTGCCGTTGCCGCCATACTCATCCCCGTCGTTACGCTCGTCGCGTTCGATTTTGCTAGAGGCTTTTTCCCCGGCAGCGTCTTTCAATTGAGTTTCGGTTTTAGCCCGCCGCCGGATGTGACGGAACTTAAGGGCAGGAGAACGATTTTCGGGGACGCGGGCGACATTTACCTGCGTTTTAAGGCCGACAAGACGACGGTTGAGAGAATTATCAGCGCGCGCTTTCAGGAGCATGCCGGCAGTCTGCTCCCTGATGCGTTGACCGGGACGCCCGACTACTGGAAGCCGGTCCGGACGGCGTCCACGCGCTATTTCCGGGCCGATCATTTCGATGACAGCTTCGCCTCAAGTCAGGCCATTTTAATTTATGACGAAGCGACCGGGGTGGTGCATTTTCACTGGTCGGGCGTGGATTGACCGGCCTATCGGGGCAACCTAACCCCGCCTCTGCCGCATCTTGACCTAGTCTAACCGAGGCTCTACAATCGCGCCGGAAAGTTTGGCGATGCACGGCGGTCAAGCCCCGGTTGGGAAGGCGTTGTTGACCCGCTTTTGCGTCGCCGTTTTCGTGACTTCCGGCAAGAATCTATCAAAGGGTTTCCATTTTTTATCAAACTCGCACGCGCCCCGCAGAGGCTCTCAACATTCGGGCGCGACACGCGAAATAAAGTTTACGTTTCCGCACAGCTAACAGGAGTAGTAAAAACGATGGCTTGCAGCATTAGTCTACGAAGCATGCTCACGCTCGCCCTGCTCGTCTTCGCGCTCGCCGCCCCCTCCGCCTTCGCGCAAAAGGATAAAAAGAAGTCCTCGGACACGCAGGACGTGATGGAGCGCGACCGTAAACGCCGGGAAGAGAATCAGAAGATTTACAAGGACTGGCCGAACAAGGACGTAGCCTACATCATCACGGATGCAGAACGTTCTGCCTACAAGAAACTCGCCACCGACGATGAGCGCGAACAGTTCATCGAAGCCTTCTGGCAGCGCCGCGATCCCGACCCGGACACGGACGAAAACGAATACAAAGAAGAGTATTACGAACGCATCGCCTACGCCAACGAGCATTACGCTTCGGGCATCCCCGGCTGGAAGACCGACCGCGGCCGCATCTACATCACTTTCGGCAAGCCCGATTCCGTCGAGTCGCATCCTTCGGGCGGCATCTACGACCGCCCCAGCTATCACGGCGGCGGCTCCACTTCGACCTACCCGTTCGAAGTCTGGTTCTATCGCTACATCGAGGGCATCGGCTCCGGCATCGAGATCGAGTTCGTCGATCCGACGGGCACGGGCGAATATCGCATCGCGCGCTCGCCCGAAGAAAAGGACGCGCTGGCGATGGTTCCCGGCGCTGGCCTCACCCTGAACGAATCTCTCGGCCTGTCGAGCAAGACCGACCGCGCCTTCAACAACGGCGGCTACCAGCGCGAACAGGACAGCCCGTTCTCGCGTCTGCAACTGATCACAGACCTGATGCGCGCGCCCGTCATCAAAAACCCTGAACTCGCTTCGCTCCTGACGGGTTCGGGCACGATTGAAGACAACCCGCTCAACTTCGACATGCGGATCGATTTCTACCGCCAGTCGGACGAACGCGTCGTGACGGCCTTCACCATCCAGACCGAGAACAAGGAACTGACCTTCACGGATGTGGGCGGCGTGCAGACCGCTCGCATGAACATCTTCGGCCGCATCACTTCGGTCGCCGGTCGCCGCGTCGGCGTCTTCGAAGATGCCGTGACGGCCACGGCCACGGCTGCCGACCTGCTCGACATCAAGAACCGCAAATCGGCCTACGGCAAGACCGTGCCGCTCGCGCCCGGCACGTACCGCGTGGACGTGATCGTGCGCGACATCAATTCCGGTGCGACGCAGGTGAAACACCTCGGCTTCACCGTGCCGAAGTACGACGCCAAGCAACTCTCGACCTCGACGCTCGTGCTCGCGGTCAGATTGCAGAGCATGTCGGATCAACCTGCGGTCGGCCAATTCACCATCGGCCAGTTCAAAGTGATCCCGAACGTCGCACGCATCTATCGCAAGGGCGAACCCATCGGCATCTACATGCAGGTCTATAACGCCGGGATCGACCAGACGACTCTGCGCCCATCCGTGGACGTTGATTACGTGCTGCTCAAGGACGGCAAGGAACTCGGCAAGATGCCCGAAGACTGGCGCGGCATGAGCGACGCCGGCCAACGCCTGACGCTCGCGCGCATGATCACCAGCGACCAACTCGCCCCCGGCGAATACGAACTCGTGGTGCGCATCAAAGACCGCGTCTCCGGCCAGACGCTCTCGCCCTCAGAGAAGTTCACCATCGCGCAGTAAAGGCGCGACCCTAATCCAACACGAAGGCGGCGGCGAGTTTCGAAAC
>DASZCS010000060.1:0-28385 GCA_035942855.1 Pyrinomonadaceae bacterium | reverse complement strand
GCTCCCAGACACGCTTCCCTCACTCGCCGCAACACTTCCCTGAAACTAGGGTCTCCGCGCAAGTCTCCACGCAAGGCCAGAGTGTTGACGAAGAAGCCAATTAAACCTTCGACTTCGCGGCGGGTGCGTCCGGCGATGGGTGAGCCGACGACGACTTCTTCCTGTCCGCTGTATTTCGAGAGCAGGGTTTGGAAGGCTGCCAGCAGCAGCATGTACAGCGTCACGCCCTCGCGACGACACATGGTCTGCAACTGCGCGCTTAACGCTTCCGGCAGGGTGAATCTCGCGCTTGCTCCACGATAGCTTGGCATGGCGGGGCGCACACGGTCGGTTGGCAACTCCAAAGTCTCCGGCGCATCGCTTAACTGCTCTCTCCAGTACGCCACCTGTCTGTCCAGCACTTCGCCCGTCAACCACTCTCTCTGCCAACGCGCGTAATCAGCATATTGCACCGGCAACTCCTCAAGCGGCGACTCTTCTCCTTTGACATAAGCGGCGTAGAGCGTCGCTACCTCTTTGATGAGCACGGAGAATGACCACCCGTCCGAGACGATGTGATGCATCGTCAACAGCAGCACATGCTCGTCCTCTCCCATCTTCAACAGTTCCGCTCTCACCAGCGGCCACACTCCCAAGTTAAAGGGTCGTGCCGCCTCTCGTGCGGCCAGCCGTCCCGCCTCCCTCTCTCTTTCTTCCCTCACCAGATGGCTAATATCCGTGACGCCTAACGTGATCGCCTGTCCCTCATGCACGACCTGCACCGGCTCGCCCGCGCGCATGGCAAAGGTCGTCCGCAGCACTTCGTGTCGCCGCACTACTTCTCCTATCGCTCGCTCCAGCGATGAGACATCGAGCGCTCCCATTAATCGCACTGCTGCCGGGATGTTGTAAGCCGCACTCTCCGGTTCTAACTGGTCTATGAACCACAATCGCTGTTGCGCATAGGAGAGCGGCAACTCTCTCTGCTCTGTCTGTTCTTCACCAGGCGGCTGCTCGAACCTGACCAGCGGAGGAGGCGCACTCTCAGTCTCTGTTCCCGGCTCGACATCAACGCGCAGCGCTGTCTCGACGGCAGTTGCCAGAGCCGTGACGGTCGGTTCTTCGAATAATGTGCGCAGTGGCACTTCGACGCCGAACGCCTCGCGCACACGCGAGACGAGTTGTGTCGCCAACAAAGAGTGTCCGCCCAACTCGAAGAAGTTGTCCGTGATGCCGATGCGCTCCACCTTGAGCACTTCTTCCCAGATACCGACTAATATTTCCTGCACGGGCGTCCGTGGCGCGAGGTATCCGGTTGCGGCAGTTGACTCGCTGTGGTCGGGTGCGGGTAAAGCCTTACGGTCAATCTTGCCGTTGGGCGTCAGTGGGAAGTTCTCCAACCAGACGTAATGCGCAGGGATCATGTAGTCGGGCAATTGTTCCTTGAGGAAGGCGCGCAACTCTCCAATTTCGACGGGTGAGGTGGTTGCCTGGTCTGCCACGAGGTAAGCGACGAGTCGTTTATCACCCGCTTCGTCTTCACGTGCGACGACGACCGCTTCATTAACTTGCGGATGTGCTGCGAGCGCTGCTTCCACTTCTCCCAACTCGATGCGGAAGCCTCTCACCTTCACCTGATAATCCACCCGCCCCAGATACTCGATAGAACCATCTGAGAGGAAGCGTGCGCGATCTCCGGTACGATAGAGACGACCGCCGACTGCTCCGAACGGGTCGGGCAGGAAGCGTTCGGCCGTCAGTTCAGGTTGGTTCAGATAGCCGCGCGCGAGGAGCGGGCCGCCGATGTAGAGTTCGCCTGCGACCCCGATTGGAACCGGAGAGCCGTGGCGGTCGAGGATGTGGATTTTTCTGTTAACTAACGGGCGGCCGATGGTTACCTGCGGCGTTTGCGCCGGGTCGTCTGCGGCGGCGGTGGAAGCAGAGATATCGGAGACGGTGGCCGTGATAATCGTCTCCGTCGGCCCGTAGGCGTTCAGGAGTCGCAGTTGATTGAACGGACTCTGCTGCCAGAGACGAATCAGTTGAGGCGCGATGGCGTCTCCCCCGATAATGATCAACTTCAACTGCTCCGCCAGACCTTCCCTGTGGTCCGTGCCGCTGCCCTCAAGAATTTCTCGCCAGTAGGCCGGGGGGAAATTCACGACCGTCAATCCATGTCGCCGTGCCTCGCGGTAGAAATCATCTCGTCCCCACGTCTCGTTCTCGCGCAGCACGACGGCCGCACCGACAAGGAGCGGAGCGAAAATCTGCTCAAGCGAAACGTCGAAACTGAGCGAAGCGAATTGCAGCATGCGGTCGTGTTCGTCGAGCGCGAAGTTGCGACGCACGTTCAGGAAATGGTTGGCGGCCGCGGCGTGTGTGATGCAGACGCCTTTCGGCTGGCCGGTCGAACCGGACGTGTAGATGATGTAGGCGAGATTGTCTCCGCTCGTCTCGACGCATGGATCGTCGCAAGGCTGTTCGGCAATCGTCATCCAATCAGAATCGAGACACACCACTTCGGAAGCGGCCGCGTAGGGCGGCAAGCCCCAGAGCAAGTGCTGCTCGGTGATCAGCACGGGAACCTGCAAATCCTCAAGCATGTAGGAGAGACGTTCCGGCGGGAGGTTGGGCGCGAGCGGCACGTAGACGCCGCCTGCTTTCAGGATGCCGAGTATGGCCGTCACAGTGTCGAGCGAACGCTCTGCACAGACGCCCACGCGCACCTCTGCTCCGACGCCCAGACCGCGCAGATGATGCGCGAGCCTGTTGGCGCGCTCGTTCAACTCTCGATAAGTGAGACTCGCTTCGCCGAAGATGACGGCCGTGCTGTCGGGTGTCGCTTCGGCCTGCCGTGCGAAAATCTCCGGCAGGCACTCGTCGAGCGTCGCGCCGTCTTCCGTCCGGTTCCAGTCGCAGAGTAGTTGCTGTCGTTCCTCTCCGGTCAGCAACTCGATCTGTGCGAGCGTGCGCGAAGGTGCGTGCGCGAAGTTGCAGAGCAGTGTTTGGAGATGACCGAGCATGCGCCGGACGGTCTCGGCCGTAAAGCGCGACTCGTCGAAAGGGATGCGCAGGTGTAGTTGCTCGTCCGCCAGGGCGACGAGTGTGAGCGGGTAGTTGTTTCTCTCGACCGTGGCGAGGCGTGTGTATTTGAGTCCGCCCTGTGTGCGCAAAGACGCCGCGACCGGGTAGTTGTCGAAAACCACCAGACTCTCAAAGAGCGGCAACCCGCGCGGCACTTCGCTGAAGCCCTGTATCTCTACGAGCGCGCTGTATTCGTATTGGTTCAGTTCGAGTTGTTGCGCCTGAATGGCTTTGAGCCATTCGAGCAGAGACAGATCGGGCGGAACTTCGAGGCGCAACGGCAGCGTGTTGATAAACAGACCGACCATCTCTTCGACGCCCGCGAGCGACGCAGGCCGACCCGAAACCGTGACGCCGAAAAGCACCGTCTCTTCGTCGTGATAACGACTGAGCAAAAGCGCCCAGGCGCCCTGCACCAGTGTGTTCAAGGTGAGTTGATGTTGCCGCGCCAGTGACTTCAGCGCGGCGGTCGTCTCGACTGACAGCTCGAAGCCTTCTTCGCCGTAGACAACTTCCGTCTCGGTTGCGTCGCCCTTCGCGGGTGCTGCGGCGGGGAGCGGCGTGGGCGTGCGAAAGCCTCTGAGGGTGCGTTGCCAGAACTTTTCGGCTTCCGTCTTGTCCTGACGCCGCAGCCATGCGATGTAGTCCTTGTAGGGGCGTGCGGGCACAAGACGCGCAGCGCGGCCGTCGAGCGCGGCGTCGTAGAGTTCGAAAACTTCTTTGAGGACGAGATATTTAGACCAACCGTCGAGCAGCAGATGATGATAGCTCCACACGAAATAGAAAGCGTCGCCGCCGAGTTCGACCAGCACGAGTCGCATCAGAGGCGCTTGCGCGAGTTTGAACGGACGATTTTTTTCCGTCTCCAACAGCGCGGCGAAACGCTCTCGCTGCTCGTCTGCGGAGAGATTCTTCCAGTCCAGCACTTCGAGCGGCACGGGCGTCTTTTGCTGGACGACTTGCAGAGGCTTTTCGAGGTCTTGCCAGTAGAAAGAGGTGCGAAGCGCCGCGTGGCGTTCTAACACCTGTTGCCACGCGCGCTCGAAAGCGGCGAGGTCGAGCGCGCCTTCCAGTCGATAGCTGAGTTGGCGGAAATAGGCATCTGCTCCGGGCGTGTAGAGAGCGTGAAACAGCATGCCCTCCTGCATCGGCGACAAACGGTAAATGTCCGCGACGTTATTTGCTTTCATCTGCATTGTCCTGTGAGAACTGTTTGATCTGCGCTAACAACAAATTGAGGTCGTCCTCGTCAAGATCGGCTTCGGGAAAATCCGAAGGCGTATAACTTTCGGCTTGGCCGCTGCGGCAGTCCGCGATCAACTCTCGCAGGGAGGCGAGAAAATCCCCTGCCAGTCGTTCGACGGTTTCGCGCCTGTAGAGATTACGACTGAACGTCCATTCGACTGCGAGACGACCGCCGCCGACGTGGCCGTTGATTGAGATCAGACAGGTGCGCTCTGCCGCCGGACTATGGAGCGCGCCCGTCGTCTCCGGCGCGATGCGGAAAGGAGACGACGCGTTTAGAACTTGATCGAACTGTCCGAGATAGTTGAAGCGCACTTCCGCGCGGCAGGGTTCAGGCAGCGGCGCACTGCTCGTCTCTACGCCGTCGTCCGCACGTAGATATTTCAACAGCCCGTAGCCGATGCCCTGATGCGGAATTTGTCTGAGTTGTTCTTTCACCGCACGCAGCACGTCGCCCGGCGCGAAGCTGTTCGGCAGTTCGAGCCACACGGGGAAATGCGTGGTGAACCAACCGACCGTGCGCGACAAGTCAAGCCCTTCGACGATCTCTTCGCGGCCGTGTCCTTCCAGTTCGAACAGGAAGGAGCGTCTGCCCGTCCAGCGCGCAAACGCGCGCCCCAATGCGGCGAGCAGCACGTCGTTGATTTGCGTGCGGTGCGCTTGCGGCACCTCCTGCAAGAGGCTGCGCGTCTCTTCCGCGTCCAGTTCGATTGTGACCGACTCGGCCGATCCTTCGGTGTTCGCCCCGCCGTCGAAATCCACAGGCAAGCGCGCGACATTGGCGTGCCGCTCGCAGAGCTTCGCCCAATAAGTTTGTTCCTCCGACATGAACGCGGAAGGCGTGCGCGCAAACTCAAGCAGCCGCTCCGCCCAGAGCTTGTAAGAAGTGGTCTTCTCCGGCAGCGCCACGTCTTCCCCGCGCGCGACCTGCCCGCAGGCTCTCTCCAAATCTTCAAGCAGCACCCGCCACGAAACGCCGTCCACCACCAGATGATGCACGAGCACCAGCAACCTCGACGGCTCTCCCGCGCCTCGCTCGAACATCAACACGCGCACCAGAGGGCCGTGCTCAAGATTTAGACTTCGCTGCCAGCGTTCACATTCTTCCGCAATCGCCTCACGCTGCCTCGCGCCTTCGAGCGACGACACATCAATCCGCCGGAAAACTTCCGTTTCGTCACCCGGCGCAGCGATGAACTGTTGCCAGGAGCCATCCGCTTCGCGCCGGAAACACGTGCGCAAAGCGTCGTGATGCCGGAGCAGTTGAGCCACGGCGCGTTCGATCGTCTCTGCGTTCACGTCGGGCGCAACTTCCAGAAGCGCGGCCTGATTCCAGTGATGCGCGTCTGCCAGTTGTTGCTCGAAGAACCAGTGCTGGATGGGCGTGAGCGGCGCGTCGCCCGTCACCGCACCCTGTTCCGCCTGCGGCGCGAGCACGCCTTCACAGGCGGCCAGCATGTCGGCCAGAGACGCGATGGTCTGGTGCTGGAACATCTGCTTGGGAGTCAGACGCAGACCGGCCTGATGCGCCTTGGCGATGATCTGTATGCTGAGGATGGAATCGCCGCCCAACTCGAAAAAGTTGTCGTGCAGCCCTACGCCTTCGACGCCGAGCACCTGCGTCCAAATCTCCAGAAGCTTCCGCTCAAGCTCGCGGCGCACGGCCGCTCTCTGCTGCGGGTCGGCGGTTTGAGGGGACGCAAATTTTTCGGCTGCCGGGAGTGTTCCGGCAACGCCGCCCCCATGCATCCCCTCTGCCACATTCGCCGCCGAATGGAACGTGCCGCGTTCCACACCTGAACCAAGTTCGACCTCGCTCAACTTCTCATCGGGGCGCTCTGTCCAAGCGCGCAACATCCGCTCATACCCTGCCGCCAACTCCCTGATGCGTTCCTCCCTGAACAACTCCGTGCTGTACTGCCATCGCACCACACGTCCGCCGTCCGCCAACTCTTCCACAAACACCGCTACGTCGAACTTCGCACTCCCTGCCTCCATCTCTTCACTGCGCAAACGCAAGCCAGCTAACTCCAACTCCGGCATCGGCGCGTTCTGCAACACGAACAACACTTGAAACAAGGGCGTCTGGTTCAACTTCCGCTCTCCACTCAACTCCGTCACCAGGCGGTCGAACGGCACGTCCTGATGTGCGTAAGCACTGAGGCAGACTTCCTTCACCCGTGCCAGCAACTCGCGGAGCGTGGGGTCGCCTGACAGATCGGTGCGCAGGACTAAGAGGTTGACGAAGAAGCCGATCAAAGATTCGAGTTCGGCGTGACGGCGATTGGCGATGTCCGTGCCGAGGATGATCTCTCTTGAATTGTTATGACGTTGGAGGAGTGCGTTGAAGACAGCCACCAGAGTCATAAACTCCGTCGCCCCTGCGGCGCTGCTCAACGCGCGCAACCTATCGACCAGTTCGCGGGAAAGGCGCGTCGTGTGCACGGCGCTGGCGAACGTTCGTTCATCCGTGCGCGGGAAGTCTGTGGCGAGCGTGGGTTCGGACGGCAGTTCTTTTAGTTGTCGTCGCCAGTAGTCGAGATGGGATTTGAACTCTTCATCGCGCGACTGTTGCAGTTGCCAGTGTGCGAAATCCGCGTATTGCACGGTCAACTCCGCGAGCGGCGACGCGTTTCCCGCGGCGTAAGCTTCGTACAGCGCGGCCACTTCCCTGACCAATATGCCGAGCGACCACGCATCGCTGATGATGTGGTGCATCACGAGCAGCAACAGGTGTTCGTCCGCTCCAAGCCTGACGAGCATGACGCGAAGCAGCGGCCCCGCCGCGAGATCGAAATGACGCTGCGCTTCGCGTTTGAGCAAACGCCTCGCTTCCGCCTCGCGTTCCTCCGCGAGCCAGCGTGAAAAATCTATGAACGGCAAGTTAACCGGCCGCGCGGGCGAGACGACCTGCAACGGCTTGCCTTCGGGCGCGACGAACGTGGTGCGCAGAGTCTCGTGCCGTCTGACGATCTCGCTCAAACTTCGTTCCAGCACTTCTACGTTCAAGTTGCCCGTCAGGCGCACGGCGCTCGCGCAGTTGTAACTCGCGTTCGCGGGCTCCAACTGATGTACGAACCAGAGACGTTGCTGCGCGAAAGACAAAGGCAACTCGCCGCCATCGCGTGAGACCGGCTGAATCGTCGCGTCAGGCTCATGGTCGCCTTCCGCGCGCCGTAGTGTCTCGACCTGCTCGGCCAGCCCGGCCACGGTCGGCGTTTCAAACAGGAGATGCAGCGGCACTTCCACGCGGAGCGATTCGCGCAGTTGGGAGATGACCTGCGTGGCAAGCAAAGAGTGGCCGCCGAGTTCGAAGAAGTTGTCGTAGACGCCTACGCGTTCGACGCCGAGCACCTGCGCCCAGATGTTCGCCAGCAGTTCTTCCAGAGCGTTGCGCGGCGCAACCATCGTGCGCCGCAAGGTTTGTCGCGCTTCTTCGAGCGTGGGCAGAGCCGCGAAGTCGATCTTGCCGTTGGCCGTGAGGGGCAACTTTTTCAGTGGGACGAAGAAATTCGGGATCGTCTGTTCGAGAACGCTCTCGGCCAGAAAGGCGCGTAAGGCGGACGCTTCAAGTTCGCGTCGGCCGATGTAGAAGGCCAGCATCACGTCGCCGCCCTTCTGATCCTTTTTGATCACGACGACGCTGTCCGTGATGTCCGGATGACGATTGAGTGCGTGCCTGATCTCCGCCAGTTCGACGCGATGGCCGTGGAACTTCACCTGATCGTCGGCGCGTCCGAGAAATTCTATGTCGCCGCCGGGCAGATAGCGCGCCAGATCGCCCGTGCGATAGAGACGACCGCCCGCCGACGCGCCGAACGGATTCGGGATGAACTTCTGCGCCGTCTGCTCCGCGCCTCCGACGTAGCCGCGCGTGACCCCGGCTCCGCCGATGTACAACTCTCCCGTCTCGCCCGTGCTGACGACTCCCAAGTGCCGGTTGAGAATGTAGGCTTCGATGTTCGCCAGCGGTCGTCCAAGAGGCAGCGTGTTTCTCGTCAACTCCGCGCCCGTCTCCGACACCTGAAAGGTGAGCACGCCCACGGTCGTCTCCGTCGGGCCGTAATGGTTGAACACGCGGCACGACGGGGCGAGACTGAGCACTTCCCTGACCCACTCCGAGCGAGAAGCCTCGCCGCCGAGCACCAGACGCTTGCGCGGCAGGACGGCCGCAGGTTCTTCGTGCGCCTGCAACGCCTCCAGGTGCGAAGGGACGATCTTCAAACAGTCCAACTTGTGCTCGTTGAAATATTCCGCGATGCCTGCCGCATCCGTCACACGATGGTGCGCGATGACGTGCAAAGTGCCGCCCGTAGTGAGCGCCGGGAAGATCATCGTGTTGCCGAGGTCGGCCGCGATGGTGGAGACGGTGGCGAAGCTCGAACGGGGCGGGAAATCGACGCGCTCGCAGATCGCCTGCACGTAGTTGAGCAGTTGACGATGCTCGACGGCGACGCCCTTCGGCACGCCGCTCGAACCCGAAGTGAAAATGATGTAGACGAGATTCTCAAGGCACACACGGTTCTGCGGGTTGTCCGTGCGCTCGGCCGACAGTGTGTTGTCGTCCGCGTCCAGACAGAGCACCTGCGCGCCGTCGAAAAGATGCGCGAGGCTCTGCTCTGTCACGACGAGGGGCGAATTGGTCTGAGTCAACACCGAAGCGAGCCGCGATGCCGGTTGATTCGCATCGAGCGGCACGTAAGCCGCGCCCGCCTTCAGAATGCCGAGCAAACCGACCAGCATTTCGACCGAACGTTCGACGCATAAGGCCACGGCCGTCTCCGGCCTCACCCCGGCGCGTTCCAGATAGTGCGCGAGTTGATTGGCGCGGCAATTCAATTCCGCGTAGGTGAGGCTCTTGTCGTCGCAAACCACGGCGAGGCGTGCGGGAGTCTGTGCGGCCTGCGCTTCAAAAAGCTGGTGCACCAGCAACTCGCCGCTGTAGTCCCTTCGTGTCGCGTTGAGCGTGTGGATGAGGCGGCGTCGTTCGTCGGGCGAGGCCATTTCCAACTCGTCGATGCGTGCTTGCGGCGTCTCAAGCGCGCTCTCAAGCAACTGCCGGAATTGCGCGCCGAGGCAGGCGACCGATTCTGCTGTGAGACGCTGCGGGTCGTACTGCATTTCCAGACGCAGGGCGGGCGTGTGGGCGTCGGCCGCATGAGCGCAACGGAGCTTGAGCGTGAATCGCTCGAAGCAGACGAACGCGTCCGCGAGCGAGAAGGAGACGCCCGCCGCGTCGCAACGAGCGATGCGTTTCTCGAATTCGAAGGAGGCGGGAAAATATCTCGCCTCGTTTCGCTCTTTCGACTCGGCGGCTTCGGCGTCGAAGCTGTCCCAGTATTCCTGCCAACGCTCGGCCGCGAGCACACGGTCTGCAACCTGCGCGAGCGCGTCTGTGAAGCGAAGTTCGCCGTCCAACGCGCAACGCACGGGCACACATCGCGCGAGCAGGCCGCACACGTCTTCCAGTTCCGCGAAATTCCTGCCCGCCAGAATCGTGCCGCAAGTGGTCTCGGTCTGCCGCGTGTGTCGCCACAACAGCACGAGCCAGCAAGTGTGCAGCAAGGCCGCGAGCGTCGCGCCTTCGTCGCGCGCGAAAGTCTCCGCGCGCCCGGCGAGCGCATCGCTCAACTCGATTTGCAGGCGCTCGACCTCGAAGGGCGCTTCGTGCCGCTCGTTAAGCGCGAACGGGATGTGCTGCGGCAGCGACGAAGAGGCGTGGATCTGCTCGCGCCAGAACTCTCTGCCCGCCTCTGCCTCTTCGCTCTCCGACAACTCGTGCTGCCACTCTGCGATGTCCGCATACTGAGGCGGCGCTTCGTCGCCGTCGAACGTTTTCGCGCCGAGAGCCGAGGCGTAGGCGCGTGCGATCTCTCGCAGGATGTTGTCGAGCGTCCGCGCGTCGGCGCAGAGCGCGGGGAGCGACAGGAGCAGCAGATACTTGTCGGGCGCGAGCGCGCACAGCGTCGCGTGCACGAGTGGGCCTTGCTCTAAATCGAACGGTCGCGCTCGCTCGCGTCGCCACTCGGCTTCGATCTCGTTTGCCTGCGCTGCGTCATCGAGGCCGCATAGGTCGAGTCGATGCCACGTGGGCGAGCAGTCTTCTGCGATGACCTGCAACGGCACTTTGATCCCCGGATAATGCTGGAAAGTGGTGCGCAGAATCTCGTGCCGCGCGGCTACGGATTCGACAGCCGCGCTGAATGCTGCTTCATCCAATTGCCCTTCGAGCAGACAGGTCAGGCGTGCGCGATAGGCCGTGCTGCTGCTGCCGTCCGGCTCCGACAACCAGAGTCGTTTTTGCTGCGAAGAGAGGCGAAAGCCTTCGATCAGTTGAGCACTCATTGATGTTCTTTCCTGCGCTTGAATGGAAGAGACGTGAAGACCCGCCGGCTTAGAGGTAAGTTTCAAACTTGCAGAAGGGTCGCTGTGCATCTTCGAAGCCGCGCTCGCGTGCGAGCGCGAGCAGGCGATTGGCCTCTTTGCCCTGCACCGAATCTTCGGGCAACCCCAGCCCCATGCCGAACTGTAGCCAGGGCTCGTTGCCCATCGCGTAGACGAAGACGCGTTTGCCGCCGACGGCTTCCAACATCTGCAACGCGGCTTTTGAATCGCTGCCCTTCGTGCGGCGCGTCTGGTCTAAGTGGTGCGGCAACTTCGTCGGCAGCAGCGCGCCGTACATCCACGACAGCGGTGCGCCGACACATTCCATGCCGAGAAAGACCGTCTCGATGGGGCCGAGCGTGCGGCGCAAATGTTCGTACATGCGCATGTCCAGACAGTTGGAATCGGCGGCGAAGAGTATCTGTCGCCGTCCGGCGCGGATGACGTAGCCGCTCTTGCAGTGCGCCAGGTCTGCGTGCTCGCCGAAGAAGGGGACGGCGATGATCTCTCCGTCCGGCAATTTGATCGAATCGAGCGAATCCATCTCGACGACGTGTTTGAAGCCCAGTTTCCCGGCCGCCAGTTTGAGGTTCGGGTCGGTGTAGAACAGACCGAAGTTGCGCGGCACGACGAGACATTTGATCCGGTGGCGCAGACGCAGCAAAGTCTCCGGCACGAAATGATCGTGATGCCCGTGTGTGATCAGTGCGAAGTCTATTTTTTCGGGCAGGTCTTCGAAGGAGAAACGATCCGCCCCGCCGTCGGTCGAACGAAGACCGATCCAGGGGTCGGTCAGGACGGAAATACCGTTCCATTCGACGAGCACACAGGCATGACCGAAGTAGCGCACACGCGGTTCGTCTCCCGCGTCGCGCGGCGCGCGGGTGGGGACGGGCGGTTCGTCCGTCAGCAAAGGCATCAGGCGTTCCATGCCGTCGGCATCGAGGCCGAGCAGTTCGCAAATACGCCCGACGGGTTGCGGCGTGGACTCCAGTTTGAACAGTTCGCCGATCTGCTCGCTTCTGAAAGGCACGCGCCACTCGACTTCATTCGGGCGCGGCAGGCGCGGCGTGCTCAGGAAGAAGGGGCGCGCGGCGTCGTTCGTCTGTTCGAACATTCTGAGCGTTTGCAGGTCTTGATTGTAGTAAGGGCTTTCGTAGAGCAGACCTTCGAGCAGACGCAGGATCGGGTGGCCATAATAGTCGTAGAGCAGTTCGGCGTAGCCGCCGAGTTCGGCGGGCAGCTTTTGATAGTGCGGCTCAAGACTCTGCCCCTTGCCTTCGCGGTTCAAAAGCTCATAACACTCGTTGACGGCTTTAGCGAGCGAGAGGTTCGCGCTCTGTCTCTTCTCCGTCTCGGACATGAAAGCCCTGACTTCCTCTGCACGCTCCGGCGCGATGTCCACGAACGGCCCGCCGATGAACTTCGGATTGCGACAGGCTTTGACGTGAATCTCCGGATTGGCGAGATACGAAGCGAGCGTCTTCAACTGGTAGTTCGCGAGATGCAGGCTGTAGGGCACGGGCGAGATAAGATCAGCCCAGACCGCCCAGTTGTTCACCAGAGGCTCGACGACAGTGGATTGTCCCAACCGATAAGTTTTTTCCGTCATACTTCTTTCCCCGTTCTCTCTGAACCGACGCGCTCTCGTTCAACGCAACGAACACGATCTAGGTGAGCGCGTTTTCGTGGATCATCTCGCCCATGGCAACGACGATCTTGCGTTGGCCTGTGTAGCTATAGCGCCCGTGCGCCACCAGCATGTTGTCGAGCATCAGGATGTCGCCCGGCTGCCACGGAAAGGCCACGACCGCGCGCTCGTAAGCCGCGCCCACTTCCGCCATCACTTCATCTTCGATGGGCTTGCCGTCTCCGTAATAGACGTTGCGCGGCAGTTCATCCGCTTTGAAGAGACTGAGCAGAGACTCGCGCACGGCCGCGTCGAGACAGGAGATGTGGTGCAACTGCACCTGATTGAAAAAGACCACCTCGCCCGTCTGCGGATGACGACGGACGGCGGCCGTGCGCTTTCGCGTCTGTAGATCATTCTCGCGCCGCCACTCGAACTCGATCCCGGCCGCCAGGCATTGACGTTCGACCTCTTCCCTGCTGTCCGTGCCGAAGAAGCGTTCCCAACTCACGTCCAGGCCTTCCGTGTAATTGCGCACGTACATCAATCCGCGCCTCTCGAAACGCTCACGCAGTTCCGGGCGCAAAATTTGATAGACGCGGCGGCAATCCACGATGGGAGTCTCCCCACCCTCGGTTGCGGCCTGCACGCAATGAAACCAGATTCGCACCGGCCAGCTTTGCAGGTGCGAGCTTTCGTTGTGGAAGAGGATGGCTTTGTCGGCCGGATAAGGCGTCGAGCCGTAAACTTTTTTGCCGACCTCTGCGCGCGGAAGATCGCCGTAGTCAGCGAAGAGTTCGGGGCACATGGCGGCGGCGCTCCGCTCGAATTCGGCGACCGAGTTGATCTTGAAATTGCGGAAGAGGAGCGCGCCGTGCGCGTGTAGTTGCGACTGTAGGAGGGCGTGGTTATTTTTCGCCCAGCCCGCCAGATCAACTTCGTCCGTCGCCGGTTGAATGACGAGAGGCATCTTCGCTGTGTCGGACAGGTAGCCTGTTTTCACCAACTCCGTCACGGCGATAGTCAAAGCCTTGCGCCGCACGCTTCTCAGTTTGCTGCCCTTCGCCGCCTGCAAACTCTTCTCCTCTGCCGCCTGCGCGTCGAGTTCGCTTTGTGTGCGGAGTTGCAGCCGGCTCAACTTCTCATCGGGGCGCTCTGTCCAAGCGCGCAACATCCGCTCATACCCTGCCGCCAACTCCCTGATGCGTTTCTCCCTGAACAACTCCGTGCTGTACTGCCATCGCACCACACGTCCGCCGTCCGCCAACTCTTCCACAAACACTGCTACGTCGAACTTCGCACTCCCTGCCTCCATCTCTTCACTGCGCAAACGCAAGCCAGCTAACTCCAACTCCGGCATCGGCGCGTTCTGCAACACGAACAACACTTGAAACAGTGGTGTCTGGTTCAACTTCCGCTCTCCACTCAACTCCGTCACCAGGCGGTCGAACGGCACGTCCTGATGTGCGTAAGCACTGAGGCAGACCTCCTTCACCCGTGCCAGCAATTCGTGGAGCGTGGGGTCGCCTGTCATATCGGTGCGCAGGACTAAGAGGTTGACGAAGAAGCCAATCAAAGATTCGAGTTCGGCGTGACGGCGATTGGCGATGTCGGTGCCGAGGATGATCTCTCTTGAATTGTTATGACGTTGGAGGAGTGCGTTGAAGACAGCCACCAGAGTCATAAACTCCGTCGCCCCTGCGGCGCTGCCGAGTTCTTTCAGCGACGACACCAAATCGGCGTCGAGTTGTTGCGTCAGTTGCGCGCCGTGATGTTTCAAGACGGCGGGGCGCGGCAGGTCTGTCTGGATAGTCGGCAGAGGAAGCGTGCCGCCGAGTTGTCGCCGCCAGTAAGCGAGTTGCGCTTCGAGTTCTTCGCCCTGTAGCCATTCGCGCTGCCAGTGTGCGAAGTCAACGTACTGGACGGGCAGTGCGGAGAGCGGCGAAGGTGCACCTGTCAGGGACGCCTCGTACACGGCGGCGACTTCTCTGACGAGCACGCCGAGCGACCAGCCGTCGGCGATGATGTGGTGAAGCGAGACGAGCAGGAGATGTTCGTCCGGCGCGAGCCGGAAAAGATGCGCGCGCAGCAGTTCGTCGTGCTCCAGATCAAAGGGACGCTCGCCGACGCTTCGGATGCGCGCAGTGACGGCAGGTTCGCGCGCCTCTTTGTCCAGTTGAGAAAAATCTTCGCACGCCAACTCGAAATCTTGCGGGGCGAGGATGAACTGCACCGGCTGGTTCGCCACGCTCTTGAATCTCGTGCGCAAGGTTTCGTGTCGCGCGCAGACTTCGGTGAATGCGCGCTCAAGCGCCGCAACCTTCAATTCGCCTGTCAGACGCACCACGCCGTTCATGTTGTAGAAGGGGCTCGCGGGGCTGAGTTGGTTGAGGAACCAGAGGCGCTGTTGCGCGAATGACAGGGGCAGTTCGCCCTCGCGCGGGATGCGCGTGATTTTCGGCAGTTCACCCGGCAACTCGCTGTGTACGCTGTGCGCTGCGCCGCCCTGCGTCTGTTCGATGTGCGCGGCCAGCAGGCCGACCGTGGGAGATTCAAAGAAGCGACGCAGAGGCATCTCCACGCCAAATTCGTTTCGCACTCTGGAGGCGAGGCGCGTGGCGAGCAGAGAGTGTCCGCCGGTGCGGAAGAAGTCGTCGTCGCGACCGACGCGGGCGAGGCCGAGCACTTCCGCGAACAGCGCGGCCAGCTTCTCTTCCAAAGGCGTCTGCGGCGCGACGTACACGCGCCCCGCCGCAAGGCTCGTCTCCGTAGGTTGCGGCAAAGCCTGCCGGTTCACCTTGCCGTTCGGTGTGAGCGGCAGTTGTTCGAGCACGACGAACAGCGCCGGAACCATGTAGGCCGGTAGGCTCTGTTCCAGAAAGCGACGAAGTTCATCGCTTGAGGTCGCCGCTTCCTCGCCCCGGAGCGTGACGTAAGCCACCAGTTGTTTGTCGCCGCTCCTCTCGCGGACGACGACCGCGCACTGGCCGACTGCCGTGTGTCGCCCGAGCGCCGTTTCGATCTCTCCGAGTTCGATCCGAAAGCCCCTCACCTTCACCTGCTGGTCGCTGCGGCCGAGCAGTTCGACGCGGCCGTCGCGTCGATAACGCGCTACGTCGCCGGTCTGATACATGCGTCGTCCCGGCTGTTGGGCGAACGGATCGGGCACGAAGCGTTCGCCCGTCAGTTCCGGGCGATGCAGGTAACCGCGCGCCAACCCGACGCCCGCGATGTACAAATCTCCGCTGACGCCGATGGGCGCGGGCTGCAACTCTCGGTCGAGTATGTAGAGTTCGGTGTTGGCAATCGGACGCCCGATGCTGATGCTCTCGTCTGTGCCGTCCGTCTGATCGACGGTTGACCAGATGGTCGTCTCCGTCGGGCCGTAGACGTTCCAGAGCGAGGCCACGCGTGCGCTGAGAGTCGCGGCCAAATCTGCGGGCAGCGCCTCGCCGCCGCACAGCACCTTGAGCCGCGGGTCGCCCGTCCAGCCAGCTTCGAGCAGCATCCGCCAGGTGCTCGGCGTGGCCTGCATGACGTTTGCGCCGCTCCCCGCCAGAAGCTCGCCGAGCAACAGGCCGTCGCTCGCCGCATCGCGCGGCGCGATGACGAGGCGTGCGCCCGTGATGAGCGGCAGGAACAGTTCGAGCGCGGCGATGTCGAAAGATAAAGTGGTGACGGCGAGCAAACTATCGTCCGCCTCGAGTCCCGGCTCGCGTCGCATGGAGCAGAGCAGGTTGACGACTGCGCGATGAGAGATTTGCACTCCCTTCGGCCGCCCCGAAGAACCGGACGTGTAGATGACATAAGCGAGATTGTCCGCATCGGCCGTCGGGGGAAGCGGCTCGGACGACGCGCGCCCGATCAACTCCGCGTCCGTGTCGAGACAGATCGTTCGTGCATCGTGCGCGGAGAGCGAGTCGAGCAATGAATGTTCAGTCAGCAACACCTCGATGCCCGAATCCTTCAACATCAAAGCGATGCGCTCCTGCGGGTATTGCAGATCGACGGGGACGTAAGCGCCGCCCGCTTTCAGGATGCCGAGCAAGCCCACCATCATCTCTATGCCGCGTTCGCAGGCCACGCCCACAAGCATCTCGCGCCCGACGCCCAGGTCTCGCAGGTGGCGTGCCAGCCTGTTCGCGCGTGCGTCAAGCTCGGCATAACTCAACTGCTTGTCGCGGCAGACGACCGCGACTTGTTCGGGCGTGCGCCGCGCCTGTGCTTCAAAGAGTTGTTGGAGACAACTCTCGCGCGGAAACTCCTGATGGGTCGCGTTCCACTCGACGAGCATTTCGCGTCGTTCCGCCTCGTCCAGCAAAGGCAGGCGGCGCAGGCGTTCGTGCGGGTCTGCGACGATGCTCTGCAAGAGAGTTTTGAACTGCCCGAGCAGTCGCTTAATCGTCTCTTCGTCGAAGAGATCGAGATTGTGTTCGGCGTCGAGCCTGAGTTCGCCGTTTATTTCGGTGATGTTCAAACTGAGGTCGAACTTGGTGTAGCTGACGGGCGGCGAAAGTATCTCGGCCGCGAGTCCGTGCATCTCGGAGACGGTCAGCTTGTCCATATTGAAGACGGCGCTGACGAGCGGCGTACGGCTCGGGTCGCTCGACAGTTTTTGTTCGCGGACGAGTCGGTTGACGAGATGCGCGAACGGGTAGTCCTGATGCTCGTAGGCTTCGAGCCAGACGGTGCGCAGCGCGCGCAAGTGTTCGGCAAAGGTCGGGTTGCCGTCCGCGCGGCTATAGAGCGGCGCGAGATGGACGCAATAGCCGACGAGCGGTTGCGCCCCGGCGAAGGTGCGCCCCCAGACGGGAATGCCGACGAGGATGTCGTCCTGATTCGTGATGCGATGCAAGAGCGTCATGTAGGCCGCAAGCAGCATCACGAACGGCGTGCACATCTGTTGCTTGCTGAGTTGGACGAGCCGCGCATAGAGTTCCGGTTCGACGCGCAGGGTCTGTCGTCGGCCGCGAAAAGTTTTGAGCGGCGGGCGCGTGTGGTCTGTGGGCAGTTCGAGCGCCGGGATCGCTGTCGAAAATTTTTCCAGCCAGAAACGCTCCTGCTCCTTCCAAACGCCCGCTTCAAGTTGACGTTGCTGGAAGGCGACGTACTCGCGAAACTGCATCGGCTCGTCAAGTTTGGCAGCTCCGCCACGCGCGAGCGCGGAATAGATGACGCTCATCTCCTGCAACAAGAGAGCGAGCGACAGGCCATCGACGACGATGTGATGGATGGTGACGACTAAGAGATGAACTTCACTTTCGAGTTGCAGGCAATGAAAGCGCACGGGCGGCTGTTCGGTGAAGTTGAACGCGCGTCGACTCTCTGCGATCAGCCACGCATTGGCCTCGGCGGCGCGCGCAGTGGCGTCGGGCGCGTCGAAGGTAACGAGCGGTAGTTCTACACGCGCGCGCGGTCGCACTTCTTGTGTCGTGCCGTCGCTGCTGATGACCGTGCGCAGAGCCTCGTGGCGGTCGACGACCTGTTCGAGAGCCGCGCGCAACAGTTCGCGTTTGAGCGCGCCGGTCAGGCGGACGAGCGCCGTCTCGTTATAAGCGGCCGACGCGTCTTCGCCCATTTGTGCCAGCAGCCACAGTTGCTTTTGCGATTCGAGCAGGGGCACGACAGCCGCGTCAGTCGCAGTGTTAACGCCGGGATGCGCGCCGGTCGCTCCTGCAACGCCCGAAGTTGAAGCGGGCGAGGGAGAGTTGTGCGTCGAACCGGAATCGCTCGCGCCGTTTCCGTTCGGCTGCGTCGGCGAGGGAGGCAGGAAACCGCCGTCGCGCATGTCGCCGATCGCGCCTTTCACGGCTTCGATGATGTAAGCGATGTCTTCGTCGGTGTGGGCTGTGGAGAGAAAACAGTTGCGCCACTCCCAGACGTAGACGCCCCGTTCGAGCAGGTGATAGAAGAGCAAGTCCATGTTGCCCGAATAAGCGAAACGGAAGACCGAGCCGAAGTGCACGATTTTGATGGGGAGAGCTTCGCGCTCGAACCACTCGTTGAGCGCGTCTGCAAAACGCGTGGTGCGTTCGTTCAACTCGGCCTGCAACCCCGCGCCTTGCTGTTTCAGGTAGGTGAGCGTGGCGTGCGCGGTCGCCATCGTCAGAGGGTGCTGGCAGAAAGTGCCGCCGAAGAAAGTGGTGTCGGCCTTCGGGAAAGATTTATCTCCGTACTCCCACATCCCGCCGTCGATGCCGTCGAGATACTGCGCTTTACCCGCCACGACGCCGATGGGCATGCCGCCGCCGACGATCTTGCCATAAGTGGCGATGTCGGCCTTGACGCCGAACCAGGCCTGCGACCCGCCGAGGTGCACGCGGAAGCCTGTGATCATCTCGTCGAAGATCAAAGGCACGTTCGTCTCTTCCGTCAGGCGGCGCAACTGTTGTAGAAACTCACGCGGTTGAAATTCGGGGCGACGGCCCTGCACGGGTTCGACGAGCACTGCGGCCAATTCGTCTGCGTGCGCGCGAATGGCTTCGAGCGCTTCGGGCGTGCCGTATTCGAGCACGAGAATGTCTTCCGCGATGCAGGGCTGGACGCCGGGCGCGAGCGGAACGGAGACTGGCTTGCCGTCGATCATCTGGTTGCGCGCGAGCGTGCCGTCGAAGTGGCCGTGATACGAACCGGAGAAGATGACGATCTTGGTGCGGCCGGTGGCCGTGCGCGCGAGACGCAGCGCGGTGGCGACGGCTTCCGTCCCGGAGTTGGTGAAAGCGGCTCGTTCCGCGCCGGTCAGTTCACAAAACAGACGCGATACTTCGCCGACGAGGTGCGAGCGCGGCCCGATGTGTATGCCCGACGCGAGTTGCGCCGTCAACGCTTCGCTCAGGAAGGGCGCACCGTGGCCGAACAGGTGAACGCCCATGCCCATCGTGAGGTCTATGTAAACGTTTCCGTCAACGTCCGTGATGCGGCAGCCTTCGGAACTGGCCGCAGTGATCGGATAGAGCATCTCCTTGATGGAATAGCGGAAGCCGATCATGGCGCGACTGTCGGCGCAGAAGGGACGCGCCTCCTCAGTCAGTTGTTTCGACTTACGCGTGCGCCGCGTGTATCGCTCGATCAGAGCCGCAAGGTGCTCCTGCTGGCGCGCGTTGTGGCCGCCGGCCTGTCCGGGTTGGACGGGCTTGTAAGGCACGTAAGCCTCGCGCGCGGCCTTTTCGGGCTGAGCGCCCTTCACCACGGGCAAGACTTCGACGACTGCTGCGGTGGGCGCTGACAATTGCGGCGCGACCTGACCCTGCCCGCCGTGCCCGTTCTGCGCTTCGGTCGAAGATTGCGACGTTAAGGTCGTCTCTTGAAGTCCCTCGCTCTTACCATGCCCGTTACCGTTGCCGTTGCTATGACCGTTACCATTACCGTTGCTGTGCCCGTGACCGTTACCTAAATGATCCGGAAGCGCTTCGGGCGTGACGGGCAACGGATGAAAGACCTGCGGCTGTTGTTGTCCGAGAATCTCCAACTGTTGCGCCATCAGACGAGAGTGCTGTTGGATCGCTTCGAGTTGCTGCGAGACGATTCTTTCCAGCGAAGTTTCGCCTCGCGTGCCATGCGGCGCGTCGCGCTCCACGCGAACGGGCGCTGCGTACAGAGTCGGAGCGACGGGTACGGGCGTAACCTGCGGCGCGATTGTGTGTACGGCCTGCGGCGTGACGGCCGCGTGTTCCAAGGCGGGCGACGGATGCGCGGCCGTAACGTGGATCGCTTTCTCGGCATTGATCTCCGACGCGCCGTTGCCGCCCGCCGTCAGGCTTGCGGCCGCGCCGTTCCCCACCGCTGCTTCGACCGTTGACTGTGGTGTGCCCGGCAGCGCGGCGGTCGTCTGTGCCGGAAACGCTTCGGGCGGCAACACCTCGTCGAGATAGACCGTCAGTGCGTGTATGCTCGTCAAATCTTCGAAGAACTGGCGCACCGAAAGTTTGAGGTCGAAGATATTCTCGATGGCCTGAATCGCTTCGATGAGCACGATTGAATCGGCTCCCATCTCAAGAAACGAAGCGTGCACGTCTATCTCCGAGACATCGATCTGGAGCAGCCCGGCGATCTTTTCGCTCATGAAGGACAGTAGCCGCTCCTGTCGCGTCGGGGAGAGGGGGACGGCGCTCAGCGACTCGGCGACAGAGTGATTAGTAACTTCGGGCATCGGGGTTGAATGTCCTTTCGGGGTCGTGTTTGTGTTCATGCAAAGGGGCGACTCGACGGGTCGTTCGTTCGTCTCGATGTGGATTGTGCGGCCGTGGGAAGTTGAATCTGCGTGTGGCTGTCCGATAGCTTGCGCGTGCGTCGTTGCTTCTGCGACTTGGGGCGCAACGGCCGCGACGCTCTGCACGGGAGCATCAACCCAGCAACGCCTGCGTTCGAATGGATACGTGGGCAGCGCAATGAGGCTGCGCGGATAGTCGCGGTCGAAGCCTTTCCAATCCACTTCCGCGCCGTGCAGGTAAAGTTCCGCGAGACTGCCGAGGAGCGTCTGCCAGTCGTCCGTGCCCTGTTGGAGAGAGTGCAACCAGACGGCCGCGTCTTTCGGCAGGCAACGCTTACCGGCCGCGACGAGCGCCGGGTGCGGGCCGACTTCGAGGAAGATTTGCCGCCCCCCTGCGGCGAGCGTTTCGAGGCTCGCGCTGAATCTCACGGTTTCGCGCAAGTGGCGTCGCCAGTAGGCCGCGTCGGGCACGAAGCTCGCCTCCCATCTCCGTCCGTCGAGATTGGAGACGAGCGGAATTCGCGCAGGGGCGCAGCGCACCTCGCTCGCCACACGCTCGAACTCGTCCAGAATCGGATTCATCAAGGGCGAGTGGAACGCGTGCGAAGTGTTGAGCGGGCGCAACGCGACGCCTGAGCGCGAGAGGCGTTCAGAGACTTCCTGTAGCGCGGCGCGCGCGCCCGAGATGACGACCGATTGCGGGCTGTTCACGGCGGCAATCGAAAGCGTCTCGCCGTATCCTGCAATAACTTCCGCACAGCGCGCTTCATCCGTGAACGCGACGGCCATCGCGCCGTCCTGCGGAAGCGTCTGCATCAAACGTCCACGCGCCGCCACCAGTTTGAGCGCATCTTCCAGACCGAGCACGCCCGCCACGCACGCCGCCGTATACTCGCCGATGCTATGCCCCACAACCGCGTCAGGCACGATGCCCCACGAACGCCACAACTCGCAGAGGGCGAACTCCAGCGCAAAGAGCGCGGGCTGCGTGTAGACCGTCTCGTTCAACCGCTCCGCACGCTCCGCATCGCCTCCCGCATAGAGCACGGACAAAAGCGGCGTGGGCAGATGTGCGCGCAGCACTTCGTCGCAGCGTTCGAGGGCGCCGCGGAAGGTGGGCTGCGTCTCGTAGAGCCTGCGCCCCATGTCCGCGTATTGCGCGCCCTGTCCCGTGAAGAGGAACGTGACGGGAAGCCTCTCGTCGCTTGTCGCCTGCCGTTGGCGTATGCGCGCCGCAGACGCTTTACTCTGACCGGCGGCGAAGTCTGCGAGTTGACTAATCAACTCGGCGGTTGACTCGCTGATGACGGTCAGACGGTGCGCGAAATGCGTGCGGCCGGTGTTGGCCGTGAAACAGAGATCGCTCAAGGAGAGCGTCTGATCGTTTTGCAGCAGGGCGTGGTAACGATTCGCCAGTGCCGACAGGGCGCTCCCGGTTTTAGCCGACAGGGTGAGCAGATGAACCGGGCGTTCCGTCTCGTTTTCCGGCCGCGTGCGCGCGGGAGCTTCTTCGACGATGACGTGCGCGTTCGCACCGCCGATCCCGAAAGAACTGATGCAGGCGCGACGCGCGCCCTCCGCACGCCACTCGCACAGTTCGGTGTTGACCTTGAAAGGCGTCTCGGCAAACGGAATGATCCCGTTGGCACGCTCGAAATGGAGACTCGCGGGAAGCTGCCGGTGCTGCATCGAGAGTATGATCTTGATCAGACCCGAGATGCCCGCCGCCGGTTCGAGATGGCCGATGTTGGTTTTGACCGAACCGATGGAACAAAACTCCGTCCGCTCCGTGTGCTGGCGAAACGCTTTGGTCAGTCCCTCGATCTCAATCGGATCGCCGAGCGCCGTGCCCGTCCCGTGAGCCTCTACGTAAGAGATGGTGTCGGCGGAAACGCCCGCCGCCGCGAACGCCTTTGCGACGAGACGCGCGTGTGCCTTCGGGTTCGGTGCGGTCAGCCCGTTGGCCTGTCCGCCATGATTGACGGCCGAGCCTTTGATGACCGCGAAAATCTGATCTCCATCGGCGACGGCGCGTGAGAGCGGCTTGAGCAGGACGGAACCTGCGCCTTCGCCGATCACGATGCCGTTGGCGCTCTGGTCGAAGGTTTTGCAACGACCGTCGGGCGAGTGCGCCTTCATGCGGCTCATGGCGACGAAGTATTCGGGCGACAGCAGGACGTTCACGCCTCCGGCCAGAGCCATCGTGCATTCGCCCTGCCGCAAACTCTGACACGCCAGATGCAGCGCCACGAGCGAAGACGAACACATCGTATCGACGAGCAGCGAAGGGCCGTGCAAATTCAGAAAGTAAGAAACCCGGTTGGCGATCACTGCGTTCTGGTTGCCCACTCCCGCTGTGTGATCCGCGATAGTCAAAGCCGACTCGATGCGCCGGTAGTAACCGTTGTTGCTTGAACCGACGAAGACGCCGACCTCTTGCTCTGCAAGCTTCGCCGCCGAGTAACCCGCGTGCTCCAACGTCTCCCAGGCAACTTCAAGAAAGATTCGCTGCTGCGGATCGATCAGACGCGCCTCGCGCGGAGAGATGTTGAAAAAGAGCGGATCGAATTTATCCAAGTCGTCGAGGAATCCGCCCCAGCGCGAATAAGTCTTCTTTTCCGCGTCCGGGTTGGCGTCGTAAAAGTCGCGCCAGTCCCAACGTTCACGCGGGACTTCCGTGATCGCGTCGCGCCCATCGCTGAGCAGTTTCCAGAACGATGCGAGATCGGGCGACTGAGGCAGGCGGCAACCCATCCCGATGATGGCGATGTCTTCGTCGCGCGCGTCAAACGTTTCAACTAGTGCCGGTGTCGAAACGCCTTCGGCCTTCGTCCCGCCGCCTTCCGGTTCAAACGTCGCTTCGACGCCTGAACTCTTCGTCGCACCGTTCGCTGTCTGTTTCGCACGCGCCTGCATGAAGGCCGTCAACGCGGTCTTGTGCTCCTGGCAGAGATGTTCGGTCAGTTCGCTGATCGTCGGTGCTTCAAACAGAATGGTGGGCGAGAGCGTGACGCCGAATTGCTGGCCGAGGGCGTCCATGATCTCGACCGCTTTCAGCGAATCAATACCGAGGCTTGAGAAACTCCTGTCCGAGGGTATGTCGTTCGGCGAGACGCGCAGCGCCGATGCCACCGCCGCGCCGATCTGCTGCCGCACGGCCTGCGACAATTCGCGTTCGTTGATTTCGGCCGGTACGTCCGAAGCGATCTGCGGCGCGTCTGTGTTATTGGTCGAGACTGTTTGAGCGGTCGTTTGGCCGGTCACACTCGCGTGGATCAGTTCGAGACTGTTTGCGAGGAATTGCTGGCGGCAGGCGTGGCGTTGAATTTTACCGCTCGAAGTCTTCGGAATGCTGCCGGGTTTGATCAGCGCGATGGCATAAATTTCGACCTCGTGCTGTTCCCCCACCTTCTCGCGGATGGCCTTGAAAATATCCTCCGGGTCGTGTTGACGATGTTCGCGCTCGATCTCCTGCACGATGATCAGACGTTCCTCGCCGTCAACGTCGATGGCGAACGCCGCGCCGCCTCCGAGTTTCAGCGCCGGGCTGCTTTGCTCGACCGTCAACTCGATGTCCTGCGGATAGAGGTTGCGGCCACGTATGATGATCAGGTCTTTCAAACGGCCGGTGACGAAGAGTTCCACGCCTTGCAGGAATCCGAGATCGCCCGTGCGTAAGAATGGCCCCGCGCCCGTGTCTGCCAGAAAGGCTCTAAAAGTCCGTTCCGTCTCTTCCTCGCGCCGCCAGTAGCCTTGCGCGACGCTCGCGCCTCGCACCCAAATCTCTCCGACCCGTCCTTCCGCGCACCTCAACAGAGATTCGGGATCGACGACGACAACTTCCTGCTCGACGCCTGCGCACCCTGAACTGACGAGATGCTGCCCGCCCGACGCTTCGTCGCCAACTTCGACCACGCGATTCGCTTGCAGCGCTTCCGTCTCGAAGGCTCTGGCGACAAACTCTTCGTTCTTCGCCGCGCCGGAAACAAACAGCGTCCCCTCAGCCAAGCCATACACGGGCATGAAGGCGCGACGTTTAAAACCATGCGGGGCGAAAGTCTCTGCAAACTTCTCCAACGTGTGACGGCGAACCGGCTCGGCTCCGTTGAAAGCGATCTGCCAGCTACTCAAGTCGAGAGTTTCGCGTTGTTCGGGCGTGATTTTCCGGACGCACAAATCGTAGGCGAAGTTAGGGCCGCCGCTCGTCGTCGCTTTGTAATCGGAGATGGCCTGAAGCCAGCGTGCGGGCTTTTGCAGGAAGGCGACCGGCGACATCAGAATGGCAGGAGCGCAGATGTAGAGCGGGTTCAGCACATTTCCGATCAACCCCATGTCGTGATAGAGAGGCAGCCATCCGACGATCACTGCCTCCGCCGTATGTTCGAACGCATGTTTGATGATGCGTTCGTTGCTCAACAAATTAGAGTGGCTGACCATGACGCCTTTCGGCGTCGAAGTGGAACCGGAAGTGTATTGCAGAAAAGCGAGCGCCTGGCCGCCGACAGACGGCTCGCGCCACTCACCGGCCATCTCCGGCGAGAGGTCGTCGGTCGAGAGCCAGGTCAACTGTTCCAACTCCGGAGCCTGTGCGATACCTCGCTTGAGGTGCGAAAGAGTCTGTGTTGTGCCAAGGACGATGCTCGCCTGAGCATCTGCGGTGATGGCCTTTAGTCTGGACAGAGTTCGATTGAGCCGTGGCGGATAGGCCGGAACTGCAATCGCCTGCGCGTAGAGACAACCAAAGAAGGCGGCGACATAGTTCAGTCCCGGCGGGTAGAGCAACAAAGCACGTGCACCCTCAGCTCGTCTCGCCTGTAGCTCCGCTCCGATAGCTCGTGCCTGTCGATCCAATTCGCCGTAAGTGATCTGCTCCGCATCACGCTCTCCATCCACCAGAAAGGTATAGGCCACGCGGTCTGGTTGTTGGTTCGCGCGATAACGCAGAAGTTCCACCAATGTGGAAATGGAAGGAGGAAGATCGTCGTAGGCTCTTTGAGCCACGTTATTTTGTTTACTGACGATGCTCATGTGATGGCTTTCAGGAACCGGCCGGTGAAGGCGCGCTTAAAAGCTCAAAGGCTGAACAGAAGAGAAGCTGCCATGAAGGCAAATTGTTGAAGAGGCCTGGAAAGGATTAGTTGCTCTATGGAGTTGCAAGTCGAACGGTGAAGCGTGTTGGCGAAGCCGACCTGCGAACAGAGCTACCGCACTATGCGCCGGGAGCGCATCATGTGTTAATCGTTTGGAGTGTTAGACTTACGAGACTACAGCGAGGAGATTGCGGCCTAAACAACTTCCTTCGTAGAGTGTTAGTGGGTAAACGAAAGTCAGTTCAAGTTATGCGAATGCGTCCCTTGGTTCGAACGTTTAGTTGCCAAATTTATGAGACAGGTTGTCGGCCTCACCTGTCGCGCCGCTCAGATAACTTTTTCGAGGTCTTCCCTGCCGATGATGATGCGCCCTTGATAGTTGATCGTGTTCATTAACAACATCAGTCGTTCGCTATCCTTCATCTCGCGTTCAAGGACGCCGATCAGTCCTTTGAAAGGCCCGCTCTTGATCGAGACCTTATCGCCCGGTTTCAACTTCTTTCCTATTTTGACAAAGCCGTCTCCGTCTACATGCGATTGGATCAGGTGAATCACCTCGTCGTTGATGGGACATGGGACGTTGCCGAAACAGACCACGTTGCTGACACCTCTGGTGAAACATATTTTGTGCAGCATGCGGTTAACTTCAAACCGCGCGAAGAGGTAACCCGGAAATAGAGGCTTGGATAAATATGTAGGCTGATTGGTGAATTGATTCACTCGGCGTTCGATGATTTTTGGATTGAAGACTTCAACTTTCCACGCTGTCAGATTGTTCGCCGCATCATTTTCCCGTTTGGGCTTGGTGCGAACGACGTACCAGCGAGCCTGTTCCTGTCCTTGTCCAAAGCTCATATAACTCCTTTGCTCTCGCTCGGCTCACATTCGCCAATCACAGAGCACTGTTCGACCCCGGGATAAATGTGGATGGAAAAGTTAAGATTGGAAAAACATAAATCCTATTGATGAGGTACTGGAATTTCATTCTGCATAGCTGATGAGGTCTTGCATCACTGGCAGAATTGCATTCGTCACGGGGACTTCCTAAAGGACTCAACGAACACAAACGAAGAAACGATTGAGAATGTTCTTACGAGGTGAGACAACTATCACGAACGACTGAGCCGACAATTCACCAACCACGGACGCGGCTAAAACTTCGTAACGGCACGTCCGATTATTCGGAGCATCCCGGTATGGGACTAGTATTACTTAACGGGTTCAGTAAATCCTGACTTAAGCGTAGGCTTTTCACGAGGACAAAAAGCAGCACAAACATCCAAACGACATTCTTACTGTTGACGTGCGCAGTAGTACAGAGGCGGATTCAAACTATTCCTAAGTTATTTCCACACTAACGGGAGATAATGCGGGAAGGCTACGTCAAAACGGCTCGGCAAATCATGGCGGACATCCTAGCTATGTTCTGTAATTGTGTCAACAGGTATTTTATGGCGACTGTAAAAAAATTTGCAACGCCTATCAAGGTTCACCTTCGGAGACGGTCTGAGTCCGTTTGCTAAGCATCTTTTCTTCCAATGGCAGTTCATATCGGCACTTCGGGTTGGAGCTACGATCACTGGGAAGGAGTTCTCTATCCGCACGCACTCGAAAAGCGCGCCCGGCTCGGCGTCTACACGAAACACTTTCGCACCGTAGAGGTCAACAGCAGTTTCTATCGCTGGCCGCAGGAAGCGACTCTCACAAACTGGCGCAGGTCTCTACCCGAAGGTTTCCTAATGAGCCTGAAAGCCCCTCGTGCACTGACACACAGCAAACGTCTCTATCAACCTGAAGGTTGGATCGAACGTGTATCTCGCGGCGTCAAACTTCTCAAAGACCGCGCGGGCGTCCTTCTAGTCCAACTCCCGCCAACCCTTGCCTACGATTACCCGCGCCTCAAATTCTTCCTCTCAATCTGGCCGAGGGAGATTAGGACGGCATTTGAATTCCGACACCCTGACTGGCATCGCGAAGAGACATTTCGACTACTGGAGGCACATGGCGCGGCTTACTGTGTCATGAGCGGGGCAGGACTGCCATGTGTGTTGCGCGCAACCGCGCCTTTCGTCTACGCGCGGCTCCACGGCCCGGATCACAAACATATGTGCGCAGGTTCTTACAATGAAGATGAACTTCGCTGGTGGACAGAGCGCATCTGTGAGTGGCAGGCGATGGGCAAGGACGTGTTCGTCTATTTCAATAATGACGGTGAGGCGAACGCCTTGCGTAATGCCGCCGCGCTGAGAAGCATGCTGAGTTCCCGGCGCGGAATCGCGTGCTGAGATATATGTCCGAGACAACCCCCGCGCCTTGACACGGTTCCTTTCGATACCTATACTTTGCCCTTTGCGCGCACGTTCAGATTGTTGTCTGTCGGGGCGCGAATGAGATAGAACATCAGTTATACAGAGTTACCGACGGAGTTTCAGAAGATGCCGAATCATAAATCAGCCGAGAAGCGCATGCGCCAGAACGAGCGCCGCAGAACCATCAATCGCAGCAACCGCACGCGCCTGCGCACCGAAATCAAGAAACTGCGCGCCGCGTTGACCGGCGCGGCCGATGCGGGCGCGATCCAGACTGTGCTGTCGCAGACAATTTCCATCATCGACAAGTCCGTGCAGAAGGGCGTGCTGCACCGCAACGCCGCCGCACGTTACAAGTCGCGCCTGACGGCGCGCGTTAACGGAGCGGGCGCGAAGTAACGAGAAAGTTACACGCGAATCTTCAAGGCAGCGGGGCGGATCGAATCAGTTCGATC
>DASZCS010000059.1:0-55302 GCA_035942855.1 Pyrinomonadaceae bacterium | reverse complement strand
GCAATTGATCGCTTGCGTCCCGCTTCTCGTCTTCTACCTTTTCCCTTTTACCTTCTCCAACTGTTAAGGCAGCGGCGAGGTGTCGTCGTCCATGCCGGGGAGGGTTTTGTCGTCTTCGAGGGCGGCCAGTTCCACCGCGATCGGTTCATGGGAGGGGGCGGCGAGGTCTTCGCCGTCGAAGCGCGCGAGGACGACCGTGATATTGTCTTCGCCGCCGCGCCGGTTGGCTTCGTTGACGAGCGCGTCGCAGGCCGCGGCGAGGTCGCCGTCGTTTGCATCGACGATCTGGAGCATCTCTTCGGCGCGCATCTTGCCCGAAAGACCGTCGCTACAGAGCAGCATCATGTCGCCGCGCTGGAGGCGGACGCGCGAGACGACCGGCGTGAGGTCGCTCTGCGCGCCGAGTGCCTGGAGGATGACGTTGCGGAACATGTGCGTCTCTGCGTCTTCCTCCGTGATCTGCCCGACATCGACGAGTTGCTGCACGAGCGATTGATCTTTGGTGGCGAGTTTGATCTCGTCGCCGCGTATGACGTAGGCGCGGCTGTCGCCGACTTGTACGAAGTCCATCGAATCGCGCGAAACGGCGGCGGCCGTCAAGGTCGCGCCCATGCCGCTGCAACGCGGGTCTTCGAGGCTCTTGCGATGGATGGCGTAGTTGGCGTAGCCGGTGGCGTTGCACAGGCAATCGACGAGCGAGACGCGCGACCCTTGCGGGTCGGTCTTGTGCTCGGAATCCTCTTCGGTGAGCATCTCGCGCACGCTCTCGACGGCCATCCGGCTGGCCACGTCGCCCGCGAGCGCGCCGCCCATCCCGTCCGAGACGATGAGCACCAGCCCCTCTTTTCCCACTTCAAAGCGACGAATCTTTTCGGGCGGCTCGCGCTCTTCGTCCGAGCCGCTCCAACTTTCTCCCGAAGCGAGATCGAGCACGAGGAAGTTGTCCTCGTTGCCCTGCCGGACGCGGCCGACATCGGTTTGTGCGTATAGCTCGACGAACATAAGCGGGTGAATGGTAAATGGTAAACGGTGAATAGTAAAAGCCTGAACGTCCTTTAGCTATTCACCATTTACCATTCCCTATTTACTATTTACTAAATTTTCCCAAGTGCCTGATCGAGATCGGCGATGATGTCGTCCACGTCTTCGAGGCCGACGGAGATGCGCACCAGCCCGTCGGTGATGCCGAGCCGCGCGCGTGTTTCGGGAAGCACCGAGGCGTGCGTCATCGTCGCCGGGTGCGAGATCAGAGTCTCCACCGCGCCGAGGCTTTCGGCGAGCGTGCAGAGCCGGACGCCCTCAAGGACGGCGCGCGCAGAGGCGAGCGAACCCACGTCAAAAGCGACCATGCCGCCGAAGCCGCGCTGCTGTCGCTTCGCCAAATCGTGTTGGCGATGCGAGAGCGAACCCGGATAGTAAATCTTCTGCACCTTCGGATGTTCTTCGAGGAAGGCGGCGACGGCGCGGCCGTTTCGGTCGTGCTGCTCCATGCGCAGGGCGAGCGTCTTCGTGCCGCGCAGGATGAGCCATGAATCGAAGGGCGAGAGGATCGCGCCCGCGCTGTTTTGAATGAACTTGATCCACTCTGCGTCCTGCTCGTCGTTCAGGAGGACGACGCCGCCGACGCTGTCGGAATGGCCGTTCAGATATTTCGTCGTCGAGTGCAGGACGATGTCCACGCCGAACTCCATCGGGCGTTGCAGGTAGGGCGACAGAAACGTGTTGTCACACACGACCCGTACGCCGCGCGCGTGCGCCATGTCCGCGACGGCCTGCAAGTCCGTCACCATCATCACGGGATTCGTAGGCGTCTCGACGAAGACCATGCGCGTGTTGTCGCGTATGGCCGCTTCGACGTTCGACGCGTCGGACGTATCGACGTAGGTGAACTCAATGCCGTAGTTCGAGAGGACGCGCGAGAAGAGACGGTAGGTTCCGCCGTAAGTGTTGTCGGAGACGATGACGTGATCGCCCGCTTTGACGAGGCGGAGCGTCGCGTCGATGGCGGCCATGCCGGAGGCGAAGGCGTAGCCGAAGCGCGCGCCTTCGAGCGCGGCGATGTTTTGTTCGAGAGCGAGGCGCGTCGGGTTCTGCGTGCGCGCGTACTCGAAGCCTTTGTGCTTGCCGAGTCCTTCCTGCGCGTAAGTCGAAGTTTGGTAGATCGGGACGGCGACTGCGCCCGTCGCGGCGTCAGGCTCTTGTCCCGCGTGTATAGCCGTAGTTTGAAATCCCATAATTCAGTAAATGGCGAATGGTGAACGGCGAACGGGCGATGCGGTCTGAAGACTCAAACGAGAATCCACAGGAGCGCATTTTTCGCCCCGAAAATATAGCTGAAAAACTTTGCGCATCGTAGCCCGCAGAATGTGTGGTGTCAAACCGCACTCAAGCAGAGGGAAAGGGGGAAGGGGTAAAGGAGAAGGGAAAGCAAAAACTTCTATCTCGCCCTGCGTCGTAGCCTCCGTCCCACTTGTCGCATCTTCCACCTCGCTCTCTTCATAGTTTTTAACTGGCCTCTGACCTCTAACCTCTGACCTCTTCTTTACCTTTTCTCTTTCCCCCTTGCCCCTTTCCCCTGCTTTTCATTGACACTCGCGGGCGCGACAGGCTATCTTGCAGTCCCGTGAACCACACGGACTCGCCAGCCCAGAATTCAGCCATCGCCGTCATCCCAGCGCGCTTCAACTCAACCCGACTTCCCGGTAAACCTCTGCAAGACATTTGCGGCCGACCGATGATCGTGCGCGTCTGCGAACGCGCACTCGCCGCACGCAACGTCTCGCGCGTACTGGTGGCGACAGACGACGAGCGCATCCGCGACGCTGTGCGCGTGGCCGGTTACGAAGCCATGTTGACGCGCGCCGATCACCAGAGCGGCAGCGACCGTCTCGCCGAAGCCGCCACGGCGCTCGATCCGCGCTTCGACCTCATCGTCAACGTGCAGGGCGACGAACCGCTCATCTCGCCGCGCGCCATCGAAGAGGCCGTCGCGGCCTTGCAACGGGACGCGGAAGCCATGTGCGCGACGACCTCTGAACCGGTACAGAGCGCGCGCGACGTGCTGAGCGCAGACGTGGTGAAAGTCGTTACGGACGAACGCGGGCACGCGCTCTATTTTTCGCGTTCGCCGATTCCTTACCCGCGCGAGGCCGCGCGCAGGTTCGGCTCGCTCGCCGCCGCGCTCGAAGTCGAACCCGATCTGCTCGCAGCCTTTCGCAAGCACACGGGGCTTTATGTCTACCGCCGCGCCTTTTTGTTAGAATACGCGCGTTGGCCTCAGTCCGCGCTTGAACGCGCCGAATCGCTCGAACAACTGCGTATGCTCGAACACGGCGCGAAGATTCGCGTGGTGGAAACAAAAGACCAGTCAATCGGCGTGGACACACCGGAAGACCTCGAACGCGTGCGCGCCCTGTTCGCCTCACAGAGTTTGATGGAAAGGTAGCCTCACATGAATAACGAAGGGAAAGGTAGCCTCACGACATGACCATCGAAGAGATCGAACGTGCACTCGAATTTTTGGTCAAAAGTCAGGCCGCGTTTGAGGCGCGGCAGGCGGCTTTTGAAGAACGTCAAGTCGCTTTTGAAGAGCGGATGGCCGCTTTCGACGTGCGGCTTGAGCAGACCAATCAACAGATCGCTGAGATGAGCCAGCGGGTCGGGGAGATGAGCCAGCAGGTGCAGATTTACGCCGAGACGCAGACGGACTTTATGCAGGTCGTCACGCGGACATTGGAGGCGCAGGCGGAAATTAATGCTTCGCTTCGCGCTTCCATTGTCAAAGTGGATGAGCGGGGCAAGAAGATGGACGAGCGATTGGCTCGCTTGATTGAGAAGAACGCTCAGACAGACGAGCGATTGGATCGTTTAGTCGAGAAGAACGCTCAGACCGACGAACGTATAGATCGGGTCGCCGATCTAGTCGCTCAGTTGACGGAGTTGGTCAAACGCAGCCTGCGGGGTGGAAACGACGCTTCCTGATTCCGTCTCCGTTTGACGCGAAAGCGGCCGTGCGTTTTCGCTCGCCTGTGGTGTTGTATGAACGATTGGATCGGGCTTGCGGTCATCGTGTTGATTATCCTGGGCGGCCTGTTCGCGGCGGCGCGCTTGGGGACGCCGCCCGAACGGATTTCGGAAGAAGAGTTTCAGCGGCGCGTGCGTGAAGGCGCGCACACGCGCGCGGCCATGTTCGCTTTGCAGCAGTGGTTGCACCCGAAGGCGGTGAAGGCCGTCGAGGTGCAGCAGGATTTGAAGCACGGTTATTACAACAAGAAGAAGATTCCGGGCGAGGGCGACGACGAAGCGGAAGTCGATGCCGCCACGGAGAAACGGAACTTGTCCGACACCTGAGGAGAGAGGATGCCTAAATATATTTTCGTCACGGGCGGGGTGGTTTCGAGTCTGGGCAAAGGGCTGGCGGCGTCGTCCATCGGGTGCTTGCTCGAAGCGCGCGGCCTCGCCGTCACGCTGATGAAACTCGACCCTTACATCAATGTCGATCCCGGCACGATGTCGCCCTTCCAGCACGGCGAAGTCTTCGTCACGGACGACGGCGCGGAGACAGACCTCGACCTCGGCCACTACGAACGCTTCACGCACGCCCGCCTGACGCGCGCCAATAACTGGACAACGGGGCGCATCTATCTCTCCGTCATCGAAAAGGAACGCAGGGGCGATTACCTCGGCAAGACCATTCAGGTGATCCCGCACATCACCGACGAGATCAAAAAAGCCGTCCGCACCGTGGCTGAAAAAGACCCGGTTGATGTCGTCATCGTAGAGATCGGCGGCACGGTCGGCGACATCGAGAGCCTGCCATTTCTCGAAGCGATCCGCCAGATGGGCAACGAAGAGGCGAAGGACGGCGAGCGCGGCGCTCTCTTCGTACACCTCACGCTCGTCCCGTTCATCGCCGCCGCGGGCGAACTCAAGACGAAGCCCACGCAACATTCCGTGCGCGAACTGCGCGAGATCGGTATCGCCGCAGACATCCTGCTCTGCCGCTCCGACCGCGTTCTGTCGCGCGACCTGCGCGGCAAGATCGCGCTCTTTTGCAACGTGACCGAGCGCGCCGTCATCACCGCCGAAGACGTGGACACGATCTACGATGTGCCGCTCGCTTTCCACGAACAGGGCTTAGACGAGTTGATCGTCGATTCGCTCGGCCTGCAAAAACGCGCCGCCTCGACAGACCTCTCGTACTGGCGCGAACTCGTCTCGACCATCCGCGAACCGTCCGCGGGCGAAGTCACCATCGGCATCGTCGGCAAATACGTCGAGCTAGAGGATTCCTACAAGTCTCTGCGCGAGGCTCTGACGCATGGCGGCGTGGCGAACAACGTGCGCGTGGGTGTGCGCTGGGTCGAGTCGGAGAAGTTGATGGAGGAGAATTTCGAGGAACGCCTGCGCGACTTCGACGCCGTGCTCGTGCCCGGCGGCTTCGGCGCGCGCGGCGTGGCCGGAATGATTCGCGCCATCTCCTACGCACGCCGCAGCCGCACGCCGTTCTTCGGTATCTGTCTCGGCATGCAGACGGCCGTGATCGAATACGCGCGCGCGATGTGCGGGTTGACCAACGCCGACTCGACCGAGTTCGACCCGGAGACGCCCTATCCCGTCATCTTCAAACTACGCGATCTGGTCGGCGTCGAAGAGTTGGGCGGGACGATGCGGCTCGGCTCGTGGCGTTGTCGTCTTGCGGCAGACAGTCTCGCGCGCGAAGTCTACGGCGGCGTGCCGGAGATCGACGAGCGGCATCGCCATCGCTACGAGTTCAATCCGGAGTTTCGTGAGACTCTGGAGCGCGCCGGGCTGGTCTTCAGCGGAGAATCGCCCGACGGCCGCTTCGTCGAGATGGTCGAACTGCTGCGCGAGGCGCACCCCTGGTTTCTCGGCTGCCAGTTTCATCCCGAATACAAATCGAAGCCGCTCGCCGCGCATCCACTCTTCACCTCCTTCGTCCGCGCCGCGCTCAACAACCGCCTGCGCAACGAAACCAGCGGCTCAGAATCACACGAGACGGAACTGAGCGCCGCCGCCATCTCGCACCGCGTCGGCGTCGCCGGAGACGACTGAAGGAAGGGATGAGGGCGGAAGGATGAGGGATGAAGTGAAGACTGGTAAACGGTAAATGGTAAGTGGTGAATGGAAAGAGCGTGTCGGGCTTTGTCTATTCACCATTTACCATTTACCATTTACCGGTAAGTCATGCTTCATTGTCCAACATGCGGTGGGTTGTTTGAGACGGACGTGCTGACGTGCCCGCACGACGGGGCGACTCTGCGCGCCGACGCGACCGTGGCCGCGCCCGCGCTCGCAGACCCGCTCGTGGGGCGCGTGCTCGACGAGAAGTATCGTCTGGACAGTCGGCTCGGCGAAGGCGGGATGGGGACGGTCTATCGTGCGACGCACTTGTTGATCGACCGACCCGTCGCCGTCAAGGTCCTGCACCAGCGTTTCGTGGAAGACGAGGCGGCGCAGGAACGCTTCCGGCGAGAGGCGCGCGCCGCCGGACGCCTCCGGCACACGAACGCCGTGACGGTGACGGATTTCGGGCGCACCTCGGACGGCTGCGTCTACATCGTCATGGAACTGCTCGAAGGGCGAAATCTGCGCGAGGTGCTCGCCTTCGAGTCGCCGCTTGAGAGCGTGCGCGCCGTCGCTCTGATGTTGCAGGTGGCGGCGGCCGTCGAAGCGGCGCACGAGAGCGGCGTCATTCACCGCGACCTCAAACCGGCCAACATCTTCATCGTTCAGCCGAAGAACGCGCCGCCCCTCGTCAAGGTCTTGGACTTCGGCATCGCAAAGCTCGCGGCCGACTCCGTAGACGACTCGGAGCAACACGCTCTGACGCTGACGGGCGTGATGATCGGCACGCCGCGCTACATGTCGCCCGAACAATGCGACGGCGCGCACCTGACGCCCGCCGCAGACGTGTACAGTCTCGGCATCATCCTCTACGAAATGCTCACGGGCGCGACGCCTTTTAACGGCGCGTCGCCGCTCGCCGTCGCCCTGCAACACTCTTCGAAGCCGCCGCGCCGCCCGACCGAGTTGGTCACAGGCATTCCGCCCGAAGTCGAACGCATCGTGCTGCACGCGCTCGAAAAAAATCCACTCAATCGCCCGCCGGATGCCGGGGCGTTCAGGCGCGAACTCTTGGCGGCGGCGCAGCAAGCGGGACTTGCGCGCGCGCATGATTATCTCGGCGGCGCTGTAGAGACAGAGCACGGCAACGGCGCGGGCGAGCCGACCGGCAGATTCGTGCTTGGCGAAACTAACGGCGGGCGCGGCGACCGGAGAACGAACGACACGACGAAACTCGCGGACTCGACCGGTAGGCATAGACCACAGACCGCGGGCATCGCCGTCGCCGCGACTACGGATGCTTTCACAACTTCGGACGCACGCGCCGCCGCACCCGCTGCCCGAACGTCTCGAACGGCGCAGCCATACACGCGCATCAGCGTCTTGCTGCAAGACCGGCACACGTGGGTCAACCGGCTCAAACGACCGCCCGTGTTGTTGATTGCGGTCTTGGCCTTGTTCGTGTTGACAGTCATCGGCCTGAAACTGTTTCTGCGTGCGCGCAGTAGCGACGCGGCGAACGTTCCCGTCCAGAACGCGACGCTCGCCACACCGACGCCCACGCCCATGCCGGAAGCGACGCCCGCAACAACGCCGGACGAACGCGCGAGCAAACGCGCGCAGACGCAGAGGACGAGACGCGCCAACGCGGCGGCGAACCGGGGCAAACAGAAGAAGGGGTCGAAGGTCGGCGCGGCCTTCAAGAAATTGAAGAAAGTTTTGAACCCGTTTTAGGAGTGAGCAGTGAGCAGTAGTAAAAGACAGTTTTAACTGCTCAAGTAAGAAGACGGTTTTAACTGCTGACTGCTTAACGCTCACTGCTCGCTGTCAACATCTATGTCGAACGAAACTGTACCCGTAAAATCTTTTCGAGTAGGCGACGCGACGTTTGGCGGCGGGCGTTTGACCGTCATCGCCGGGCCGTGCGTCGTTGAATCGCCTGAGCACGCTTTGATGTTGGCGCGCGAGTGTGCACGCATCGCGCGCGCGGTCGGACTCGACTACGTTTTCAAGGCGTCTTACGACAAAGCGAACCGCTCGTCGCACGAGAGTTTTCGCGGACGCGGGATGCAGGAGGGCTTGGAAGTCCTGCGTCGCGTGAAGGAAGAAGTGGGCGTGCCCGTTTTGACGGACGTGCACGATGTCTCTCAAGTCGAGCCGGTATCCGAAGTCGCAGACGTGTTGCAGATTCCGGCGTTCCTTTCAAGGCAGACGGATCTGATCGCGGCGGCAGCGCGCACGGGGCGCGTCGTGAACGTGAAGAAGGGGCAGTTTCTCGCGCCCGCAGACGCACGCAACATCGTGCGCAAGGCGCGCGCCGAAGGCTGCGAGCGACTGCTCTTGACGGAGCGCGGCGTCTCGTTCGGCTACGGCAACCTCGTCGTTGACATGCGCTCGTTTCCCATCATGCGCAGTTTCGGTGCGCCGGTCGTCTTCGACGTGACACACTCTTTGCAACTGCCCGGCGGCCTCGGTCATGCAACGGACGGACAGTCCGAATACATCGAACCGCTCGCGCGTGCGGGGGTCGCCTGCGGCGTGGACGCCGTCTTCATGGAAGTGCACGAAGAACCGGCGCGCGCGCTGTCCGATGGGCCGAACGCTTTGCCGCTCGCGCGTCTCGAACCGCTCCTGCGCGTGCTGCGCGACCTGCACGAACTCGTCCGGCCGCACGCAGTCGCCGCCGCGAAAAATTGAACGCTCGCAGAAGGTATGAACAATCTTCGTTTGTCGAAACTCGCATACGCTTTCACTTTATCGCTGGCCTTTGTCTGCACGATGCTGCTGACCTGCACGCAGGAAGCACGCGCGCAGGACGAAGCGCGCCCCGTGTGGCAGGTCACGCGCTTCGACGTGACGGCAACGCTGCCCGCACAGAGCGCGACTGATCGCTCGCTCGCAGGGCGTGCCGTGCTGTCGGCGCGAAACGTGGGCACGGGGGCGGGTCGCAGCCTGACTCTGCGCATCAACTCGGCGGCAGAGATCAAATCGGCCACGGTCGGCGACGCCACGGTGCAATATTTCGCGCGCGATGAAGCCCGCACGGGGTTGAAGCAGGTGTCTCTCGCTCTGACCTCGCCCGTCCCGCCCGGCTCATCCATCAACGCTGCGCTCGATTATCGTCTGCCCATCGCGTCGAACACGGGGCTGGCGGCCATTTCGCCCGAGGGCGCGCAGTTTCTACCGCTCTCCGGTTGGTATCCAACGCCGAACTCGCAATACGCTACGCGTGGCGCGGACACAGCACCCGTGCGCCTGACGGTCAACGCGCCCGGCGGCGACACGGTGCTCTCTTCCGGCACGGCTGCGGGCGCGACCTACGAGCAGAAACTCTCCTCTCAGCCGTTTTTTCTGACGGGCAAGTGGGACACCATCGAAGGCGCGAATGATGCGCGCGGCATCAGCGCATACCTCCCGCGCGGCGCGACCGCGGACGAACGCAAACGGGCCGAAGCTCTCGTCGCGCTCGCGGCTTCCGCGCGCAATTTTTATACGGGCTTGTTCGGCGCGTTGCCCGAAACTCCGATCCGTCTCGTCTCTGTCACGCGCGGCGCGGGCTTCGACGTGGGCGGCACGATCCTGCTCGACACGGCCGTCTTTCGTCGCGCCAAAGTTGATGCTTTGACCGCGCAACTCGTCGGGGAAGCCTTCGCGCGTTTGTGGTTCGGCGGCGCGACGCCCGTGCGCGGCGAAGGCTCGGGCGTGGTGCGCGAAGGCTTGGCGCGTTATCTGGCGACGCTCTTTCTGGAGAAAGAGTTCGGGCGCGAGGCGGCCGACGGCGAACGCCAGCGACAGCGCATCGCCTATACGGCCGTCGCACGACGCGACGCACCGCTCTCCATCACCACGCCGCTCGAACCGACTTACTATCTCTCCGTCGCCAACAAAGGCGCGATGATCTGGCGACTCGCAGACCGCTCGCTCGGCCGCGAAGCCTTTCTCACCCTGCTGCGCGAACAGCTACAGAAGAACCGCGAAGGCGAACTGACGCTCGCCATCCTGCGCGCAGCCTTCAACGCGGCGGGCGGAGCGACCTTGAAGACCGCGCTCGACGCCGGTTTAGACCAGCCGACCGAGATCGATCTCTTGATCGGTCTGCCGCAACAGCGCGCGGGCGAATGGGTTTCGGCGCTCAGAAACACCGGGGCGATAGAAACGAACGTCTCGGCCGTGGCTGTGACGGACACGGGCGAACGCGTCACGGCGCAAGCCGTCATCCCGCCGCGCGATTTTGCCGACGTGCGTTTCAAGACTCCTGCGCGCATCGTCCGCGTCGAAGTTGATCCAGACAAACTCTATCCGCAACTCGACTACGCGAACGACACCGCGCCGCGCGCCGCCGCGCTCGAAGATTCGCTCGAAGACGCCACGCGTCTGCTTGCCGCAGGCCAGCACGCGCAGTCTGAAACCATCGCGCGCGAGATGCTCACGCGCGCCCCGATCATGCAAGAGGCGCGCATCCTGCTCGCACGCGCCCTGCTCGAACAGAACAAACTGCCCGACGCCGAACGCGAATTCCGCGCCGCCTTAGACGAACGCCTCCCGCTCGCCGCCACGCTCGCATGGGCTAACATCGGACTTGGCGAGATCAGTCTGCGCCGCAATCAGGCGGCCGAGGCCGCACGTTATTTCACGGAAGCAGTGCGCGCCGAAGGAGGCTATCCGCCCACGCTCGCCGCCCGCGCCGCCCGCCTGAAAGCCGAGGCCGCAACCGGCACAAGCGCACCCGCCATCGACGAGAGCGTGCGCGCCTTCGTCACACAGTTTGATCAGACCGTGCGCAGCGGTCGTAAAGTCGAACTCGAATCGCTCATCATGTCGGGCGAACTCGGTGCGTTCGCCAAAGGCATCGTGGGCAGCCAGCCCGAACAGTGGCAGACGAAACTGCTGCGCACCGAAGCGCTCGGATCGGATCGCTTCGCCGCAGACGTGCAGATCACCGCGAAGACGCTCGGCGGGCGCGAGCAGTCAGGCACGGCCGTGCTCGTCTTCGCGCGCAGCGGCAACGCGCTCAGGCTCGTCGATGTGCCCATCTTCGAGGTGCGCTAGTTCGAACTCTGTTGAAAAAATCAGAAAGTGACTTTGGACACACGTAACCGGATGAACGTCGAACAACGCGCCGCGCGCGTTAAACTCCTGCTGATGGACTGCGACGGCGTGCTCACCGACGGCCGCATCACACTGCTCGGCGACGGCGACGAGCAGAAGAGTTTTCACACGCGCGACGGCCACGGCCTCGTGCTTCTGCATCGCGCAGGTCTCCGTTCCGGCATCATTTCGGGGCGCACCTCTTCGGCGGTCGAACGCCGCGCGCGCGATCTCGGCATCGCTTACGTGCAGCAGGGAACCTGGGACAAGATCAAAGACTTCGACGAAGTCTTAGCGACCGCCGAAGTGGAAGCCGCAGACACGGCTTTCGTCGGCGACGACGTGACAGACATTCCCCTGATGCTTCGCTGCGGCTTCGCCGTCGCCGTCGCCGATGCCACCGACGACACGCGCGCCGCCGCGCACTACACCACCACTCTCCCCGGCGGCTTCGGCGCAATCCGCGAAGTCTGCGAACTGATCCTCAAAGCTCAAGGCCGCTGGCCTGAACTCATGGAAAGATATAAGAACAGTGACGAGTGACGAGTGACAAGTTAAAGACAAGTTCCTGGTTTTCAACTCGTCACTCGTCACTCGTCACTTGTCACTTTTTTTCACGGAGTGAAAAACAATATGCGACCGGCAATTTTGTACGTGGAGGACACGCAGGATACGCGTTTTCTGGTGGAGTGGAGTTTGCAGCAAGAGGGGTTCGACGTGACGGCCGTGCAGACGGCGGAAGAGGGTTTGCGGCTCGCGCATGAAAATCCTTACGCCCTGATCCTGCTCGACATCGGGTTGTCGGACATGGACGGCCTCGCCCTCTGCCGCGAGATACGCGAGTTCAACCACCACACGCCGATCCTTTTCTTCACCGCCTACGCGCCGCTGCTCGACCACGAAGAGGCCAAACGCGCGGGCGCGCAGGGCTGCTTGCGCAAGCCCGAAGACACGGCCCGCCTCGTCCCCGCCATCCGCACCCTGCTCGGCCAGCCTGAACGTTGAGTATCGCCGCTGCCCCTCAACGTCTCTTCTGTTTCGGCTTCGCTTTGGTCTTGCGCGCGGCGGGCGTCGTGCGCGGCTTCCTCTGGCGCGGTCTCTGCAATTCCGGCGCATCGGACGTGAGATTCGCGCGACAGAGATTGATGAAGATTTGCATGACGGGCGATTGATAACCGCCGGAGAGATAGGCGAAACCGAGTTCCGAATTGATCTGCGCGCCCTCGATCCACCAGCGCACCAGACGCCCCTCCGCGATCTCTTCCAGAGCCGAACGCACCGGCACGATCCCGACGCCCATCCCCGACTCCACCATTCGCTTGATCGAAGTCAGACGGCTCAACTCCATCGCCACGACCGGATGCAAGCCCGCCTCTGCGAAGAAGCCGTCGATCAGTCGCCGCGTGTTGCCGCCGCGCTCGCCGAGTATGAGTTTCTGCGCCGCTAGTTCAAACGCGCTGATAACGCGCTTGTGCGCCAGCGGGTGTTCCGGATTCGCGATGGCGATCAACTCGTCTTTCACCAGCAACTCGGTCTGCACGCCGCGCGCCTCGACCGGCAAAGAGATGAAGGCGATGTCCAATTCGCCCGCGACGATCTGTTTGACCAAAGCTTCGCTCGTGCCCGACGTGACGGTCACCTCGACGTTCTCACACTCAGCTCGCAGGTCTTGCAAAATCAGAGGCAGTTGATCGGAACTGAACATGGCCGACGCGCTGCCGAGACGCAGGCGGCCGTGCGACGTGCCGGAAAGTTCAGCCAACTCCGCGAGCGCCGCGTCGTGTTCGCGCAGGATGCGCCGCGCGCGCTCAAGGAGACGTTCGCCCGCGTGCGTCAGCACGCAACGACGCGGCGTGCGCACGAAGAGAAGCGTGCCCGTTTCGAGTTCGAGTTGGCGAATCTGCATGCTGATGGCCGCCTGCGTGATGTGTATGCGCGCGGCGGCGGCCGTGAACGAGTTGGTTTCGGCGATAGCCGCCAAAGCCCGCAAGTGTCGTATCTCCATTCGGGGGAAACCTTTCTATCAGAGTTGATTATCAAGAAGATAAAATCTTTTAGTTTCCATTATATGTCAACTCTTTTTACAATCGCCCGCATCAGACGAGGTGGAAGCGTGCGGCCGCGCCTCAGTTTAGCGCCCGGCCGCCGACAGACGATGAAGGCCAGAAACGCACCGACAAATCTTTCCCGCACACACCAGAGAGACCTGCACGTGCCGCAGATCGTACTCGGCGTGGATGGTGGCGGCACGAAGACTCAAGCCGTCATCACGGACGAGGAAGGGCAGGCGCTCGGCACGGGGCTGGCCGGGCCTTCCAACCCTCTGCGCGTCGGCGTGAGCAGCGCGGCGGCGGCCGTGCGCGAGGCGGTTGACCGGGCGTGCGCCGAGGCGGACGTGCGCCGTGCGGACATCGCTTCCGCGCAGGTCGGGCTGGCCGGTGTGCGCCGCGCGGATTTGAAGGAAGTGATGGCCGACGCTCTGCGGCGCGCGCTCGGCATCAACCATCTGGCGGTGGTGACGGACGCGGACATCGCGCTCTACGGCGCGACGAACGGCAAGCCCGGACTGGTTTTGATCGCGGGCACGGGTTCGATCTGCTGCGGGAAGAACGCGCGGCGCAGGCACGTCTGCGCGGGCGGCTGGGGGCCGCTCGCAGGCGACGAGGGGAGCGGTTCGTGGATCGGGCGACGCGCTTTGCAGGCCGTGGCGCAGGCGACGGACGGGCGCGGCGAGGCGACGAACCTGGACGAGGCCGCGTGCCGTTATTTCAACGTGGCCTCGCCCGAAGACCTCTCGCTCGCCATCTACGCGCCGAGTATGACGAACGAGCGCATCGCGGGCTTTGCGCGTCACGTCATCGAAGCGGCCGAGGGGCGCGATGCGGTCGCCGCCGCGATCATCGCGGACGCGGGGCGCGAACTGGCTTCAATGGCTTGCACGGTGATCCGCAAATTGCGTATGGAGCGCGAGCGGTTTCAAGTCGCACACGTCGGCGGCGTATTCAGCGCGGGTGAACTCGTCCTCGCACCTTTGCGCGCGGGCATCAAACGACTCGCCCCGCAAGCCTTTCTCGCGCCGCCCCAACTTTCGCCCGCCCTCGCCGCCGCCACGATGGCACGCGAACAGATTCGCCGGCTCGCCCTCGCCGGGTAACTCTCAAGTCCCAAGTCAACAGCGGCTTTGGGACTTGAGACTTGAGGCTTGAGACTTGAGACATATGAACGATCTTCCCGTCACCGAACAGGAGAACCCGCGCACGGCGGGGATTAGCGCGCTCGGTGCGTTGGAGATCGTGCGTTTGATGAATGAGGAAGATGCGCTGGTGGCCGTCGCGGTGGGGCAAGTCACAGGAGAGGTGGCGCGTGCGGTGGAGGGAATCGTCGAGCGTCTCGGCGGCGGAGGGCGTTTGTTCTACGTGGGCACTGGCACTTCCGGTCGGCTCGGCGTGCTCGACGCGGCGGAATGCCCGCCGACGTTCGGCGTCTCGCCGGAACTCGTGCAAGGGATCATCGCGGGCGGCTACGAGGCTTGTTATCGCGCGGTGGAGGCTTCGGAGGACGAACGCGACGCGGGCGGGCGCGACCTTGATGCGCGCAGCGTGACGGCGGCGGATGCGGTCGTCGGCATCGCCGCGTCGGGGCGCACGCCTTACACGGTCGGCGCGGTCGAGCACGCGCGCGCGCTCGGCGCGTTTACGGCGGGCGTGACGTGTGTGCCTGAGTCGCCTTTGACGCGGGTGTGCGAGGTGGCGATTGTGCCTGTGGTCGGGCCGGAAGTGATCGCGGGTTCGACCCGGCTCAAGGCGGGCACGGCGCAGAAGCTGGTGCTCAACATGCTCTCGACGGCGACGATGATCCGGCTCGGCTACGTTGCGGGCAATCGCATGACGAACGTGTCGGCGCGAAACGAAAAGCTGCGCGCGCGTTCGTTGCGCATCTTTCAGGCGGAGACCGGGCTGGACGAAGCGGCGGCGCACGCGGCCTTGTCCGAGGCGGGCGAACACCTGCCGACGGCGCTCGTGATGCAGCGCACCGGGCGCGGGCGCGCAGAGGCCGAAAGCGCGCTCGCCGCGGAGCGCGGCGTCGTCAGCGCGGCCATCGAACGACTTTTACACGGCGGCGCGCATTTGTCGTAGAATCAGTTCAACTTGAGATACGAGCGTAGTTTTCAAAGATAGACGCACATGGCTGCGAACGAAAACGTCGAACCCGGCACAATTGAGACGCACGCAAGGGAAGCTAAGATGCAGGAAGTAAGTTTGCATCCGGCGCTCGCGGGCGTGCGCGCCGTGCTGTTCGACGTGGGCGGGACGCTGTTGCATCCTGATTGGGAACGTCTGGCGCGGCTGGCGTCTGAGGGCGCGGGGCGCGAGTTTGAACCGGCCTTGCTGGGGCGCAAGTTCAAAGAGATGATGTGCGCCGTGGATGCGGCGATGGGGCGCGGAGAGCCTGTGCCGGAAGACACGCGGCAGCGCAACTGGGTTTTTCGACGCGTCTATCGCGCGCTCGACATTGACGACGCCACCTGCGCGTCTCTGAGCGATCAGATCGATGCAACGCACGCCGAGCGTCATCTGTGGTGCGCGCCCGACGCCGAGTCCGAACGCGTGCTCGGCGCGTTGAAGCGTGCGAGCTTGCGTCTCGCAGTCATCTCGAACACCGAAGACGGCAGGCTCGACGAACTGCTCGAACTGGTCGGACTCAAAAACCACTTCGAGTTGCTGATCGATTCGCATGTGGTCGGCGTGCGCAAGCCCGACGCGGCCATCTTCGAGCTGACGCTCGCGCGGCTCGGCCTCTCGCCGCACGAGGCCGTCTTCGTCGGCGACTCGTATGCGCACGACGCGCTGGCCGCGCTCGCAGTGGGCTTGCGCGCCGTGCTGCTCGATCCGCTCGAACTCTACCCCGACAGCCGTTGCCCGCGCATACGCACGCTCGGCGAATTGATCAAGTAGAGGCGTGCGGCGTGCGATAATGCGTCGGCGTTTTGATTTCCACGAGCGCTTGCGCCCAACGCGTTTGACCCGTGCGCCGGGCGGGCGTAAGAAGCCGAAAGCAAGCGGGAAATTCCTCTTCAACCGGAAAGTCGAGAAAGAGCCATGTCACTTCGTCGTAATGCTCACAAGGTGTTGATGTCTCTGTGCGTCTCTGTGTGTCTCGCATGTGCCGCTCAGACGGCGTCCGTCGCGCAGTCGCGCGCGGGCGGCGCGCTCGGCAAAATTGATTTCCCGACCTCCGCGTCCGGCGCGGCGCAGGAACATTTCCTGCGCGGCGTCGCGGCGCTGCACTCGTTCTGGTACGAAGAGGCTCTGGAGGAATTTCAGGCGGCGACGAAGATCGAACCTGCCTTTGCGCTCGGCTACTGGGGCGAGGCGATGACCCACAACCACCCGCTCTGGAACGAGCAGGACGCCGACGCCGCACGACGCGCGCTCGCCAAAATTCCGTCCGACGCGAAGTTGACCGCGCGCGAAGCGGCTTACTTAAACGCGATCAAAACTCTCTACGGCGAAGGCGACAAGCACGCGCGCAATCTGGCTTACGCCGCCGCGATGGAGAAGATTTACAAAGATTACCCGGAAGATCTGGAAGCCGCTTCTTTCTACGCGCTCGCGCTGCTCGGCGCGGTGCGTCCCGTCGATAAAGGCTATCGCTTGCAGGCGCAGGCCGGGGCCATCGCGCTCGACGTTTACACGAAGAACCCGAACCATCCCGGCGCGGCTCACTACATCATCCATGCCTTCGACGATCCGGAGCACGCTATCCTCGCGCTGCCCGCCGCGCGTCGCTACGCGGAGATCGCGCCCGACGCGCATCACGCGCGCCACATGCCCTCGCACATCTTCATCCAACTCGGCATGTGGCCTGAAGCCGCCGCCTCGAACGAGTCGTCCTGGGCAACTTCCGACGCGTGGGTCAAGCGCAAAAACTACTCTCTCGACCGGCGCGATTATCACAGTCTGAGTTGGCTCGAATACGTCTACCTGCAACAGGGGCGCATCCGCGAGGCCGAAGCGCAACTCGCCATCATGCAGAAGTCTATCGCCGATTTCGGTGCGCCCATACGCGGCTATCCATACATGGCCGCCGCCTTCATCGCAGAAACCGAGCGCTGGGATTTGATCGACAAACACTTTCCAGAGGCGACGCGTAAGACGGCCGCCATTCCCCCACAGAAAGAAGCAGGAGCGGACGCCTGCCACGTCGCCGCCAAACAGCCGAACGCACAGGTCGCAGCCGGCATAACTCCCGCCTCGCTCGCATCTCAGTCAACTTCACAGTCGCCGCGTCCGACTATTCGTGACTTGTACGGCGCATACCTGCGGGGCTTGGCTGCCGCCGCTGCGAAGAACTTTGCGGAGGCGGAGAAGCACGCCGCACGCCTGCGCGCGCTCAGCACCGATGCGGAGAAGATCAGTTACTACTTCAGCCGCGAAATGATCGAGATCATGGAGTTGGAAGTTGCCGGGCTGTCACGCGCGAACGCGGGCAAGATTGGCGAGGCCGTCGAACTTTTGCGCCGCGCGACCATGCTCGAAGAATCGCTCCGGCCGCCCTCAGGGCCGCCCGACGTGCTCAAGCCTTCACATGAACTCTACGGCGAAGTGCTGCTCGCGGCCGGTCGCCCTTCGGATGCGGCGGCGCAGTTCAAGACGGCTCTGCTGCGTCAACCCAACCGCCCGCGCTCGCTGCTCGGCCTCGCACGCGCCGCCAAGACGACGGATGCCAAACTCGCCGCGCGCGCCTACAGCGATTACCTGCGCACACAGGAACGCGCCGACTCACGCGCCACCGAACTCGCCGAAGCGCGCGACTACTTGAAAGGGGCGAGCGCGCGTTAGATGCTTTTGGTTAAGTAGTCGGAAATGACCATTGACGAAATCAGCGACACGCTCCCGAACGGCTTCCATGATTCGGATATTCTCCGTATCAACATTGATTACGTGAGGGGAGAAGCCACCTTCTTAATTGATGTCGATTTGACATCGCCGGAGGTGAAAGTGGAAGTGCCGAGCCGTCACGGCGAGTTGAAGCTAACGAATCTGCTCTATTGTGTCATAGAGCCGCCGGGCTATTCCTTCACGAAAGAGTATGTTTTCGCAGAAGACAGAATTTGGATCGCGGCGGATTCATCTGATTTCAGTGAGTTGAAAGAGAAGCCGAAACTGCCTGAGCCGATACCCGACGGCGGCTTCAGACATTGGTTCTATGATAGTAATCACAACTCGTTCATCTACGTCGCAGCAATGAATGCGGGATTCGAGTGGTGTGAATGAAGCGTGGTTTGATAGTGGACATCTCACAACCGCTCGCGGCTACTTTTCGATCTGAGACATGAGAGCGCTTGACCTGTTTATCATCTTCGGCTACCTCGTCGGCATCACCGTCTTCGGCGTGTGGTTTTCGGGTAAGCAGGAGACGACGCGCGACTACTTCCTCGGCGACCGCACCGTGCCCTGGTGGGCGATTGCCGCGTCCATCGTGGCGACGGAGACTTCGACCATCACGTTCATCTCCGTGCCCGGCGTGGCGTTTGCGCGCGGCGGCAATTTTCAGTTTCTCCAACTCGTCTTCGGCTACATGCTCGGGCGCATCGTTATCTCGCTCCTCTTCATCCCGTCCTACTTTCGCGGCGAACTTCTCACCGTCTATCAACTGCTCGAACGCCGCTTCGGCCTCAAGATCAAGATGCTCGCAGCGACGCTCTTTGTCGTCATGCGCAACATCGCCGACGGCGTGCGACTGTTGTTAACAGCCTTCGTGCTCGCCGCCGTCTACACGGCCTTTCAACCGCAGGCCGAGGCTGGGACGATCATCGTCTATTCGATCATCCTGCTCGGCGTCGTGATGATCGTCTTCACATACTTCGGCGGGATGGAGGCTGTCATTTGGGTCGAGGTGGTGCAACTCGGCATCTACGTCGCGGGCGCGATTGCCGCCGCCGTCGTTCTGAGTTCAAGAATTCCGGGCGGCTTCGAGGGCGCGCTTGCGCTCGGCAGCCAGTTCGACAAGTTCGACGTGTTCGACTTCTCTTTGACCCTGACGAAAACCTACACCTTCTGGGCGGGACTCATCGGCGGCTGCTTTCTGACCATGAGCACGCACGGCACGGATCAATACCTCGTGCAGCGTTACCTGTGCACCGATAGGCCGCGACGCGCGGCGGCGGCCTTGTTGTCGAGCGGCGGCGTGGTGCTCGCGCAGTTCATCGGCTTTCTCTTTATCGGCGTGCTCCTGTTCGCCTTCTACCAGCCGCACAGCGATCCGGCCTACGGCACTTTGACTGCCGGGGCGGCCACGCTGCCCATCGAGGGCGCGTTCCGCGTGGTCGGCAGTGACCGCGTGTTTCCCGATTTCATTACGAAGCATCTGCCGTCGGGTTTGTCGGGACTGGTCGTCGCGGCGATCTTCGCGGCGGCGCTCTCTTCGTCGCTGAACGCCATTGCGGCTACGGCGGTCAACGATCTCTACAAGCCCTTCGTGCCGCGCCGGGACGATAGACATTACCTGCGCGTGTCGCACGTGCTCACACTGGTGTGGGGCATCGTGCAGATTTGCGTGGCATTAATTTTCATGAAGCGCAATCGGTCGGCGCTCGATTCGGCGCTCTCGGTCGCGGGACTCATCAACGGGCCGGTGCTCGGCATCTTCCTCGTCGGGACGTTTCTCAGGCGCGTGAGCGAGCCGCCTGCTTTGATCGGGATGTTGACGAGTTGCGTCGTCATGTTCTCGCTCTGGAAATGGACGCGTCTGGCGTGGACTTGGTATGTGCTGTGCGGAAGCCTGATCACTTTGGTCGTGTCCTACGCCGTGAGTTTCGCTTTCGCCCCGGCGACGGCGGCGCAGCGCGACGAACTCGCTCCCAATGGCGTGGTCGAAAACGTTTAGAACATTTAAGAAAAGCATGAACCACGAAAAGACACGCGCACAACACGAAGAAGAGGTTAGTGTAGTTGCGTGTGACGCGCGTGGTTTCATGTTTTTGAAGTATCGAAATGAGCAACTTTCGTCTTAATGGATTAATGCGCGCGGTCGCGGCTTGCGGGCTCGTGCTCGCGACGATTTTTTCGTCTGCCTTCGTCCCGGCGCGTGCGGGCGCGGACGAAAAGCGCGGCGCTGGCGCAAAACTTCCCGTCTTCAAACCTTACCAGCGTCGCGCGTCGCCCGAGGCGCTGCGTTGGGCTGATGGGGAGTTGCGGCGGATGACGCTCGAAGAGAAGGTCGGGCAGTTGATCGCCGTCGGCGTCAACGCGACGTTCCTGAGTCAGGAGAGCAAGGCGTTCAAGGATTTGCGCCGTCAGGTCGAGCAGAATCACATCGGCGGCATCATCCTGTTTCGCGGCGCGGTCTACGATTCGGTTCATCTCATCAACCGGATGCAGGAATTCGCGCGGCGCCCTTTGCTCGTCTCGGCCGACCTCGAAGCGGGCGCCGGCATGCGTTTCATCGACACGATCAACTTTCCGTGGAACATGGCCGTCGGCGCGACGGGCAATCCTGAGTACGCGCGGCGCATGGGCGAGGCGACGGCGCGCGAGGCGCGTGCGCTCGGCATCCAGCAGATTTTCGCGCCCGTCGTCGATGTGAACAACAACGCTCTGAACCCGGTTATCAACGTGCGCTCTTACGGCGAAGACCCACAGGAGGTGGCGCGCATGGCGGCGGCCTTCACCGAAGGAGCACAAGCGGGCGGCGTCATCGCCACGGCAAAACATTTTCCGGGGCACGGCGATACGGCCGTCGATTCACATCGCGGTCTGCCGGTCGTCAACCTCGGGCGCGCGCGGCTCGATGCGATTGAACTCGTGCCGTTTCGCGCGGCGATTGCGGCTGGCGTCGGCTCGGTCATGATCGCGCACATCGGTCTGCCGCAACTCGACCCGACGCGCATCACGCCGCTCGAAGGCGTCGATAAGCGACAGCCGCATTACGCCGACAGCGAAGTCATCGTCAAGGAAGCCACTCTTCCGGCGACGCTCTCGCGCGCGGTCGTGACCGATACGCTCAGGCGCGACCTCGGCTTCGATGGCCTAATCGTGACCGACGCGATGGACATGAGCGGGCTGACCATCTACTTCACGCCGGGCGAGGCGGCCGTGCGCGCCGTGCTGGCCGGGGCAGACATGGTCTTGAAACCGGCGAGCGCCGACGAGGCCGTACGCGGTTTGCGCGAAGCGGTCGCATCAGGTCGTTTGACGGAGAAGCGGATCGAAGAGTCCGCGCGCCGACTGCTCGCGGCCAAGTACGACCTCGGATTGACCCGGCAACGCATCGCGCCGATTGAGTACATAGACCGTTTGGTTTCGACTTCGGCGGCCGAAAAACTGTCGGACGAGATCGCGGAGCAAGCCGTCACGCTCGTGCGCGACGAAGCGGGACTCGTGCCCGCGAACCGTCCGGCGGCGCGCGAGCGCATCTACGTGCTCGGCATCACCAACGGCGACGACCGGCAATGGATCATGCAGCCTTTTACGAGCGCGCTCGGCGGCCTGCGAAAAGAGGATTCGACGGTGTTGGACGACCGTTCATCGGAAAAGGAAGTTGATTCTGCGCTTGACCGCGCGAAGGCGGCCAAGTTAATTATCGTTGCTATGTACGGTCGCGTGCGGAGCGGGCAGTCGAACAGCGGTGCGCTGCCCGAGCCGGGCATGCGCGCGCTCAAGAAGTTGATCGAACGCCAGAAAGCCGCACCCGTCGTCGGCATCAGTTTCGGCAATCCGTACTTATTGCAAAGTTTTCCCGAACTCAAAACTTACATGGTCGGCTACGGCGACATGCCGAGTTTGCAGCGCGCCACCGCGCGCGCGCTGCTCGGCGAAATCGACATCCGCGGCAAACTCCCGATCAGCTTGCCCACACTCTACGCGCGCGGCACTGGGATTCAGTTGAAGGCGCAGGCGCGCGCCGCAGGGCGCTGAGAGGGGAGCGCGAGTCTTAAGCTGTCAATGAACCAAGCACATCATATTGTTAGATCGGCGCGCGCTTGCGCCTGCAAAAAATTATCCAACTCGATGCCGCTTCAATCTTCACTCAAACAGAAACGTCTCATGTCTCGCTTGTCGCTCGGCCGTCGCCTCGTCGTCGGCCTGCTCGCTGTCGTCCTCGTCTCGCACGCGCTCGCGGAAAATTTGCCGCCCGCCGCGCCCGCGAGCGTCGGGATGTCCGCCGAACGTCTGGCGCGTATCGACGCGGCCGTCGAAGAATCAATCGCGCGCAAAGAGACGCCGGGCGCGGTGGTGCTCGTCGGGCGGCGCGGGCGCGTCGTGTGGCGCAAGGCTTACGGGGCGCGCGCCATCGAACCCGCGCGCGAGACGATGACCAACGACACCATCTTCGACGCGGCGAGCTTGACGAAGGTGGTGGCGACGGCGACCAGCATCATGATCCTCGTCGAGCGCGGGCAGGTGCGCCTGAGCGATCCACTCTCGCGCCACTTGCCCGAACTGAAAGAGAGCGTGCGCGCGCAGATCACGATTGAAGAACTCTTGATCCACCGCGCGGGCTACGCGCCCGACTTCGACTTGCGCGAGCAGTGGACGGGCTACGACGAGGCGATGAAGCGTCTGGCGAAGGAGCGTTTGTGGTATGCGGTGGGCAAGCGTTTCGCCTACAGCGACATCGGCTACATCGCGCTCGGCGAAGTGGTCAAGCGCGTCTCGGGCGATGCGCTCGACGTGTTCGCGCGCAAGAACATCTTCGAGCCGCTCAAGATGCGCGACACCAGTTTCAACCCGCCCGCCGCGCTCCGCCCGCGCATCGCGCCGACCGAACAGCGCCGCGCGCAGGCGGCCTACCTCGGCGGCAAACCCGAAACGCTCGGGGCAGACGGCGAACGCTGGCTGCGCGGCGAGGTGCACGACCCGACGGCCTTTCGCATGAGCGGCGTCGCAGGTCACGCAGGCATGTTCACCACGGCCGACGACCTGGGCATCTACTGCCAGATGATCTTGAACGGCGGCACTTACGGCGGCGTGCGAATCTTGAGTCCGTTCGGCGTCGCTGCGATGACGCGCCCGCGCGCCGTGGCCGAAGACGGTTCGGCGCGTGCTATCGGTTGGGACGTGGTGAGCAGTTTCTCTTCAAATCGCGGCGACCTGTTTCCGCTCGGCTCGTTCGGCCACACGGGTTTCACCGGCACGTCTCTGTGGCTCGACCCCGCGAGCGGCGCGTTCGTCGTCTTTCTCAGCAACCGCGTGCATCCTGACGGCAAGGGCGACGTCGGCGAGTTGCGCGGCCGCGTCGCTTCCATCGTCGCCTCTTCGCTCATGGACGTGACGGCCGAACAGGCGAACGATGAAACGTCGCGCTTCGCCGCCGAGACGCTCTTGAGTCTCGCGCAGTTGAACGGCATGAACGCGGCGACGACGGCGGCTGCTCCTGCACCAACTCCTTTGTTCGACGCCGATGTGCTGAACGGCATCGACGTGCTCGAACGCGACAACTTTCGCCAACTCGCAGGGATGCGCGTCGGCCTCGTCACCAACCACACGGGGCGCGACCGTCGCGGCCGTCAGACGATAGACGTTTTGCGCGAAGCGGCGAACGTCAAACTCGTCGCGCTCTTTGCGCCCGAGCACGGCATACGCGGCCTTCTGGACGATAAACTTTCCGACACGAAAGACGAGAAGACCGGCCTGCCCGTCTATTCGCTCTACGGCGAGACGCGTCGGCCGAAGCCCGAGCAGTTGCGCGAACTCGACGCCATCGTCTTCGACATTCAAGACGTGGGCACGCGCTTCTACACCTACATCTCCACGCTCGGCCACGTCTTGGAAGAGGCCGCGCGCGCGCGCATCCCGGTCTTCGTGCTCGACCGCCCGAACCCGATTCGCGGCAACGAGACGGAAGGCCCCGTGGCGGACGAAGACAAACTTTCCTTCACCGGTTATCACATGATCCCCGTCCGCCACGGCATGACGATGGGTGAAATGGCGCGTTTCTTCAACACCGAACGCAAGATAGGTTGCGACCTCCGCGTGGTCGAGATGGAACGCTGGCGTCGCCCGATGTGGTTCGACGCGACGGGGCAAACGTGGGTGAACCCTTCGCCCAACATGCGGAGCCTCACGCAGGCGACTCTCTATCCCGGCGTCGGTTTGCTTGAGTACACGAACGTCTCCGTCGGGCGCGGCACGGACACGCCGTTCGAGTTGGTCGGTGCGCCCTGGATCGACGGCGCGCGTCTGGCGAGTTATCTGAACGAGCGACGGATCGCGGGCGTGCGTTTCGTGCCCGTCAGATTTACGCCGCGCGCCTCTGTCTTTCAGGGCGAAGAGTGCGGCGGCGTCAATCTCGTCATCACGGATCGCGCGCTGTTGCGCCCGGTCTATGTTGGAATCGAGATCGCGGCCGCTTTGCGTCGCCTGCACCCGGAGATATGGCAGATCGAAAAATACGGAAAACTGCTTGCCAACGCAGACACGCTCGAACGTTTGAAGCGCGGCGAGACGCCGGAACAGATCGCGCTCTCGTGGCAGCCGCGCCTCGAAGAGTTTCGCCGCGCACGCACGCGCGCTTTGATCTATCGTTGAGAGGAAAGGGAAGTGTTGAAGATGATGGGAGCGGAAGTGTTGAAAACTTCGATGCGTAAAGTTCGCCGCGTCGTGCGGCCTGTGTCACTGCTGGTTGCGTTGCTTCTCGTCGTCTGCGCGCCGTCGCGCGTCGTCGCATGGCACGATACGGGGCACATGCTCGTCGCGCAGATCGCATATCTCAATTTGTCGCCCGCGGCCAAGGCGCGCGTCGATAAATTGCTCGTTGCGCCCGAAGGCCGCCGCCCGCTCATACACCTGTGCGCGACTTACTACACGCCCGCGTGCGAGAAGATTTACGACCCCGTGACCATCGCCGTCTGGATGGACGATTTCAAAGGCGACTCTCTGAACGACGAGTATGAGAACTGGCACTACATCAATTACCGCCCGCTCTTTGACGGCATCCCCGTCCGCACGAATGTCGGGCCGGAGCCGACGAACGTGCTCGACCGCATCAACTGGTGCATCAACACGCTCAGGCGCGGCACGGGGCGCGACAAGACAGACGCAGAAACCTTAGGCTTCCTCTATCATCTCGTCGGCGACGTGCATCAACCGCTCCACACCACCACGCGCTACACTGCGAAGAACCCGGACGGCGACGCGGGCGGCAACGGCTTCGCCATCCAGATGCCGCCCGAAGCGCGCATCAGAAATCTACACGCCTTCTGGGACGCCGCCGCTGGTCGCTTCGGCTTCGAGAGTCCGCGCCGCCCGCTCGACGCCGCATCGCGCGCACGTCTTCTCGCGCAGGCCGAAGAGATCATGAAAGCCAACCCGGTCGAAAAGTTAGCGGCCGCGCGTGAACTTGAACCGCTGCGCTGGATCGAAGAGAGCAACACGATTGCGCGCGAGTTTGCCTACGCTAAAACGCGCGAGGGTGAAGCGCCGTCGGCCGCATACACGTCTGAAGCGCAGAAGATTTCCGGCGAACGCATCGCGCTGGCCGGATACCGCATGGCCGGCGTGCTCAACATGCTCTTTCCAGCTGCCAAATAAAAAACAGTCTGCCCAGCTAACAACAGTGCGCCTCGCCGATTACATTTTGCCTCGACCGTTGGAACACGAAATCCTCGCACGACAAACAACTCGTTTTCTTTGCCCGCGCCCCCGCGCGAACCCCACAAGGAGAACCGTTATGTGCAAAAGAACGTGTGTCGTGTTTCTCTTGTGCGCCATGCTCGTCACGCCTCAAGCGGCCTTCGCCTGGGGCGACACGGGGCACATGGTGGTCGCCTACATCGCTTACGAAAAGTTGAACCAGTCGAACCCGAAAGCCGCCGCGCGCGTGGACGAACTCGTCAAGTTGATCGCGGCAAACTACAGTTTCGAGAACAAGCAGGGGAAGACCGTGAAAGTCTTCAAGACCTACGACCGCTACAGCATCGCCAACTACATGGACGACATGAGGGACGACCCCGCCAGCGAATACCTGAAGCCCTGGCACTTCACCAACAAACCCTTCTTCGACGGCATCCCCGAAAAGAAGCTCAAGCTGCCGAAGGTGAACGTCGTCTCGCAGATCGCGAAGAGCCTCCAAACGATCAGGAAGAACGCGGGGGCGACGACCGCCAAAAAGAAATACCTCGAAGCGTTGTATCTGGCCTACCTGTTCCACCTCGTCGGCGACATACATCAACCGCTCCATTGCAGCAGTCGTTATTCGAAAGCGCATCCGAGCGGAGTGGGCGATCAGGGCGGCAACCTGTTTACGCTGGCCGGAGAGAGAACCAAACTGCATTCCTATTGGGACGCGGGCGGCGGTCTGTTCAACTTCGCGGACGTGCGCCGCCCGCTCAAATCTGAGGGCATCGCGCAGTTGAAGACCTACGCCGAAGAGGCGATGGCCGCCTACGCGGACACGGATGCCGAATGGAAAGACTTGAACGTTGCGCAGTGGGTAAGCGAAGGCTTCGCCATCGCCGCGCCGGGCGCTTACAGGGACACCGCAGGAAACATGCTGCCCGAAGGCGAGAAGCCTGATGATGAATATCAGGCGAAAGTTAAGGGCATCGCACGCAAGCGTCTGGCGATGGGCGGCTACAGGCTCGCGGCCTTGCTCAACGAAATTTACAGTGACTAGCTTGCGCGAGCGAACTTTAGAGTGAGACGGAAAGCAAGGGAACCACGCGCCTCGCAGGACGCGACACGAACGAAACTTTTCGTGTCGCTTCATGTGAGGTGCCTGGTTCTGCTCTCTGCGTCTACGAAAAATCAGAGGCGTGTCTCCAATTTTTCGTAGGCGCGTGGCATGCGTCGAAGAAAGTTGTGAGAAAAGCTATCGGGAAACGGGCAGCGGCAGTTGGAACAGGATTTGCAAATTTAACTTTTCCTTGAAACTCAGAATTCCACTCGCCCCACAAGGCCGCCGTGGCCGCAATTTGAAAATCGAGAAGTAGTCTACCCAGGGACGGGCGCGCGTCGCGTGGCTTCGGCGTGCACGAGAGACGGCCGCCGGGTGCTCTCCGCAGGCGTCCGGCGGGCGCGTTATTTATAACAGCACATTATCATTGCAGCTTATTTGCATAATAAGTTTTTTTAGCTTTCAGTTCACTTGCAGTTCAATTACAATGCGCGCAGTTGTCTCAAGGGTTCAGCAGTTTCCGTCCTTCAATCGTGTTTTCAGTTGAATCGTCCGGCGAGGTACTTGCTGACAGGCAAGTCCGCAAGCTGTAGCGCCGGTTGTGCCGGAATCCCAAGCCGCGCGATGGGTGACGCTTTTCGTCCCGCGCCGAAAACGCCGCGCGGGCGCGTCGTGCAAACGAACGTTCCCGCGAACTTCAGAGACACGGAAAGTCCAACCACACTGTTCGGATGCTACAAGGAGCCGAGTTCATGAAAATTAAAAGTCTCCCACGATTTTTGTTGTGCCTCGTCTTGCTGACGAGCGGAGTCGGCGGCGCTACGGCGCTGGCGCAGGGCACGGCCTCACGCGTCACGGGCACGGTCATCGACCCTTCGGGCGCCGTCATCCCCGACGCCACCGTAACTTTGACCAACGAGGGAACGCAGGTGGCCTTCACCACGCAAACCACCTCGACCGGCACTTACGTCTTCGACTCCGTGCAGGTCGGAACTTACACCGTGAGCGTGGAGAAATCCGGCTTCAAGAAATTCGTCTCGACCAGCAACCCCGTCAACATCAACCAACCGGCCACGGTCGATGTGACGCTGGAAGTAGGCGGCATCACAGACGTGGTGCAGGTGGTCGGCTCGGCCGAACTCGTGCAGACGAGCAGTTCCGGCAACTTCGGCAACACGGTCGAGCAGCGGACGCTTGAGTCTCTGCCCATCGTCGGCGTGCGCGGGCGCAACCCGCTCGCCTTGATCAACCTCCAGCCCGGGGTGGTGAGCGGCGCGAACACGGGCGGCGGCGTCCACGTCCACGGCTCGCGCGACCGCGCCTTCAACTTCACGCTCGACGGCATCGACATCAACGAATCGAGCGCGGGCGGCTCGAACTTCACGCCGCTCCGTCCGAACCCCGACTCTCTGACCGAGTTTCAGGTCGTGACCGGCAACTTCACCGCCGAACTAGGCCGCAGCAGCGGCGCACAGGTCACGCTCGTCACGCGTTCGGGGACGAACGAATTTCACGGCAACCTCTTCGAGTTCTATCAAACGCCGCGCTTCATCGCCAACGAGTACAACAACAACATCAACGGCACGCCGCGCGGACAGTTCGTCCAGCACATTTTCGGCGGCTCGGTCGGCGGCCCCATCATCCGCAACAAGACTTTCTTCTTCACCAACCTGCAACTCCTGCGCACCTCGCAGAGCATCGCGCGCACACGCACGGTGCTGACGCCACAGGCAAGACAGGGCATCTTCCGCTATGTGGTCGGCGGGCGGAACAATCCGGCGGGCGTCGCGGCAGCGAGCGTGGACGCGGCCGGCAATCCGCTCTTTCCAACCTGCTCGGCGACCGTTACGACCGCGTGTATTGCGTCATACAGCATCACCGCCAACGATCCGTTCAACCTCGGTCTCGATCCGCAGGTGCAGCAGTTGATCGGCTTGACTCCGCTGCCGAACAATTTCGCGGCGGGCGGCGACGGGCTGAACTTGGCGGCGTTCACTTTCCTCTCGCCGCAGACCGAACGCCAGTACGATCTGGTCTTCAAAGTCGATCACAATTTCAACGAGCGCCACACGATGTACGTGCGCTACGCGCAGGGCGAGCAGAACACGCTCGGCGACGCGGGCAACGGTAACACCAACACCGGCCTCATCACCGGCAATGCCGGCGGCCCGCAAGCCTTCCCCGATTCACCGCGCAACATCGACACTTTGCGCAACCCGAAGAACCTCGCCGTCAACTATCGCTGGACACCAAGCCCGCGCCTAACGAACGAATTCGTGGTCGGGTTCAACCGTTTCACCTTCAGCTTCAACAACGCCGACGAGAACGCCGACGCGAATTCGCCTCTGCGTTTCGACTGCCCGTTCGCGGGCACGTCCGGCTGTCTCGACCTCACTAACCCGCTCGACAATACGCCGATCATCAACAACGCGCGCAGCATCCGCACCTATCAGTTCGTGGACAACCTGAGTTGGCTGCGCAACTCGCACACGTTCAAGTTCGGCACGAACCTGCGCTACCAGCAGCACCTCGACAATCGCGGGCAGGCGGCCGGTTTCTACATCAACCCGCAGGTCGATTTCAGCCGTAACACCAACCCGATTCCGAGCAACGTCAATACCTCGCCGACCGGCATCAACGCCGCCAACGACCGCCCGCGCTTGCAGAGTCTCTATAACGTTCTACTCGGCCGTATCGGCAACGTCGGCCAGGGCTTCGTGGCCGCCAGCGACACCTCTTTCGGCCCGGCCGGATCGCGTTTCCCTTTCGACGCGCGTTATCCCGAATACGACTTCTATGCGCAGGACACCTGGAAGATTCGTCCGAACCTGACGCTCGATTTCGGCCTGCGCTACGAGATCAAAATCTCTCCGAGTTCGGGGGGCGAACTGCCCATCCTGCGTCCCGACCGGGCGCTCCGCATCGGCGAAGCCCCGTCCAACACCGTGCGTTGGGTTGAAGGCAAACTCTTCGACAGCGATTGGAACAACTTTGCGCCCACAATGGGTTTCGCGTGGGATCCGTTCAGCGACGGCAAGACCTCCGTGCGCGGCAACTTCCGTCTCGCCTACGACCGCATAAACACGTTCGTCTTCTCGTCGTTCATCTACAACACCGCGCCGGGCGCGACCTTCGCCGCGCTCAACTCGACGGCCGGTTCGGTCGCCAACGAGCAGGGACGCTTGCGCTTCGGCATCCCGGCCGTGATGCCGCCCGCGGGCGTCACGCCCGAAGCCTTACGCCAGCCCGCGGCCTTCTCCGGCAACACCACCACGGTCATCGATCCGAGTTTGCGCTCGCCCAAAACGTACCAGTGGGGCGCGAGCCTCCAGCGCGACATCGGTTGGGGGTCGGTTGTTGAGGTGAACTACATCGGCCGCAAGGGCATTGGCCTCTACGGCGCATACGACGTGAATCAGGTGGACATCTTCCGCAACGGATACCTTGAAGGCTTCAACGCCGTGCGCTCGGCCTTCCTCGCCAGCCCCAACTGTTTCCCGACCTTCAACTCGACGCTGTGCCCGGCCTCTATTCCGGCCAACGCCAGCACGCTCATTAACAACCTCCTCTCGTCCGACCCGCGGCGCGGCGCGCTCACAGGCTCGCAGTTCTTCGCCTCTCTGTTCTCCACGGACATCCCGCTAGGCTCCGTGGCGACCACGGCCAACACGCTCGCGCTCCGCACGAACACGGCCACGCCGACCGTCCCGACCATCGTGAGCAGCGGTTTCAGTCCGTTCTTCTTCCGCCCCTACCCGCAGTTCTCCGGGGCGGTCAACGTCATCGACAGCAACGACTACTCGTTCTACAACGGGCTCGAATTACAACTCGCGCGCCGCTACAGCCGCGGCCTCAGCTATCAGGTGGCCTACACGCTCAGCAAGTCTATGGACACGCGCTCGTTCGACCCAGCCTTGACCGTCGCCGGGCGCGGCACGACCCAGACGGCCTCGAACACGCCTTACAACATCCAGAACCGCCGTCTCAACTATGCGCGCTCGGACTTTGACCGCCGCCACGCCTTGCAGGGTTATTTCGTCTACGACATCCCGCTCGGCAAAGGGCGACAGTTCCTGCAGGACGTGAACCCGGTCGTTGACCGCATCATCGGCGGCTTCCAATTCGCCGGGTCGTTTATCTACCAATCCGGCCGCCCGTTCACCGTCTATTCGGGCGCGAACACGATCAGCAACGTCTTGCAGACGCCCGCCAATTGCAACGGGTGCAGCCCCGATCTCGGTTCGATCGTGCAGGAGTCGGGCACGAACTTCTTCTTCACGCAGGAGCAGCGCGCGCTGTTTTCCATCCCCGCGCCGGGCGAGTTCGGCAACACGGGACGAAACTATTTCACCGGCCCGAAACTGTTCAATCTCGATCTGATGCTCGGCAAGAAGATCTACTTTACAGAGGCCACGAACCTCGAACTGCGCGCCGAGATGCAGAACGCGACCAACACACCGGCCTTCGATTTCCCAACGGCCATCGTGACGAACAGCACCTTCGGGCGTATCCGTGGCGCGGTCGTCAACACGGCTCGCCGCGTGCAGTTGGCCGTTAAGTTCAACTTCTAACTCAAGAGTGCGGTCGCGACGTTCGCTGTCTTAGAATGTCGCGACCGCACTGTGATTGAACGGCAGACTTTTTGATGTCGAAAAGAAATTTGTTCCTGCGCTTGGGCTTGCTTGCGTTCCTGTTGGCCTCGGCGCACTGGCTGCTTCCGGGTGGGCAACAACTCGCCGGGCACGGATCATTCGGCCGCGGCGAAGTGCCCCTCTACGATCTCGTCATCACGAACGGGCGCGTTGTCGATGGCACGGGCAATCCGTGGTTTCGCGCCGATGTGGCAGTGAAAGACGGTCGCATCGCGCGGGTCGGACGCATCGCGACATCCGAAGCGCGTCGGGTCATCGATGCGCGCAATCAGATCGTGGCACCGGGTTTTATAGACGTACACACGCACGCCGAAAACATCTACAACACGCCGTCGGCCGAAAACTTTCTGCGCATGGGCGTCACCACGCTCGTCACCGGCAACTGCGGCTCGTCTGCAACAGACATCGGCGAATTTCTGGGACGCACCAAAGCGCAGCCGCTCGCCGTCAACCTCGCCACCTTGATCGCGCACGGCGATGTACGCCGCAAGGTGATGGGGTTGGAGGCGCGTGTGCCGTCGGCCGAAGAGTTGGGGAAGATGGAGGCGATAGTTGAGCGTGGAATGCTCGACGGCGCGGTCGGCCTCTCGACCGGCCTCATCTACGTGCCGGGCACTTACGCGAAGTCAGAGGAAGTGACGGCGCTGGCGCGCGTCGCATCTCGTCACGGCGGGCTGTACGCGACCCACATGCGCAGCGAAGGCGAGGGCGTTCTCGAAGCCATTCGCGAGAGCATTGAGATCGGGGAACGTGCGAATCTGCCCGTCGAAATTTCGCACTTCAAAATCAGCAACAAGCGTCTGTGGGGACAGACGCCCGCCACGCTCGGCCTCGTTCGTGAGGCGCGCGCTCGCGGCCTCCAGGTGACAGTTGACCAGTATGCTTACACCGCGAGTTCGACTTCGCTCGACTCGCGCCTGCCGAGTTGGGTGCTCGAAGGCGGGCGCGACGCAGCCAGGACGAGGCTGGCAGACAAAGCGACGCGTGCGCGCGTCGTCTCCGAGATCAAAGAGACGCTGAAGCGCAGCGGCTTTAAAGATTTTTCTTATGCGAGGGTGGCGACCTACGCGAAAAATCCGGCCTTTAACGGAAAGTCCATCGCGGCCATCACGAAAGAGGCGCGCGGCAAGACGGACGTTGGCAGCCAGATCGAACAGATTTTGGAGATGTATGCGGAGGGCGGCGCATCGATGGTTTATCACAGCATGGGCGAGGCGGACGTGCAGGCCATCATGCGCGAGCCGTTTACGATGATTGCGTCTGACAGCGGCGTGCGTCGTTTCGGCGAAGGTGCGCCGCACCCGCGCGGCTACGGCAACAACGCGCGCGTGCTCGGCCGCTACGTGCGCGAGTTGCGCCTGCTCTCGCTCCAAGACGCTGTTCGCAAGATGACTTCGCTGCCGGCGCAGACCTTTCGCCTGCGCGACCGCGGCCTCCTGCGCGAAGGCTTCGCCGCAGACCTCATTATCTTCGACGAAGCGACCGTGGGCGACCGCGCAACCTTCGAGTCGCCACACCAGTATCCGGTCGGCTTCAGTTACGTTTTCGTCAACGGGCAGGCAGCACTGGCAGAAGGGGAGTTGACGACCGCGCGTGCGGGCATGGCGCTCAGGCATGCGTCCGATGCGCAAAGCGTCGGGCGCTGAAATTGCGAGAGCGCGAGCACAGACAAAAATTGCACAGAGCGCGCCGGACGGGTAAGGACGGTTTTTAATGTCTTCCTCCGGCCGCGCCAAGTATTGATAAGTTAGTTTTTCCACAGTAGAGGAGCTTGCTATGAAACATCATTTTCCGCACGCATTCAGAACGTTATGTGTGGCCCTGGTCGTCTGTCTCGGCCTCTTCGGCGGCGCAGGCGTTCGGGCGCAGGAGGAATCCGCCGCCACCATCACGGGGCAGGTGACGGACGCGACCAGCGCGGTCGTGCCGAATGCTTCGGTGGTCGTCGTCAACACGCAGACCAACACCGAGCGCCGCGTGACAACTAACGAAGAGGGGAATTACACGATCTCGCCCCTGCAACCCGGCACCTACACCGTCACGGTCGAACTGGCCGGATTCAAAAAGTTCGTCCAGACCGATCTCGTCCTGAACGCGCGCGACCGTCGCCCCGTCAACATCGTGCTCGAAGCCGGAAACATCGGCGAGGTCGTCACCGTCACGAGCGAGCAGACGGGCGTGCTCGACAGTCCGACCGGGCAAGCGCTCGTCTCCGGCGAGCAGATAGTCGAACTGCCGCTCAACAATCGCAACTTCATACGCCTGCTCGAAGCGGGCGTCCCCGGCGTCAGTTCCGACCTCGAAGACGAGACGGGCTTCGGACTCACCAGCCGCGCCAACATCTCCATCAACGGCATGCGGCGCAACTCCGTCAGCTATTTCGTTGACGGCGTGTCGAACACGGACGTGGGTTCGAACATCACCCTGCTCTCCGCGCCGACGGTCGATTCGATTCAGGAGTTCAAAGTTCTCAGTTCCAACTACACGGCCGAGATCGGTCGCTCAGGCGGCGGCGCGGTCTCCATCGTTACGCGCGGCGGCGGCAACGAATTTCACGGCACGCTCTACGAATTCGTCCGTAACGACCGCTTCAACGCCAACTCTTTCTTCAACAACCGACTCGGCCGCCGCGCCGACGGCTCGCTCGTCGCGGACGTGCCGAAACTTCGTTACAACAACTTCGGCGGCACGATCAGCGGCCCCGTCCACATCCCGCGCTTCGGCGAGGGCGGACGCGCGAGTTTTTCAGGCAAAGATAGAACCTTCTTCTTCTTCTCGGAAGAGGTGCGCCGCGTCATACGCGGGCAGGCGGACGCGGGCGGCACTGTCCCCAGTCTGGCGCAGCGCGGCTTGGGCACGCCGGGCGGCAACTTCGATTATTCGAGCACGCTTGGTGCGCTCCTCTATCGCACTCCGGCGGGCGCATTCGTAACCACCGCCGCGGGCAACACGCCCGTCTTCGTCACGGACACGGCGGGCAACACCGTTCAGGCGCGCAACGGCATGATCTTCCGCCCGTCGGATAATCGCGCATACTTCAATAACATCATCCCGCGCACGGACGTTGACCCGCGCTCCATCGCCCTGCTCAACGCCTTCCCGCTGCCGAACACGCCGGGCAGCTTGAACGGTTTCACCGGCAGCCGCATCGACGTGCTCAACACGCGGCAAGAGACCCTGCGCATCGATCATAACTTCAACGACAACCATCGCATCTTCGGTCGCTACACGCACGACCTGAGCGAAACCATCGAGCCGCAGGGCTTGTTCTTCACCGCAGGCTTCCCCGGCATCCCGACGAGCGAGACGCGAGTGCCCGGTCAGGTCTTCGCCGCCAGTCTCACCAGCGTCATCACGCCGCAGTTCGTCAACGAAGCGTCTTACAACTTTTCGTCCAACTTGATCGCATCCACGATCATCGGACGCGCGCGTCGTTCGGACTATCCCGGCTCCGAGGCCATACGCGAAATCTTCCCCGAAAACAATCAGAACATCATCCCGCGCATCAACACGCGCTTTACCCTGCTCGGTGCGTCGCAAGGCTATAACATCGCATACAAAAATCACGTCTTCCGCGACGTGGCGACCTGGACGCGCGGCAACCATACCTTCAAGTTCGGCGGCGAAATCTCGTTTGAGAAGAAGGGCGAGAACGGCAGCAACAACACGCAGGGCACGTTTGATTTCAGCGCCGTCCAGACGCAAGGGTTAGTCGGCACGGCGGGCATCACGGGCACGGGCGATTCGTTCGCCTCGTTCCTCCTGGGACGCGCCAACGCCTACACGGAAGCCGAGCGCGACGTGATCATTGATTTCAGCTTCGGCCGTCGCGAGGTCTTCGCGCAGGACACCTGGAAGGTGCGCCCGAACGTCACGCTCGACTACGGCGTGCGCTATCAGTATTTCCTGCCGCCGACCGAACAGGACAACATCCTCGCCACCTTCGATCCGTTCCTCTTCAGCCGCTCGCAGGTGCAATGCACTTCGGCCGCCTGCACGGCCTTCGTTGCGCCGACGCCGACGAACGGCCTCAACCGCCTCAACGGCATCTCGATTGCCGGCTCGACCTCGCCCTTCGGCCGCAAGATTTTCCCGTCCGACAAGAACAATTTCAGCCCGCGCGTCGGTATCGCCTACTCGCCGCGCTTCGAGTCGGGCTTAGGGCGATTCCTCTTCGGCGGCGAGAACAAGTCGGTCATACGCGCCGGTTACGGTCTCTACTACGACCAGCCGCTCGTCGGCATCTTCGAGAGCGCCGCGCTCGGCACGCGCCCCTTCACCGATTCGTCCAGTTTCACCAGTACGCTCACGAGCGTTATCACCTTCTCGACGCCGGACGCAGGTGTGCCGCCGGGCACGCTCGCTCCGAGCGGCGCGATCACGGCCATCGCGCGCGACTTCCAGACGCCTGAGTATCAACAATACTCCGTCGGCATCCAGCGCGAACTGTTCCGCAACGCCGTCATCGACATCTCTTACGTCGGCACGAAAGGCGACCACCTGATCCGTCGTCGCAACATCAACTTCCAACTTCCGTCCGAGATCGTGCGCGTCGGCACGGCCAACGCCGGGTCGGTGCGCCCGTTCCTCGGCTACGGCGTCATCAACTATCAGGAGACGAGCGCCAAGTCGCGTTACAACGGCCTGCTCACGGCGTTCAACTATCGCTTCGGCAACGGCTTCACCATCACGACGGCCTACACGTTCAGCAAGAACCTGACCGATTCGACCAACGACCGCGACGCCATCGACGATCCGCAGAACGCCTTCGATGTGCGCAGCGAATACGCCGAAGCGCGCACCTCGCGCCCGCACATCTTCAGCGCCTCTTACGTCTACGAGTTGCCCTATTTCCGCAACAGCAGCAGCACCTTCAAACGCCTGTTGCTGAGCGGCTATCAAATCTCCGGCATCACGAACATCGAATCGGGTGCACCCGTTCCGCGCGTCACGCTCGACACTTTGAGCGGCCAGCGCGGCGCTTATCCGAACTTGACGGGCGACCCGCAGGGCGGACTGGCCGGGACGATTGACCCTAACACCGGCCTGCCTTTCATGTTCGACCCGACCGTCTTCGCCGCTCCGCCCAACGGCACGTTCGGCAACGCCGGACGCTCCTTTGCGCGTTTCCCCGGCAAGAACCAGACGAATCTCTCGGTGGTGAAGAATCTCTATTTCAACAGCGAGCGGAATCGTTATCTCCAACTGCGCGCCGAAGGATTCAACATCTTCAACCACACGCAGTTCAACGATGTGCTGGCGACGGGCAGAACCTTCTCGACCGTCGGCGACATCCTCAAGCAGACCACCTTCGGTCGTCCTTCGGGGACGCGTCCGCCGCGCGAGTTCCAGTTCGCCGCCAAGTTCTACTTCTAAGAGCGGCGCCGAACTCTGTTTCATCAACAAACGTCTGCCCGCGTTAGCATTTCGCACAGATGAAAGAAAACGACCAGCCGAAAATTCTCCTGCGCGGCGCATCCGTCGTGCTGCCTGAAGGCGTCGCCGAGACAGACTTGCTCGTCGCAGACGGACGCATCGCGCGCATCGTGCTATCCGGTTCGCCTACCGACGCGGACGAGGTGCTCGAACTCGACGGTCTCACCCTGTTTCCCGGCTTCATAGACGTGCACATCCACGGCGCGGTCGGCGTGGATACGATGGAAGCGTCGTCCGCCGAAGACCTCTCCCGCGTCGCCGCCTATCTCGCGCGCGAAGGTGTCACCGCCTGGCTGCCAACTCTTGTGCCCGCGCCCCCCGAAGATTACGCACGCGCCGTCGCCGCGATTGAAGACTTGATGGCTGCGCAGGACGAACCGGCGCGCACACCGGCCGCGCGCGCACTCGGCCTCCACTACGAAGGCCCCTTCATCAACAGCGCACAATGCGGCGCACTCCGCCCGTCCTACTTCCGCACGTTCCGTCAGCCCGCAGACCTCGACACTCTTCCCGTCGCTCGCGCCCCCCGCGCGCGACGCATGATCACGGTCGCGCCTGAAATCGAAGGCGGCCTCGAACTCGTCCGCGAGCTTCGCACGCGTGGTTGGATCGTCTCCATCGGCCACACGCGCGCCGCCGTCGAAACGCTCGACCGCGCCGCCGAAGCGGGCGCGCGCCACATGACGCATTTCTTCAACGCCATGTTGCTGCTGCATCAACGCACGCCCGGCCCCGTCGGCTGGGGACTCCTGCGCGACGACGTGACCTGCGACATCATCGCCGACGGCCAACACGTCGCCCCGCTCGCGCTTCGCCTCGCCCTGCGTTGCAAGACGCCGGAACGCCTCTGTCTCATCAGCGACGCCGTTTCACCTACCGGACAAGGCGACGGCGAGTTTCGTATCTGGGGCGAGACGATCAAGGTCGTGGCTGGTCGCACGGAGAACGAGCGCGGCAGTATCGCCGGCTCCGTCAGCACCATGCGCGACGGCGTTCGACAGATGCTCGCTCTCGGCGTCGCTCCATCGGACGTTTCGCGTATGACCACAACTAACCCCGCGCGCCTGCTCGGCCTTGCCGATACTCAAGGCACAATCGAAGCAGGCAAACGCGCAGACCTCTGTGCGCTCGACGCGCAGGGAACGGTGCGTCTCACCTTAATCGGAGGGCGCATCGCGTTCGACGGATTGAGAAGTTAACTGAACCCGCTGTCAGCGTTTGGGGCGGAAGCCAAAAGCCCAGAAGGCGGAGGCGACGAGCGTGGGCAGGACGACGAGCGATTGGAGTAGGAAGGCGATCACGTCGTTGCGCATCTGGCCGTTGTAGTCGAGGCCGTTGACGCCGAGGAAGGAAGCGATGAGCGTGACGAACCAGTTGGCGTATGCGGGCACGCCGACGCCGATGGCGAGACGGCGCAAACCGCGCGTGCCGTAATGTAGAAACTCGAAGCTCCACGCCACCGCGAGCAGCCACAACCCGCCGAGCAGTGCATTCAGGTGCGCTGCCAGAGCCATGCGCGGCATGCCGACGACGACCTTGCCCGTCAGCGCCGCCGCCGACCACAGCCCCGTCACCATCCCGATGAAGAACAACAACGCGCCCGCAAACGCCAACTGCTTACGAAGTGGATTTTCCTGCATAAGTAAATGGTAAATGGTAAATGGTGAATGAAAGGAAACGGTGAATCGTGAATAGAAGCAAGCGGTTTTATCTATTCACCATTTACCATTCACCATTCACCATTTTTCCTACCGGACAGGCCGCGCGCAATGATACACTACGCGCCCGCATGCCGTGCAAGAATCTCTCGACTCTGATGCAACTCAAAATTTTCTGCTCGCTCCTCGTCGCCGCTGTGGGTCTGTTGTTGGCGACGACAACGCCCGGCGCAGCCGCGCAAAGTCTGATGGTCGATCTCGTCGTCATTAACGCCAACGTTCGCACCCTGGACAAGACGCGTCCCGTGGGCGAGGCCGTCGCCGTCTACGGCAATCGTATCGCCGCCGTCGGCACGAATGCCGAGATACGCAAGCTCGCGGGCGAGCGCACGCGCATCATCGACGCGCAGGGCGCGCTCGTCCTCCCCGGCTTCAACGACGCGCACGTCCATTTCATAGACGGCGGCAGTCATCTCGCCAGCGTCCAACTGCGCGACGCCGCCACGCCGCAAGAGTTTGCCGAACGCATCCGCCAGTTTGCCGCGAAGACGCCGAAAGGGCGCTGGATCATGGGCGGCGATTGGGATCACGAACGCTGGCCGGGTGCGCCTTTGCCGACGAAAGAGTTGATCGATAAGTTCACGCCCGATCATCCCGTCTTCGTCAACCGTCTCGACGGCCACATGGCGCTCGCCAACAGCGTCGCGCTGAAACTCGCCGGAGTGACGAAGGAGACGCGAGACCCGAACGGCGGCCTTGTCGTGCGCGACGCACAGACGGGCGAACCGACCGGCGTGTTGAAAGACGCCGCGATGTCCTTCGTCTACGCGAAGATTCCCGCCCCGTCGTTCGAGGAAAAACTCGAAGCCGCGCGCGCGGCGACAGAGCACGCGGCGAGTCTCGGCGTGACGAGCGTGCAGGATATGTCTGCGGGCGCAGACGTGGGCGTCTATCAAACACTGGCATCGCAAGGGCGATTGAAGACGCGCGTTTACGCCGTCTCGCCGCTGCCGCGTTGGGAGCGTCTGGCACAGGCAGGCGTGCGCGCAGGGTTCGGCTCAGACCTCTTGCGCGTCGGCGGCTTGAAAGGTTTCGCCGACGGCAGCCTCGGTTCAACCACCGCTCTCTTCTTCGACCCGTACAACGACGCGCCCGCGACGCGTGGCCTGCCCTCCGACGAGATGTTTCCCGAAGGCGAGATGCAGAAGCGCGTCGAGTCGGCCGACTCGGCCGGCTTGCAGGTGATGATTCACGCCATCGGCGACAGCGCCAACGACCGCATCCTCTCCGTCTACGAAGCGGTCACGAAGACGAACGGAGCGCGCGACCGGCGTTTCCGCATCGAGCACGCGCAGCACATACGCGCCGCAGACATCGTCCGTTTCGCGCGCGGCCGCGTTATCGCTTCGATGCAGCCTTATCACGCCATAGACGACGGGCGCTGGGCTGAAAAACGCATCGGCCACGAACGCGCACGCACCACTTACGCCTTCCGCTCTCTGCTCGACGCCGGAGCCACGCTTGCCTTCGGGACGGACTGGTACGTCGCCCCGCTCGATCCCATCCAGAGCATCTACGCGGCCGTCACGCGCCGCACGCTCGACGGCAAAAACCCGCAGGGGTGGATACCCGAACAGAAGATCACGGTCGAAGAGGCCGTGCGCGCCTACACGGAAGGGTCGGCCTACGCGGAGTTTGCAGAAGACTCGAAGGGCACGCTTGCGCCCGGCAAACTCGCAGACTTCGTTCTGCTCTCGCAGGACATTTTTCGGATTAACCCCGCTGAGATCGAGCGGACGAAAGTTCGCTTGACGATCATGGACGGCCGCGTTGTCTACGAAGCGTTGAGATAGACGGAGGGCGCGCGTTTGGAATTCACCTTCGTCGAAGGTCTGCGGACGCTGAAACTCGATCTCGTCCTGACGCTCGCGCTGGCTTCGCTGTTTCTGTTCGCGGGCGGCGCGGTGCAACGTCGCGTCGCGTTTCTGAAACGCGCGAGCATTCCGGCGGCGGCCATCGGCGGGTTGTTGTTCGCCTTGCTCGTGATGCTTCTGCGCTGGCGCGGCACGCTCGGCGTCGCGCTCGACACTTCCTTGCGCGCCCCTTTGCAGATCGCTTTCTTCACGACCATCGGCTTCGGGGCGACTTTGAAGTTGCTCGGCGCGGGCGGGTGGAGAATGATCCTGTTCTTCCTCATCGCCTCGTTTGCCGGAGTGATACAAAACTTCGTAGGCGTCGCGCTCGCCCTTGCGCTCGGCGCACCTGCCGCGCTCGGCGTCATCTGCGGGTCTTTGACCTTGACGGGCGGCCCGGCGACGGGCTTGGCTTTCACTGCGGAGTTCGAGCGTCTGGGCGTGGCGGGCGCGGGCGCGCTCATCATCGCGTCGGCCACGTTCGGCATCTTCGTCTCAAGTCTCGTCGGCAATCCGGTCGCCACCGCGTTGATTCGCCGCCGTCGTCTCGCCGCTCCACGCGAAGATGTCAGACGAGATGAGACGGAAGAGTTCTGGGCTATCGGCGCGACGGGTAGATTCGACGATGCGGGTGAAGAGAGGGACGAGAGTGCGCAAGGACACACGCGCGGCGAGTCGTCTCTGACGGGCGCGGAACTGCTGCGCAACTTGCTCGTGCTGCTCGTGGTGATGGGGCTGGGCGCGCTGCTTGGCTTGGCCTTGTCGAAAATTTACATTGCGGGTCGCCCTTTAACGCTTCCGTCCTACGTCGGAGCAATGGTGGTGGCTGCGCTCGTGCGTTATCTGGACGACCGTTTCAGTTGGTTTCGGCTCGACATGCGCGCGATAGAGGCAGTGGGCGGCATCGCGCTCGCGCTCTTTCTGGTCATCGCTTTGATGGACTTGAAATTGTGGCAGCTGGCGGGTTTGGCCGTACCCATGCTTTTGATACTCGCCGTGCAAGTTGTTCTTATGATAATTTACGCCGTCCTCGTCACGTTCGTCCTCATGGGACGCGATTACGAGGCGGCAGTGACGACGAGCGGGCACATCGGTTTCGGCCTCGGCATCACGCCGAACGCCGTCGCCAACATGGAGGCTTTGACCGCACGCTACGGCGCAGCCCCACGCAGCTTTTTGATCGTGCCCGTCGTCGGCGCATTCTTCATAGACTTCTCGAACGCGCTCATCATCACGCTGTTCGCCAACTTCCTGCGTTGAAAATCAAATCGGTTATGTCGAAGAGAAAACAACTCTGCTTCGCCCTCGTCGCGCTCGCAACAATCAGCCTGCACGTCTCCGCCTCGCGCCTCGCGGCGCAAGAGAAAGCGAAGGCGCACGCTGTAGCGAGCGCGGCGCAAAAGATCGAGGCCGCGCCGTCGCCCGCCCTGCAAGCGATTGTTGACGAAGCGGCGCGAGAAGTTTTGCGTCGCTTCGCTGACAGGAAACTCGCTGAGAATCAACTGGCGATCACCCTGCTCGATCTGCGCGACGCGGAGCGACCCGCGATGGGAAATTTTCGCGGCGAGGAGCGCATCTACACGGCGAGCGTCGTCAAGATGTTTTATCTGGCGGCGGCGCACCGCTGGTTCGAAGACGGGCGCTTGAAGGAGACGGCCGAACTTAACCGCGCCCTGCGCGACATGATCGTCGATTCGTCGAACGACGCGACCGGCTACGTGCTCGACGTGTTGACCGGCACTTCGAGCGGCGTCGAACTGCCGCCCGCAGAGATGCGCAAGTGGCAGGAGCGCCGTAACGCCGTCAATCGCTACTTCGCCTCGCTCGGCTACACGAACATCAACATCAACCAGAAGACTTTCTGCGAAGACGCCTACGGGCGCGAAAACTTCGGACGCGGCCCGAACGGCGAGAACCGCAACAAGCTGACGACAAATGCCACGGCGCGTCTCCTGGCCGAGATCGCCACGCGCCGCAGCGTAAGCCCTGCGCGCTCCGAGCGGATGCTGGAACTTCTCAAGCGCGATTTCTCAGGCAAGAGCGGCGACCCTGACGACCAGGGTCGCGGCTTCACGGGCATCGCGCTGAAGGATTACGAGAGCGCGCGTCTCTGGTCGAAAGCAGGCTGGACGAGCAAGGTGCGCCACGACGCGGCCTACATCGAACTCCCCGGTGGCGCGCGCTTTGTCCTCGTCACCTTCACCGAAGGCCACAGCAACAACCGCGACATCATCCCGGCGGTCGCGGAAGTCGTTTTAAAGAGAATGAGTAAATAGTGAATGGTAAATAGTAAATGGTGAATGGAGAAAAACCGCTTTCTTCTATTCACGATTGACGATTCAGGATTTATGGCTTTGACACCATTTACCATTCGCCATTCACGGCTTCTGAGCCGTGATGGCGAGTTTCGTCCAGCCGATGATGTCGGTGGGCGGAAAACGGTAGCGCGAGACGATGCGCAGGTAGCGTTCGGTGCTGGCGTCAACTTCTTCGGGCGGGTGAGTCTTGAAGCGGAACATGATTTCGAGCATGGTGCTGGCGAGGGAGGGGCGCACAGGCAGGTGAAAGAGGTGGCCGCCGGGCTTGAGCACGCGCGCGAGTTCGCCGATGCCGTCGCGCAAGGGAACGTATTCGAGCGCGCCGCTGGTGGCGATGAAGTCGAAGGTCGCGTCGGCGAAGGGCAGCGAGAGCAGGTTCGCCTGTAGGAAACTGACTCGGTGCCCGCGCCCGCGCAGTTCCTCCCCGACGACCTGTCGCGCCTTTTTAAGCGACGAGGCCGAGAGGTCGATGGCCGTGATGTGTGCGGGGCGGGGGAGCGTGCGTAGCAGTGCGAGCGTCAGGAGTCCTGTGCCGCACCCTGCGTCGAGAATTTGCGCGCCTTCGCGGACGGGCACGGGATGCTCTCGGAAATAGCGTTCGAGCGAGCGGCCGTAGCCGTTGAACTTGAAAGTCAGATCGTAGAGGCGCGCGATGCGGTCGTAGAGCGAACCGGCGCGGTTGCCATCAGGGGCGGTCGTGATGCTGGTATTTTGTGCCATGCGCGCGCTGGTGATCTCTGGTTCTTTACGGGCGGCCGCGAGCGGTCGCCTCGTCGAGTAGTAAACTTCAAGCACCCGTTGGTCGTAAAACGGGGCGGAAGTCGTCGGAACAAGGGGAATCCGGGGGAAGAGGTTGTACGTAAATTACAGGACAGGACACTTTACAAAGACTCTGGCGAGACTTCAAGGAGACCCTTCGTGTTTGAGACAGAACAAGACGTGCTGGACTGGTACGAGGCGCAGCCCCGCGCCCTGACCAAAGAGTTTTACGATTCCGTGAATTGGAAAGAGGTACGCGAGCATCCGCTTCCGCCCGCCTTCAGGGATGTCATCATCTACATGCGCGACGTGGAGAGCTTCACGGAGATTTACTACAAAGAACTGCTGCGCACGCCGACGGGTAAGAATCCCGTCATCGGGAAGTTTATGGAGCGTTGGAGCGTGGAAGAGAACGAGCACGCCAACCTGCTCAACCGCTTTTTGAACGAAGCGGGCTACCCGACGAGCGAGCACTGGGAGGCGGAGGCGCGCGCCGCCATCCCCTTCCGCTACACCTTCGAGAATCGTCTCTACCCGCTCATCACCAACTGCTTCGGCAAGTATTTCTCAGGCGCGCACATGGTCTGGGGCGCGATCAACGAGATGACCACGCTGCAAGGCTATCGACGCCTCTGGGATTTGGCCGGGCATCCAGTCCTCGAACAACTCTTACGCGCCGTCGCGCGCGAAGAGTCCGTCCACACGCATTTCTATTGGAGCATCGCGCGTCTCAAACTTGAGCGTTCCGGTTATTCGCGTGCGCTGGCGCGCTTCATCATCGGAAAATTCTGGTCGCCGGTCGGGCAGGGGACGAAGCCGCAGGCCGAGACGGATTACGTGATCGCGACGCTGTTTCGAGGTAAAGACGGCGTAGAGTTTTTCGATCAAAACGTCAATTCGCGGCTGCAACTGTTGCCCGGTTTTACGGGGCTGGAAAATGTCTCGCAGCGAATTGCGCGGATCGCTCTGTAGCAGTTATCCTCTGCGTCTATGAGACGCAAACTTCCCATCATTATCATAGCCGTCGCGCTCGTAGCGGCGCTCGCGGGCGGTGCGCTGATGATGCGCTCCTCTGAGACTTCGACCACACAGACGGGCATATCGCAACTGCCGCCCACGGTGACGACCACAAACACGCCCGCCACCACGGCGACTGCGACACAACCTCAACAACAGCCGCGCCCGGCCGTGCCTCCGAGCCTCCAAAACGCGCACGCGCGCGGTCGCGCAGATGCGCCCGTGTTGATCGAAGAGTACGGCGATTTTCAGTGTCCGCCGTGCGGTTTCGTTCATCCGATCCTGAAGCGCATCGAAGACGAGTATGAGACCGAGGTGCGCGTTGTGTTTCGCAACTTCCCGCTCCCGACGCTGCACCAGCATGCCATCGAAGCCGCGCGCGCCGCAGAGGCCGCCGGACTGCAAGGCAAATTCTGGCAGATGCACGACATGCTGTTTGAGAAACAGAACGAGTGGAAAGACACGGCCATCGCGCGCCCCCTCTTCCTCGGTTACGCGCGCCAGCTCGGCCTCGACCTCGACAAATTCACGCGCGATATCGACAGCGCGCCCGTCAACACGCGCGTGATGAACGACGAACAGCACGGCACGGCGCGCGGCGTCGGCAGCACGCCGACCGTCTTTATGAACGGGCGCGAGATACCTTTTGAAGTGGTCAGGGATTACGGCAAACTGCGCGCGACCATCGAGCAGGAACTGGCGGCGAAGAAATAAGTGGGCGCGAAGAAGCAGCGGAGCGGGGCGCGTGGTGTGAGTGAGCCGAAGGCGCGTGTCGATGAGGCGTCAGCACCGCAGCAGCAGCCGGAGCAGCGCATCTCGCGTCTCTATGCGCTGGCCGCCGTGCTGGCGCTCGTCGGTTTGGCCGATGCGATTTATCTGACGGTGGAACACCTGTCGGGAAGAAGCGTGCGCTGCTCCGTGACGAGCGGCTGCTCGGAAGTGCTCGCCAGCCCTTATGCCACCATCGGCGACTACCCGCTCGCACTCTTCGGCGCGGTCGCCTACTTCACGGCCTTCAGTCTCGCAACGCTCGCCGCCTTCGGCTCACAACGCGCCGGAACACTGTTCGCCGTCCTCGCGGCGCTGATGTTCGCCACCTCCCTGTGGCTCGTCTACCTGCAAGCCTTCGTCCTCCACGCCTTCTGTCAATACTGCCTGCTCTCGGCCGCCGTCTCCACTTCGCTCGCCGTCATCGCCCTCGTGCATCGCGCGACGCGGGCGACGGATGCGTCATCGCAGATCAAGAGCTAATCGTAGTTCTCCACGTTGAGGCCGAGGATGATCTCTCTTTTGGCGAGCCAGACACCGCTCGCGCTTTTGGTAAGACGAACGACGCCGGAGCCGCCGATGTTTGTGCGTCGCGCGCGTTCGCGCGTGGTGAGGAACGGATCGTCGTCGAACTCCCAGGAGTCTATGAAGTACTCGTTCTTGTCAGGCTCTTTGATGATCGGATGGATGTGCATGGGGATGTTGCTGTGCGGGTAAGAGGCGGGCTTGATCGTGTTGAATTTGTATTCGCCGCGCGCGTTCGTCCTGACCCAGCCGCGCAGGTGTCCGTGGCGGCGCGCGTTCCCCGTCGCTCCGGGCGCGGGTGAATAAAGCCCGCGCGCGTCCGTGTGATAGACGTAGAGAATGACGCCGGGCGCGGGCGTCCGTCCGTCGCGCCGGTAAATCACGCCACTCGCTTCCAGAGGCTCGCCCGCCTCCGTCGCATTGGCGATTCTCGTCTCCCAATTTAGCTCTGACGGCATGCCTTCGTAGATGCCCTCGCACCCTTCGCAATAGCCGCCGACGCGCCGGGTCGCGCCGCGCGTTGGCGCGTCGGTTCGCGCGAGTTGTGTCTGTGCGGGGCGTGCGCAACCGAGCAAAGCGCCTGCGGGCAACGCGACGGCGAAGAGAGAGGCGCGTTTGAGAAAGTTCCGGCGGGTTTCGTGTTGCGTTGCTTTGTTCATATCAACCTCGCTTCACGTTCAGAGTCGTTCATCTATCAGACGACGCAGGCGACTGTTTGCTTCCAAAAATTTTCAGCCACGCAGGTTGATACGACTTTTCTCAGGGCACAGTTTTCTCGCGCCACTTCACATCTTCACATTCGTAACAGGTAGACGACCACGCCGATCACGCCCGCGACGAGCAGCACGAGCAGGACGAGGCAACCGGCGACGGCGAGTTTGAACTTGCGCGCACGATTCTCGTCGGGCGGCAGCAACGGGTTTTGCGGGAAGTAAGGCGGCGGCGTTGACGTAGGCATGCAAACGTTCCTCAGCTTCGATCCGAAACTTTAGATTTCAGTCTTCTTCAATATTCGAAACTTTAGATTTCAGTCTCCTTCAATTCCTCCAACTCGCAGCGCAACAGTTCGGCGACGCTCCACGCCTGTGCGATGCAGCCGCGCGGCGTGTGCGGGGCGTCGCCGTCGAAGATTTCGGAGACTTGACCGACGCCCGCTTCGTTCAGATGTTCGCGGAAGGCGCTGAGGAAGCCGCGCGCCTGTCGGAGACTTTCAGCCGTGCGCCCGTGCGCGCGAAGGTATGCGGTGACGAAGGGGCCGATGAGCCAAGCCCAGACCGTGCCCTGATGATAGGCCGTGTCGCGCGAATAAGAGTCGCCTTCGTAGCGCGGGCGGTAATCCGGATGTCGCGGCGAGAGCGAACGCAGGCCATAAGGCGTGAGCAGTTCGCGCCGGACGGTTTCGACAACCGATGCGGAACGCGCGCCCGTCATAATCGGATGAGGCAGGCTGAGGGCGAAGATTTGGTTGGGACGAATCGAGGCGTCGGGTGTGCCGTCCGGGTTGATGCAATCGTAGAGGCAGCCGTCCGTGTCGTTCCAGAAACAGCCGTGAAAACTGGCGCGCGCCAGTTCCGCCTGCGCGCGACAATGGTTGCGCATCCAGTCGTCTCCGATGCGCGCGGCGATCTCTTCGATAGTGCGCAGGGCGTTGTACCAGAGCGCCTGTATCTCGACGGCCTTGCCCGTGCGCGGTGTGACGACATAGTCGCCGATCTTGGCGTCCATCCAGGTCAACTGCACGTCTTCCTGCCCGGCGGTGAGAAGTCCGTCCTGATCTACGCGGATCGAATAGACCGTGCCACGCTCGTGCCATTCGATGAACTCTTTGAGACGCTCGTAGAGATTTCTGCGCACGAAGTCGATGTCGCCGGTGCGGCGCGCCAGTTCGCCGATGGCGTTGACGAACCAGAGCGTGCCGTCCACGTTGTTGTATTCCGGTTCGTCGCCCGCGTCGGGGAAGCGATTGGGGATGACGCCCTCGCGCATGTGCGCGGCGAAGGCGAGCAGGATTTCGCGCGCCGTGTCCGATTGGTTGCGCGCGAAGGCGAGGCCGGTCAGCGAGATCATCGTGTCGCGTCCCCAGTCGGTGAACCAGTGATAACCGGCGATCACCGAACTGAGATCGTCGCCGCGCTTGACGAGAAACTGATCGGCCGCCACGACGAGCGTGCGCAGGTAAGCTTCGTTTTCGCCGCTCGCACTTTCGACGTTCGCCTCGTCGCCGGTGCGTACGATGAGCGCCTGGCGGCGTTCGCGTTCGCGCGTTTCGAGAGTTGCGGCGTCCGCAATACGACGTTCTTCGGTCGAGGCGATGAGGTCGCAGGTCGCTTCGCCTTCGATGCGCCAGACGAGCAGGCACGGGTTGAAGAGGTCTTCGTGGAAATCGAAACCGCGCGCATGTTCCTCCGGGTATTCGAAGCGCCTGTACCAGTAGCCTTCGACGGAGACGTGCGCCGCTTCGTGCGCGAGAAACAGTTGCGTGCGGTCGTCCTGTTTGAGCAGGCCGACGAGGTTCGGCTGCAATTCGGGTTTCAGAAAAATGTCGAGGGCTTCGCGCTGCAAAGAGTGGTAATCGCGGAAGGCGACGAGCGGGCGCACCTCTAAGAACGCCTCGCTCGCGGCGGGCGCGTGGACGCGGTAGCGCACCACGGTCGCGCTCTCGCCGTGCGGCATGAAGACCGTTTTTTCGACGCGCGCGCCGCCCGCTTCGTAGGTGAAGATGGGGAACGGGTCGAGCCGGAAATTCACCTGCGTGCGAAAGCCCTGCGGGTGGACGACCGTTGGTTCGTACATGTTGGTCGAGAGGTCGAAGCGCGCGCCGTCGAGGACGAGCGTTTCCTCAAGTTTCGAGAGCAGCACGACGCGCCCCGTCGGCGGGCGAAGCGCCGCTGTGAGCAGGCCGTGGTAGCGGCGCGTGTTCGCGCCCGTGATCGAAGCGGAGGCGAAGCCGCCGAGGTTGTTCGTTTCAAGCCATTCGCGTTTGAGGGCAGTGTCTAGATTTTGGCAGACTTCGGCGTCGAAATTGATCATGTTTTCAGGTCGCTCCTTTGGGCGGGAAATCTTGTATCACAAAGTCGGCCGCAAGACTGCAAGAAATAATTCGGCGCGGCGTTCAGACGATGGGGAGAGAAATTTCTCAGGAGGGGCGAACAGTTATGCGTAGAAGTTTAACGGTTTTAGCGGGTGTCGCTTTGGTGGCCGTTTTGGCAGTGCTGGCGACGGCGCAGGGCGGCGCGGGGCAGGGGCGGCGTGCGGAGCGCATCATCGAGCAGAGGCCGGAACAGGTGAGGTTCGGCGTCGAAGTGTTGGCGGCGGGCGGTGCGCTCGAAAAATATCCGGCGCGAGGGAGAGTTTACGTCGAAGCGTTCGCGGGCGAAGAATACGCCGTCAGGCTGAGCAATCCTTTGCCGGTACGCGTGGCCGTCGCGCTCTCTGTGGATGGACTCAACACGATTGACGCGCGGCGCACCACCGCGCGCGACGCGAGCAAGTGGGTCATCCCGCCCTACGGTTCGATCACCGTCAGCGGTTGGCAGATGAGTTCCACGCGCGCGCGCCGTTTCTATTTCACCAACGAGCGCGACTCTTACGCCAATCGCATCGGGCGGGCTTCTGACCTCGGCGTCATCACGGCCGTCTTCTTCCGCGAGCGGCCGACGCGTTCGCAAATCTACCAACCGCCGCGACCGCTCGAAGCCGACCCGCGCGGAGCAGACCGCGGCGAAGCGAAGCGTAGGCAGGGAAGCGACGCCGCGCCCGCCGCGCCGTCCGCACGCGCCGAGAGTGGAAACAGCGCCGGACGCCCGAACATTTCGCGCGACGGCGACGACGAATACGCGGCGACCGGGATCGGCCGCTCCGTCACGAACGACGTGTGGAGTGTGCAGATGGATTTGGAGTCGAACCCGGTGGCCGAGGTGACGCTGCGTTACGAGTATCGTGATGCGCTCGTGCGACTCGGCGTGCTGCCGCGAAACTATCCGCCGCGCCCCGATCCTTTGCGTCGGCGCGAGCGTGCGCGCGGTTTCGAGGACGGACAGTTTTCTCCCGAACCGTAAGCGGCAAGCGCGGGAACAGAACAGGGACGCGCGGCGTCTAAACGCACAGTCACGTTTGAACTGATCGTTCAGTGACATCCGACCTGCGCGTCCGTTCACTGCTCGCGCAGCCCAGGTCTGAACCGACATCCGGCGGAGGTCTTTTAAAGATGGCTCAATTCACCGACCCGCTCTCGCACGTCCGCGTGGCTGCGCCGTGCCGCGCCGATTGGGAGCGCATGCGCGGCAACGAACGCGTGCGCTTCTGCGATCAGTGCAGCCTGAACGTCTACAACTTGTCCAACATGACGAGGAAGGACGCGGAGGCTTTGATTCTGAACACGGAGGGACGTCTGTGCGTGCGCTACTACCATCGCGCGGATGGGACGATTCTGACGGATAACTGCCCCGTCGGCCTGCGTGCGCTGAAGCGGCGCGTGTCCGGATTTACGCGCGCCGTCGCCTCTTCGGTCTTGAGTTTCTTCGCGGGGATGGCCGTGCTCGCGGGACTTGAGCGGGCGCAAAACTCTCTCGACGCCGCAACGGAAGCGAGCCTCGATCTGATCTCTCCCGTACCCTTGCCCGTCTCAGCGCCGCAGGAAGAGAAACTGCCGCCGGAATTTTCGGTGAAGATGGGCGACATCGCGTTCGAGCCGCAAGGCGGATGGACTGCCGGACGAGTCAAGCTCGGCGGGGTGGCGGAGCGGACGGAGTTTGTGACTGCGCCGCCCGTCGTCGAAGAGTAACGCGACGAAAGTTTATCGACGCCGTTTGAGATCGGCCGTGTAGAGTTGTTGATAAGCGCGATAGTTCTCCATCACTTTGAAGACGTACTCCTTCGATTCCGCGAAGCCAACTTCGGAAGAGAAGACTCCCGCGTCTGCGTGCCCCGCGCGACGCACCCAACGCGCGACGTTGTCTTCGCCGCCATTGTATGAAGCGGCGACGGCCTCCGGCAGATTCGGAAACATGCGGAAGAGATCGGCCAGATAGGCCACGCCGATTCCTATGTTCACCTCCGGCCGGTAGAGATCATCCTCGCTCACGTTTCTGAAACCCGCACCCGGCCCATACTTCGCGGCGATCTCCGGCGTCAGTTGCAACAGCCCGCGCGCTGCGGCCGGAGAACGCGCGCCCGTCTTAAAGTTGCTCTCGCGGCGCATGACTGCCAGCACGAATCGCGGATCGACGTTTTGTCTCGTCGCCGTTCGCAGGAGGACTTCGCGGTACGGTGCGGGATAGAGACTTGCGGCCGCGTCCACTTCGCGGCGCACAGAAGAGTCGCGCGCGTCGGCCGCGCGGCGCGCGGCGTCGTCGCCGAGTTCGCGCAGGCGCGCCGTGGCGGGTCCGCCGTAGTAAGAAGCGACGCGGTCTGTGATCGCTTGGTAGGCGGCCGAGGCTTGCGTCGTCTGCTTTAAATGTTCGAGGGCGAAGCCGCGCAGGTAGTTGATTTCGTTTGCGGTGGTCTGGACGGCGGGCGTGAAGCGTGCGCTGCGCTGTAGTTCGTCGGCCGTGCGCAGAGCCGCCTGCCAGTCGCGCGCGGACACTTCGAGACGCAGGCGCGCGAACAGTGCGTTGGTCGCCGTCGGCGCGCCGTTGAAACGTTCGCGCGCACGCGCGATCCAACGAAGCGCCTCTTCATTTCGTCCCGCCTCACGCCAACTGTCAATCGCATTCAGATAAGCATTCTCGATGCGCTCGCCCTGCGGATAGCGCGCGACGTAATCGCCGTAACGCGTCGCGGCTTCGGCCGTGCGGTCGAGACGCAGGAGCGTCGCGGCGACGTAATAGTAACCGTCGCGCCCGTCTTTGAAACCGGCAAACTCACGTCCCAGTTTTTCGAAAAAGGGAAGCGCCTCCGCATAGCGGCGCTCCTGATAAAGGGAGCGACCCATACCGAAGAGAGCGGCGGGCACGTTGGTGTCCGTGGGGTAACGCGCGATGAGCGCCTGCCAGTGTTCGCGCGCTTCGGCGAAGGCGCGGTTGGCGTGATAGGCGGCGGCGCGGCGCATGTGTTCGGCCGGGGCGAGTTGTGCGAGTTGACCGTCGGGCGTGCGCCCTTCGCGGTCGAGCCTGCGTGCGTTCACGAGCGCCGCATCGCCCTGCCCTTCGGCCGCCGCCCTCTCGGCTTCGGCCTCATAATCGGCTAAGGTCGCGCCCTCGACGTTTGACACGGGCGCTGGTTGAACTGTGACGTTGGAGACAGACGCGGGCTGCACTTCGACGTGCGTACAGGCCGGAGCGAAGACGAGCGCCGCGAGTCCGGCGATGATGTATTGGGTCAAGGAAGCAAACATAGACTGCGCCAGTAACGATATTTAAGAACGAAGTTTTGGCACGAACTTTAGAAACGAAATTTATCGCACTCGATTAAACGCCAGCTTCTAAGGGGAGCGGGGAGCGTTAGAGGCGCGTGGTTTGATGCGCGTGTGCCGCGCACGCGTGCGCCGCCCTGGAGGGGAGAGCATGAAAGGGCGACCGGCCGAAGCATGGACTTCGAGATGAAAGCGGAGCGTGGCTTCAGCCGGCCGGGGAGAGAAATTAGATGTTGCTGCCGCAGGACGGGCAACCGCAATCGCAGTCGATGGTCGTCGTGCCCGCTTTGCCCTGACAGTAGGCGCTGCAATATTTCTCGCCTTCGTCCGCGGGGCAAGTGCAACTGGCATTCGCGCATTTGTTTTTGTTGTCGTCAGCCATGGTCAATTCTCCTTCAAAGGTGGATGGGTGCTTCGCGGCCATTTTAACAGCCAACCCGCGCCCGCGCATCTCAAAACTCTACTTGCGAAACGCAGGTTCGTTATGAAGCGTTTGCCTCCGCTCCGTCTTCGAGTATCTCGTAACTCGAAACGATCTCCGCGCCCGGACTGAGCGTGGCCGCAACGCTGCAATACTTCGTCTCCGACAGTTCGATGGCCTGCGCCACAGACTTCTCAGACACGCCGCGCCCCGTAACGATGTGCCGCACGTCGAAGCGCGTGTACTTGCGCGGGTGCTCCTGGCGGCGCTCGCCGCGTACCTCAACGCGATAATTCGTGACCTGCTCGCGCCGCTTCCTGAGGATCGAAATCACATCGACGGCCGTGCAACTGCCGAGCGCGAGCAGCAGCAGTTCCATCGGCGTGGCGGCCGCCGAGCGTTCATGGCGTGTGTCGAGCGTCTGCGCATGCCCGCTCGGCGTGATTGCGACGAACAGTTCGTCGCCCGCGTAATGGATGGTCGCTTTGGGGTCTTCGGAAGTCATCTGCAAACTCCTTCGGATGAACTGAGGGCGAGCATAGCACGCAAGAGAAAAAGATGCCGCCTGCGCCCCGTTTGCACGCGATTTGCAAGTAACAACAACGGGCGGGAGGATGTCTCTCGGTTCTTAGTGAAAAAGCCTTTTCCGCGTGCGATTCGGTGAATTTGCATGATACGGAAAACCATGCACTGTGCACGATCTTTGTACATAAAAAGGCGTCATCAAGCAGCGCGGATTTTTTCCTGCCGGTCGAAAATTAGGCGGCAACCTTCTGCGAGCGGTGTCGAATCACACTTGACGAGCACAGCCGCCGCGCAGGCGAATGGCAGTGTTAAAACGTTCGAAGCTGCATGCGGTTTGCGCTATCGAGATTTGAAGTGGACGATAGGGCTATATAAGTTCGTCGTCGCTCAAAAACAAGGTGGGTATCTCTCCTCAATTTCAAACATCACTCCCCCCACAATGCAGAACTCGCAGAGACGCATCCTCAAACTTTTTGCGGCCTGCGGGCAAGTTGGAAAGTTTTTTGACCAATGAAACAGCAAATTTGGAGGGAAGAATAAATGAATAAGGCAAGACAAATCGTTTCAGCGTTAATGGTGTTGGCGATGTTGAGCTTCGGCCTCGTCGGCGTGGAGGCACAGACGACGCGCCGCCGCCCGGTCTATCGCAACAACACGTACCAGACGCGACAACTCCTCACAAGACTCGAAGCCAATGCGGAGCGTTTCCGCCTGAGCCTCAGCCAGTCGCTCGACCAGAGCCGGCTTGACGGCACGCGCCGCGAAGAAAACATCTCTAACGTGCTCGACGATTTCACACACATTGTCGATCACGTGCGCGAGCGTTACGACCAGCAGCAGTTGGCGACCGCCGACGTGGAAGCGCTCCTGGCGCGTGCCTCGCGTCTCGACCGTTTCATGACGAACCGGGGCAACCGTGTGACCCCGCGCGCCCAGACGGATTGGGCAGCCTTGAGAACCGACCTCGATCAACTGGCGGGCATGTACAATGTGGCCTGGAATCGCACGAACAATGCGCCCTACACGACCTACCCGCCCACGGACAACAACTACAACTACGACACGGGGCTGACCGGCACGTACCGTCTCAACGCATCCTTGAGCGAAGACCCGCGCCGCGAAGCGCAACTGGCGACCAATAGTCTGCCGGCGCGCGACCGTCGCCGCGCCTACGACACGCTCGTGGCGCGTCTTGAGTCGCCGGCCGAGATCGCTATCGAACGGCGCGGCGATAACGTGACCATCGCTTCGACGCGCGCGCCGCAGATCAACTTCATCGCCGACGGTACGGAACGCACCGAGCGCGGCGCAAACGGCAACACGATCCGCGCTCGCGCGGCCTTTAACGGCGATCAGTTGACCTTCAGCAGCGTGGGTGATTTCAACAACGATTTCGCCGTCACGTTCGACCCGATCAACAACGGCCGTCGCTTGCAGGTGACGCGCCGCATCAATCTGCCGAACGTCAGCGCTCCCGTCGTCGTGCGCAGCGTCTACGACCGCACGGCCGACACGGCACGCTTCGACGTCTATCAGGGCGGCGCGGGTTATCCGACGACCGGAACCGTCGGCGGCAGCGTGAACGATCACATCATCACGAACGGCACGACCTTGATCGCCACTCTGAACAACGACCTGAACACGCGCAACACGCGTGAGGGCGACCGCTTCACGATGACCGTGCGCGAGCCTTCGCAGTATTCGGGCGCGACCATCGAGGGGCACGTCTCGCAGGTCAATCGTTCGGGGCGCGTCACGGGTCGTTCGGAGTTGACCTTCAACTTCGACCGCATACGCATGCGCGACGGGCGCACTTATAACTTCTCCGGCTTCGTGGAGAACGTTCGCACTGTGAACGGCGAGAGCGTCCGCGTGGACACAGAGGGTACGGTGCAGGATAGCAGCCGCACCGACACGACCGTGCAGCGCACGGCCATCGGCACGGCGGTCGGCGCGATCATCGGCGCGATTGCGGGCGGCGGCAAGGGCGCGGCCATCGGCGCGGTGCTCGGTGCTGGCGGCGGCGCTGGCTCCGTCTACGTGCAGGGCAGCGACGACCTCGACCTGCGCAGCGGCACGGAAGTGACGATTCGCGCGAGCAGCCCACGCTAAACACGTCGGCCGCTCGTTAGCAGACAACATAAACGGGAGAAAGAGTGTCGCCC